>DASYGN010000094.1:0-3287 GCA_035999625.1 Caulobacteraceae bacterium | reverse complement strand
ATGGACCAGCATCTGCGGTTGCTCAGCCAAGCCGCCGATCGGGTGCTGGCCCAGGATCTGTCGCCGCCGGATAAGCTGCGCGCCCTGGCCCGGGCGTTCATGGGCCACTACGTCGGCGCCGCTGCGCGCCACAAGGTGCTGTTGAACGAGCTCGGCGCCTTGCCGCCGGCTCGCCGGGCGGAGATCGTGGCCCGTCAGCGGCGCCTGATCGCCGATGTCGAGCGGCTGCTGAGCGCCATCCGCCCGGGTCTTTCCGTGGACCTTCGACGGCCGGCGGCGATGTTGTTCTTCGGCATGATCAACTGGACCCACACCTGGTTTCGCGCCGACGGACCGGTGAGCGCCGATCAGGTGGCGGATCTGGCCAGCGATCTGGTGCTGGGCGGATTGGCGGGACGACCCCCCGCCCGGCTATCGCCGGGCCTCCCCCCAGAGGGGGGAGAGAACGCCGTCGCCTCTCCTCCCCCGCTGGGGGACCCCGAAGGGGTGGAGGGGGTCATCGGCCGTCACCCGTCGTAATCGACCACCACGTCGTCGCTCGCCGGCGCCGCCTGGCAAGTGAGAATGTAGCCGGCGTCGAGCTCGGCGGCCGTCAGGGCGTAATTGACCTTCATCTCCACCTTGCCGGCGACCAGCCTGGCGCGGCAGGTGGCGCACACCCCGCCCTTGCAGGCGAAAGGCGCCGGAACGCCGGCCGCGCGAGCGCTCTCCAGGATGCTGCCCCTCGCAGCGTCGAAGGCGACCCGGGTTCTGCGCCCATCGAGGATCACGCTCATGCGCTTGCCTTGGGCCGCCGCTTCGATGCGCCGGGCCGCCTCGGCCTGGGCGGCCGAGACCGGGCCGGTGGTGAAGCGCTCGATGAGGATGCAATCCCTGGCCACGCCGCGGGCGTGGAGCCCCGCCTCCACCGCATCCATCATCGGCCCGGGCCCACAGATGAAGAAGGCATCGACCCCCGCCGGGTCGACCAGGCCGGAAAGCACCGCCTCGATCTTCGCCGCGTCGAGCCGGCCATTGAAAAGTTCGGTCTCCGACTCCTCGTCCTCGAGGAAGTGAAACACCTCCAGGCGGTCCATGAACCGGTTTTTCAGGCCGGCCAGCTCCTCCAGGAACATCACCTGGGCGGCCGAGCGGTTGCCATAAAGCAGCGTGAAGCGGCTCGCCGGCTCAACCTCCAGCGCAGTCTTCAGTAGACAGATGATCGGCGTGATCCCCGATCCGCCGGCGAAGGCGACGTAGCGCCGCGACGCGGCCGGGTCGAACGCCCAGGTGAAGGCGCCGTGCGGGGCCATGACCTCGATGACATCGCCGGCGGCGAGATCCGCATTGGCCCATCGCGAAAAGACGCCGCCGCCGATTTGCTTGATGGCGATGCGCCATTCGCCCTCGTGGGGGGCCATGCACAGGGAGTAGTTGCGACGGATCTCCTCGCCATTAATTTCTGTACGGACAGTCAGGTGCTGGCCGGCGCGAAAGGCGAATTTTTCCTTCAACCCGTCCGGTAGATCGAGGCGCAGGGAGACCGCGTCTGGCGTCTCGCGCCGGACCTCGGCGATGCGCAGCGGGTGGAACGCGGCGGACATTCAGTGGCACTTGAAGCGGTCGAACGGCTCGGCGCAGGTGAGGCACCGCCACAGGGCCTTGCACGGCGTCGAGCCGAAGGCGCTGACCTCGACCGTGTCGCTCGAGCCGCAGCGCGGGCAACTCGGCCTGGCCGCCGGCGACGGCGGGGCGATGCCATAGGCGTGCAGCTTGGCGCGGCCCTCCTCGGTGATCCAGTCGGTGGTCCATGGCGGATCGAGGCGGATGGTGAGTCGCGTCTGGCCGAGACCGGCGGCGCTCAGCGCCGCTCGCACGGCGGTTTCGATGGCCGCGGTGGCTGGGCAACCGCTGTAGGTCGGGGTGATGGCGACCTCGCGCCCATCGGCGCTGATCTGGCGCACGATGCCGAGGTCAATGACGCTCACCACCGGGATCTCCGGATCGAGGACTTCGCTGAGAAGCGCGCGAACGCGGTCCGCCCGAGTCACCAGCGCGCCTCCGGGTAGGCTCTGGGCAGGAACTGCATCTCGGCCAGCAGATGGCCGAGATGCTCGGAGTGGCGCCCGTGGCGCCCGCCCAGCACCGGGCGGCCGGTGTTCGGGGCCGCGAGGCCGGCCTCGGCCAAGGTGCGCGTCACCTCGGCGTCGAAGGCTGGCCGCAATTGGGCGCTGTCCTCGAACAACTCGTCGACGAACCGCCAGCACCAGTCGAGACCGGCGATCATGCGCGCGCGGCTCTCCTCGCTGCCATCGCCCAGGCGCACCACCCACTCGCGCGCGAAGCGCAAATGATAGGCGGTTTCCTTGACCGCTTTCTTGGCCACCGCCGCCAGCCGCGCGTCGTCCGATCCCGCCAGGGCCTCGAACAGGGGCGCTCGCCAAGCGGAAAACAGGAACTGACGGGCGATGGTGCGGGCGAAATCGCCGTTCGGCTGTTCGACCAGCAGGCAGTTGGTGAAATCCATGACATCGCGATGGAAGGCCAGCGCGTCGGCGTCCCGGCCCGCGCCCTCCAGCTCGCCGGCGTAGCCCAGCAGGAAGCTGGCCTGGCCGAGGAGATCGAGACCGAGGTTGGCCAGCGCCAGATCGATCTCCAGCATCGGCGCCTTGCCGCACCATTCGCCAAGGCGCTGGCCGAGGACCAGCGCGTCATCGCCAAGGGCGAGGGCGGTGCGGAAGGCTGAACCCCCCTCCCGGCTTCGCCGGGGAGCGCCAGCGCCAATCTCCTCCCCCAGAGGGGGAGGAGAACGCCGGCGCCTCTCTCCCCGTTGGCGTGGCGGGAGCCCCGGCGAAGCCGGGAGGGGGGTGGAGGGGGTCGCGGTCGCCATCAGATGTGCTTGATGCTGGCCGGGATCGAATAGAAGGTCGGGTGCCGGTAGACCTTGTCTTCGGCCGGATCGAACAGTTCTTCGGCGTCCTTCGGGTCGGAAGCGGTGATCGCCGCCGACGGCGTCACCCACAGGCTGACCCCTTCCTGACGCCGGGTATAGACATCGCGCGCCGCTTCCAGGGCCATGGCGGCGTCGGCCGCGTGGACCGAACCGACGTGCTTGTGGGCCATGCCGCCCTTGGAGCGGACGAACACTTCCCAGAGCGGCCACTGGTTCATGCGGCCCTCCGTTTTTCGGCGTGGACGATGGCCGCCTCACGCACCCAGGCGCCGTCCTGCCAGGCGTTGATGCGCGCCTCCATCCGCTCGCGGGCCAGAGGGCCTTCGCCGCGCACCACGGCATAGAACTCCTCCCA
>DASYGN010000053.1:0-7722 GCA_035999625.1 Caulobacteraceae bacterium | reverse complement strand
GCGTGCTTCACGGCTTTTCTCCGAACACCTTCATTCCCTGTTCCTCGGCCAGCGCCAGCATCTCCACATCGCCATCGCTGTCGCCATAGGCGGCGTCCAGACGCGGGCGAGCGCCAAGCAGCGCGCTCAGCCGCTCGACCTTTTCCGGCCCGCGGCAATTTAGCCCATCCAGCGCCCCGGTGGCGATCTCGGAGGGCGAGAAGGCCAGCCGCGTGCCGAGCACGGCCTCGGCCCCCAGTCCGCGCGCGAACGGGGCCACCAGCAGCTCGGGCGAGGCGGTGACGATGATCAGCCGGGCGCCTTGCTCCTGCCAGCGGCGCCAGCAGCGGATGGCGTCGGGGCGCAGCAGCCGGCGGGCGTTGGCGGCGGCGAAACGGTCCGCCTGCGCCAACAGGTCGTGGCGCGCAACCCCGGCGAGGAAGGTGTTCACCGTGGCGGCCTTGATGCGTCCGCGGTCGCGATGGACAGCGTAGGCGAGGCCCGCCGGGGCGAGGCTGATCATGCCGAGCGCGAAGCGAACCGGGCCGAATCGCCAGGCGAGGAAGGCGAGAAAGCTGTCGCGCCAGGTCAGGGTGCCGTCGAAATCGAACGCCACCAGCGGCCGATAGGCGGCGCCGCCCTGTTCGAGCCCCACATCAGCCCCCATATGGACCCCGCCCCCGCGGTTTGACGATGAATCCGCCATCCCGTCACGGTATGGTAACCATCCCGGGCTTGTGATCCGCGCTCGGATCGGGGAATGTCAAGGGCGTCGCGGCCCGCGCTCTTGCAGCGCGTTTGCATGTGGCGCCGCGCGGTTGTGCCAGGACGCCCGAGGCTCCGGCTTCGGAGAGTGAGAACGACGATGACCAAAGCCGCCAGCGGCGACAGCAAGAGTACGCTCTACTGCTCTTTCTGCGGAAAGAGTCAGCATGAAGTGCGCAAGCTGATCGCCGGCCCGACGGTGTTCATCTGCGATGAATGCGTCGAACTGTGCATGGATATCATCCGCGAGGAGACGAAGATCACCTTCGTCAAATCCAAGGATGGCGTTCCGACCCCGCGCGAGATCCGCGAAGTCCTGAACGATTACGTGATCGGCCAGGAGCACGCCAAGAAGGTGCTCTCCGTCGCCGTGCACAATCACTACAAGCGCCTCAACCACGCGCAGAAGAACAACGACGTCGAGCTGGCCAAGTCCAACATCCTGCTCATCGGCCCGACCGGCGTCGGCAAGACCCTGCTCGCCCAGACCCTGGCGCGAATCATCGACGTGCCGTTCACCATGGCCGACGCCACCACCCTCACCGAGGCCGGCTACGTTGGCGAGGACGTCGAGAACATCATCCTCAAGCTGTTGCAGTCGGCCGACTACAACGTCGAGCGCGCCCAGCGCGGCATCGTCTACATCGACGAGGTCGACAAGATCAGCCGCAAGTCCGACAACCCCTCGATCACCCGCGACGTGTCGGGCGAGGGCGTGCAGCAGGCCCTGCTCAAGATCATGGAGGGGACCGTGGCCTCGGTGCCCCCGCAGGGCGGCCGCAAGCACCCGCAGCAGGAGTTCCTGCAGGTCGACACCACCAACATGCTGTTCATCTGCGGCGGCGCCTTCTCCGGCCTGGAGAAGATCATCACCAGTCGCGGCAAAGGCACCTCGATCGGCTTTTCGGCCAAGGTGGCCGATCCCGACGACCGCCGCACCGGCGAAGTCCTGCGCCAGGTCGAGCCCGACGATCTGCAACGCTTCGGCCTGATCCCCGAGTTCATCGGCCGCTTGCCGGTAATCGCCACCTTGGACGATCTCGACGAAGTGGCGCTGGTGAGGATCCTGACCGAGCCCAAGAACGCCCTGGTCAAGCAGTACCAGCGCCTGTTCGACATGGAGAACGTCGGCTTGGCGTTCACCGAGGATGCGCTCAAGGCGGTGGCGCGCAAGGCGATCGCCCGCAAGACCGGCGCGCGCGGCCTGCGCTCGATCCTCGAGGGCATCCTCCTGGAGACGATGTTCGAGCTGCCCACCTTGCAGGGCGTCGAAGAGGTGGTGGTCAACGCCGAGGTGGTCGAGAGTCGCGGCCAACCGTTGATGATCTACGCCGAGAAGAAGACCGGCACGGTCTCCGCCTGAAGCTCCAGCGAGCGGTGAACAATCCGCTTTTCGAGGCCCTGTTCGCCACCGGCGCGGCCGGCGCCACGGCGCTGGAGGCCGAGGATCGAGGTTACAGCTACGCCGAGCTGGACCAGGAAACGGCCCGCTACGCGAACGCCCTGAGCGAGCTGGACGTGCAGCCAGGCGACCGGGTCGCCGTCCAGGCGGCCAAGTCGACGGCCAACCTCATCGCCTATCTGGCCATCGTGCGCGCCGGCGCGGCCATCGTGCCGCTGAACACCGCCTACACCCTGGCCGAACTCGACTATTTCATCGCCGACGCCGAGCCTTCCCTGATCATCGTCGATCCCGAGCGCGACCCTGGGATAGCGGCGCGGGCGCCCAGAGTGCGCATCGCGACGCCCGCTACCCTTAGCGCCCTGGCGCGCGGCGCCTCGCCGGCGTTCGAGACGGCGCCCAGGGCCGAAAGCGACCTGGCGGCGCTCTGCTACACCTCCGGCACCACCGGCCGGTCCAAGGGGGCCATGCTGACCCACGGCGCGCTCACGGCCAATGCCAGGGCGCTGGTGGCGGCTTGGCGGTTCACCCCCGCCGATATCCTGATCCACGCCCTGCCGATCTTCCACGTCCACGGTCTGTTCATCGCCACCCACGTGCCGCTCATGGCCGGCGCCTCGATCCTTCTGCAGCCGAGGTTCGATGCTGGAGCGGTGATCGCGGCCATGGATCGCGCCAGCGTGCTCATGGGCGTGCCGACCTTCTATGTTCGCCTGCTGGCGCAGGAGGGCCTGACCAGGGAGGCTGCGGCTGGCATGCGCCTGTTCGTCTCCGGCTCGGCCCCGCTGCTGGCCAGCACCCACGAGGCTTTCGCGGCGCGCACCGGCAAGGCCATTCTGGAACGCTACGGGATGAGCGAGACGCTGATGAACACCTCCAACCCCTATGCGGGCCGCCGGGTCGCCGGATCGGTCGGCTCGCCACTCCCGGGGGTGGAGCTGCGAGTCGTGGACGATGCCGGAAACCTCGCCCCCGCCGGCGTCGCCGGCGCGGTGGAGATCAAGGGCGGCAACGGCTTTGGCGGCTACTGGCGCGCGCCGGACAAGACCAGGGCGGCGTTCACCGCCGATGGCTGGTTCAGGACCGGCGATGTCGGCCATCTCGACGCCGAGGGATACCTGCACCTGGCCGGTCGGGCGAGCGACCTGATCATCTCCGGCGGCCTCAACGTCTATCCGGCCGAGGTCGAGGCGGCGATCGACGCGGTGTCCGGGGTCATCGAAAGCGCCGTGATTGGCCTGCCGAATGCGGACCTCGGCGAGGCGGTGACCGCGGTGGTGGTGGCGGAGGAAGGGGAGGGCCGGCCCAGCGAGGCGCGGATCGTGACCGAGATTTCCGAGCGCCTGGCCGCGTTCAAGCGCCCCAAGCGGGTGATCTTCGTCGACGCCTTGCCGCGCAACGCCATGGGCAAGGTGGAGAAGGCCCGCCTGCGCCGAACCTGCGCGCCAGGCAATTGAAAGGCGGCGATCGATCGCCACATTAGCCGCGAATGCCGCTCGGCAGTCTGCCCGGCGCACTGGCCGATCTCTCGCTCGAGAATCGGGTTTACATCGTAGAGGCCGGTCCTCCTCCCCGAATGCCGGCCGGGAGTGCTCTCATGTTCGACGTCAAGACCCTGCCTGTTCTGCCGCTGCGCGACATCGTCGTGTTTCCGCACATGGTCGTGCCGTTGTTTGTCGGCCGCGAGAAGTCGGTTCACGCCCTCGAGGAGGTGATGAAGAACGACAAGCAGATCCTGCTGGTCACCCAGAAGGATCGTGACCAGGACGATCCAGCCCCCGAGGACATCTATCAGGTCGGCGTGCTGGCCAACGTCCTGCAGCTGCTCAAGCTGCCCGACGGCACCGTCAAGGTGCTGGTCGAGGGCAAGGGCCGCGCCTCCGTGCAGCGCTACACCGAGCGGAGCGAATTCTACGAGGCCGAAACCATCCAGATCGCCGAGGAAAGCGCCGCCGCCGAAGAGAGCGAGGCGCTGTCGCGCGCGGTCATCGAACAGTTCGAATCCTACGTGAAACTGAACAAGAAGGTGCCGCCGGAGGCCCTGGCGGCGATCCCCCAGATCACCGAACCCGGTCGGCTGGCCGACAACATCGCCGCCCACCTGGCGGTCAAGATCGCCGATCGCCAGCAGCTGCTGGAGATCGCCAACGTCGGCAAGCGCCTGGAGAAGGTCTACGCCCTGATGGAAGGCGAGATCAGCGTGTTGCAGGTCGAAAAGAAGATCCGCAACCGGGTCAAGCGCCAGATGGAGAAGACCCAGCGCGAGTACTACCTGAACGAGCAGATGAAGGCGATCCAGCGCGAACTGGGCGAGCAGGACGACGCGCGCGACGAGCTGATCGAGCTCGAGAAGCGGATCAAGAAGACCAAGCTCTCCAAGGAAGCCCGGACCAAGGCCGATGGCGAGCTCAAGAAGCTGCGCAACATGAGCCCGATGTCGGCCGAATCGACGGTGGTGCGAAACTACCTGGACTGGCTGCTGTCGATTCCCTGGGGACAGGCCAAGACCAAGCCCATCGACATGGTCCGCGCCGAGCAGATCCTGGAGGAGGATCACTACGGCCTGGAGAAGGTCAAGGAACGCATCCTCGAGTACCTGGCCGTGCAGGCGCGCACCGGCTCCCTCAAGGGCCCGATCCTCTGCCTCGTCGGTCCGCCCGGCGTCGGCAAGACCTCGCTCGGCCGCTCGATCGCCAAGGCCACCGGGCGCGAGTTCGTGCGCCTGTCCTTGGGCGGGGTGCGCGATGAGGCCGAGATCCGCGGCCACCGGCGGACCTACATCGGCTCGATGCCCGGCAAGATCGTCCAGTCGATGAAGAAGGCCAAGACCACCAACACCTTCTTCCTTCTGGACGAGATCGAGAAGATGGGGGCCGACTGGCGCGGCGATCCCACCAGCGCCCTTTTGGAAGTGCTCGATCCCGAACAGAACTCGACCTTCAACGACCACTACCTGGAGGTCGACTACGACCTCTCCAAGGTGATGTTCGTGACCACCGCCAACTCGCTGAACATGCCCCAGCCGCTGCTGGACCGGATGGAGATCATCCGCCTGCCTGGCTACACCGAGGACGAGAAGGTGGAGATCGCCAAGCGCCACCTGCTGCCCAAGCTGGCCAGGGATCACGGGCTCAAGGAAGGCGAGTGGATCGTGCCCGACAAGGCCATCTACGATGTCATCCGCTACTACACCCGCGAGGCCGGCGTCCGCTCGCTCGAGCGCGAGCTCGGCAATCTGGCCCGCAAGGCGGTGCGCGACATGATCCGCGAGCATCTGCTCACGGTGGAGATCGACGACGAGCGCCTGGCCAAATACGCTGGCGTGCGCCGCTTCCATCATGGCCTCGCCGACGAGAAGGATCAGATCGGCATCGTCACCGGTCTGGCGTGGACCGAGTTCGGCGGCGACATCCTGACCATCGAGGCGGTGAAGATGCCGGGCAAGGGCCGCATGTCGATCACCGGCAACCTCAAGGAGGTGATGAAGGAGTCGGTGTCCGCGGCGGCCTCCTACGTGCGCTCGCGGGCCACCCACTTCGGCGTCAAGCCGAGCGCCTTCGAGACCACCGATGTGCACCTGCACGTGCCCGAGGGGGCGACGCCCAAGGATGGTCCCTCGGCCGGCGTGGCCATGGCCACGGCCATCGTCTCGGTGCTGAGCGGGGTTCCGGTGCGCAAGGATATCGCCATGACCGGCGAGATCACCCTGCGCGGGCGGGTCCTGCCCATCGGCGGCCTGAGGGAGAAGCTGCTGGCGGCGCTGCGCTCGGGCATCAAGACGGTGCTGATCCCGGCCGAGAACGCCAAGGACCTGGTCGACGTGCCCGACAACGTCAAAGCCGGGCTGGAGATCATCCCGGTGGCGACGGTCGACGAGGTGCTGCTACGCGCGCTCACCGGCCCCCTGACGCCGATCGAATGGAAAGAGGAAGACCAGCCGATCGTCCCGCCCACGCCGGCCGCCGAGGAGGTCGAAGGCGGCCTGATGGTCACCCACTGATGACCCTTAGATAATCCGGCGCTGGGAGGGGAATCGTGAACGTCACCTGGCGCATGCACGGAGTCTTCGCCGCCGCCATACTGGGGCTGTTTCTCGCCCAGTACGTCGGCTTCTTCCTGCTCGGCGAAGGGTTCGCTTTTGGTCTGGGCGGCCGGGCGGGCTCGCCGCTGGCGAACGCCAAGTTCAGCCCGGGGCTCACCGTCGGCTCAGGCCGCTTCCACCTGCGGGCGGGGCAGGCGGTGCATGTCCGCTACGATGCGACGATCGGCGCCGGCTGTCTGCGCTTCTATCTTTCCCGCTTCTGGCCCTACAGCCTGACCACCTTTTCCAACACCGCCGATATCCAGCAGACCAGCGCCGGCCAGACCGATCTGACCGCGCCGACCGACGGTTGGTTCCAGATCAAGATCTATCCGTCCAACACCGCCTTCTGCTCGAGAACCCTCGACAATCATGACCCCTGGGCGGCAGCCTCCCGGTCTGGCGCTGTCAGCTACACCCTGAGCTGGAAGGTTCAGCCGACTTAGATGGTCCTGTGCGACTTTCAGCGTTTGACGGCGGTGAAAACCGGGTCTTAAGACTTTCCTTTCGACGGAGCGGCGAGGCTAACAAAGCCGCCGTCATTGGGGAGAGATTGATGACCAAGGCTGAACTGGTGAGCGCCATTGCGCGCGAGACCGGCCTGCACAAGGCGCAGGCCAAGCGCGCGGTCGACGTCTTCGTGACTTCGGTGACCAGGGAGCTCAGAGCCGGCAAGGAGGTGCGCCTGGTGGGCTTTGGCAGCTTCGTTCCGGTGCATCGCCCCGCGCGCATGGCCCGCAACCCCAAGACCGGCGCGCCGGTGAAGAGCCCGGCGTTCAAGACCGCCCGCTTCAAGATCGGCGAGAGCCTCAGGGGCGCGTTGAACTAAACCTGGGCGGCTAGCTCAGCTGGTCAGAGCGCCTGGTTTACACCCAGGAGGTCGGGGGTTCGAACCCCTCGCCGCCCACCATATCCCAAAGTCAGAGCCGGGCGATGATGGCCGGCGCGACCCTCGTCTGAGCTGCCAGGTTCCGCGCCTCCAGACTGTCGGCGGCCTTGCCTGAGAACTCGCCGAATTCAGTCTCAACGTCGATGTTGACGCCTTTCTGGCCTTTGCGGACGTCGAGGCCGCTCGGGCTGCTGTAGGCCTCGTCCCCCAGGCCGGTGACCGCTTTCGCATTCGCGGCGGCGGTGTGAACCATGCTCCAGGGACCGACCATGACCGTGATCATGCCCTTTGGCCCAGCGTACTGACATTGGCTCATGTGAGGATTGGGCTGGGCCCGGCGCTTCAGCGTCGTCCCGGCGCCGAGGAATTGGGTCGCGGTCGCCTTGTCGAGGACCACGCAGGCATTGGGCGTGGCGACATCGTACTGGGCCTTTATGGCGCCGATTTTGGCCTTGGCCGCTTCGGCGGCGCCTGTGGCGGCGGCGGCTTGGGTCTGCGAGCTGTTCGGGCTGCACGCGGCAAGGGTGATAAGCGGCGCGATAAGAGCCAGCCATTTCATGTGAACATCTCCCCATCCCTCAGCAAGTCTCGGAAAGTAATCTGCAA
>DASYGN010000024.1:0-59370 GCA_035999625.1 Caulobacteraceae bacterium | reverse complement strand
CTCAGAAACTCATCGTCCACCAGCGCCACGTCAAAGGTCACATGCTGCAGCTTGCCGCGCACGTCGGTGAACCGAAGATCCACATAGCGAACCTCCTCGGCCGCAATCTTCTCCTGCACTGCCTTCGGCGTCGTCATGGTCTTCTCTCGCTATCCCCGACTGATGGATGAAAATCAGATGGCGCTGGCGCCGGTTTCGCCGGTGCGGATGCGCACCACCTCGATGATATCGGTGACGAAGATCTTGCCATCGCCGATGCGTCCGGTGCGGGCGGCGCTCTGAATCGCCTCGACCGCGGCGACGAGCTGGCCGTCCTCGACCACCACCTCGATTTTGATCTTGGGCAGGAAGTCGACCACGTATTCGGCCCCGCGATAGAGCTCGGTCTGGCCCTTCTGGCGGCCGAACCCCTTGGCTTCGATGACGGTCATGCCTTGGAGGCCGAGCTCCTGCAGGGCCTCCTTCACCTCGTCGAGCTTGAAGGGCTTGATGATCGCCTCGATCTTCTTCATCCGCTCCGCATCCCGCTTGCGGCCCTTCCATTGGCGCCCGCGCCGGCCCTGTCAAGCAAGGCGCCGAAAACGCCTTGAGCTTGTCGGGGCGCCACTTAGGATCAGCTAAGTGACCCAGCGCATCTACATGATCCGGCACGCCAGGCCAGCCTCGGCCTGGGGCGGTGGCGAGGATGATCCGGGCCTGGACCTAGAAGGCGTGCGCCAGGCGCTGGCGGCTTGCCGCACGCTCATGGACTTGCCCGCCGCCGAACGCCCCTCGCGCCTTGTCAGTTCGCCCCTCCGCCGCTGTCGCGAGACGGCGCAGCCGCTGGCCGAAGCGCTCGCCGCGCCGGTGGAGGTCATCGCCGAGGTGGGCGAGATCCCGACACCACAGGATCTTGCGCCCAAAGCGCGAGGGCCGTGGCTGCGCGCCGCCCTGGCCGGGCGCTGGCCGGATATCCGCGGCGATCTCGACTACGAGGCGTGGCGGCGGGGGGTTTATGGCGCGGTCCTGGCCAGGCCGGGCGCCGCCGTCTTCAGCCACTTCGTGGCCATCAACGCCATCGTCTCGCTTGTCGAGGGGCGGTCCGAAGTGATCAGCTTCCGCCCCGACCACGCCGCCATCACCGTGTTTGCGGTCGAGGCGGACCGATTGAAACTCGTACAGCGTGGCCGCGAGGCGGTCACCGGGGTCCTGTGAGCGCGCGCGAGATCCTCACCGTCGCCGAAATGGCCGCCGCCGACGCAGCGGCGATCGCCGCCGGGACCTCGGGCGCCGAACTGATGGAGCGGGCGGGCGCGGCGGTCGCCAGGGCGATCATCGATCGGTTCGAACCCCGCGCGACCGTGGTGCTGGCTGGCCCTGGGAACAACGGCGGCGACGGCTACGTCGCGGCGCGCAAGCTCGCCGAAGCCGGCTGGAGCGTTTCGGTGGAGGCCTTGGCGGCCCCGACCAGCGCCGATGCTATCAAAGCGCGGGAGAGCTGGCGGGGCGAGGTCGGCCCGCTCTCGGCGAGGCCAAGACCGGGGACGCTGGTCATCGACGCCCTGTTCGGCGCCGGGCTCAACCGACCCCTCGGGGGCGAGGCGGCGCGCCTGGCTCGGGCGCTGAACGGCAGTCCCGAGCGGGTGGTGGCTATCGACACGCCAAGCGGCCTTTCCGGTGACACCGCTCGTCCGCTGGGCGGCGACAGCTTCCGCGCCGGCCTCACCGTCACCTTCCATTGCCTGAAGCCGGGTCATGCGCTGCAGCCGGGCCGCAGCCTGTGTGGGGAAGTTGTGGTCGCCGACATCGGCCTGGGAGAGCGCCCGGCGAAGACCTTTGAGAACGGGCCGCCGTTCTGGCTTCGCCACTTTCCCTGGCCGGGCCAGAGCAGTCACAAACACCAGCGGGGCAGCCTGATCGTGGTCAGCGGCGAGGACTGGCGAACCGGCGCCGCACGCCTTTCCGCCCGCGCCGGCCTGCGCATCGGGGCCGGCCTGGTGACCCTCTATTCGCCGCCCGACGCCCTGATGGTCAACGCCAGCCATCTCGAGGCGGTGATGCTCAGTCCGTTCGAGACCGACATGGAACTGGAGGCGGCGGCGTCGAAAGTCGAGGCGGTGGTCATCGGCCCCGCCGCCGGGGTCACCGAGGCCACGCTATCGAACGTGCTGGCGCTGGCGCGCACCGGCGCGGCTCTGGTCCTGGATGCGGACGCGCTGTCGGTCTTTCGCGACGATCCGCCGGAGCTGTTTTCGGCCCTTGACCGCGACGATGTGCTGACGCCGCACCCGGGCGAGTTCGAACGCGTGTTTCCTGGCCTTCTCGGCCGCACGCCCGAGCGCATCACCGCGGTGCGCGAGGCGGCCGGCGAGGCTCAGGCCGTGGTCCTGCTCAAGGGCCCCGATACGGTGATCGGCGCGCCCGACGGTCGCGTGGCGGTCAATCTCAACGGCTCGCCGTGGCTGGCCACCGCCGGCTCGGGCGATGTGCTGGCCGGCTTCATCGGCGGCCTGATCGCTCAGGGAATGGACAGCTTCGCCGCCGCCTGCGCGGCGGTGTGGATCCACGCCGAGTGTGCGCGCACCTTCGGACCAGGCCTGATCAGCGAGGATTTGCCGGACCTCGCCCCCACGGTATTGAAGGCCCTGCACGAGCGAATCGGCGGCTCGGCGATCAGTTGACAGCATACGGACCAGACGATGAATCAGCTTGCCAGGATGTCGCTTCTCGCCGCGGTCGCGGCCGCCTTGGCGATGCTGTTGGCGCCGCCAGCTTTGGCGCGCGTGCATCACCACCACCCTCACCAACAGGCTGAGACGGCCGCCGCTCCGCCAGGCCATCACCACCGACGCCACCACCATCATGCCCAGGCGGCCGCCGCCCCGGCGGCCCATCGCCACCATCATCGGCGGCATCACCCGCGATCGACCACTTCGCCAGCGACCCTCGGCCGACATCACCGGCGCCACCATCGCGCCATCGCGGCCACGCCCAAGGGCCGTCACCATCACCACCACGGCCGCCTTCACCCGCCGGCCGCGATCCACCGCCACGCTCGCCTCTGCCAGCAGGTGATGGTGCATCAGCATTGGGAGAGCCGCTGCCGCTAAGGGCGCCGGTCCATGTGCGGCATAGCCGGTCTGATCGGGCTTCCTGAACAGGCCGCCACCGACACTGTGCGCGCGATGCTCGGCCGGATCGCTCACCGAGGTCCCGATGACGAGGGCCTGTGGTGGGATGACGGCGCCTGCCTGGGCCAGCGGCGGCTGGCGATCATCGACCTCTCGCCGGCCGGCCACCAGCCGATGGTCTCCGCCTGCGGGCGCTATGCGATCACCATGAACGGCGAAATCTACAACTATCGGGAGCTGCGCGCCGAGTTGGAAGCCAGCGGTCCGATCGCCTGGCGCGGCCATTCCGACTGCGAAGTCTTTCTGGAAGCGATCGCCAGGCTTGGGCTCGAGGCGGCCCTGGCCCGGGCCAAAGGCATGTTCGCCTTCGGGCTCTGGGATCGCCACACCCGCACCCTTCACCTGGCGCGCGACCGGATGGGGGAAAAGCCGCTCTACTACTGTCGCTCGGGTGGCGGCATCGCCTTCGCCTCGGAATTGACGGCGCTGGAAACCAGCCCGGGCCTGTCGACCGATCTGGATCCGGCCGCTTTGGAAGCCTTCTTTCGCTATGGCTACGTGCCGGCCCCGCTCAGCATCTACGCCGCCGTACGGAAGCTGGCGCCTGGCCATCAGTTGAGGTGGCGTTCGGGTGAGGCCGAGGTGTCATCACCCTATTGGCGCCTGGGCGAAACCGTCTCCACCGCCGCCCACCACCGCTTCCGCCACCAGGACGAGGCGGCTGACGCCATCGACGGCGCCCTGAGATCGGCGGTCGAGCGCCAGATGATCGCCGATGTTCCGCTGGGTGTGTTTCTCTCCGGCGGCGTCGACTCCTCGCTCGTCACCGCGATCATGCAGACGCTTTCGACCCGCCCGGTGCAGAGTTTCACCCTCGGGTTCGATGCGCCCGCGTTCAACGAGGCCGAACAGGCTGCCGCGGTCGCCCGCCACCTGGGGACAAGCCACACCGAGCACATCGTCACCATCGCTGACGCCCAGGCGATCGCCCCCGCGTTGGGCGCCGCCTACGATGAGCCGTTCGCCGATTCCTCGCAGATACCGGCGTTCCTGATCAGTCGCCTGGCGCGCGCCGACGTGACCGTCGCTTTGAGCGGTGACGGCGGTGATGAGATGTTCGGCGGTTACGTGCGCTACCCCGGGGTCGAGCGCCTGTGGCGCGCCGTGGGCCGGGCGCCCGGTCGGCGCCTGGCTGGGAGGGCGCTGGCGGCGCTGCCGCTCGGCATCATCGATCGGACGATGGGCTGGCTGGTCCCGGTGGCGCAGGCCTACGCCTCGCGAGGATCACTCTCGCCGAACGTGCGGCGGGCGGGGGAGTGGCTGCAGGCCAGGGACCGGACGGCGCTGTTCGAGGCGACCATGAGCCTTTGGCCCAACGCCCATCGGCTCCTCGGCCGTGAGCATGCGCGCGCCCCCGACTGGCGACCGGAGAGTCCGGACTTCGATAATGACCTGGAGCCGATGATGTGGCGCGACGCGGTGGACTATCTGCCCGGCGATATTCTCACCAAGGTCGATCGCGCAGCCATGGCCCACGGCCTGGAGACCAGGGTTCCGCTGCTGGATGTGGACGTCGTCGCGCTCGCCTGGCGGGTCCCAGCGGCGATGAAGGTCCGCCAGGGGGCGACCAAGTGGCTGCTCCGCAAGGTGCTCGCCCGCTACGTCCCCCCGGCGCTGACCGAACGGCCGAAGGTAGGCTTCACCGTTCCGCTGCACGCCTGGCTGACCGGTGGTCTCCGGGATTGGGCGCTGGAGCTGATCCACCCGGAGCGGCTCCGCCGGCAAGGCCTGCTCGATGCGGCCATGGTGGCTGGCGCGTGGCGCCGGCTCGAGGGCGGCGACAGCGGCGTTGGCCAGCGGCTATGGTCGGTGCTGATGTTCCAGTCGTGGATGGCGGCCCGGGGGCGATGACGCGATGAAGCGGGTCCTCATCACCGGCAGCGCCGGCTTCATCGGCTTTCACCTGGCCAAGCGATTCCTCGACGAGGGTTGGCGGGTGTTCGGCGTCGATGGTTTCACGCCCTACTATGATGTCGACCTCAAGCGGGCGCGGCACGCGCTGCTGCAGGCCTGCGAGCGCTTCTCCGGCCACGAACTGATGCTCGAGGACGCCGACGCTCTGATGACGCTGACTGCCGAGGCTCGACCCGACCTGATGCTTCATCTCGCCGCCCAGGCGGGCGTGCGGTACAGCGTCGAGAACCCAAGGGCCTACGCAGACGCCAATCTCGTCGGGACCTTCAACCTGCTGGAGGCGGCCAGGGTGGTCGGTGTCGGGCATCTGCTCGCTGCCTCGACCAGCTCGGTATACGGCGCCAATCCGACCATCCCTTTCAAGGAAGACGATCGGACGGCCTTTCCCCTGTCGCTCTATGCAGCCACCAAAGCCGCCACCGAAACGATGGCCCACAGCTACAGCCATCTGTGGAATCTGCCGACCACGATGTTCCGGTTCTTCACCGTCTACGGTCCGTGGGGTCGCCCAGACATGGCGCTCTACAAGTTCGTGCGGTCGATGCTCCGCGACGAGCCGATCGAGGTGTTCAATCACGGCCGGATGGCCCGTGACTTCACCTTCATCGACGATCTCGTCGAGGCGGTGCGCCGCCTGGCGGATGCGCCGCCGATCCCAGGTGGTCTTGGCGCCAGTCCGGCGGCGCCCTGGCGGGTGGTCAACATCGGCCGGGGCGAGCCGGTCGGGCTGATGGACTTCATTGGTGAAATCGAGCGCTGTTTGGGCCGCAAAGCGCGCCTGCGGTTGCTGCCCATGCAGCCGGGCGATGTCGAACGCACGTTCGCCGACTGCGCGCTGCTGGCCGAGCTCACCGGCTATCGGCCATCGACCAGCGTGAAGGACGGGGTCGCCGCCTTCTGCCGCTGGTACGAGAGCTACTATGGCGTCTCGGCAAGCAGCTGACGGGCGCGCGCGAACACGGCGCGAAACATCTCCCGCGTCAGCCGGCCGGTGTTGGTGTTGAGGCGCGAGCAATGATAGCTGGCGATCAGCCGGTGGCGGCCGAGATCGAACTCAGCCCCATGACCGCCTGCTGGCGGCGGGCGCTGGCCGAGCGATCGGACCACGTTGCGCCTGGCCACCTCGCCCAGCGCGAGGATCACCCGCAGACGCGGCAGGGCGGCGATCCTCGCGGCCAGGAACGGCCGACAGGCGGTCTCTTCGGCAGTGGTCGGCTTGTTGCCAGGCGGCGCGCAGCGGACCGCGTTGGTGATCATGCAGTCAATCAGCTTCAGACCGTCCTCGGGGCTGGCGCCATAGCGCCCGATGGCGAAACCGGTTTCGATCAGCGTCTCGTAGAGGAGCACGCCGGCGAAATCGCCGGTGAAGGGCCGGCCAGTCCGATTGGCCCCAGCGCGGCCGGGCGCAAGGCCAACCACCAGCAGGCGCGCGGCGGGATCGCCGAACGAGGGCGCCGGGCCGTTGAACCAGTCGGGGTGGGCGGCGCGGTTGACGTTTCGGTAGGCGACCAGCCGCGGACAGATCGGACAATCGCTGGGCGGCTCAGGCGAAGGCTGGGTCATGGCTGAGGCCCTGGGCGATCTGACGGTGGTGGCGTTGGGCTCAAACCTGGCTGGGGCCTACGCGTCAAGCGAGGTTCTGCTCGAGGCGGGGATGGCGCGGATCGCCGCCAGCGGCGTGGACATTCTGGCCCGCTCGTCCTGGTGGCGATCGAAAGCGTGGCCGGACGCCTCGGAGCCGGCCTACGTCAACGGCGTGGCCCTGGTCCGCTGGGGCGGCCCGCCAACGGAGCTTCTGGCGCTGTTGAAGACCATCGAGCGCGCCTTCGGTCGCCGGCTAGGCGGGTCTCCGAACGCCTCGCGCACGCTCGATCTCGATCTCATCGCCTGCGGACGGATGGTGACCACCCAGGATGGGCTCGTCCTTCCGCATCCGCGAGCCGCCGAGCGCCGTTTCGTGATGGGGCCGCTGGCCGAAATCGCGCCCGCTTGGCGCCACCCGGTTTCCGGGATCACCGCCCGCGAACTCGCCGACCACGCCAGGGTCGGGCGTGACGCCGAACCGATCCGGTAGAGCATGCGGCGTTGCACAAAAGCCCTCCGAACGCTATCTAGGAGCGACCTTCCCACATTCCGCGAGAACTCATGGCCCGCGTCACCGTCGAAGACTGCGTCACCCGCGTCCCCAACCGCTTCAACCTGATCCTGCTCGCCGCCAACCGCGCGCGGGCGATCGCCGCCGGCGGCCCGCTGATGATCGATCGCGACAACGACAAGAACCCGGTGGTCGCCCTGCGCGAGATCGCCGACGATGTCGTCAATCCCGAAGAGCTTCGCGAATCGTTGATCACCAGCCTGCAGCGGGTGGACGAGCATTCCGAGGCTGAGGAAGAGGCCGAAACCCTGGCCTTGCTGACCGATCCGACGCATTCGCGGATGAGCGAACAAGAACTGGTGCGGGCGCTTCAGAGCGATCGTGACGGAGGCCAGGAGGAACGCTACTGAGTCTCGAGCACACAGAGACTCTTCCTCCCCAGGCGGCGCTGCTCGCCCCTTCAGCCTCGCCTAAATCGGCCAAGGGCGAGCCGCGCAAATTCCTACGCCAGTATGAACTGATCGACCGCGTCAGGGCCTATGATCCGAGCGCCGACGAGGCGCTGCTCAATCGCGCCTACGTCTACGCCATGCGCATGCACGGCTCCCAGACCCGCGCCTCCGGCGATCCCTACTTCGCCCATCCGATCGAGGTGGCCGGCATCCTCACCGACTATCGGCTGGATACCGCGACCATCGTCACCGCGCTTCTGCACGACATCATCGAAGACACCGAATCCCAGCGGGCGGATATCGACCGGCTGTTCGGGGCGGAGATTGGCGAGTTGGTCGAGGGGGTCACCAAGCTCTCTCGTCTCGAGGCCTCGGCGGACCACAAGCGGCAGGCCGAGAACCTGCGCAAATTCATTCTGGCGGTCTCCAAGGACGTGCGGGTGCTGCTGGTCAAGCTGGCTGACCGCCTGCACAACATGCGCACCCTGCATTTCATCACCAACGCCGCCAAGCGCGAGCGCATCGCCCGCGAGACGCTGGACATCTACGCGCCCTTGGCGCGCTCGATCGGTTGCCACCGGATCTGCTCCGAGCTCGAGGAGCTGGCGTTCACCCATCTCAATCCGGTCGCCAGGGACGCCATCATCCGCCGCCTCGACGAACTTCGCGCCCGGCAAGGCAAGTCGGTGGCTCTGGTCAGCGAGGAGATCGTCAAGAAGCTGAAGGACGCAGGCGTTCCCGCCAGAGTCGTCGGCCGCGAGAAGACGCCATTCTCAATATGGCGCAAGTTACAGAGAAAATCGCTTGGATTTGCTCAACTTTCCGACATCTACGCGTTTCGTGTGATCGTCGAGACGGAGATCGATTGCTATCGCGGTTTGGGCGTGATCCACCGCGCCTGGTCGATGGTCCCGGACCGGTTCAAGGATTTCATCTCCACTCCCAAGCGCAATAACTATCGCTCCATCCACACCACCATCGTCGGGCCACGGGCCGCGCGCATCGAACTGCAGATACGCACCGAGGCGATGGACCGGGTGGCGGAACAAGGCGTGGCCGCCCACTGGCGCTACAAGAACGAGACCTATGGTTTCGATGCCGAAGCCGCGGCCGCCGAGGGCGGCGCCGATCCGCTCGATAACCTGCGCCAGCTGGTCCAGGTGCTCGATCAGGGAGGCGACGCCGAGGATCTGCTCGAACATGCCCGGATGGAGATGTTCCTCGACCAGGTGTTCGTGTTCACGCCGAAGGGGAAATTGATCAGCCTGCCATCGGGGGCGATGCCTCTCGATTTCGCTTACGCCGTGCACAGCGACGTCGGCGACACCTGCATCGGCGTGAAGGTCAACGGCGAACTCCGTCCCCTGCGCACCGCGCTTCAGAATGGCGATGTGGTCGAAGTCGTTCGCGGCTCGAGGCCGGTCGCGGCCCCCGACTGGCGGGGCCTGACCGTCAGCGGTCGGGCGCGGTCGGCCATTCGCCGTCTGATCCGCCAGACCGAGAAAGAGGAATTCCAACGGCTCGGCCGCACCACCCTGGAGCAGACCTTCGCCCGCGCCGGCAAGGCGCTGGCCGAGGTTTCCCTGCGCCCGGCCCTGGATCGCTTCGCCGCCGCCAACGAGGCCGAGCTGGCGGCGGCAGTGGGCCGCGGCCGGGTCAGCCCCACTCAGGTGCTGGAAACGGTCTTTCCGGGCCTGAAGGATACCGAACGCGCCGCCGCGTCGGGCCGCCGCCGGATCGAGGATGGTCAGGCGGCGCGCTTCTACGTCCAGGGCGGTGGCCTGACAGCCGGCGTGGCCCTGCATTTTTCGCCCTGCTGCAATCCGATGCCGGGCGATCGCATCGTCGGCATCGTCGAGAAGGACAAAGGGCTGGCGGTGCACACCATCGATTGCTCGATGCTGGCTGCGTTCGAGGACAAGGAGGACCTCTGGCGCGATCTTCAGTGGACCCCTGAAGCGGAGCGTAACACGCTTTCGGATGCGCGCCTGGCGGCCACGGTGCGCGATGCGCCAGGAGTGATGGGCCAGATCTGCACCATCATCGGCGAGGCCGGCGGCAACATCATCAGCATCAACATGCAGCGCCGACATTCCGATTTTTTCGATGTCGACTTCGACGTCGAGGTCAAGGACGCCAGGCACCTGACCCATATCGCCGCCGCCCTCAGGGCATGCCCGAGCGTGGAGACCGTCGAGCGGGCGCAGGGCTGAGCGGCCGCTCCCTCTGGTAGAGAATCTGGCGGATCGTCGTCCCGCGCGCTCGCGACCACAGGGATTGCTCGCCCACCACGGCGAAGCCGAGCTTTGTCAGAACCTTTCCGGAGGCCGGATTGTCGGCCGCATGGCCCGACCTCAAGCGCGTCAGTCCGAGCGTTTTGAAAGCGAAAGCGCCCACCGCCGCGGCGGCCTCGCTGGCCAGTCCTTGTCCCCAGGACGCCCGCCTGAGCCAGTAGCCAATGACGCCGCAGCCGCTTTCTATGTCGTCGACATCCGCACAGCCGATAGATTCGTCGCGCTCGACGATCGCGAACCGGTACGCCGTCCCCGCTCGCCATTCAGCGCCGGCGCGATCGACGAAGGCCGCCATCTGCGCCAGTTCCGGCGGAAACGGGGCCATGCGCAGCATGCGAGTCACCTCCCAG
The DNA here is from genome assembly GCA_035999625.1 of Caulobacteraceae bacterium. Taxonomy (GTDB): domain Bacteria; phylum Pseudomonadota; class Alphaproteobacteria; order Caulobacterales; family Caulobacteraceae; genus Acaudatibacter. The sequence continues at coordinate 49,095 of DASYGN010000024.1, read as the reverse complement.
TCCTGTTGGATGGCGAAAAAGCGCATCACGTCGCCGCGCTCGAACGGCCTGAGCTCAAGGCGCGCGGTGCGTAGGACCACCGGTTTCATGGCGACCGGGTCTAGGTTATTTGGGGGCTATGACCAACGATGAGGTGCTGGACGAATTCCGCCAGGCGGAGGCCCTGAGAGAGGGCCATTTCATCATGTCCTCGGGACTGCACACCGGCGTGTTTCTGCAGAAAAACCTGGTGTTCATGCACCCCGAGCGCTGCGAGCGGCTGTGCCGGGCGCTGGCGGCGGAGATCCTTAAGCTGGGCCGGATCGATGTCTGCGTCTCACCGGCCGTCGGCGGCATCATCCCCGGTTACGAGACGGCGCGCCATCTCGGCGTCGCCTCGATCTACGTCGAGCGTGAGGCGGGCGTCCTGCGCTTCCGTCGCGGCTTCAGCCTCGAGCCCGGCGCGCGGGTGGCGGTGGTCGAGGACATCGTCTCCACCGGCCTTTCCTCGCGCGAATGCGTGCAAGCCGTGCGGGCCGCTGGGGGAGAGGTGGTTTGCGCCGCCTGCATCGTCGACCGTTCCGGTGGCCGGGCCGATCCCGGCGCGCCCATGGTCGCTCTGGCAAGACTTGACGTTCCGGCGTGGCCGGCCGACGCCCTGCCGCCCGAACTCGCCGCCCTGCCGGCGGAGGAGCCAGGCAGTCGGAGGCTGCGCGCATGAGCAGCCTCAGGCTCGGGGTCAACATCGACCACGTGGCGACGATCCGCAACGCGCGCGGCGAGGCCTATCCCGACCCGGCCCGAGCCGCCGAGGTGGCCATGCAGGCCGGCGCCGATGGCATCACCGCCCACCTGCGCGAGGATCGCCGGCATATCTCGGACGCCGACATCGACGCCCTGGCGGGACTGTGCAAGCGGCGCGGCCGGCCGCTCAATCTGGAGATGGCGGCCACCCAGGAGATGCAGGCCATCGCCCTCGCCCACTTGCCGCACGCCGCCTGCCTGGTGCCCGAGCGGCGCGAGGAGGTGACCACCGAGGGCGGCCTGGACGTGGCCGGCGCCCACAACCGGATCGCGCCGGTGGTGGCCAGCCTGAGGGACGCCGGCATCCGCGTGTCTCTGTTCGTGGAGCCCAAGGCGCGCCAGATTGAGGCCGCCCGTTCGGTGGGGGCTCAGGTGGTCGAATTGCACACCGGCGCCTGGTGCCAGGCGGTGCGCGAGCGCTCGCCGACGAGCGAGCGCCTGCTCGGCGAGCTCAACGAGGCGGCCGCGCGCGCCGATGGCCTGGGTCTCGAGGTCCACGCCGGCCACGGTCTCGATTACGAGACGGTCGCGCCGATCGCCGCCATCCCCCAGATCGTCGAACTCAACATCGGCCACTTCCTGATCGGCGAAGCGATTTTCGCCGGGTTGGGGCCGACGATACGGCGCATGCGCCTGTTGATGGACAAGACCAGGCGCGCCCGCGAGGCGGTGGCGTGATCGTCGGCTTCGGCTCCGATCTGACCGACATTCGCCGCATCGAGGGAGCTCTGCAGCGTTTTGGCGACCGCTTCATCGGCCGCATCTTCACCGAGATCGAGAAACAGCGTTCAGAGCGGCGGGCGGGACGGATCGGCAGTTACGCCAAGCGCTTCGCCGCCAAGGAAGCCTGCGCCAAGGCGCTGGGGACGGGCATGCGCCGCGGCGTGTTCTGGAAGGATATGGGGGTGGTAAATGCGCGCTCTGGCCAGCCGACCCTGGTGCTGACCGGCGGGGCGGCGCTGCGCCTGGCCGAGCTGATCCCGCCGGGCCACGTGGCCAATCTGCATCTCAGCCTTTCGGACGAGCATCCTTACGCTCAGGCGGTGGTGATCATCGAGGCCACGCCCGGCGTCGCGCCAGGCCCTGTTGCCCTGACGCCCTCGGCAGTCTAGCACCGCCGCTCGCTTACCGATCGCCAGCCACGAGAGCCATGAACCGTTCGCCACCCGCCGCCAAGACGAAGCCCCAGGGCCCGGCCGAAGAGGCGGTGGAGATCGCCAAGACGATCTTCTGGGCGCTGCTGATCGCCTTCATCATCCGCACTCTGCTGTTCCAGCCCTACACCATCCCCTCGGCGTCCGAAGAGCCCAACCTCTATCAGGGCGACTACATCATCGTCTCCAAGTGGTCTTACGGCTACAGCCGCCACTCGATCCTGTTCAGCCCACCCCTGTTCAAAGGCAGGGTGCTGTTCCGGGCGCCTCACCGCGGTGACGTGGTCGTCTTCAAACTGCCCAGGGACGGTCACACCGACTACATCAAGCGCCTGGTGGGCCTGCCTGGCGACACGCTGCAGGTGAAGAGCGGTATCTTGGTCATCAATGGCAAGCCGTTGCCGCAGACGCCGGTGAAGAGGATCGAGACCGAGGACCGAGGTCGGCCAGAGACCGCGATGCTGATGCGCGAGACCAATCCGGAGGGGCGGTCCTATCTCATCCAATCGCACGGTGGCGGCGAGCCGGCCGACAACACCGCCGTCTACCATGTGCCGCCGCATTGCTATTTCATGATGGGCGACAACCGCGAAAACTCCGCCGACAGCCGTTTCGATCCGGGCCTTGCGCCCGACGATCCCAAGCTTGGCGGGTGCGGCTGGGACAGCGCCACCGACAGCCAGCTGGGCGATGAGGCTGGCGTTGGCTTCGTTCCCGAAGACAATCTGGTCGGAAAGGCGCAGATCGTCATGCTGTCGTGGCAGGAGGACGCCTCGATCTTCAAGCCGTGGACCTGGCTCGACCTGCGCTGGAACCGGTTCGTGCACTGGATTCATTGAGCGTTCTGCCGATGAATCGGCGCGAACAGGCCAAATCCGCGTTGGAGGCCAGGCTCGGACACGTCTTCGCCGATCGGGGTTTGCTGGAGCAGGCCCTGACCCACGCCAGCGTCGGCGCCGGCGCGGCCAAGCCCGCCGACAATGAGCGGCTCGAGTTCCTTGGCGACCGGGTCCTTGGACTGGTGATCGCCGAGGCGCTGAGCGAACTGGAGCCGGGCGCGAGCGTGGGCAGCCTTTCCAAGCGCCTGCACACCCTGGTCAGCGGCGAAACCTGCGCCGCCGTGGCCGGGAAGCTTGGCGTCGGCGCGGCGCTGCGGCTTCCGCATGGTGAGACCAAGCGCGGCGCGCGCGCCCAGCCGGCGATTCTCGCCGACGCCTGCGAGGCTCTCATCGCCGCGGTCTATCTCGAAGCCGGGTTCGAGGCGGCGCGGCGCGCCGTCCTGCACCTGTGGGCGCCGCTCATCGCCGCGCGCCACGATCCGGCCGAGGTCGATCCCAAGTCGGCGTTGCAGGAATGGGCGGCGGCCAAGAAGTTTCCAGCGCCGGCCTATCGCCTGCTGTCGCGGACGGGACCTGATCATCAGCCGGAGTTCACCCTCGAGGCGCGGGTGGGCGAGATCACCCCGGAAGTCGCCTGCGCCGGCTCCGTGCGCGCCGCCGAAAAGGCCGCGGCCCTGGCTCTGCTGCGACGGGTGAGGAGCGCCTCGTGACCCGGGCCGGTTTTGTCGCCGTCATCGGCGCGCCCAACGCCGGCAAGTCGACCCTGGTCAACCGCCTGGTGGGCTCCAAGGTCTCGATCGTCAGCCGCAAGGTGCAGACCACCCGGTTCCCGGTGCGCGGCCTGGCCATTCAGGACGAGACGCAGATGGTGCTGGTGGATACCCCGGGCATTTTCCGCCCCCGGCGACGCCTCGATCGGGCGATGGTGCGCGCCGCCTGGGGCGGGGCCGAGGGGGCGGACGCCATCGTCCACATCATTGACGCCGAGGCTCACGGGCGCGTCGAGAGCGGCAAGGCGCAGGCGGCGGACCGTCTCGCGGTGGTCGACTCGTCGGCGATCGCCCAGGGCCTGCGCGCCAACGCCCGCACGGCGCTGCTGGTTCTCAACAAGGTCGATCGGCTGCGCAAGGACGCGCTGCTCGGGATCACCGAGCGGCTGTTTGACGCCAGCCTCCATGCGGCGGTGTTCATGATCTCAGCCTTGAATGGCGCCGGGGTCGAGGATCTGAAGCGGGCGATCGCCGAGGCGATGCCGGAGGGGCCTTGGCTCTATCCAGCCGATCAGAGCGCCGATCTGCCCGCGCGCCTGCTGGCGGCCGAGATCACCCGCGAAAAGCTCTACGACCGGTTGCATCAGGAACTGCCCTACAGCGCGGCCGTGGAAACCACCGCTTTCGACGAACGGGCCGACGGCTCGGTCCGCATCGAGCAGACTCTCTACGTCGAGCGAGACAGCCAGCGCGCGATCGCTCTTGGCCGCGGCGGCGCAACCCTCAAGGCGATTGGCCAGGCGGCGAGGCTGGAACTGGCCGACCTGCTGGGCTGTCCGGTGCACCTGTTTCTGCACGTCAAGGTCGACGAGCGGTGGTCCGAGGACCGCCGCTTCTATGGCGAAGTGGGCCTCGACTTCGATGCCTAGCCCCGCGGCGCCCTGATGGAGTTCGAGGACACGGCGTTCGTGCTCGCCGCCCGCGTCCACGGCGAAACCGGGGCCATCGTCGAAGTTCTGACCGCCGAGCATGGCAAGTGGGCGGCGCATGTGGCCGGTGGCGCTTCGCGGCGTCTGAAACCAGCGCTGCAGACCGGCGCGCCGGTGGCGTTCAGCTATCGCGCGCGCACCGCCGATCAACTGGGATCGGCGCGCATCGAGGCCCTGGGTGAGGGCCCGGCGGCATTGTTCGACGATCCGCTGGCTCTGGCCGGGTTGGCCGCTTCGGCCGCGGTCGTCGCCGCGGCCCTGCCGGAAAGGGAGCCGCACCCGGGGCTTTACTTGGCTTTCGAGAGCCTGATGGGCGCGCTCGCCGACGTCGCCATCTGGCCGCCGGTGCTGGTCCGCTTCGAAGCCGGCTTGCTGGGCGAACTCGGCTTCGGCCTCGATCTTTCGCGGTGCGCGGTGAGCGGCCAGAGCGATGATCTGGCGTTCGTTTCGCCCCGTACCGGGCGGGCGGTGAGCGCCGCCGCCGGAGAGCCGTACCGCGAACGGCTGCTGGCCTTGCCGCCGTTTCTGTTGTCGGCGCAACACAGCCTCAGCGCCGGCGATGTCGGCGCGGGCCTGGCCCTCACCGGGCATTTCCTCGAGACCTGCGTGTTCGCGCCGCTGGGCCGACCCCTGCCGGCGGCCAGGGACCGGCTTTTGGAGCGCCTGGCCGATCAAGGCCGGCTGTAGACGGTGGCGCTGGACTTGGCCCCCTGACTCGCATCAAACGGTCGCATGGATACGCCCGCGCCGCCGCCTCACGAAGAGGGCGGTCGCATCATCGACGAGCCGCTCGGCGAGGCCCTGTCGAAGCGTTATCTCGCCTATGCCCTCTCGACGATAACCCAGCGGGCGCTGCCCGACGTACGCGATGGCCTGAAGCCGGTGCATCGGCGCCTGCTCTACGCCATGCGCCAACTGCGCCTGGATCCCGACTCCTCGGCCAAGAAGTCGGCCCGCGTGGTCGGCGATGTCATCGGCAAATTCCATCCTCATGGCGACGTCGCCGTCTATGACGCCCTGGTGCGTCTGGCGCAGGGTTTCGCCCAGCGCTACCCACTGATCGACGGCCAAGGCAATTTCGGCAACATCGATGGCGATAACGCCGCGGCGATGCGCTACACCGAGTGTCGCCTCACCGAGGCGGCGCAACTGCTGCTGGACGGCATCGACGAGGACGCGGTCGACTTTCGCGCCACCTACGATGGCGAGGACGAGGAGCCGGTGGTGCTGCCGGCCGGATTTCCGAACCTGCTCGCCAACGGTTCATCGGGCATCGCGGTGGGCATGGCCACCTCCATTCCGCCACACAACGCCGCCGAGCTGATCGACGCCTGCCTTCTGCTTCTCGAGCGCCCAGGCGCGTCGACCGCCGATCTGATGGCCAGGGCGCCGGGGCCGGACTTTCCCACCGGCGGGGTGATCGTCGAGCCGCTTGGGGCGTTGCTGGACGCCTATGAAAGCGGCCGCGGCGGCGCCCGCGTCCGCGCCCGCTGGACCCGGGAAGATCTCGGCCGCGGCGTCTGGCGAGTGGTGGTCACCGAAATTCCCTATCAGGTGAAGAAGGCTGACCTGGTCGAGCAGCTTGCCGGGCTCATCGAAGCCAAGAAGGCGCCGCTGCTGGCCGACATCCGCGACGAGTCGGCCGAGGACCTGCGCCTGATCCTGGAACCGCGGTCGCGGAGCGTCGAACCCGAAGTGCTGATGGAGAGCCTGTTTCGGCTATCCGATCTCGAGACCCGGTTCCCGATCAACATCAATGTCCTCGACGCGCGGGGCGCACCCCAGGTGATGGGTCTCAAGGTCTGCCTGCGCGCCTTCCTGGATCACCGCCGCGAAGTGCTCGCCCGCCGCGCCCGGTTCCGCCTGGCGAAGATCGAACAGCGGCTGCACGTGCTCGATGGCCTGCTGATCGTCTTCCTGGATCTGGATGAGGTGATCCGCATCGTGCGCCATGAAGAGGAGCCGAAGCTGCGCCTCATCGAGCGGTTCGAGATTTCCGACATCCAGGCCGAGGCGATCCTCAACACCCGGCTGCGCCAACTCGCCCGTCTCGAGGAGATGGAGCTCACGCGCGAACATGACGGGCTCTCGCAGGAGCGCGACGGCATTATCGGCCTTCTCGCCTCAGAGGACGAGCAGTGGAAGCTGGTGGCCGTGGGGCTGCGCGGGGTCCGCAAAATCCTCGGTCCAGCGACCGCCGTCGGCGCGCGGCGTTCGACGTTCGAATCCCCGCCGGCGATCGATCCCGCCGCGGCGCTCGAGGCCAGGGTGACGCGCGAGCCGATCACCGTCATCGTTTCCGAGCGGGGCTGGATTCGCGCCGCCCGCGGCCGCATCGACGATGCCGCCAGCCTGACCTTCAAGGAGGGCGACAAGCTGGCCTTCCTGATCGCCGCCGAGACCACCGACCGATTACTGGCCTTCGCTTCGGACGGTCGTTTCTTCACCCTCGCTTGCGACCGCCTGCCTTCGGCGCGAGGCCATGGCGAGCCGCTGCGCCTGATGCTCGACTTCGACGACAAGGTGGCGATCCTGGCCATGTTCGTGCACCGCCCGGGCGCGCGCCGGTTGGTGATCTCGAAAGCCGGCTATGGCTTCATCCTGCCGGAGGACGAGGCGGTGGCCTCGCGCAAGGCCGGCAAGCAAGTGCTGAATGTCGGCGCCGGCGCCGCGGCTGCCTGCCTGGAGGTGAGCGGCGACATGCTGGCGGTGGTCGGCGATAACGGCAAGGCGCTCGTCTTTCCCATCGACGAGCTGCCGGAGATGCCACGCGGCAAGGGCGTGAAATTGCAGACTTACCGCCAGGGCGGCCTGAGTGACGCCCAGGCTTTCGAAGCGCCGTCCGGCATCACCTGGCTGGATGCAGCCGGCCGCACCCGCGTCTGGCCGGATTGGGAACAATGGCGTGGCAGGCGCGCCAGCGCCGGTCGGCTGACGCCGCGCGGCTTCCCGGCCTCGCGCCGTTTCCGCCCGTGACGCAAGCTTAATTGGCGCGCGCGGGCCTCTCCGCCTATCTACGTGGCGAAGAGGGCGAAAAGGGTTTCCCGAATGATCTTCCCGATCATCATTCTGATCATCGTCGTGCTGCTCGTGGTCATGGCCGTGGGGACCTACAATCGCCTCGTGGGCCTGAGGCAGAACGCCAACAGCGCCTTCGCCGACATCGACGTGCAGCTGAAACAGCGCCAGGACCTGGTGCCCAACCTGGTGGAGACCGTGAAGGGCTACGCCGCCCATGAGCGGGGCACGCTGGACGAGGTGACCGCCGCGCGCAATGCCGCCGCCTCCGCGCCCACGGTCCAGGACCGGGTCCAGGCCGAGAACGCGCTCACCGGCGCCCTTGGCAAGCTGATCGCGGTGGCCGAAGCCTATCCCGACCTGAAGGCGAACCAGAACTTCCTTCAGTTGCAGGGCGAGCTCACCGATATCGAGAACAAGATCGCCGCCGCCCGGCGGTTCTTCAACAACGCGGTGGCCGAGTTCAACGCTCAGATCCAGACCTTCCCGGCGGTCCTGTTCGCCGCGCCTCTCGGCTTTGCGCCGCGCGACTTCTTCGATCTTGGACCGGACCGCGCGGCCGCCGCCTCGGCGCCCCCACAGGTCAAATTCTAGAGGATTCCCGGCATGGGGGCCGTCGGTCTCCAGACCTACATCTGGAACAACAATCTGCGCTCGCTGATCCTGCTGGCGCTGTTCCCGCTGCTGTTGCTGGCGATGGTGTTCGTCCTCACCCTGGGGATGATCGGGGCCGGATATCTGCCGCCGCCCGATCCGACGTCCGGCGGGGCGGCGGGTGAGGCCGCCGGCCTGATGATCGGCGCCGCGCCGCTGGCGATCATCGTCGCCGGCGTGTGGTTCGTCATCGCCTATTTCTTTCACCAGTCGATCATCGATTTCGCCACCGGGGCCCGGCCGGTGGAGCGGGCGGAGGCGCCGCAACTCTACAATCTGCTGGAAAACCTCGCGATCTCGCGCGGCCTCAAGACCCCCACCCTGCGGCTGATCGAGACCGACGCGCTCAACGCCTTCGCCAGCGGCCTGCACGAGGGCCGGTTTTCGGTCACCGTCACCCGCGGTCTCCTGGATCGGTTGGACCAGGACGAGCTCGAAGCGGTGCTGGGACACGAGCTGACCCACATCATCAATCGCGACGTGCGCACCATGGTCATCGCGGCGATCTTCGCCGGCATCATCACCCTGCTTTGCCAGATCTTGGCGCGGTCGATCTTCTTTGCGCCGCGCGGACGGGGCCGCGGCAATTTCGGCGTCTTCTGGCTGGTGGCGATCGTCACCGCCGCGATCGGCTATCTGCTGGCGATCCTGATCAGGATGGCGATTTCGAGAACCCGCGAGTTCGTCGCCGACGCCGGATCGGTGGAGCTGACCAAGAATCCGGACGCCATGATCAGCGCCCTGCAGAAGGTCGCCGGCCACACCCACCTCGACGCCCCGCAATCGATGCGGGCGATGTTCCTGGAAGAGGACGATGATGGCGTCTTCGGCCTCTTCGCCACCCACCCGCCGGTGGAAAAACGCATCGCCGCCCTGCAGCGCTACGGTGGCGCGAGCGTGATCGAGAGAGCGCCGCCGGCTCCGCCGGACGCTCACGCCCCTGGCCCCTGGGACCCGAAACCGCAAGAGCCATCCGAACACGGCCCATGGGGGTGAAACTCATTGCTCACGCTTGGGTCAAAGTTGCGCTAGAACCACGCCACCTAGCATGGGAGGACTGCATGAAACTGATCGCTATCCTTGCCGCCAGCGCGGCCTTGGCCATCTGCGCCGCGCCAGCGGCGGCCAAGCCGGCTTCGAGCGCGGTGGTGGCCAAGGCGCTGGCGGATCCAGACCGCCCGGCGGCCGAGGTCGCCCGTGACGCCGCGCGCAAGCCGGCGGTGATGATCGCTTTCGCCGGCCTCAAGCCGGGCGAGCGGGTCATCGATTTCATTCCCGGCGGCGGCTATTTCACCCGCATCTTCTCCGGCGTCGTCGGACCCAAGGGCCACGTCTACGCCATGGTGCCCGGTGCGGCCGAAGCCTTCGAGGCCAAACAGACGGCCACCATCTCGGACTTCGCCGCCAAGCACCCCAACGTCAGCGTGGTGATCACCAAGGGGCTGGATTTCTCCGTCCCCGGCGGTCCGGTGGATGTGTTCTGGACGGCGCAAAACTACCATGACCTTTACAACCCGCTGACCAAGGGCGGGCCAAAGGCGACGACGATGATGCCGATCAACAAGGCCGTGTATGCGACCTTGAAGCCGGGCGGCGTCTACATGATCATCGACCACGTCGCCCCCGCCGGGTCGGGAACCAGCGACACCAACACCTTGCACCGCATCGATCCGGCGGTGGTGCGCAAGGATGTGGAGGCGGCGGGATTCAAGTTCGTGGGCGAAAGCGATGCGCTCAGGAACCCAGCTGATCCGCACACCGCGGTGGTGTTCGATCCTTCGATTCGCGGCCACACTGACCAGTTCGTCTATCTGTTCCGCAAGCCATAGGTAACCCAGGGCCGTGAGCCATCACGCCATCGCCAACGCGGCGGCGCTTCTCGCCGTCGCAATTGGGGTCGTGGTGGCGATCGGCATGAGCTTTCTTGGCGTCTGGCGCGCCAGGAGGAAACCGGACGCCTGAGCCTGTGCGCGCAGACGCAGCTCACTGAACTCACCCGCCCGAGCTTGACAACAGAACAAAGAGGGAACATTAACGCGGAACAAACCGGGAATAGGAGAGTGGTCCCATGTTTCGTTTCGCAATGGATTCGCTGGCTCTTGCCTCGGTGAGCGGTTTCGTTTGGATGGTCTGCGAGATGGCGCGACTCGCGGGGTGAGTCTCGCCGGGGCGGTGGTACGAGGGCGCCAGGTGGACATCGACAGCCAGAGCTTTGTCCATCTGCGGGTTCGGTCCGCCTATTCTTTGCTCGAAGGGGCGATCAAGGCGGACGCCATCGGGCGTCTGGCGGCCCAAGCGGGCATGCCCGCCGTGGCGTTGACCGATCGGGCCAATCTCTTCGGCGCCCTGGAATTTTCGGTCATCACCAAGGAGGTCGGCGTCCAGCCGATCATCGGCTGCGCTCTGCCGGTGACCGGGATTGGCGAGGGACCCCGCGAGCGCTGGGCGAGGACGGCCACCGTGGCGTTGCTGGCTCAGAACGAGGCCGGCTATCGGAACCTGTGCGAGCTATCCTCCGCCGCCTTTCTTGAGACCGACGCGGCCGATGCGCCCCATGTCGCCTGGGAGAAGATCCTCGCCCATGGCGAGGGATTGATCCTGCTTTCAGGCGGCCCGGACGGCCCGGTGGACGCGCTTTTCGCCGCCGGACGGACAGGGGAGGGTGCGGCCGCGCTGGCCGAGATGCGGCGGGCGTTCGGCGACCGCTTTTACGTCGAGTTGCAGCGCCACGGCACAGTGGCGGAGGCGGCCGCCGAGCCGCATCTGGTGGCCTGGGCGTATCAGAACGATGTGCCGCTGGTCGCGACCAACGATGTCTACTTCGCCGCCGCCTCGGCCTGGCGGGCGCACGACGTGCTGCTGTGCATTGCCGATGGCGCCTTCATCGGCCAGGCCGAGCGCCGCCGGGTCACGCCCGAGCACGGCTTCAAGTCACCCGGCGAGATGCGCGAGCTGTTCGCCGATCTGCCGGAGGCCTGCGACAACACCCTGGAAATCGCCAGGCGCTGCGCCTTCATGGTCAGGAAGCGTGATCCGATCCTGCCCCGTTTCGCCACCAGCGCTGGACGGAGCGAGGCCGATGAACTGGCCGAGCAGGCGCGCGAAGGTCTGCGCCGGCGCCTGAAGTCCGCGCCGCCCGCCGCCGGCGAGGCTCCCTATTGGGAACGGCTGGAGCGCGAGATCGGCGTCATTCAGTCGATGGGCTTTTCCGGCTACTTCCTGATCGTTTCCGACTTCATGAAATGGGCCGTCGCCCATGACATTCCGGTCGGGCCAGGCCGCGGCTCCGGCGCCGGTTCGGTGGTCGCCTGGTCGCTGATGATCACCGGCATCGATCCGCTGCGCTTCGGCCTGCTGTTTGAGAGGTTTCTCAATCCCGAACGGGTGAGCATGCCGGATTTCGACATCGACTTCTGCCAGGAGCGGCGCGAGGAGGTGATCGCCTACGTCCAGGAGCGCTATGGGCGCGACCGGGTGGCGCAGATCATCACCTTCGGCACCCTCCAGGCGCGCGCGGTGGTGCGTGACGTCGGCCGCGTACTGCAACTCCCGCTCGGTCAGGTGGACCGGCTGGCGAAAATGATCCCCAACAATCCGGCCGACCCGATCACCCTCGCCCGGGCGCTGGAAACCGAAACCCGTCTGCAAACCGCCCGGCAGGACGATGAGGCCGTGGACAGGCTGTTCGCGGTGGCGCTGCAGCTGGAAGGGCTCTATCGCAACGCCTCGACCCACGCCGCCGGCGTGGTCATCGCCGATCGCCCACTCACCGAGCTGACGCCTCTCTACCGCGATCCCCGCTCGTCGTTCCCGGCGACCCAACTCAACATGAAGTGGGTGGAGAGCGCCGGTCTGGTGAAATTCGATTTCCTCGGCCTCAAGACCCTGACCGTGATCCGGCGGGCTCTGCGCTATCTCGAGCGCCGCGGCGGGAGCATAGCCATCGACAGCCTGCCGCTCGATGACGCGCTGACCTACGAGCTGCTGTCATCGGGCCACACCGTGGGCGTGTTCCAGATGGAAGGCCAGGGGATGCGCGATATCCTGCGCAAGCTGCATCCCTCCTCGGTGGAGGAGATCACCGCCCTGATCTCCCTCTATCGGCCCGGACCCATGGATTCGATCGACGAGTACGTCGACTGCAAGATGGGCAGGCGGCCGGTGAACATCCTGCCTGGCCTGGAGGATGCGCTCGCCGAAACCTATGGGGTCATTGTCTATCAGGAACAGGTGATGCGCATCGCCCAGATCCTGGCTGGCTACACCCTCGGCGAGGCGGACCTGCTGCGTCGGGCCATGGGCAAGAAGAAGAAGGAGGAGATGGATCAGCAGCGGGCCCGGTTCCTGTCGGGCGCCGATGAACGAGGCCTGCCGCGTCCCGAGGCCGAGAGCATGTTCGAGCGCATGGCCAAGTTCGCGGGCTATGGCTTCAACAAGTCGCACGCCGCGCCCTACGCGCTGATTTCGTACCAGACCGCCTGGCTGAAGGCGAACCGGCCGGTGGAGTTCTTCGCCGCCTCGATGAGCCTGGAAATGTCCAACACCGACAAGCTGGCGGTCTTCTACCAGGACGCCAAGCGCCAGGGCGTCGTGGTGCTGCCACCCGATATCAACCAGTCGGGCGCCGACTTCGAGGTGGAGGACGGCAAGGTGCGCTACGCTCTGGGCGCCATCCGCAACGTTGGCCTGCAGGCCATGACCCATCTCGTCGAGGTGCGCGAACGCGGCGGACGGTTTGTCGATGTGTTCGATTTTCTCGCCAGGGTCGATCCCAGGCTGGTCAACAAGCGCGCCCTCGAAAGCCTGGCCAGAGCCGGGGCGCTGGATTCGATCCATGCCAACCGGGCCCAGATCGTCGCCGCGGCGGATATGCTGATCGGCTTCGCCCAGAGCATGGCCGCCGATCGAGCCTCGGCGCAGGAAAGCCTGTTCGGGGAGGCTGCCGAGGCCACCCGCCCAAGGCTGCCCAGGACAGAGCCCTGGAACCCGGCGGCCTTGCTCGATGAAGAACTGGCGGCGGTCGGCTTCTACCTCAGCGGCCACCCGCTCGAGAACATGGTCAGCCTGCTGCGCCGTCATCGGGTGACGTTGTGCCTGGACGCCCTGGCCCAGTGCGCCGCCGGGGCTGAAGGCTTCCGCATGGTTGGCGTCGTGCGCCGACGTCAGGAGCGGACCTCGGCCCAGCGCGGCGGAAAGTTCGCCTTCGTCACCTTGTCTGATCCCACTGGCGAATATGAAGTCCTGTTTCCGCCTGAGGCGCTCAGAACCTGCCGCGACTGGCTGGAGCCTGGCCAGGCCGTAGTGGTCAGGGTCAGGGCCCGCGCCGGTGAAGGCGAGGTGCGTTTCTTCGGCGACGAGGCAAGGCCGCTTGACAAGGTGATCGAGCAGCACGCCGCTGGCCTGCGCATCCATTTATCGCCCGAGGTGGCCGAGCTCGACGTCATTCGCTCGCGGCTGGAGCCATCGGCCAACGGTGGCGAAGTCTCGTTCGTCGCCGCCTTCTCTGGCGGTCGGGAAGTGGAGATGCGGCTTCCCGGCCGTTATCGTCTCGACGGCCCGGTGCGCGGGGCGATCAAGATCGCGCCAGGCGTCGCGGCGCTGGAGGACGTATAGCCGGCGGCTTGCGTTTTGGTCCGCGCGACCTTAAGTGGCGCGCCATCTCGCACGCGGAGCGTTCGGCTCGCACCGGGTCAATCCCCGGTCGGCGCCGTTCCGGTCTTCGGCATCGCCGAAGCTTTGCCCCGCGGAGGCTCGAACCGGAAGAAGGGACTTACATCCGTGGCACTGCCCGATTTCACCATGCGCCAGCTGCTGGAGGCCGGCGCCCACTTTGGTCACCAGACCCACCGCTGGAATCCGAGGATGGAGCGCTACATTTTCGGCGCCCGGTCCAACATCCACATCATCGATCTCTCGCAGACCATGCCGCTGTTGCACCAGGCGCTGGTCAAGGCGCGCGAAGTGGCGGCATCCGGTGGACGGGTGCTGTTCGTCGGCACCAAACGTCAGGCTTCCGAGCCGATCGCCGTCGCCGCCAAGCGCTGCGCGCAATACTACGTGAACCACCGCTGGCTCGGGGGCACCCTGACCAACTGGCGCACCATTTCCGCCTCGATCGCCCGTCTCAGGGACCTGGAGGCGGTTCTGGACGGCGGCGAGGCCGGCGGCCGACCCAAGAAGGAGCTTCTGCAGCTCACCCGTGAGCGGGACAAGCTCGAGCTGTCGCTGGGCGGGATCAAGGACATGGGTGGCATCCCGGACCTGATGTTCGTGATCGACACCAACAAGGAAGGCATCGCCATCCAGGAGGCGCGCAAGCTCAATATCCCGGTGATCGCCATCCTGGACACCAACAGCGACCCGCAGGGCATCAGTTTCCCGGTGCCCGGCAACGACGACGCCGCCCGCGCGCTGCAGCTCTATTGCGACCTGATGGCCGAGGCGATCCTCGATGGCCTCACTGAGGGTCAGGCGGCGATGGGGGTCGATATCGGCGCCGCCGAACATCCCGCCCCGCCGGCGAGCGTGGTGGAAGCGCCTGCGCCCGCCGAGGCGGAGCCAATTCCGCTCGACGCCGAGCTCGCGACCGCGATGAGCGCGGCCGCCGAGGCTCCGAAGCCGGCGGCCAAGGCCAAGAAGAGCAAGGCGGCCAAGGCCGAACCGGAGCCGGCGCCTGACGCCGAAACCTCCGCCGAGCCAGTCGCTGAAGCAGAGCCCGAGCCTGACGCCGCCGCCGCCGAGGCGGCGCCTGAGCCGGCGGTGGAAACCCCCGTCGAGGCGGCGAGCGAAGCCTGAGCATTGCCCGCGGCGGCGAAAAGCGACCGCTACGGCAAAAATACATAGGAGCATCTGAAGGTCATGGCTGAGATCACCGCTACGCTGGTGAAGACGCTGCGCGACACATCCGGCGTGGGCATGATGGACTGCAAGCGGGCGCTGCAGGAAACCGGCGGCGACCTGGAAGCCGCGGTGCATTGGTTGCGCGCCAAGGGGCTGGCGAAGGCTGCGAAGAAAGCGGATCGCATCGCCGCCGAAGGCGTGGTCGCGGTCGCCCTGCGCGAACACGGATCCGGCATGACCGGGGCATTGATCGAGCTCAATGCGGAAACCGACTTCGTGGCCCGCAACGAGGCCTTCCAGGCTCTGGCGCGTCAGATCGCCAACGCGGCGCTGGATGTCGCCGGCCCGGTCGAAGCGGTTCGGGCCGCCAAACTCGCCGACGGCCAGGCGGTCGAAGACGCCATCACCCACCTCATCGCCACCATCGGCGAGAACATGGTGCTGCGGCGGGCGGCCCGCTTCGAAGTCAAATCGGGCGCGGTTGGGGCCTATATCCACGGCGCGCTGGCGGGCGCGCCCGACCTCGGCCGCATCGGCGTTCTCACCGCGGTCGAAGGGGCAGGCGATCAGGCTAAGCTGAAGGAGTTGGGTCGCAACCTGGCGCTTCACATCGCCGCCGCCTCGCCGCTCGCGGTGTCGGTGGACGACCTCGACCCGGCGGCTGTGGACCGTGAGCGGGCGGTGTTCGCCGATCAGGCGGCCGCCTCGGGCAAGCCTCCGGCCGTGGTTGAGCGGATGGTCGAGGGTCGCCTCAGGAAGTTCTACGAGGAGGCGGTGCTGCTCAAGCAGGCCTATGTGCGCAACCCAGATGAATCCATCGAGCAGCTGGTCGCCGCGGTAGCCAAGGATCTGGGATCGTCGGTGAAGATCGCCGGCTTCGCCCGCCTCGGGCTTGGCGAGGGCGTGGAAAAGGAAGCCGGAGATTTCGCTGGCGAGGTGGCGGCGCTGACCGGCGGCGCCTGACCCGGGCGCGCTTTCCTAGCGTGCTCACCTGGCCTATGGCTCGGCGGCGCTGAGTCCCGTTTCCGACTCGCCAGGAGCGAATTGCCCATGCAAAGCCCTGCCTACCGGCGCATCCTGCTCAAGGTGTCCGGCGAGGTGCTGATGGGCGATGCGCCATTTGGCATCGACATGGCGACCCTGGACGCTGTCGCCGAGGACATCGCTTCGGTGGTCGCCGAGGGGGTCGAGCTGTGCCTGGTGATCGGCGGCGGCAATATCTTTCGAGGCGTCTCCATGGCCGGCCACGGCATGGAGCGCGCCAGCGCCGATTACATGGGCATGCTGGCCACCGTGATGAACGCCCTGGCGCTGCAGAGCGCGCTCGAGAAAGCCGGGGTGAGTACCCGGGTGCAATCGGCCATCCCGATGGACGCCGTCTGCGAACCCTATATCCGGCGCCGGGCGCTTCGCCATCTCGAGAAGGGCAGGGTGGTGATCTTCGCCGCCGGTCTTGGCGCACCTTTTTTCACCACCGATACGCCGGCCGCCTTGCGCGCCGCCGAGATGGGCTGCGATGCGCTTCTCAAGGGGACCAGCGTCGATGGCGTGTACACGGCGGACCCGAAAACCGACCCCAACGCCGAGCGCTTCGAGCGCCTCAGCTACCATGAGGTCCTGTCCAGGAACCTGCGGGTCATGGACGCCTCGGCGATCGCCTTGATGCGCGACAACGATATCCCGATTGTGGTCTTCTCCATTCGCGAGCGCGGTAATTTGTTGCGTGTGATCCGCCATCAAGGGGTTCACACCATCATCGCCGCGCCGCCAAAGGCGGCATGAATCGGAGCGGAGGACATGAGCGGCAAACCTGACCTCGCCAAGCACAGGTCTCGAATGGACAAGGCGGTCTCCGCCTTGAAGGATGAATTCGCGGCGTTGCGAACCGGCCGGGCCTCGGCGGCGTTGCTCGATCAGGTGCACGTCGAGGCCTATGGCTCGCGGATGCCGGTCAGTCAGGTCGGCGCCGTCTCGGTGCCGGAGCCGCGGTCCATCAACGTCAGCGTGTGGGACAAGGGCCTGGTGGTGTCGGTGGAAAAGGCGATCCGCAACGCGGGCCTGGGACTGAATCCGGTGGTGGAGGGCCAGAACTTGCGTATTCCCATACCGCCGCTTTCGGAGGAGCGGCGCCGCGAACTGGTGAAGCTGGCGGGTAAATACGCTGAGCAGCAGCGTGTGGCCGTGCGCAATGTGCGCCACGAGGCCATGGATGAACTAAAGAAGGCGGAGAAGGATTCGATCATCAATCAGGACGAGCACAAACGGCTCGAACGCGAGGTGCAGAAGCTGACCGATGAAGCCGTCAAGCGCGTCGATGAAACCCTGAAGACCAAAGAACATGAGATCATGCAGGTCTAACCGGCCGGGCAGTCGGCCGTGACCACCCAGGGTTTCGAGCCCGCCGCCGAGGAGCGGGTGCATGTCGCCATCATCATGGACGGCAACGGCCGCTGGGCGCGCCAGCGGAGCCTGCCCCGCGCCCTCGGTCACCGCGCCGGCGTCAGCGCCTTGCGCCGCACCGTGGAAGGCGCCGCCGAACTCGGTGTCGAACGTCTGACCGTGTTCGGCTTTTCCACTGAGAACTGGAGTCGACCGCGAACCGAGGTCAATGAGCTGATGGCCTTGCTCAGGGCCTATTTCGCCAGTGACCTCGACCGTCTGGCACGGGAGGGCGTCAACGTCCGTATCGTTGGCCGCCGCAGCGGCCTGGATAGCGACATTCTCGATATCTGCCGGCGCGCCGAAGAACGGACCGCCGGCAACTCCAGGTTTCATCTGCAGGTGGCGTTCAATTATGGCGGCCGGGCGGACATAGTCGACGCCGCGCGCGCATTCGCCGCCGATGTCGCCGCCGGAGAGGCCGAGCCGGACGACCTCGATGAAGCCGGGTTCGCAGCCCGCCTTTCCACCGCCGGAGCCTCGGCTCCCGACCTCATCATCAGGACCAGCGGCGAGCGTCGGATGTCGAACTTTCTGCTCTGGGAGTGCGCCTACGCGGAGCTGATCTTCCAGGACGTCTACTGGCCAGACTATGGGCCCGAGCATTTGCGCGCCGCGATCGCCGAATTTCGTTCGCGGGAGCGGCGCTATGGCCGAGTGGCGAGCGATGACGTCCTTGCCGCGGGCTAGGGGCTTCGACTGGGCCAACCTCGGCGCGCGTGTCGCCTCCGGCCTTGTCCTCGCCGCCGGAGCGGTTGGCGCGGTATGGGCGTTTGACCTGGGCGGCCCATGGAGAGCGCCATTCCTGATCCTCGTCAGCGGAGGAGGGGCGCTGCTTTCCTTCGAATGGGCGCGCATGGCGGCGCCTGCGGTCGCCCGCGGCCTCGGCTTTTCAATCGCCGCCGCGGTGGTGGGCGTGATCCTGCTGTCGTTTGCGCGCCTTTATCCGTTGGCCTGGCTGTGCGCTGGAGCGGGGGCGTTGCTGGCCGCCGCCTTGGCGGCGAGGTCGGGCGCGTCGGCGGCCGACGCCGCTTATGGCGTGCTCTACATCACTCCGGCGGCCATCGTGCTGGTCTGGCTGAGGGCGTCGCTGCAGGGCGTGGGTTGGACGTTCATGCTGCTGGCGACGGCCTGGGCGGCGGACATCTGCGCCTTCGCGGTCGGAAACCTGCTAAAAGGGCCCAAACTCTGGCCGCGTTTCTCGCCCAACAAAACCTGGTCTGGCTTTGCCGGCGGGCTTGTCGGCGGCGCTGCCGCAGCAGTCGCGGTAGCCGCCGCGCTGATGCGTCTTTCTCTGGTGGGCGCGGCCGTGATCGGCCTCGCTGGAGGCTTGGCGACCATGGCCGGTGACCTGTGGGAATCGATGCTCAAGCGCCGCTACGGGGTGAAGGATTCCGGCGACATCATTCCCGGCCATGGCGGATTGCTCGACCGGGTGGACGGACTGATGTTCGCGGTGGTGGTGTTCGGGGTGGCCCGTCTCATCGTCAAGCTCGGATGGGCTCACTGATGGCCCGGACAGCGGTCATTTTGGGATCAACCGGGTCGGTCGGGGTGTCGACCCTGGATCTGCTCGATCGCGCCGGCGCCGAGGTCGAGATCCTGGCGCTCACCGCCGGGCGGAATGCCGCCGCGCTGGCCGACCAGGCGCTGCGCTGGCGGCCGAAGCTGGCGATCATCGAAGACGAGGCCCACCGTGAAGAGCTCCAGGATCGGCTTGCCGGCAGCGGCGTCGCCGTGGCCGCCGGCGCGGGCGCGATCGTCGAGGCGGCGGCCCAGGGCGCCGACTGGGTGATGTCGGCCATCGTCGGCGCGGCCGGGCTCGCCCCCACTCTCGCCGCCGCCAGGGCCGGATCGACCATTGGCTTGGCCAATAAGGAAAGCCTGGTCTGCGCCGGGCCGGCTCTCCTGGCCATCGCCAAAAGCGCGGGCGGGCGGGTGATCCCGGTCGATTCCGAGCATTCAGCAATCTTTCAGGTATTCGAGCGCTCTAACGCCGCCTCGGTGCGCCGCCTGATCCTCACCGCGTCGGGCGGACCCTTCAGGCAATGGACCTTGGAAGAGATGGGCAAAGCGACCTGCGAACAGGCGATCGCGCATCCCAACTGGAGCATGGGGGCCAAGATCTCGGTCGATTCGGCGACGATGATGAATAAGGGGCTCGAGACCATCGAGGCCGCGTATCTGTTCGACATGGCCCCCGACCGCGTCGAGGTGGTGATCCATCCGCAGTCGGTGGTGCATTCGCTGGTGGAGTACGTCGACGGCTCGACCTTGGCCCAGCTTGGTCCGCCAGACATGCGCGCGCCCATCGCCTGTGCCTGGGCGTGGCCGAACCGGATCGCGTGGGACGCGCCCGGTCTGGATCTGGCGGCTGTCGGCGCTCTGAATTTCGAAGCCCCCGATCAAGATAGGTTTCCAGCTCTTTCCATCGCCAGGCATGCGCTGACCACCGGCGGGGGCGCGCCGGCGGCGATGAACGCCGCCAACGAGATCGCCGTCGCCGCGTTCCTCGATCGTCAGATCGGCTTTCTCGACATCGCGGTCACGGTCGAAAAGACCCTGTCGGAAATGAATGGCTCAGGCGATCTCGACGGTTGCGATGAAAACGATACGGTGGAATGGGCGCAGATGATCGACCGAGCGGCGAGGCGTGTAGCCGCCCAAGTCCTGTCGCGTTCCTAGGGCAGGCATGGCGATGCGGGAGGAGAACGCCAGCAGATGATGGCCCTGGTCGACAATGTGATCCTGCTGGTGGTCCCGTTGCTGGCGGTGATCACCCTGATCATCACCGTGCACGAACTTGGACACTTCCTCAGCGCCCGGGCGTTCGGCGTGGCCATAGAGCGGTTTTCGATCGGCTTTGGCCGGGCCCTGGTTTCGTGGCGGGACCGGGCGGGCGTCGAATGGCGCATCGCCTGGGCCCCGCTTGGCGGCTACGTGCGCTTCGCCCTCGACGAAAACATCGCCAGCGTCCCCGACCTCCAGGACCTCGCTGCCCTGCGCGCCCGGATTGTCGCCATCGAGGGTCCTGGCGCGGAAGCCAAATACCTGCCGTTCAAGCCCATCTGGCAGCGCGCGATCATCGCCCTCGCCGGACCGCTGGCCAACTTCGCCCTGGCGATCATGCTGTTCGCGCTTCTGTTCGCCACCGTCGGCGAAGGGGTGAGCCCGTTCAGCGTCGGCGAGATCGAACCGGCGAGCGCCGCCGCGCAAGCCGGGTTCAAGGTCGGGGACAGGATTGTCGCCGCCAATGGCCACCCCCTGCCGGGTTACTACGAGCTGAAAGCCTTCCTCGCCTATCGCTACGGCGATCGGATGGACTTCACCGTCAATCGGGGAGGGCGGCTGGTCCACCTCATCGCCACCCCCCGAGCGGTGCGCCAGACCACTGGCTTTGGCTGGACGGAGACCCAGGGAATCCTGGGCGTCGTCGCCAAGAAGGACGGGCCATGGCGTTTCCAGCGCCTCGATCCCGCGACCGCGCTCGCGCGTGGGACGGCCGAGACCTGGGATGTGCTGACGACGACCGGCTATCACCTCGGCAGGGTGATCACCGGACGCGTGGGCCTCGACCAGTTGCACGGCGTGGTCGGCATGGCGCGGGTGTCCGGCGCGATCACCAAACGGGCCATCGACGATGCGCCCAAGGATCCCGGCGATCAGATCCTCGGCGTGATCGTCAATCTGGTTGGCTTCTCGGCGCTGATATCGGTCGGCATCGGATTCATGAACCTGCTGCCGCTGCCCATCCTCGATGGCGGCCACCTGGTGTTCTACGCCTATGAGTGGCTGGCGAGGCGCCCGCTGGGGGCTCGAGTCCAGGCGGCGAGCTACCGCGTAGGGCTTGCTTTGTTGGTGGGATTGATGTTGTTCGCCAACCTCCACGACCTTCCGCTTACGCGGGTGTTCCACTTCTTCGGCAGCTTGTTTTCCTAGGGCGATTCCACCGAAATGGCTGACCCGTCGAGCCACACCCGCGCGCGCCACGCTGCGCTCGCTTCCGGACTCGCCCTCCTGATTGGCGGCGGCGCGTTCACCTTCGCCCTTCCCGCTTCGGCGCAAGTCCAGCAGACCGTCGTGCTCACCGGCATCCAGGTGCAGGGCAACGAGCGCATCGATTCGGAAACCATCCTCTCCTATCTGCCGCTCAGCGTCGGCGACACGGTCGATCCGCAGAAGCTCGACACCGCTCTGAAGACCCTGTTCCGGACCGACCTCTTCTCCGACGTCAAGCTCGATCTTCAGGGCACGGTGCTGGTCGTCCGCGTGGTCGAAAACCCGGTCATCAACCAGGTGTTGTTCGAGGGAAATTCGAACCTCAAGACCGACAAGCTCGAGGACGAGATCCAGATCCGGCCGCGCGGGGTGTTCACCAAGGCCAAGGTCGAGGAGGACGTCGGCCGGATCGTCGAGCTTTATCGTCGCTCGGGACGCATTTCGGCGACGGTGACCCCCAAGATCGTCGAGCTTCCACAGCGGCGGGTGGACCTGATCTTCGAGATCCACGAAGGACCCAAGAGCGGCATCCTGCGGGTCAACTTTCTTGGTAACAACCAGTTCTCGGCCAGTGATCTGCGCGGTGTCGTGGTGACCAAGGAGAGCGCCTGGTATCGGTTCTTCTCCTCGAACGACAACTACGATCCGGACCGGATTTCCTATGACGTTGAGCAACTTCGCAAATATTACCGAAATCGCGGCTTCTATGACTTCCGGGTGGTTTCTTCGGTCGCCGAACTGGCGCCGGATCGGAACGGCTTCGCCGTCACCTACGCCCTAGACGAGGGCCGCCAATATCGGTTCGGGAATATCACCGTCAAGACCGACCTGAAGAAGCTCAATCCGGACATCCTCAAGCTTCTGCTGCCGATCAAATCCGGCCAGATCTATGAAGATCAGAAGATCGAAACGGCCACCGACGACTTGACCTTCGCCGCCGGCGCGGCCGGTTTCGCCTTCGTTGACGTTCGGCCGCGCTATACGCCCAATCCCGCCAAGGGCACCGTCGATGTGGAATTCGACGTCAAGGAAGGCCCCCGGGTCTACATCGGCCGCATCGATATCGTCGGCAACACCGCCACCCTCGACTATGTGATCCGGCGTCGGCTCCTGGTGTCGGAGGGCGATGCGTACAACCGCGCCCTTGTCGATCGTTCGAAGGCCAATGTCAGGGCGCTCGGCTTCTTCAAGGACGTGGATATCACCAACACGCCGGGGACCGAGCCCGACCGCACCAACGTCCAGGTCAAGGTCACCGAGCAGCCCACAGGCCAGCTTTCATTCAGCGCCGGCTACAGCACCGTCGACAAGTTGGTCACCGATATCAGCGTCAGCCAGTCGAACTTCCGCGGCCGCGGCCAGAACGTCGGGCTCAGATTGTCGCTCGGCACGCTAAGGCAGCAGGCGGACTTTTCGTTCACCGAGCCGCATTTCCTCAATCGCGATCTCCAGGCTGGCTGGGATCTCTACGCCTACAAGTACAATTTCTTTCAATACTCATCGTACAACACGACCTCGGCCGGAGCGATCTTCAGGGTCGAGTTTCCCCTCACCGCCAGCGCCTCGCTGCAGACCCGCTACACGATCCGCACCGACGACATCATCGTCAACAATGCGGTGTGCATTCCCGGCGAGGAGACGGTGTCCATTGTGCTGTGCGAAGAGCGCGGCGCCTATCTCACTTCGCAGTTCGGCTACACGCTCGCGGTTGATCGCCGCAACGACCGGCTCAACCCTACGCGCGGCTTCAATTTCGCCCTGTCCCAGGACATCGCCGGCGCCGGCGGAACCGTCCACTACGTAAAGTCGATCGCCACCGCCGGCTGGTATTTCGGCTGGGCCAAGAACTGGCGCCTTAGCGTCACCGGTATCGCCGGCTACATAGACGGCTGGAATGGCGACACCATCCGCATCGGCGATCGCTTCTATGTCGGCGGTGACGACTTCCGCGGCTTCCAGATCGCCGGCATCGGACCGCGCGATCTGCAGTTTGGCGATTCACTGGGCGCTAAATTCAAGGCCGTTGGCACCATCGAGCAGACCATTCCGCTGCCGATTCCCGATCAGTACGGGATCAAGCTGGCCGCCTTCACCGATTTCGGCACCGCCGGGCTTCTGGACCAGAAGGACAAGATCAATCCCGACACCCGCACGCCGCTGCCCACGGTGGTGGACAATTTGGCCTTCCGCGCCACCGCCGGTATAAGCGTCTTCTGGAAATCGCCCATGGGGCCGCTGCGCTTCGACTTCAGCCGAATCATCCGCAAAGCGCCATACGACAAGACCGAACTGTTCAGGTTCTCAACCGCCACCACCTTCTAGATCCAGGATCCCCATCGTAATGAACAAAGTCGTCCTTACCTGCGCCGTGACCCTCGCCGCCGCATCGGTGGCTTCGCTTGCCTGCGCCCAGACCGCTCCGGCCGTGGCCCAGGGTCCGGCGATACCCGGCGTATGCATCCTGTCGGTCAATCAGGCCATCGCCACCTCGACGGTCGGCAAGTACGTCAGCGAACGGATGAATCAGATCGTCGCCCAGGTGAAGGCCGAGCTGACTCCGGAAGACACCGCCATCGCCACCGAGGGCCGGGCCCTGCAGGCGCAACGGAGCACCCTGGCCGCGTCCACCTTCCAAAGCCGGGCGCAGGCCCTCCAGGCGCGGGTGAACGCCCTGCGCGAAAAGGCCGATCTTCGGCAGCGCGAGGTCCAGGCCACCGAACAGAAGTCCCTCAATCGGATCGCCCAGGAACTGGATCCGATCGCCCGCCAGCTCTACCAGGAGCACCACTGCAGCGTCCTGCTCAACAAGGAAGCGGTGATGATCGCCAACCCGGAAATGGACCTCACCACCCAGGCCGTGGCTGGGCTGAACGGGCGCATCCAACAATTCGCTTTCGATCGCGAACACCTGGATACTGCCCAGCCTGCTTCGCGCTAGAGCGCGCCGGGCGCGGTGACGCGCGATTTCGCCAGGCCGGATCCCCGGTTCTACGACACTGATGGTCCGGTTACCCTGGGCGAACTGGCCGCCCTGACGGGCGCCAGACTGGGGCGCGGCGCCGCCGCCAAAGGCATTGCGCGGGCCTCGACCCTCGGGCCGGCGGGGCCAGACGCCGTCAGCTTTCTGGCCGAGGCGCGCCACGGCGACGCCTTGGCGGCGAGCCTGGCCGGCGCCTGTTTCATCACCGAGGCGCTGAGCGAGCGGGCGCCGCCCGAGTGCGCGCTTCTCCTGACCCCGCTGCCGACCGCGGCTTGGGTGATGGCCGCCAATCGCCTGCACCGCCCGCGCCTGCATCCGGCCGGCGCGCCGGCGATCCACCCGTCGGCCGATCTGGAGGAGGGGGTGAGCGTCGGCCGCGGCGCCAGCGTCGGCCCAGGAGCCAGCGTCGGTTCGGGGACCCAGATCGGCGCCGGAACGACCATTGGCCCCGGCGTCGCCATCGGTCGCGAGAGCTATATCGGCGCCGGCGCGGTGATCGGCTTCGCCCTGCTCGGCGATCGCGTGCGCATCCTCGCCGGCGCGGTGATCGGCGAGGCGGGCTTTGGGGCCACGCCTTCGGCCACGGGAATCGTCGACGTGCCTCAACTGGGCCGGGTGATCATCCAGGATGGGGTCACCATCGGCGCCAACAGCTGCGTCGATCGTGGCGCCTATGACGATACGGTGATCGGCGAGAACACCAAAATCGACAATCTGGTTCAGATCGGCCACAACGTAGTCATCGGCCGCAACTGTGTATTCGCCGCCCAGTGCGGCATTTCCGGCAGCGTGGTCATCGGCGATGGCTGCATGTTCGGGGGTGCGGTAGGCGTGGCGGATCACCTGACCATCGGCGCTGGCGCCCGCCTCGCCGCCCGGGCCGGCGTCGCCTGGTCGGTTCCGGCGGGTGAGACCTGGGGCGGATATCCGGCGCGGCCGATGCGCCGGTGGATGCGCGAGCTGGCGTGGCTCAAAGCCATGGCGGCGCGCCGCGAACGAGGGGGGACCAACCAGTGACAACCGACGCCGACGCCATCGATGTGCTGGAGATCATGCGCCGGATACCGCATCGGCCGCCGTTCCTGATGATCGATCGGGCCGAGGGCTTCGAGCCGGGGAAGGCGCTCACCGGGGTCAAGAACGTCACCGTGAACGAGCCGTTTTTCGCCGGCCACTTCCCCGGCGCGCCGGTGATGCCGGGCGTATTGATCATCGAGGCGATGGCCCAGACCGGCGGTCTGCTGATGTCCAAATCGTGGGACGTCGATCCGGAGGGCAAGATCATCCTGTTCATGTCGGTGGATAACTGCCGGTTTCGCCAGCCGGTCCGCCCTGGCGACGTGCTCAAGCTGGAAGTGGAGGTTCTGCGCGCTCGGGGAGATGTGGTGAAGTTCAAGGGGCGGGGGATCGTCGCCGGCAAACTGGCCGCCGAAGCCGAGTTCGCCGCCATGCTCTACGACACCCGCAAGTGAGCCGAATTCACCCCACTGCCGTGGTGGCTAGCGCCGCCCAGCTCGCCGACGACGTCGTCGTCGGGCCCTATAGCCTGATTGGCGAGGGCGCGGTTCTGGCCGCCGGCGTCCACATCGGCTCTCACGTGGTGATCGAGGGTCGCACGGAGATCGGCGAGGCCAGCGCCGTGCATGCGTTCGCCGTCCTGGGCGGCGCCCCGCAGCACGCCGGCTACAAGGGCGAGCCCACCCGATTGGTGATCGGACCCCGCAACCTGATCCGCGAACACGTGACCATGCACTGCGGCACCGCCGGCGGGCGCGGGGTGACCACGGTCGGGGCGGACGGCTTCTTCATGGTCGGGGTCCACATCGGCCACGACTGCATCGTCGGCGATCACGTGATCATGGCCAACAACGCCACGTTGGGTGGCCATGTGACCATGGCCGACTTCGTGATCATGGGCGGACTTTCGGCCGCGCACCAGAACACCCGCATCGGCCGCCACGCCTTTGTCGGCGGAATGGCCGGGGTCAACCACGACGTGATCCCGTTTGGCAATGTGTGGGGAAATCACGCCCACCTGGAGGGCCTCAACCTCGTCGGCCTGAAAAGGCGCGGGTTTTCGCGCGAGGCGATCAACGCCCTCCGCGCCGCCTATCGCATGCTGTTCGCCGAGGAAGGCACCTTCCAGGAACGCCTGGAAGATACAGCGGAAGTCTACAGCGGCTGCGCCGAGGTCATGGAGATCGTGGCGTTCATCCGCGCCGATGCTTCGCGGCCGCTGACCACGCCACAGCGGGAAGTCTAGGGCCAGGGCGATGGACAAGCTGGGGCTCATCGCCGGCGGCGGAGCCCTGCCGATCACCCTGGCGCGGCACTGCCACGGCGTGGGCCGGCCACTTTTCATCGTGCGCCTGGCGGGCTTCGCCGATCCCGCCCTGACCGAGTTCGACGGCGTCGAGCTCCCACTCGGCCGCCTCGGCGCGGCGTTCAGCGCCTTGCGCCATTCGGGCTGCGACAGCGTGTGCTTCGCCGGCCATGTCGCGCGGCCCGATCTTGGGCGCCTGAAACCGGACTTCCGGGGTCTGGCGGCGATGCCCGGCGTCCTGGCTGCGGCGCTCAAGGGCGACGACGCCCTGTTGAGCTTTCTGCTCGGAGAGTTTGAGCGCGAGGGCTTCCGCCCCGAGGGCGCCCACGAAGTGATGGCCGAGCTGGTGCTGGCCCGAGGCCCGCTTGGCCGGGTGCGGCCCCGGCGCGCCCATCAGCTCGATATTGACCGCGCGCTGGCGGCGGCGCGCGCCATCGGCCGCCTTGACGCCGGCCAGGCGGCGGTGGCCTGCAAGGGACTGATCCTGGCCCTCGAAGCTCAGGAAGGCACCGACGCCATGCTCGGGCGGGTGGCCGCCTTGCCCGCGGCGCTGCGGGGGTCTGCTGGGCGCCGCCAAGGCGTTCTGGCCAAGGCCTGCAAGCCAGGACAGAACCTGCGCGTGGACCTGCCGACCATCGGTCCTGGCACCATCCGGCATGCGGCGGAGGCGGGCCTGGCCGGCGTGGTCGGCGAAACCGGCCTCACCCTGGTGCTCGAGCGCGAGCGGGTGATCGCCCTAGCCGACGATCTGGGCCTGTTCGTCACCGGCGTTCCGCAAGCGCCATGACCTCAGTCATCATGCTGGTGGCGGCCGAGCCTTCCGGCGATGCGCTCGGGGCGGCCCTGGCGGCCGCGCTTCGGGCCAGACTGGGCGAGACGGCGCAGCTGGTTGGTGTCGGCGGTCCGCGGATGGCGGCGCAGGGGATCGATAGCCCGTTCTCCATCGGACCGCTGGCGGTGCTGGGGATCACTGACGCGGTGAGGATCTATCCGCTGGTGGCCCGGCGGGCGCGCGAGGTGGGGGCTCTGGCCGCGCGGACCCGCCCCGATCTCGCCGTGTTCATCGACTCCTGGGGATTCAACCTGCGAGCGGCGAGGGCGACGCGGCGGGCCTCTCCTGGCTCGATCCTGGTCAAGTACGTCGCCCCGCAGGTGTGGGCGACAAGGCCTGGCCGCGCCCGCACCCTGGCGGCCACCGTCGATCATCTGCTGACGATCCACAGCTTCGATGCCCCGTGGTTTGAGGCGGCCGGGCTGGCGACCACCTTCGTCGGCAATCCGGCGCTGGTCGAAGACCCCCGGCCCGCCGGGCGCGAGAGCTTCCGGGCCTCGATTGGCGCCGGCCCGGACGAGGTGGTGCTGTTGATCGCCCCCGGCAGCCGGCGCGGCGAGGTCGAGCGGCTCATGCCGCCGTTCGAAGCCGCGGTCGCTGGCCTGCTGGGCGATCGGCCCGGAGTGAAGCTGGTCGTGCTCGCCGCTGAAGCGGTGGGCGCCGAGGTCGCCGCCCGAGCGGCGAGCTGGCGATGGCCGGTCACGGTGGTCGGCGGCGGCGCGGATCGCCGAGCGGCCATGGCCGGGGCCGACGTCGCCCTGGCGTGCAGCGGGACGATCACCACCGAACTGGCGATGCTGGGCGTCCCCATGGTGGTCGGCTATCGCCTGGATGCGCTGACAGCGGTCATCGCCCGGCGGCTGATCCGCACGCCCTGGATTACCTTGTTCAACGTCGCCGCCGGTAAGGCGATCGCCCCGGAGCTGGTTCAGGAGCATTGCACCGGCGAGCGTCTCGCCGCCGCGCTTGCGCCGCTGATCGATGATCCGGCCAGGCGCCACGCGCAGGCGCACGCCCAGTCGGCAGCGTTGGCGCGCATGCGCGGCGGGATCGACGATCCCAGCGCGGCGGCCGCCGATGCGGTGATCAGGCTTCTAGAGGCCGGTCAGCCGCGCGCCTCGAGCGGGGCGTAGTCGCGCTTGAGCGGCCCGGTGTAAAGCTGCCGTGGCCGGCCGATCTTGCGCTGCGGGTCTTCGAACATTTCCCTCCATTGGCTGATCCAGCCCACCGTCCTGGCGATTGCGAATAGCACCGTGAACATGGTGGTCGGAAAACCCATCGCCTTGAGGGTGATGCCCGAATAGAAATCGACGTTGGGAAACAGCTTGCGCTCGATGAAGTAGGGATCGTTGAGCGCGATCTTCTCCAGCTCCAGCGCCACCTTGAGCAGCGGATCGTCGGAATCACCGATTTCGTCGAGCACCTCGTGACATGTCTTCTGCATCACCGTCGCCCGCGGATCGTAGTTCTTGTACACCCGATGGCCGAAGCCCATCAGGCGGTACTTCCGGTCCTTGACACCCTGAATGTACTCGGGGATCCGGTCGACCGAGCCGATCTCCTGAAGCATCATCAGCGCTTCTTCGTTGGCGCCGCCGTGGCTCGGGCCCCACAGGCAGGCGATGCCGGCGGCGATGCAGGCGAAGGGATTGGCCCCTGACGAGCCGGTGATGCGCACCGTCGAGGTGGACGCGTTCTGCTCGTGGTCGGCGTGCAGGATGAAGATGCGATCCATCGCCCGGGTGAGGATCGGATTGGGCCGCCAATCCTCGGCCGGCACGCTGAAGGCCATGCGCAGGAAATTCTCGGCGTAGGAAACATCGTTCCTGGGCGAAACGAACGGCTGGCCGACCGAATACTTGTACGCCCGGGCGGCGATGGTCGGCATCTTGGCGATCAGCCGGTGCGCCGAGATCTTCCGCTGCTCGGGATCATCGACGTTGATGCTGTCGTGGTAGAAGGCCGACAGCGCCCCGACCGCACCGGTCATGATCGCCATCGGGTGGGCGTCGGAGCGGAAGCCGCCGAAGAAGCGATCGAACTGCGCGTGCAGCATGGTGTGGTAGGTGATGTGGCGCTCGAACTCCTCGTACTGCGGCGCGGTCGGCAGCTCGCCGTTCAGGAGCAGGTAGCAGACCTCGAGAAAGGTCGACTTCTCCGCCAGCTGCTCGATCGGGTAGCCGCGGTGCAGCAGCACGCCGGCGTCGCCGTCGATGTAGGTGATCTTGCTCTCGCAGCTGGCGGTGGAGGTGAATCCGGGATCGAAGGTGAAGACGTCGGCGTCGGCGTAGAGCTTGCGGATATCGAGCACGTCCGGTCCGGCGGTGCCCTTGATGACCTGCAGATTGACGCTCTTGTCGCCGATGGTGACGGTGGCGCACTCGGGCATCTGGCGGGTCCCCTGACCGGTGAGAATTCAAACTGCTGTTGGGCGCTCCTTATAGCGCCTTACCGCAGGTGCGAAAGGGCATCTTCGATGCGCCCCAGGCTCTCGGCTTGGCCAAGCGCGGTGAGGGTGCTGGCGAGGTCCGGGGCGACCGTTCCGCCGGAGAGCGCCAGCCGCAGCGCCTGGCCAAAGGCCCCGATGCCAACCCCTTCTTGCGCCGCAAAGTCACGCAGGGTGTGGACCAGGGCGCCTGGCGTCCAGTCCTTCGCCAGCGCCAGCGTGCTCGCCAGACGCCCGAGCCGCGCCCGCGTCTCTTCGGTGAGCAACGGCGTCGCCTTGGGGTCCAGGCTAAGCGGCCGCTCCTTGAGCGCGAAGGCGGTGAGATCGATGAGGTCGAGGATGGTCTTGGCGCCTTCCTTGACCAGCGGAATGACCGCTTCGAGTTTCGCCTGGGCGTCGGCGGCCAGCGGGCGCTGCTCGGCCTTCATCGCCGCCAGCGTGAGGTCGGCCAGACGAGGGTCGGGGGCGGCCCGCAGATAGTGGTTGTTGACGTGATTGAGCTTGTCCCAGTCCAGGCGCGCCGGCGCGCGCACCACATCGGCGATGTCGAACCAGGCGATGGCCTCCTCGTCGGTGAAGATCTCGTCATTGCCATGACCCCAGCCGAGCCTGGCCAGATAGTTGCGCATGGCCTCGGGCAGATAGCCGAGATCGGCGAACTCCCTGACGCCCTGGGCTCCATGGCGCTTGGAAAGCTTGGCTCCGTCGGGGCCATGGATCATCGGCACGTGAGCGAAGGCCGGCAGGTCGTAGCCCAGCGCCTGATAGATCAGGCTTTGCCGGGCGGCATTGTTCAGATGGTCATCGCCGCGGATGACGTGGCTGATGGCCATATCGTGGTCGTCCACTACCACCGCCAGGTTGTAGGTCGGGGCTCCGTCCGAGCGCAGCAGAACCAGATCGTCGAGCTCCTTGTTCTTGAACACCACCGGGCCGCGGATCAGGTCCTGGACCACCGTTTCGCCTTCCAGCGGGCCGCGGAAGCGAACGACGAAGGGACGGTTTTCGCTGGCGGGCGGATCCTGGTCGCGCCAGGGCGAGCGAATAGCCCGGCCTTCGGCGCGCGCGCGCTCGCGCTCGGCGGCCAGCTCCTCGACGGTCATGTAGCAGCGATAGGCCCGGCCAGCGGCGAGCAGGGTCTCGGCGGCTTCAAGGTGCCGCTCGCGGCGCGCGAACTGGAACACTGGCGGCTGATCGGGCGCCAGGCCCAGCCACTCCAGCCCCTCGAAGATCGCCCCCACCGCCGCCTCGGTCGAGCGTTCGCGATCGGTGTCCTCGATGCGCAACAGGAACTGGCCGCGGTGATGGCGCGCGAAAAGCCAGTTGAACAAGGCGGTGCGGGCGGTGCCTATGTGCATCATACCCGTGGGCGATGGGGCGATGCGGGTTACGACCGGCGGGACGGGGTTGGTTTTGGGCTCTGGCATTGGGGCGCAGGAGAGGGGGGCCGGGGCGGCTTGGCGGCCGGCTCTTATCACGCGCCTTCCCCGCCTTCCTAGCCTGGCGGCCATCGCCCGGGGACTGGCCGGCGAGATCGCCGCCCAGTGGTCGCGCATTCTGCTGTGGACCCCGGTCGCCTTCGGCCTCGGCGCGGCGGCCTATCTCGGCCTGAAGTCCGAGCCGTCGGTGGGTGCGGCGTGGGCGCTCGCCATTCCCGCGGTGATCCTCGTCCTGGCCTTGGGCCGGTTCGCGCCCAACCGCTGGCTGTTGGCGGCGAGCGGGCTGGGCGCGACCGTGGCGGTGGGCTTCCTGGTCGCCAAGCTCAACAGCGACGCGGTGGCGACGCCCATCGTGCCGGCGAAATTCGGCGTCGCCACGGTCGAGGGATTCGTGGTCGACGTGGCATCGCCCAGCGCGCGCGGTCCGCGCCTGCTGATCGCACCGGTCTCCATCGCCCACTTGGCGGGCGCCGCAACGCCGGCCCGAGTCCGGATCGTCGTCCCGCAGAGCGAGGGGCCGGAGGCGACGCCGCCGCCAGGATCGACGATCCGCGTTCTGGCCCTGATCGACCCGCCACCAGGACCCGCCGCGCCGGGGGCCTACGATTTCGCCCGCGACGCCTGGTTCGAAGGCATCGGCGGCGTCGGCCTGGCGATGGAGCCGCCGCAGACGGTGAGCCTTGGTCAGGCGCCGCCGGCGCTGCGTGTGGAGATGGCCATCAACGCCCTGCGCTGGCGGGTCGCCGAGCGCCTGGGCGTCGCCATCAAGGCGGTGATGGGGCCGGACGATGGCGGGGCGGCGGGCCTCGCTGTCGCGGTCACCACCAGTCACCAGGACTGGCTGGCGGCGAGCGATCGCGACGCGCTGCGCGGCTCGGGCCTGGCCCACATGCTGGCCATCGCCGGCCTGCACACCGCGGCGGTGAGCGGCTTCGCCTTCTTCTTCTTTCGCCTGCTGATCGCCGCCTGGCCGTGGCTGGCCGAGCGGGTCAACGGCAAGAAGATCGCCGCCGCCGCCGCCCTGGCCGTGGTCGCCGGCTACCTGGTCCTTTCCGGCGCCCATCCGCCCGCGCGCCGGGCGGCGATCACCGCCAGCATCGCCTTCCTGGCCATCCTCACCGACCGGCGCGCGGTCAGCATGCACTCCCTGGCGTTGGCGGCCCTCGTCGTCCTCCTGATCGAGCCGCAGGCGGTGGTCGCTCCGGGCTTCGAGATGTCGTTCTGCGCCACCGGCTCCCTGGTGGCCCTGGCCGAGGTCTGGCCACGACGACGCTCGCCCGGCCTGGCGGGGGCATTGGGCTGGCTGCAGAAGGCGCGCGACTGGCTGATCGCCATGACCATGGTCAGCTTCGTCGCCGGCGCGGCCACCGGCCCCTTCGCCATCCAGCACTTCAACCGGGTGGCCAACTATGGGGTGTTCGCCAACCTGACCGCCGACTTCCTGGCCAGCGCGGTGCTGATGCCGGCGCTCGGACTGTGCCTGATCGCCCAGGGGGTTGGCCTCGGCCCCGCCTTGGCCGCGCCAGTGTACTGGATCGCCGGCTGGGCGGCGCGCGGGGTGATCGCCATCGGTCATCTGTTCTCCGGCGCGCCAGGGGCGGCGGTAAGCATGGCCTCGGCCCCGGAACTGGCCCTGGCGATCTCCTATCTGGGCATCGTCTTCGGCTGCCTGTGGCGTGGACGGCTGCGCTGGATCGGCGTGCCGATGGCGTTCGCGGTGGCGCTCTGGCCGCGGCCGCCGGCCCCGGTGGCGTGGATGGCCGCCGATGGCGGCGATGCCGCCATCGTCAGGAATGGCGAGGCGGTGGCCATGAAGCCGACGACGCGGCTCTACGCCACCGGGGCCTGGGCCCAGCGGCGCGGCCTGCGTTTGCCGGCCGAGCCGGAAGTGGCAACGCAGGCCCTGTTCGACTGCGACCGCAGCGCCTGCGCCCCGCACGCCTTCACCCATCCGGCCATCGCCGCCTGGTGGACCAAGCGGCGGCCCAAGCCCGAACGGCTGGCGGTCATCTGCCGCAACGCCGACATTCTGATCTTGCGCGCCACGGTGGACGAACTGCCCTGGCCGTGCAGCCGCCTCAGGGTGTTCGGCAGGTCGGCGTTCGCCAGGGGAGGGGCGGCCGAGCTCTACGCCGCGCCAGGCGGTTTCAAGGTCGTCTGGGCGCAGCCGCAGCGCGGCCAGCGACCATGGACGCTCAGTGGTAACGACGAATGAGGCCGACGAGCTTGCCCTGAACCTCGACCTGGTCGGGCCCGAAGATGCGCGTCTCGTAGGCCGGATTGGCCGCCTCCAGGGCGATCGAGGCCCCCTTGCGGCGCAGCCGCTTCAGCGTCGCCTCCTCGCCCATCAGCAGGGCGACGACGATGTCGCCGGAATTGGCGCTCTGGCCGCGGCGGATGACCACATAATCACCATCGAGGATGCCGGCCTGGATCATCGAATCGCCCTGGACTTCGAGGACGAAATGCTCGCCGCCGCCGAGGATGGCTTCGGCCACCTGCAGCCGGTCTCTCTCCTCCTGGATGGCGGCGATCGGCGTGCCGGCGGCGATCCGGCCAAGGATCGGCAGCTCGCGCACATCGTTGGCCGGGGCCGGGCCGCGCGTCGATTCGACCAAGGTCGGCTGAAACGCGCCGCGGCCCTTCGGGGGCGCGCCCGTGGTCGCCTGCTCGGGCAGCTTGAGAACCTCCAGGGCTCTGGCCCGGTGCGCCAGCCGGCGCAGGAACCCGCGCTCCTCCAAAGCGGTGATCAGGCGATGAATGCCCGACTTCGAGGCCAGGTCCAGCGCCTCCTTCATCTCATCGAACGATGGCGAGACTCCGGTCTCCTTGATCCGCTCGTGGATAAACATCAGCAATTCATGTTGCTTGCGCGTCAGCATGGCCGTGGTCCTTGGACAAGGAACAAATCAAAAACAACGGATCGTGTTCTCTGAGTGTTCTTTTTGCTTGTCAAGTTGGCGGCTGATCAAAACTTGAGCAGGCTTCGGGTCGCAGCTTCGATATCGCCTGAGCGCATGAGGCTTTCGCCGACCAGCATGGCGGCCGCGCCGGCCCGTTCCAGTCGTCTGGCGTCGACCGGCGTGGTGATGCCACTTTCCGTTACCAGTAAAGCGGTTGGAGGGATTTCCTTAGCCAATGTCTCGGTCGTGGACAGGTCGGTGATGAAGGTGCGCAGGTCGCGGTTGTTGACGCCGATGAGGTTGGCGCTGAGCCTCGCGGCCCGGCGGATTTCGCCGGCGTCGTGGGCTTCGGCGAGGACATCCATGCCCCACATCGCCGCTTCGGCGAGGATCTCGGCGGCAAGCGAATCGTCGGCGATCGCCAGGATCAACAGCACCGCGTCGGCCCCGATGGCGCGCGATTCGGCCACCTGCCAGGGATCGATCAGAAACTCCTTGCGCAGCACCGGTAGGCGGCTCGCCGCGCGCGCCGCGGTCAGATCGGCGTCACCACCCTGGAAGCTCGGCCCATCGGTGAGCACCGACAGGCAGCTCGCCCCGCCGGCCTGATAGGCCCGGGCGTGGGCCGGCGGATCGAAGTCGGGCCGAATCAGCCCCTTTGACGGCGAGGCCTTCTTGATCTCGGCGATCAGGGCCAGGCGACCGGGTTGGTGATCGCGCGCCAGGGCGGCGCGAAAGCCGCGCGGAGCGGTCTGCGCCTTCGCCCGCGCCTCGATGGCCTGCCGCGGGATGCTCGCGCGCCTGGCGCGGACCTCGTCGGCCTTGTAGGCGGCGATGCGCTGGAGGATATCGCTCATGCCTCGCCGTTGGTGATCGCCACCAGCTTTTCCAGCGACCGGCGCGCCGCGCCCGAATCGATCGCCTGGGCGGCGTGCTCGACCCCTTCGCGCAGGGTCTCGACCTTCTCGGCCACCAGGAAGGCGGCGGCGGCGTTGATCAGCACGACGTCGCGATAGGGCCCCTTGGCGCCGGCCAGGAGCTCGGTGAGCGCGGTCGCATTCGCGGCCGGATCGCCGCCCCTGAGGTCGGCCAGGGCCGCGCGCGGCAGGCCCACCGCCTCGGGGGTGATATTGAACAGGCGAATGCCGCCCTCGCGCCACTCGGCGACGTGCGTGGTTCCGGTGGTGGTGATCTCGTCCAGGCCATCGCCATGCACCACCCAGGCCCGGCGGGCGCCAAGCGCCCCTAGCACCCTGGCCAGCGGGTCGACCCAGCGGCCGTCGAAGACACCCAGCAGCTGGCGCTGGGCGCCAGCCGGATTGGAGAGCGGGCCGAGGAGATTGAACACGGTGCGGAAGCCGAGCTCCTGACGCACCGGCGAGACATGGCGCAGGGCGCCGTGATGGGCGGGGGCGAACAGCACGCAGATGCCGGCTTCGGCCAGAGCCCGGCGATGCTGCTCGGCGCCGGCGTCGAGATTGACCCCGATGGCGGCCAGGACGTCGGACGAGCCGCACAGAGACGAGGCGGCGCGATTGCCGTGCTTGGCCACCTTCAGGCCGCCGCCGGCGGCGACGAAGGCCACAGCGGTGGAGATGTTGAGAGTATGGGCGCCATCGCCGCCGGTGCCGCAGACGTCAATCACCTCATGATCGTGATCCAGATGCATGGCCGCTCGCCGCAGCGCCCTGGCGCAGGCGGTGATCTCGCCCACCGTCTCGCCCCGAAGGCGCATGGCGGTGACCGCGGCGGCGATCTGCGCCGGGCTCGGCTCGCCGCGCAGGCAGGCGGAGAAGAAGGCGTCGGCATCCTCGCCCACCAGGGTGGCGCCGTCGGCCAAACGCGCGAGCAGGGGCTTGAAGGTCTCGGACACGGCGGCTTCCTTAGGCGGCGATGCTGGCCAGGGCGAGGAAGTTCGCCAGCAGGGCGTGGCCGTGCTCGGTGGCGATCGATTCGGGATGGAACTGGACCCCATGCACGGGCCGGGCGCGATGCGAAAAGCCCATGACCTCGCCATCGTCGGTCCAGGCGGTGATCTCCAGAACCTCGGGCAGGGTTTCCCTGGGCGTCGAAAGGCTGTGGTAGCGGGTGGCCGCGAAGCCGTCCGGGAGCCCTGAGAAAAGCCCGTTGCCCCGGTGGCGGATGGGGCTGGTCTTGCCATGCATCAGGGCCTTGGCTGGCGCAACCACGCCGCCAAACGCCTGGCCGATCGCCTGGTGACCGAGGCAGACGCCTAGGATCGGCAGGTCGGCGGGCGCGGCGGCGATCAGCTCCAGGCAGATGCCGGCCTCATTGGGCGTGCACGGGCCCGGCGAGAGCACCACCGCCGTCGGCCGGAGCGCCAGGGCCGCCTGGGCGCTCAGGGCATCGTTGCGCGCCACGCGCGTGCCCGCTCCCAGCTCGTTCAGATAGTGGACGAGGTTGTAGGTGAAACTGTCGTAGTTATCGATCACCAGGATCATGGCCGAGTTCCCTTAGCCAGCGCGGCCACAATCGACAAATGCGCGCCGCTCGATCGGCGAAACCTTTCACCGCCATGTCACCGTAGATTCACCGTAGATTCACCGTAGATGCGGTGGTCCCCAGCGCGGAAAAATCCCCGCGCCCATGACCAATATAGTGGGCGCAGCTTTGCATTTTGTCAATCTTAGCCGAGGTCTCAGGCGAACCGCCAGGCCTCGGCGGCGGCGTCCCGAAGGGCCGCGGCCTTGTGCAGGGTTTCCTCGTATTCGGCGTCCGGATCGCTGTCGGCGACCACCCCGCCGCCGGCCTGGACGTAGAGCCTGCCATCCTTGATCAGGCCGGTGCGCAGGACGATGCAGGTATCGACCGAGCCGTCGGCCCCGATGTAGCCCACCGCCCCGGCGTAGGCGACGCCGCGTTTTTCGCTCTCCAGCTCGTCGATGATCTGCATGGCCCTGACCTTCGGCGCGCCGGAGAGGGTGCCGGCGGGGAGGGCGGCCATGAGGACGTCGACCGGGTCCAGGCCCTCGGGGGCGTCGCCCTCGACGTTGGAGACGATGTGCATCACATGGCTGTAGCGCTCGACGACAAAGCTTTCGGTGACCCGCACCCTGGCGACGCCCGGGTGAGGGCTGGCCTCGTTGGCGCCCGCATCGCGCAGCATGGTCACCCGGCCGACATCGTTGCGGCCGAGATCGAGCAGCATCAGATGCTCGGCGCGTTCCTTGGGATCGGCCAGCAACTCCTGCTCCAGGGCCGCATCTTCGGCCGGATCTGCCCCCCGGCGGCGGGTGCCGGCGATCGGGCGGATGGTCACCTTGCCATCGCGCAGGCGCACCAGAATTTCCGGCGAGGAGCCGACCAGCTGAAACGCGCCGAAGTCGAGGAAGTAGAGGAACGGGCTTGGATTGGCGCGCCGCAGCGAGCGGTAGAGGGCCAGCGGATCGAGGCTGAACGCGGCCGAGAACCGGTGGCTCGGCACCACCTGGAAGATGTCGCCAGCGCGAATGTAGGCCTTGGCCTGCTCGACCATCGCGCCGTACTGGCGCCGGCTGACCGGCGAGGCCAGATCGGCGGTGGGAACCGGGGCCGGGTCATCCCGCACCGGTAGCGGCCGGCGCAGATCCCTGGCCACGGCCTCAATGCGCTGGTGCGCGGCCTCGTAGGCGGCCCGCGAGGATTGGGCCCCTGGGCGCACCGGGGTGACGATGAGGATTTCCTGGGCGATGGCGTCGAAAACGGCGACGATCCGTGGACGGATCAAAACCGCGTCGGGAAGACCCAGCGGATCGGTGTGAGCGGCGGGCAGCGTCTCCACCAGGCGCGCCATGTCGTAGCCGAAGACACCGAAGAGGCCGGCGGCCATAGGTGGCAATCCGGGCGGCAGTTCGATCCGCGAGCGCGCGACAAGGTCGCGCAACGCCTCGAGCGCCGCGCCGGGCTGAACGCTGAACCTGCCCTCGGCGATGGAGGCGCCCTCGGCGATTTCGGCGGTCTGGCCCCGGCACCGCCAGACAAGGTCGGGGTCCATGGCGATGATCGAATAGCGTCCCCGCCAGGCGCCGCCCTCGACCGATTCGAACAGCAGCGGAAAGGGCCGCCCGCGGGCGATTTTGAGATAAGCGGAGACCGGCGTTTCGAGATCGTCGATCAACCGGGTCCAGACCAGCTGGTCGCTGCCTGCCGCATAGACCCTGGCGAAGGCGTCGGGGTCTGGGTGCAGCGCGAGCACGTCAGGGCGCCTTGGCGCTGTTGGTCGCCGCCGCGCCCTTGCCGAGGATATTGGGATCGACGCCGATGGTCTGACGCGCCAGGGCCAGGTTGAGGTTCACCTTCATCGCCTTGCGCGCCGCATCCTGGGTCGCGGACAGGAGATCCTCGGCATAGGATTGCGAGACGCGCGGGCGGATCGCCGCGGTCAACCGGGCGGTCTGCTGGACATCGCCCGGACGCGCCGCGTCCAGGCGGGCGATGTAGACGCCGTTCGGACCGCCGGCGGCGAACACTTCGCCCGGCTTGGCGGTGAACACATTTTCCAGGAATTCGCGGCCGAGCGCCTGGTACTGCTGCGCCTTGAGCCGCTGCATGCCGGTCTCGTGCTTGACCTCGGCGTGCACCTGAGCCGCGGCGGCGGTGAGATTGCCATCCTTGCGGGCGACCGCCTCCAGGGTCTGCGCCTTGGCCTTGAGCGCGGTCACCAGCTGTTCGCTGATGTAGGCCTTGGCCAGCTCGGGCCGCTTGTCGGCCAGCGAGGGCAGGGCGGGGGGCAGCACCTTGTCGACGCGGACGGCGAAGTATTCACCGCTGCCGGCGTCTTCGAGATCGCCATCCTGGCCGGCGGGCATGGCGAAGGCGGCCTTGAGCACCTTGTCGGTCAGTAGCGGATTGGGCTTGCCGTCCTTGTCCAGCCCGCGCGCGGTCACCGGTCCCAGGGTGGTGGTGGTGACGCCGGCCTTCTTGGCCGCGTCGGCGAGGCTGGCCCCGCCCTGGCGCGCGTCATCGAACTTCTGGCTCTGCTGGTAGGCGAGATCGGCGGCCTGCTTCTGCTTGAGGTCGGCCTCGATGGCCGGGGTGGCGCTGGCCAGGGTGGCGGGGGCGCCCGGCGTCACCTTGGTGACCTTGACCGCCGCCAGGCCGAGATCGCCGGCGACGACCTGGGCGGGCGCGCCCTGCTTGAGGGTGAAGGCCGCGGCGGCGAGCTTGCGATCGGCGATCCCCGATTGCGGCTTGTCGGCATAGCTCACCGCCTCGACGCCGAACGCCTTGGCGATCGCCGAGGGATCCTCGCCGGCGTCGAGCCGCTTGACCGCCGCCGCCGCGTCGGCCGGGGTCTTGACCGGAATCTCCACCAGCGAGCGCTTTTCCGGGGTGGAGAGCGAATCCTTGCGGAAGGCGAACTCCTTGGCCACCTGGGCCGGATCGACCTTGAGGCCGGCGGCGATGTCCTTGGCCGAGAACCGGGCCAGGGTGATGATGCGCATCTCCGGCTGCATCAGCTGGGCGGCGTGGGCCTTCATGAAGCTCTGCAGCTGGGCGTCGGTGGGCTGGCCCGGCGCCGGCACGGCGCTGATGCCCATGACGAAATAGGAGACATCGCGAGCCTCGGTTCCCTGCACCGCTCCGAGCGCCGCGTAGAGGGCGGGGACGCGGAGCCCGCCGGCGACGGCGTAACCGAAGTGGCGCACCGCCAACTGGTCGGTGATCTCGGCCTGCGCCTGGCGCGGGGTCAGGCCTTCCTGGGCGAGAACCTCGAGGAACTGTTGCTGGTTGAACTGGCCGGTGACCTTGTCGAACGCCCACGGCAGCTTCTTGATCTCGGAATCGACCAGCGCCGGTCCCGGCACGATCCCGGCCCGTTGCAGCATCTCCATCCCCGCCTGTTCCTGCGCCACCTGGTTCAGCACCTGCAGGTCGACGCCGTTCTGGACCAGGAACTCGTTGGTGAACTGCTGGCCGGTCTGCTGTTCGAATTTCTGCTTCTGTTGCTCCCAGATCTTCTGGAAGTCGCGGCTGGACATCGAGTGATCGCCGACGCTGACCACGGCATCGGCGTTGGTTCCCTTGAGCGCGTCGGGGAACCGGCCGCCGCCGACGCCGAGGATCAGGAACACCAGAATCAGGCCGCCCATCAGCGCGATCGCCAGCGGGTTGCGAGCGCTCGAGCGCAAAGTTCCAGTCATATCTCGGCCTTCGAGGGGGCGGCGGAAGGGGGCGGTATAGTTGACCCCCGCCGCGCGCGGCAAGCCGGAGCAGTCGCGGCGATTGTTCCCGGGCCGCGCGTTGTCCTAAAGACAGCCGAGGAGAAGCAAGCCTTGCCAAGCGCGCGCGCTTTCATCGTCGGCAACTGGAAGATGAACGGTCTCGAAGCCGAGCTGGCCGAGGCCAGGGCGATCGCCGCCTGGCTCGATGAGCATCCGGTCGGCGCGCGGGTCGGCCTGTGCCCGCCGGCCACCCTGATCAGCCGCATGGCGGAGGCGCTGGCCGGAACCGGCATCGAGATCGGTGGCCAGGACTGCAGCGCCGAGGCCAGCGGGGCGCACACCGGCGATGTCTCGGCGCAGATGCTGCGCGACGCTGGCGCGGGGCTGGTGATCGTCGGCCATTCCGAGCGCCGCGCCGACCACGGCGAGAAGAACGCCGATGTGGCCGCCAAGGCCAAAGCCGCGGCGGGTTGCGGACTGGAACCGATCATCTGCGTCGGCGAGAGCCTGCAGGAGCGCCGCATCGGCCGGGCGAGCGCGGTGGTGGCCGGCCAGGTGCGCGCTTCGGTTCCGCTGGTGCTGGCTGAACACGCCTTCGCCGTGGCCTACGAACCGGTGTGGGCGATCGGCAGTGGCCTGACACCCTCCGTGGTCGAAATCGAAGCCGTTCACCGGGCGATCCGCAGCGCCCTCACCGAGCGCCTCGGCGGGCGGGGTGTCGCGGTGCCCATCCTCTATGGCGGCTCGGTGAAGGCCGACAACGCCGCCGGCATCTTCGCCGCCGATGAGGTCGGCGGGGCGCTGGTCGGCGGGGCCTCGCTGACCGCCGAGTCCTTCACCGGCATCCTCGCCGCCGCCTAGTGGCCCGGTGGCCCGCTGGCTTGGGTGGTTTGTAATCCGTGGGCGCCGGGCAGTGGCGCTATCGGCGAGGCAGTGTTAAGAGCGCCCCCTTTCCGCGCCAGCCCGGCCCGCTTACATTCTCCCCATGCTCCGCGATCTTCTCCTGGTTCTGAACATGCTGGTGTGCGTCGCCCTGATCGGCGTCGTCCTGCTGCAGCGCTCCGAAGGCGGGGCGTTCGGCACCGGCGGACCCACGGGCCTGGTCACCGCCCGCGGGGCCGGCGATCTTCTGACCCGGACCACCTGGGTCCTGTTCACGATGTTTCTGGCGCTGAGCCTGGCGCTGACCCTGCTGGGCGGGCGCGAACGCTCCTCGCAGGCGATCCTCGAGCGGCTCAAGGGGACGACGGTCAATCCCGATTTGATCAACAAGACCGCGCCGAGCCCGCCGCCCTCGACCCCGATCCCGACGGCCCCGGCCCAGGGCGCGCCGCCGACCCTGACCCTGCCGCCGATCGCGCCGGCGCCGTCCGCGCCTCAGCCGGCCAATCCGCGGCCGCCGCACACCAGCCGCCACGCCAGCGCGCCAGAAGCCGTCGCGCCGGCGACGAGCCCTCCGCCCCCGAAGTTGGCCACGCCGGCCCCGCTGACCCTGCCGCCGATCACCGCGCCGGCCGACAAGAGCACGCCGCCGTCCTAAAGGCGCGCGCCCGGTAAGGCAGCGCACGGCGCGCAATCACTCTGTTTTTCACGTCGCGAAGTGCTTGGTGGCGCGATGGCGATTGGCGCGCTGGCGGCGTCGACCGCCGACGCCGCGAGCAAGGTTCCCCAATCCCAGGCCGGCTACAAGCCGAGCCCGAACGGCGGCGCGCGGTGTGACCGCTGCGTGCAATTCCAGCCGCCGGCGGGGCGCCAGAAGCGCGCGCCTGACCCGCGCGCCTTCGGCGAGTCTTCCCTCTCCCTGAGGTGGCGCGACCGCCGGGTGAGGGCGGTTTCGCGGCCGCGAATCGGTGCTATCCTGAGCGTCCATGGCCCGGTACATCTTCATCACCGGGGGCGTGGTCTCCTCATTGGGAAAAGGTCTCGCCTCCGCGGCGCTCGGCGCCCTGTTACAGGCGCGCGGCTATAGTGTCCGCCTGCGCAAGCTCGATCCGTATCTGAACGTCGATCCGGGGACCATGAGCCCCTATCAGCACGGCGAGGTGTTC
The DNA here is from genome assembly GCA_035999625.1 of Caulobacteraceae bacterium. Classification (GTDB taxonomy): domain Bacteria; phylum Pseudomonadota; class Alphaproteobacteria; order Caulobacterales; family Caulobacteraceae; genus Acaudatibacter. The sequence goes on along the minus strand of DASYGN010000024.1, from coordinate 6,535 downwards.
GTCACCGACGACGGGGCCGAGACCGATCTCGACCTTGGCCACTACGAGCGGTTCACCGGGGTTTCGGCGACCGCCGCCGACAACGTCACCACCGGCCAGATCTACAAGACCATCATCGAGAAGGAGCGCCGCGGCGATTATCTCGGGGCCACGGTGCAGGTGATCCCGCATGTCACCGACGAGATCAAAAGCTTCGTCCTCGCCGACCCCGGTGAGGGGGTCGACTTCGTGCTGGTGGAGATCGGCGGCACGGTCGGCGACATCGAGGGCCTGCCGTTCTTCGAGGCCATCCGCCAGCTGGGCCAGGAGTTGCCGAGAGGCCAGGCGTGCTTCGTGCATCTGACCCTGCTGCCGTTCATCCACACCGCCGGCGAGATGAAGACCAAGCCGACCCAGCATTCGGTCAAGGAGCTGCGCTCGATCGGCATCCAGCCGGACATCCTGCTCTGCCGGTGCGAGCGGCCGATCCCGGCGGAGGAGAAGCGCAAGATCGGCCTGTTCTGCAACGTGCGGCCCTCGGCGGTGATCGAGGCCCTGGATGCGCCCAACATCTATGGCGTACCTCTGGAGTACCACCGCCAGGGCCTGGATTCGGAGGTGCTCGCGGTCTTCGGAATGCACGACGCGCCAGCGCCCGACCTGACCCGCTGGACGACCATTTCCGATCGCCTGACCCACCCGGACGGCGAGGTGACCATCGCCGTCGTCGGCAAATACACTGTCTTAAAAGATGCCTATAAGTCTATGATAGAAGCACTGATTCACGGCGGGGTGGCAAACAAGGTCAAGGTCAACCTCGACTGGGTGGAGAGCGAAACCTTCGAAGGCGACGACAACTCCGCGGCGACCAGGCTCGAGGGCGTGCACGGCATCCTGGTGCCGGGCGGGTTCGGCGAGCGCGGCGCCGAGGGCAAGATCCGCGCCGCCCAGTTCGCCCGCGAGCGGCAAATTCCCTATTTCGGCGTCTGCTTCGGCATGCAGATGGCGGTGATCGAAGCTCTGCGCAACGTCGCCGGCATCGGGTGCGCGTCATCGACCGAATTCGGCCCCACCCGCGATCCGGTGGTCGGCCTGCTCACCGAGTGGACCAAGGGCAATGCGCGCGAGATCCGCACCGAAGGCGATGATCTCGGCGGCACCATGCGGCTGGGGGCGTACGACGCGGTTCTGGACCCGGGCTCGAAGATCGCCGGCATCTATGGGTCGAGCGCGATCAGTGAGCGCCATCGCCACCGCTATGAGGTCAACATCGAATACAGCGAAGCGTTGGCGCGCGCCGGGCTGGCGGTCGCCGGCCTCTCGCCCGATGGCGCGCTGCCGGAGACGGTCGAGCGGGCCGACCATCCGTGGTTCATCGGCGTGCAGTTCCATCCCGAGCTGAAGAGCCGCCCGTTCGCGCCCCACCCGCTCTACGCCAGTTTCATCGCCGCCGCGGTGGAGCAGAGCCGGCTGGTGTGATGGCGAGCTATGAGGCGGTGCGCGCCGCCGCCCTGGCGCAGCCGAACGCGGTGGAGATGGACCACCATGGCTCGCCCTCGTTCCGGGTGGCCGGCAAGATCTTCGCCACCCTGCGCGCCGACCCGCCGCGGCTAATGGTCAAGCTCGATCCGGAGGACCAGGCCAACCTGGCGCAGGGTTATCCGGGGATCGTTGCGCCGGTCCCCGGCTATTGGGGCCGCAAGGGATCGACCTTCGTCGACTATGAGCGCGCCGATGCCGAACTGCTCGGCGCCTTGCTGCGCCTGGCGTGGTCGGGGATCGCCCCCAAGCGCCTGCGCCCGGCGGCTTGAATCCAGGGGGCTTTTCCGGCATAGAGCCCGGCCTCCCGCCCCGCCCTCCTGCAAGAAGTCACGCCATGGCCGTTCCCAAGCGCAAAGTCTCGCCGTCCCGCCGCAACATGCGGCGCGCGCACCATGCGCTGGCCGGCAACAGCTATGTCGAGGACAAGGACACCGGCGAGTTGCGCCGGCCGCATCACATCGATCTCAAGACCGGCGCCTACAAGGGCCGGCAGGTGCTGGCGGCGAAGGAAGAGTAGAGCGGGTTGAATACCCTTCCCCCGGCTCAAGGCCGGGGTCCGGCGGGGATGACGGCGCAAAAATGGGCCAATGCGAACCCCCATCGGAGGGGGATCAAAGCACCGTGAAACCGAGCTTGCGGAAGAAATCGGCTTCCCTCGGCGACTTTAGGTTGTTGAGGAACCGCTGCGCCCCCAGGGTGTGCGACGAAGCGGTGATCGCCCCCGGATAGACGATGCGCGGATGGGTTCGGTCGGGGAACAGGCCGACGATCCTCACCTTGGGCTCGACCGCCGCATCGGTGTCGTAAACGATGCCCAGGGGGCACTCGCCACGGGCCACGAAGGCCAGCGCGGCGCGCACGTTCTCGGCCGGGGCCAGGTGGTCCTCGAGCTGATCCCAGAGGCCAAGCTTGGTCAGCGCCGCCCGAGCGTAGCGCCCCGCCGGGACTTCGGGGCCAGCGACCGCCAGGCGCCCGCCAGGACCCAGCGCCTTGGCCAGCGGCATTCCCTTGCCGATGCGCAGCTTCAGCTTTGAACCGGTGGGCGCGATCAGGGCCAGATGATTGGAGAACAGATTGCGCCGCGTCTTGGCGATGATCAGGTTTTTCTTCTGCAGATAATCCATCCAGTCGACATCGGCGGAGATGAAGATGTCGGCCGGCGCGCCCTGCTCGATCTGCCGGGCCAGGGCCGAGGAGGCGCCATAGGAGAAGCGCACCGGTTGCAGGGTCTTGGCGACGTAGACGAATCCGGCCCGGTCGAGCCCCTCCTTGAGGGAGACCGCCGCAAACACGACCAGGGAGGGCGCCGTCTGCGCGGCGAGCGCGCCCGGAACGACGCTCGCGCCCAGGCCGGCCAGGAATGCGCGCCGCGAAGGGTCTAGAATGGCCAAAAGTCGACCAAGGCCCCCTCGCTGGTGAAATGCAGGCCGATGCCGCCGCGGGCTTCCCAGGCGGCGACGTTGTCGGCGTTGTTGTCGATCAGTAGGCACTCGGCCGGCATCAGGTTGGGATCCAGCCACATGCGCGCGATCTCGCACAGCAGGCCCTTGTCGCTGAAGCCCTCCTGCCAGGAGGTGACGATGACGTCGAACATCTTGGTCAGGCCATAGTGGCTGGCGACGACCTCGGTGAAGATGTCGGGATTGACCGTGACCAGGGCCTGCGGCAGCGCTCCCTTGGCCGCCAGTCCGAGCACCCGATGGTTGAATTTCAGCCGTCGGCAGCACGACTGCATATGGGCCATGATCGGCCCGCGCCCCTTGCCCGAGCGCGACGCCAGGGCCTCCACCACCTCGGCGGTGGTCGCCTCGCCTTCGTTCCAGCGCCGGACAAGATCGTCAGCGGCGAGAACCTCCTGGTAGATTCCCGGCCATTCCTCATCGCCATCCATGGGCGCGAGCATCCAGGTCTCGTCCGCCAGCGTGCCGCCGAAATCCCAGAGGATGGCCCGAATGGTCACGGCCGGTGTACGCTGAACCCACTCACCATGCGTTCATCTCGCCTGAAGCTGCGCCACTGTCCAGGCGCCCCAACGTCATACTCGACAGGCCGCCCCGCCGGCGGAATAGAAGACCGGCCATGGATATGACCCCGGTGATCATCGGCGTGGGCGAGGCCTCCGAGCGCATCGGCGAGCCTGGCTATGGCGCGCTGTCGCCCGCCAACCTGGCCGGATGCGCGGCCACCGCGGCGCTCGACGACGCACTTTCGGTCGCCGCGCTTGCCCCGCACATCGACGTCATCGCCACCGTGCGCCAGTTCGAGACGTCGGGGCCGAAGGTCGTCGCCCCGTTCGGGCGGGCGGACAATTTCCCCAGGGCGGTCGGCCGGCGGATCGGGGCTGATCCGGCCCGCGCGGTGCTGGAGCCGGTGGGCGGCCAGGGGCCCCAGCATCTGATCAACGAGTTCGCCAACCTCATCGGTCGCGGCGAGGCGAAGATGGTGCTGCTGGCCGGCGCCGAAGCCATCTCCACCCAGCGCCAGCTGATCGCCAAGGGCGAAACGCCGGACTGGTCGGAAGCCATCGGCGGCCAGATCGAGGACCGCGGGTTCGGCGAGACCCTGGCCGGCTCGGAGCTGCCGCGCCACGGCGCGCGCACGCCGATCAGCCTCTACGCCCTGTTCGAGAACGCCCGCCGCGCGCGCCTTGGCCGCTCGCGCGCCGACTACGCCCTGGAGATGGGCCGTCTCTTCGCCCCCTTCACCAAGGTGGCGGCGGACAATCCCCACGCCATGTCGCGCACGGTGCTGAGCGCCGAGGACCTGGCCAGCGTCACCGGCGACAATCGCCTGACCTCGGATCCGTTTCCCAGGCGCATGGTGGCCCGCGACCAGACCAATCAGGCGGCCGCGGTGCTGATGACCGCTGTCGGCCAGGCGCGGGCGCTGGGCGTCCCGGAGGCGAAGTTCGTCTACCTGCTCGGCGGCGCCGATGTTCGCGAGCGGCCACCGATGGAGCGCGCCGATCTGTCCGCCAGCCCTGCGGCGGTGAAGGCGGTGGAGAAGGCTCTGGATGTCGCCGGCCTCGAGCTGGGCGACATCGACCTGTTCGACTTCTACAGCTGCTTTCCGATCGCGGTGTTCAATGTGCGCGATGGCCTGGGGATCGGGCCCGACGATCCGCGCCCGCTCACGGTCACCGGCGGGCTTCCCTATTTCGGCGGGGCCGGGAACAACTATTCCATGCACGCGGTGGCGGCGATGGTCAGGCGCCTGCGGGCGGCGCCCTCGACGCGCGGTCTGGTGGCGGCCAACGGCGGCTTCCTGTCCAAGTATTCGGTCGGCGTCTATAGCGCAGCGCCGGCTCCCTGGAACGGGTTCGACAGCGCCGCCCTGCAGGCTGAAGTCGACGCCTGGCCGGCGCCCGGGACCGCGCCAGGGGAGGGCGCCGGCGTCGTCGACACCTACACCATCGACTACGCCAGGGGAGCGCCGGTGGGGATCGTCGTTGGCCGGCTCGCCGACGGCGGGGCACGGTTCGTCGCCCGGACCGATCCGGACGATCCGGCCATCGCCTGGCGGATGGCCGAGGTCGATCCCCTGCGGGCCAGGGTCACCGTGGAGCGGAACGCGGAAGACCGCTCGATCATCCGCAGGTTCGAACCGGAGGGCGGGTCATGAAGTCGGTCATCTGCGATATGCTGGGCGTCGAGTTTCCGCTGGCGGCCTTCTCCCACTGTCGCGACGTGGTCGCCGCGGTCAGCCGGGCGGGCGGCTTCGGCGTCCTGGGCGCGACGGCGCACTCGCCGGAGTCGCTGCGCCAGGAACTGCGCTGGATCGCCGATCACGCCGATGGCAAGCCGTTTGGCGTCGATGTGCTGATCCCCGAGAACCTGGCCACCGCCGGCGAGAAGAATGTCACCTACAATGCCTTGAGGGCGCGGGTGCCCGAGCGTCACGCCGCCTTCGCCCGCGAGGTGATGGACCGGGCCGGTGTGGCGGTCACCGAACCGGAGGTGTCGGATGATCGGCCCCAGCCGTTCGATCCCGACCGGGCGCTCGAGCTTCTGGACGTGGCCTTCGAGTTTCCGGTGCGCCTGATCGCCAATGCGCTGGGCGTGCCGCCGCCGTCGATGATCGAGATGGGCCGGCGCCACGGTGTCCCGGTGGCGGCGCTGGTCGGAGCCAAGGAGCACGCCATCCGCCAGGTGAGCGCCGGGGTCGACATCCTGGTCGTCCAGGGCACCGAAGCCGGCGGCCATTGCGGAGAGGTCTCCACCCTGGTGCTGGTGCCGGAGGTGATCAAGGCGATCAAGCCGATCCGCGAGGTCCCGGTCCTGGCCGCCGGCGGGATCATGAACGGCCGCCAGATGGCCGCCTGCATGGCCATGGGCGCGGCCGGTGCGTGGACCGGCTCGGTGTGGCTGGCGACGGTGGAATCCGAAACCAGCGAGATCTTCCGCGAGAAGATGATCGAGGCCAGCTCCAGGGACGCGGTGCGCACCCGCTGCCGGACCGGCAAGCCGGCGCGCCAGCTGCGCTCGGCCTGGACCGAGGCCTGGGAGCGCGATCCCACCTCGCCAGGGCCCCTGCCGATGCCGCTGATGAGCCTGGTGAGCGAGAACCCGCTCAGGCAGGCCGAGCGCGCGGCCGCCGCCGGCAATCCCAAGGCGCGCGAGCTGGTGACCTATTTCGTCGGCCAGGGGGTGGGATTGATCGATTCCGTGCGCTCGGCCGGCCAGGTGGTCCAGGATTTCAAGGCCGAGTTCCTCGAAGCGATCGAGGACCTGAACGCCTCGATCGAGGAGTAGGCGGTTCCCACACGGATCTCGGGCGCTGGCGCGCCTTCGTCAGGGATGGCGTCTTGGAGCGTGGCTGGAGCTCAGGCTACGCCTCGAGGCTCAGCCCCTGCATGCGCCCCTCGGCGCGCCAGGCGGCCAGCATCTCGAAAAAGCGCAACGGGCCCAGGCCATACATCTCCGAGAAGAAGCCGTTGCGGTTCCCGGCCGCGCCTTCGCTGTTGTAGTAGCCCGGGGTGCATTCGCGGTAGAAGCGCTCGCCGAGCCGGGCCAGG
>DASYGN010000089.1:0-3821 GCA_035999625.1 Caulobacteraceae bacterium | reverse complement strand
GGCCAGCATCTGGTCCACGAGAGTGGTCTTGCCATGATCGACGTGAGCGATGATGGCGATATTGCGCAGCATCATGATGGGGAGGATCGGTTTTGACGAAGGGCGCGCCTTGTAGGCGAAATCGGCGCCCGTGGCCACCGCCCACAATTGTGGTGCGGTGCAACAGTCGGTTGCAGCGCGAGACCCTGCTCCAGCTGGCTCCTTATCGTTAAATCCCCGTAATCTTCACTGAAACACGGTGAAACAAAAACTTGATGGAACCGTTGGGTTTCCCCTTGCCCCGTTGTGCATTGCACCGTAATCTGTGTTCACGAGGCGTCGCTGACGACTCTGCCCTTCTTGGGCGTTTCCTCCCTAATGAAACTGGCCGCGCCGCCGTGCGCGGCCATTTTTTTATCCCGCCAGCCGCGCCCAGTCGGTGGCGGCAAGGGCGGCGAACAGCTTGTCGAGATCGGCCTTCAGGCGGAAGAAGCCGGCGGTCATCTCCAGGCTCGTCTCATCGACATAGAGGCCGCGGTTGATCTCGATCTGCAGCGCATGCACGCCCCGACCCGGGGCGCCGTAGTGCTCGGTGGTGTAGCCGCCCGCGTAGGGGCTGTTGCGGACCACGCCGTAGCCGAGATCGCGCCAGGCGCGCTCCACCGCCCGCGCCACCGCGCTCGAGCAGGCGCCGCCGAAGCGGTCGCCGAGCACCACATCGCAGGCCGCCCCGTGCGCGGCCGCCAGCGACGGCATCGAGTGCCAGTCGATCAGCACCGCCACGCCGTGAACGGCCAGGGTCTCCTCGATCAGCCCGCGCAGGGCGGCATGGTAGGGGCGGTGGGCGGCTTCCAGCCGCTGGCGGACCTCGGCCAGGGTCAGCTTGCGGGCGTAGACCTCCTCGCCTTCGGCGACCACGCGGGCGATGGCCCCAAGGCCCGCCGCCACCCTGGCGGTGCGCGCGTGCGTCCCCTCCGGCAAGGGCTCGGCGAACATCGTCGGATCGAGCTCGCGCTCGTCGCGATTGAGATCGACATAGACCCTGGCCAGGTCGGCGCGGATGACGCTGGCGCCGTGGGCGCTCGCCCCTTCGATGAGCCGGTCGACCCAGGCGTCCTCGGAGCGGCGAATGGCGATGGCGTCCAGGCGCGAGGCGGCCATCATCGCGGGCGGATAGATGCGGCCCGAATGCGGCGAGGCGAACACCAGGGGCGTTGAGCCCGCGCTCGGCCGCGAGAGCGTGAACGAGGCCTCGGCCCAGGTCGCGGCCGGCGTCTCGGCAAGCCCGCCCAGAGGCTCGACAGCGCTCATGGAGGGCATATTCGGCAATCCTGCCGGCCGGTCAAATGACGCCTTCGCCTTGCCTGCATCCGGGGCCGCCGGTATATCCCCCCGCCCACGAACTGCGGACGCGTAGCTCAGCGGGAGAGCACTACGTTGACATCGTAGGGGTCGCTGGTTCAATCCCAGCCGCGTCCACCATTGCTTCCGCCACGACCCCGTATTCGGCGCGCGTGAAACGGGCCTGCCGCCGCCCGCTCGGCGGGAGAGCGGCCAGGGTGGCAAACTGGCAGAGCGAAGGGTGGCGACGACCGCCCTAGGGTTCAGCGCTGGCGCGGTGGCATGGATCACCTGTAGGTTCGAAGTGCGCCTGCCGGGGGACCGCGATGGCCGATGTCTTTGTGTCGTATGCGCGAGGCGACCAGCCGCTTGCGGAACACATCGTTCAGCGATTGACCGACAGCGGGTTTACCGTCTGGTGGGACAGCGAGCTGCTCCCGCATAACCGCTTCGCGAACATCATTGAGAAGGAAATTGGCGCGGCTCGGGCCGTGCTTGTCATCTGGTCGGCGACGGCCATCCAATCGCAGTGGGTTCGCGCCGAAGCCGAATTGGCGCGCGAGCAGCAGAAGTTGATCCAGGCGGCGGGGGACAGATCGCCGATCCCGCTTCCGTTCAACCAGTTCCAGGTGGCCGATCTGAGCCGCTGGCGCGGCGCCGCCGACGATCCGCAATGGTCGAAAGTGCTGGCAAGCGTCGCCCACTTCGCATCGGCAGCCGGGGGCGAAGCCGGCCACCCTGCCGCGAGCCGCGAGCCGAGCTCGGCCAAATCGCGCCGGCCATTCATTCGCTCACGACGCCTCCTGGTCCTGGGCGCCGCAGGACTGTTCCTGATGGCGTCAGGCGCCGCGCTGGTGTCGACCCTGGCGCGACCCGCACCCCGTGGCCAGCGGATCGCCATCCAGCCGTTCCGCACGATTGGCGCGACGCCGGCCGTGCAGGATTTCGCGGCCGAACTCAGCGATGGGCTGCAGAATGCCCTGACGCGGGACCAACTTCAGACGGTCTCTCCTGCCGACATCGAAACCTTGAGAGGGGCCGAGCTTCTCCGCCAGCTCAAGACGCTGGGCGTCGGTCTGATGTTCAGCGGCGCCGTTCAAGCGAAGGGGCCGGCCGTCACCGTCAGCATGCGCCTCGACGACCCAGTCCAGCACGCGACTTTGTGGACCGCCGAACTCTCGGGCGCCTCGGCGCAGTTCGATCAGCTTCAGGCGCGCGTCAGCGCGCTCACCGTCGCCGTGCTCGACTGCTCGGCCCAAGGACTGGCTCCCGGCGCCAATCTCGCCGACGGGGCGCTGCAGGCCTTCCTTCACGCCTGCGAATTGTCGGAAACCAGCGACCATGGCCTGTCCGGCGCCCGCTCCGCTTACGCGATGCTGGAGGCCATGCGGCAAGCGACGCGCGCGGCGCCCAACTTCGCCGCGGCGCACTCGGTGCTGGCCAAACATCTCGCCTTCCTGATGACCCTAATGCCGCCTGACCAGCGCGCCTCCCTGCGCAATGAAGCCGAGCGCGAAGCGCATCGAGCGCTCGCGCTTGATGCGAAGGACCCAGACGGCTTCGTGGCCCTGGCCCTCCTGGCGCCGCCGTTGGATTTCGCGGGACGCGAGGCGCTGTTACGCAAGGCGCTCGCGGCCAATCCCGCCTGGCCGCACGCCAACGGCTTTCTCGGCAACGTGATGACCGACGTGGGATGCTTGCAGGAAGCACTGACGCTTTACCAGCGCGCCGCATCGGTCAATCCGCAGAGCGTCGATTGGGCGCAGGAGGCCGCCGGTGGGCTGATCCGGGTCGGGCAGACCGGCGAAGCGGATCGTGAATTGGCGCGGTTTGCGCAGCTTTGGCCGAACAATCCCGAAAATCTGCTCCTCCGATTCTACAGCCTGACCGCTCAGAAACGGTGGCCCGACGCGCTGAAGTTGGTTGATCAAGTGGGTGATGCCTCGCCACTGGTCTCGCGCACCTGGGCCGGCGATTGGCGGCGCACCCTGTCGGCGCTTGCGTCGGGCGGGGTGGCGCAACGCGATGCGCTTCGGCGAAGTCTGGTCGCCTCCAGCGGCGCCAATCCGGAAGGGGCGATCACCCGCTTGGCCCTGCTCGGGTTCGTCAATGACGCGTTCGGGGTTGCGCAAACGGCATTGCGTGTCGATCCCGGCGACGCGGACGCCTCTTCATTTCTCTTCAATGCCGAAACCGCCGCGTTGCGCCGCGATCCGCGCTTCATCGCCCTGGCGGCGCGCTACGGGTTGGTCGATTACTGGCGTCGTAGCGGACGATGGGCGGACTTCTGCCGGGAGGCGGACCTTCCGTATAGCTGCAGCGCCGAAGCCTCGAAGCTTTCGCCGCGGGGTCACGCTTGAGGCCCTATCACCGGCGCAAGCTAACTGGCGTCGGTCCCATAGGTTTCCTGCAGGCGCGAGGTGGTCAGCCCCTCCTCCAGCTCGATCAGTTCGATGACATTGCCGTTGGGATCATAGACGCCGCCCACCGCGGTGATCCCG
>DASYGN010000028.1:0-39740 GCA_035999625.1 Caulobacteraceae bacterium | reverse complement strand
GCCCCAAGGAACCGCCGCCAGCCAAAGCTCGCCCCTTTGAAGCCGGCCTCGTCCTGCGGGCGGAAACCGGACTGCTCCATGCGCAGCAGCGTGCCGGCCTGGCTCGGGGTCAGGGTCCAGGTAACCACCGTGCGCGGGGCGCTCGCCGCCTGGTCGCCGCCGGAGCCCCAGGTGTAGACCAGGCGCTGGTGAGGGTCGACCGTCAGCACCTCGCCCTCGACGATTCACAGGCGTTCGAAGATCGCCCGGCGGGTCGGATCAGCGAGCGATTTGAACAGAACATCCGGTGGCGGCGCGCGAGTTCAAGCGGCCTGGGCGACCTCGGCCAGGGCGTCTTTTTCCCAGGCGAGGAACTCCGGCGTCTCCAGCAGCCGGGCGGCGTAGGAGCCCGCGGTTCCATCATCGCCAAAGTCGCTCAGGCGCAGGCCATAGGTGCGGAACCGGCTCGCCACCGGGGTGAAGAAGGCGTCGGCGATCGACCACTCGCCGGTGAGGAACGGCCCGCCGAAACGGCGCAAAAGCGAGGTCCAGAGCTCGACCACGCGGCGGATGTTCTGATCGGTGGCCTCGGAGACATCGACCTGGGTGCGCTTGGCGATCTCCATTGGGCACTCGCCGCGCAAGGAGGGAAAGCCGGAGTGCATCTCGGCGGCGGCGCTGCGCGCCAGCGCCCGCCGGGCGGGATCATCGGGCCATAGCTTCGCCGCCGGAAATTTCTCGCGCAGGTATTCGCAGATCGCCAGGCTGTCCCAGATGGTCAGATCGCCATCCTTCAGGACCGGGACCCAGCCGCTTGGCGAGCCCGCGGCGATAATCGCCTCGCGGCTCGCGGTCTGGTGCAACTTGACCAACGTCTCGGTGAACCGCGCACCCGTCCGCCTGAGCGCCAGCCATGGCCGCATCGACCAGCTGGAGAGATTCTTGTCGCCGATCACGATTTCCATGGCTTGGCCTCGCTAGTGTGCCGGATGTGAAGTTCGTGCGGTCATTGGGGTCACGCTGGCGAATTTCGGAATCGCCACACCAGGGGTTTTCCGCGCATGTAGGCGCAGCGAAGTCCAGAACAAAGCCTCTCGAGGAGGGCGCATGGCGGCGATCGACGCCGGAGAGCTGAAACGTCCGGCCGCAACCGTGGGCTACAAGCGCGTGGTGCTGGCGTTCGTGGTCGCCGCCTACACCTTCAATTTCATCGACCGCACCATCGTCTCGATCCTCGGCCAGGCGATCAAGGTCGACCTCAAGATCACTGACGCCCAGCTCGGCATGCTGGGCGGAATCGCTTTCGCCATCCTCTACACCCTGCTCGGGGTGCCGATCGCGCGCCTGGCCGAGCGCTTCAATCGCGTCAGCATCATCTCGCTGGCCATCGTCGCCTGGTCGGCGTTCACCGCCGCCTGCGGGCTGGCGGGCAGCTTCGCCGTGCTGCTGGCGATGCGGGTCGGGGTGGGGATCGGCGAGGCCGGCTGCTCACCGCCGATCCATTCGCTGATCTCCGACTATTTCGAACCCAAGCGGCGCGCCAGCGCCCTGGCGGTCTATTCCTTCGGCATTCCGCTTGGCGCGATGATCGGCTCGATCGCCGGCGGTCTGCTGGCCAAGGGCTTCGGCTGGCGAATGGCGTTCATCGTCGTCGGCCTGCCCGGCCTCATCCTGGCGGCGCTGATCAAGCTCGTCGTGCGCGAACCCCAGCGCGGCGCTTCGGACCCAGGCGGCGCTGGGCGGGCTGTCGCGGCCCCCACGGGCGGCGAGCTCAAGGAGATCGGGGCCGTGATCGCGACCCTGTTCGGCAACTGGCCGGCGGCCAACATGATGATCGCCGTCACCCTGGCCTCGTTCGCCGGCTATGGCGTCGGCCAATTCTCCGCCCCCTATTTCATCCGCACCTTCGGCCTCGACTACGCCACGGTCGGCCTGATCTTCGGTCTGACCGGCGGCCTGTCGGCCGGGCTCGGCACCCTGGCCGGCGGTTTCATCAGCGACCTCGCCGCGCGCCGCCATGCCCGCTGGTACGCGCTGATCCCGGCGATCGGATTGGCCATCGCCACGCCGCTCTATGTTTTGGTCTACCGGGTCCCCGACTGGAAGCTCGCCGCCGCCATCCTGCTCATCCCCGGCGCCTTCGCCTACACCTTCCTCGGCCCGACCTTTGGCGTGGTGCAGAATCTGGTCGAGGCCAGGCGGCGGGCGACCGCCACCGCGGTCATGCTGCTGTTCCTCAACATCATCGCGCTCGGCGGTGGTCCCCTGTTCACCGGCTGGATCATCGACCGTTTCGCCGGCTTTTATTTCACCCACCCGGGCGCCCACTCGTTCCTGGGCGCGCTCGGCGGCGCCCTGGGCGATGGCGGCGGCGCGGCGCGGTTCGCCAGCGCCTGTCCAGGCGGGATCGCCCCGGCGGGCTCGGCGCTGCGGCTCGCCTACCAGTGCCAGGACGCGGGGGCGCTCGCCACCCGCCACGGCATCCTCGTCACCTTCGTCTTCGGCGCCTGGGCGGCGCTGCACTACCTCCTCGCCAGTTTCGGTCTTGCCGGGCAGTTGGCCAAAACCCGGCGCTGACGCTACAGAATGAGGCGATGATTCCACGCTACGCGCGGCCACAGGCGGCGGCCATCTGGTCGGCCGAAACCCGCCTTCGCATCATGTTCGAGATCGAGGCCCACGCCGCCGACGCCATGGCCGCGTTGGGGGTGATCCCCGAGGCGGCGGCCAAGGCCATCTGGGAGCGCGGCGGCGCCGCCACCTTCGATCCGGCCAGGATCGAAGCCATCGAGCGCGAGACCCGGCACGATGTCATCGCTTTCCTGACCCATGTGGCCGAGATCGTCGGTCCCGAGGCGCGGTTTCTGCACCAGGGCATGACCTCCTCGGACCTCAACGACACCACCCTGGCGGTGCAACTGGCCAGGGCCACCGATCTGCTGCTCGAGGATGTCGATCTGGTCCTGGCGGCGCTGAAAAAGCGGGCTTTCGAATACAAACTGACCCCGACTGTCGGGCGCAGCCATGGCATTCACGCCGAGCCGACCACCTTCGGGCTCAAGCTCGCCGGCCACTACGCCGAATTCGTCAGGGCGCGCGAGCGCCTGGCCCTGGCCCGATTCGAGATCGCCACCTGCGCCATCTCCGGCCCGGTGGGCACCTTCGCCAGCGTCGATCCGCGCGTCGAGGCGCACGTGGCCGAAAAGATGGGCCTGGCGGTCGAGCCGATCTCGACCCAGGTCATCCCGCGCGATCGCCACGCCGCCTTCTTCGCCCATCTGGCGGTGGTCGCCGCCTCGATCGAGCGCCTGGCGGTGGAGATCCGCCACCTGCAGCGGACCGAGGTGCTGGAGGCGGAAGAGCCGTTCGAGGCCGGCCAGAAGGGCTCCTCGGCCATGCCCCACAAGCGCAATCCGATCCTGACCGAGAACCTCACCGGCCTGTCGCGCCTGGTCCGTTCGGCGGTGACTCCGGCGCTGGAGAACGTCGCCCTCTGGCACGAGCGCGACATCAGCCACTCCTCGGTGGAGCGGGCGATCGCCCCTGACACCACCGTCCATCTCGACTTCGCCCTTCGTCGTCTTGCCGACGTGGTCGCGCGCCTGGTGGTCTATCCAGAGCGCATGGCCCGCAACCTCGATCAGCTGGGCGGCCTGGTGCATTCGCAGCGGGTGCTGTTGGCCCTCACCCAGCAGGGTCTCAGCCGCGAGGCGGCCTACGCGGCGGTCCAGCGCAACGCGATGAAGGTGTGGCGCGGCGAAGGGACGTTCATCGACCTGTTGCGCGCCGACCCGGAGGTGACGCTCTCCGCGGCTGACCTTGCCGGACTGTTCGATCCGGCCTGGCATTTCGCCCAGGTGGAGACGATCTTCCAACGCGTGTTCGGGGAGTAACTCTCTCACCCTCGGAGGAGGCGAGCGCCAGCGCTCAGGCCCCCTCGCGCACCTGGCCGCGGGCGATGGCCATGAATTCGTCCATCTTGGCCCTGACCTCGCCCTCGCGCACGGAAACGCCGGAGGCGGCGAGATCCTCGCTCACCTTGCGCAGCACATCCTCGTCGCCGTGATGGGCGAGGTGCGATTTCTGCACCGCCGCGGCGTAATCGTCGACGCTCTCCAGGCCCATCAGCCGGCCGGCCCATTCGCCCAGCATGCGATTGCGGCGCGAGACGGCGCGGAACTCGAGCTCCTGATCGTTGGCGAACTTGCGCTCGAAGCCTTTTTCGCGATCGTCGAGATTGGTCATGCGCGTTGAAACAAACCCTGCCCAGCGGCGCTCATTAACCTTTAGGGGCGCCGGCGGCAATCGCGCTCAGGCTTCTTCCGCCTGATGAAATTTGCGGAAGTCGATGGTCCGCATCCCATCCCGCTCGATGAAGATGTCGGCAAGCTGCCGGCCCCAGACGATCTGCTCGGGGACATAGGAGGTTCGCGCATGGATGGTGGAGACGAAGGTCTCGTCCAGGCCTTTCATCACCACCAGGATCTCGGCCCTCTGGCGGGCTAGGCTGGCGGCCGTCTCCCCGTAGAGCGGGCTGGCGGGGTCGATCGGGTGGATCACCTGCCAGGTGAGGAAGAACAGCGGCGAGCGCGCCCTTATCGTCGTCAGATCGAAGAACCGGCGCATGGTGATCCCTTCGGCGGTGACCACATCGCGCACCAGGGAGAGGCTGACCTCGGCCTCCACCACCAGGTTTCGGCGGCGGTTGGCGGCCCGGAACATCAGCGCCGGCGCGCCGTCGAACGGGGCCACCACGGCGATGTTGGAGAACATGATCCGCGCCGTCGGCCGCGAGATGCGGGCGAACAGGAGTCCGGTGGCCACGGCCAGATTGAACAAGCCGACAAAGGCCTCGAGGGTCACCAGGGCGTTGGCCCACAGCGATCGGGGAAACATCGCGCCGTAGCCGATGCCGGCCAGGGTCTGGACCGAGAAGAAGAAGTGGTCGGTGAACTCGCCCGGCCGCGCGTTGGCCACCCCGTTGGGATCGACCATGTAGAGCAGTGCGAAAATGGCGTTGATGGCCAGGTAGGCGAGCACCATGACCACGAAAAACTGGCCCAACGGAATGGTCAGCAGCCAATGATAGGCATCCCGCCAGCCGTCCCTCGGCAAGCCGACGTAGGAGGCGCGGCCCGTACCCAGGCGGCGGTAGGGCGCCGCGGGAGGCTCGTCCGTCACATCGTCCACAACCGGTTCGTCCATCCCGCTCGATCCACCCTCCTTCGCTCCCGATGACAGCCGCCGCGTGGTTTGCGCCCCGGCCGGCGATCGGATAGTTTCATCAGGGCCGTATAGAGCCTGTGCGGGGCCCGAATCACTTCAAGAGCGCGCCCGTAAAGCTTTACCGGCCGGCGCGGATGTTCGCGCCTGGGTTTCGCCTGGCCAGAGGAAGGCCAAAATCATGACGCGCCGCAAGAAG
Organism: Caulobacteraceae bacterium; assembly: GCA_035999625.1. Taxonomy (GTDB): domain Bacteria; phylum Pseudomonadota; class Alphaproteobacteria; order Caulobacterales; family Caulobacteraceae; genus Acaudatibacter. The sequence goes on along the minus strand of DASYGN010000028.1, from coordinate 34,339 downwards.
ATCTACGAAGGCAAGGCGAAGATTCTCTACGAAGGTCCCGAGCCTGGGACTCTGATCCAGTACTTCAAGGATGATGCCACCGCCGGCAACGGCGCCAAAAAGGCCGTCCTGGAGGGCAAGGGGGTCATTAACAACCGGATCAGCGAATACATCATGACCCGGTTGAACGCGATCGGCGTGCACAATCACTTCATCAAGCGCATGAGCCTGCGCGAGCAGCTGATCAAGGAGGTGGAGATCATCCCCCTGGAGGTGGTGTGCCGCAACATCGCCGCCGGTTCGCTCTCGCAACGTTTCGGCATCCCCGAGGGCCAGAGCCTGCCGCGCTCGATCATCGAGTTCTACCTGAAGGACGACAAGCTGAACGATCCGATGGTGGCCGAAGAGCACATCACCGCCTTCAACTACGCCCAGACGCAAGAGATCGACGACATGATGGCCATGACCCTTCGGGTCAACGACTTCCTGAGCGGCCTCTTCGGCGCGGTGGGCATCACCCTGGTCGACTTCAAGGTCGAGTTCGGCCGGGTGTGGGAGAACGATTTCTCGCGCGTGCTGCTGGCCGACGAGATCAGCCCCGACAGCTGCCGCCTGTGGGATACGTCCACCAACGAGAAGCTGGACAAGGACCGCTTCCGCCGCGACCTCGGCGCGGTGATCGAAAGCTACACCGAAGTCGCCCGCCGCCTCGGGATCATGAAGGAGATGCCCACCGTCATTCAGGGCGGCATCCACTGACATGAAGGCCAAGGTCGAGGTGTTCCTCAAGCCCGGCGTCCTCGATGTCCAGGGCAAGGCGGTGGAGAACGCCCTGCACGGCCTCGGCTGGCCGGACGTCGCGGAGGTGCGCGTCGGCCGGGTGATCGTGTTCGAGCTCGGGGAGGGCGACGCGGACAAGGCGAAAGCCAAGCTCGAAGCCATGTGCGACCGCCTGCTGGCCAATCCGGTGATCGAGAGCTGGACCGCCGAGGTCGGCGCATGAAGGCCGCGGTGGTGGTCTTCCCCGGCTCCAACTGCGATCGCGACTGCAAGGTGGCCATCGAGCGCACCACCGGGGCCAAGGTGGACATGGTCTGGCATGGCCAGAGCGAGCTTCCGGCCGGCATCGATCTCATCGTTCTGCCGGGCGGTTTCGCCTATGGCGATTACCTGCGCGCCGGGGCGATGGCGGCGCTCTCACCGGTAATGGGCGCGGTGCGTCAGGCGGCCGAGCGCGGGATCGCCGTGGCCGGCATCTGCAACGGTTTCCAGGTTCTCACCGAGGCCGGCATGCTGCCCGGCGCCTTGCTGCGCAACGCCGGCCTCAAATACGTGTGCAAGCCGGTGGCCCTGGACGTGGTCAACGCTCAGACCAGATTCACTGCCGCCTGGCGCGAGCATCGCCGCGCGATGATGACCGTCGGCAACGGCGAGGGAGCCTATTTCGCCGATCCCGAGACCCTCGATCGCCTGGAGGGCGAAGGCCGGGTGGTGTTCCGCTACCGCGACAATCCCAACGGTTCGGAGCGCGCCATCGCCGGCATCGTCGATGAGAGCGGCCACGTGCTGGGGATCATGCCCCACCCCGACCGCGCCTTCGAGGCCGAACTCGGCAGCGCCGACGGCGCCCTGCTGTTCCAGAGCGTGCTCGGCAGCGCCTGACCACCCCGACCGTCATCGCCGGGCGCCATAGGCTGGAAAAAAGAAGGGCGGCTCGGTGAAGAGCCGCCCCAGGGGAGAGAGGATTGTGACCGCTGCTTAGCGGGAAGCCGTGCCGATAGTCTTCGGCGTGGCCGCTTCCTTGTTGCAGCGCTCGAGGCCGCGAGCATCGAGGCTCTTGGCCTCGTCGGTGAAGGCGGTGACGCGGCCGATCTTGTGGGCCAGCTCCTGGCAGCCGCCGATGCCGTACGAATCATCGGGGGCGACCTGGGCGACGCAGGTGGCGCCGGCGCAATTCCACACCGCGCCGGCGGCGATGAACTTGCCGTTGGCGGCCGGGCTGGCCAGGGTGGCGGTGAGGCTGGTGTCGGCCAGCGCCGTCCCGGCGAGGGCGAGCGCGGACAAGCAGGTGGCGAGGGCGAGTTTCATGGGAAACGCCTTTCTTCAATTTTTTCAATGTTGAACCCGAGCCTTCCGGCGCGGGCCTTGGAGAGGATCATCCTGTTCCGGAAGACCCGCCGGGGACCCCCCTGCGCGCCGCGATCCGGAACTTGACACTGATTAGATACCGGCTCGGAAGCGGATTGCAAGCAAAATCTTCACATCGTTTAGATTTTTTACGCCGTTTAGATATCAGCGATCATATTGCGGTGCACCATAAGGGGTTCGGGTGAGTGGCGCAATCATCAGTCGGCCGCTAAACACCGCTGATGAACGCTCCGGCGCAGATGGCCGAACTGGCCGCCGAATTCGGCCTGGCGCCGGAGGAGTACGCGCTGATCGTGCAGCGTCTCAATCGCGAGCCGAACGCGCTCGAGCTCGGCGTGTTCTCGGTCATGTGGTCGGAGCACTGCTCCTACAAATCCTCGCGCCTGCAGCTGCGCAAGCTGCCCACCTCCGGCCCGCGGGTGATCCAGGGTCCGGGCGAGAACGCTGGCGTGGTCGATATCGGCGATGGCCAGGCGGTGGTGTTCAAGATGGAATCCCACAACCACCCCTCGTTCATCGAGCCCTACCAGGGCGCGGCCACCGGCGTCGGCGGCATCATGCGCGATGTGTTCACCATGGGCGCGCGCCCGGTAGCGCTGCTGAACGCCCTGCGCTTCGGCGATCCCGACCATCCGAAGACCCGCGGCCTGGTCGCCGGCGTCGTTGCCGGCATCGGCGGCTATGGCAACTGCGTCGGCGTGCCGACGGTGGCCGGCGAGGTCAACTTCCACCGCGGCTACGACGGCAACATCCTGGTCAACGCCATGTGCGTCGGCATCGCCGACGCCGACAAGATCTTCTACTCCGCCGCGCCGGGCGCCGGCCTGCCGGTGGTCTATTTCGGCTCCAAGACCGGGCGCGACGGCATCCATGGCGCGACCATGGCCTCGGCCGAGTTTGACGACGCCGCCCACGAGAAGCGGCCCACGGTGCAGGTCGGCGATCCGTTCGCCGAGAAGCTGTTGATCGAGGCCACTCTCGAGCTGATGGCCTCCGGCGCGGTGGCGGCGATCCAGGACATGGGCGCGGCCGGCCTTACCTCGTCGTCGGTGGAGATGGCCGGCAAGGGCGGGGTCGGCATCGATCTGGATCTCGACCAGGTCCCCCAGCGCGAGGCGGGGATGAGCGCCTACGAGATGATGCTCTCGGAAAGCCAGGAGCGGATGCTGGCCATCCTCAAGCCCGGCCGCGAGGCCGACGGCGCGCGCATCTTCGCCAAGTGGGGCCTGGACGCGGCGGTGATCGGCGCGACCACCGATACCGGCCATCTGGTCCTGCGCCATGGCGGAGAAGTGGTCGCCGATCTGCCGCTGGCTCCCCTGACCGAGGACGCGCCGCTTTATGATCGCCCCTGGACCATTCCTGACGCGCCGCACCCGCTCGATCCGGCCGATGTCCCGGCGCCGGCCGATTACGCCGCCGCGGTCACGGCGCTGATGGCCTCGCCCGACATGGCCTCCAAGCGCTGGGTGTGGGAGCAGTACGACCGCCACGTGATGGCCGACACCATCGCCGATTCCGCCGTCGGCGCCGATGCCGGCCTGGTGCGCGTGCACGGAACGAAGAAGGCGCTGGCGCTCACCTCCGACTGCACCCCGCGCTATGTGGCCGCCAATCCCCGGGACGGCGGCGCCCAGGCGGTGGCCGAAGCGTGGCGCAACCTGACCGCCATGGGGGCCACGCCGCTGGCGGTCACCGACAATCTCAATTTCGGCAATCCCGAGCGGCCGGAGATCATGGGCCAGATCGTCGCCGCCATCGAGGGCATGGCCGAGGCGTGCCGGGCGCTCGACTTCCCGGTGGTGAGCGGCAATGTGTCGCTCTACAACGAGACCAATGGCGCCGCCATTCCGCCGACCCCGGTGGTCGGGGCGGTGGGCCTGATCGCCGACTATGACCGGCGCGCCAGTTGCGCCACGCTGAAGGCCGGCCAGCGCCTGATCCTGATCGGCGAGACGGTCGGCGAACTCGGGGCCAGCCTCTACCTGCGCGAGATTTGCGGCCGCGAGGATGGCGCGCCGCCGGCGGTGGACCTGGAGATGGAGCGGCGCAACGGCGATCTGGTCCGCTCACTGATCGAGGCCGGCGCGATCGACACGGTCCACGACCTCTCCGATGGCGGCCTGATCGCCGCGGCGGCCGAGATGGCCCTGGCCTCCGGCGTCGGCGTCACCCTCACCCTGCCGGTTGGACCGACCCACGCTCTGCTGTTCGGCGAGGATCAGGCCCGCTACCTGCTTGGAGTCGATGACGCGAACCTCATCCTGACCGCGGCGGCGACCGCCGGCGCCCCGGCCATGGTCATCGGCCATGCCGGCGGCGAGGCCCTGGCGGTGGAGGGGCTGTTCAGCCTGCCGCTCACCGAACTGCGCGCCGCCCACGAAGACTGGCTGCCGGCGTACATGGGCTGACCCCCCACCCGAGAGGATTTGCACTGACGCTCTCTTCCCCTCTGGGGGGATCGAGAGGTTAGGCCCCCGGCGGCGGGCGCATCAGCGCCTTGAGCAAATCGGCGGATATCGCCGGCTTGTCGCCGGGGATCGCCGCGCGCACCCAGCGCGAAGCGCGCGGCGGACGCGACAGCGCCTCGCTGGCCTTGGCGGCGTTGCGCACCGCGGCCGGCGAATCGGCGGTGCAGTCGGCCATGTCGGTGCGCAGGCTCAGGCCGGCGAACGGCGCCTTGGTGAGAGCCGCCTTGCCGAGGGCCGAAAGGTCCTTGGCCCCCGGCTCGAGCTTGACCGGCCCGTCGAGCTGGGGCGGCGGCGGTCCGCACTGCACGGACCAGGTCGCCATCTCCACCACCCGGCCCTTGTCGTCGAGTTTCAGGGGCCGATAGGCCATGTAGAAATAGTAGACGCTGACGGCGCTCCCCTTGGGCAGGGGCAGGGGCATCTGCAGCAGCGGCGGCGATCCAGCGACCAGCAGCCAGGGCGCGGTCTCGCCCAACGGCGGCGAGGCGTTGGCGCACGCCGGCCACTGGCTCTGCGCAAGGCGCTCATCGAAGACGCAGGCTGGATCATCGATGCGCCACACCCCGGCGCGCAGCGGCGGCGCGCCGGCGCCATCGGCGGGCGTGAACATCGGCTTGTCGGTGACCACCATGTTGCAGGCGGCGAGCGCGCCTAGGCCGACGATGGCCAACAATCGTCCGAGCATGCCTCGCCTCCCCGCGGTTGCGGCGCCTATAATAGATCATGCCCATGCCCGCCGCTGAACTCGAGGCCGACCTGGCGGCCGCCTTCCCCGACGCTCACATCGCCATCGAGGATCTGGCCGGCGACGGCGACCATTACCGCGCCCGCATCGTCTCGCCAGCGTTCAAGGGCCTCACGCGCGTCGCCCAGCACCAGCTGGTCTATGCCGCCCTGAAGGGCAAGATGGGCGGCGCCCTGCACGCCCTGGCCCTGGAAACCTCGGCCCCGGCTTGACCCGCGCCGCCGGGCTCCCTAGCTCTGCGCCAGCCGTTTCGCGAAAGCCCCCGCCATGACCGACACCACCGAAGTCGCCGCCGCTCACGACTTTATCGCCAGGACCATCGCCGATCATCCGGTGACCCTGTTCATGAAGGGGACGCCGGATCAGCCGGGCTGCGGCTTCTCAGCCATCGTGGTCCAGATCCTCGACCACCTCGGCGTCGATTTCACCGGCGTCAACGTCCTGCAGAGCAATGAGCTGCGCCAGGGGATCAAGAGCTTTTCCGACTGGCCGACCATCCCGCAGCTCTATGTGAAGGGCGAGTTTGTCGGTGGCTGCGATATCGTGCGCGAGATGTTCCAGTCGGGGGAACTGAAGACCCTCCTGACCGAGCACGGCTTGGCGAGCTAAAGCACCCAGCCCAAGCCTACGAGGCGTAGAACTCGACCACCAGGTTGGGCTCCATCTTCACCGGATAGGGCACCTCGGCCAGCTCCGGATTGCGCACGAACTTGGCGCTCAACCCCTTGGCGTCGATCTCCAGATAGTCCGGCGTGTCGCGCTCGCTGAGCTGCATCGCCTCCAGCACCAGGGCCATGTTGCGCGAGCGCTCGCGCACCTGAACCACATCGCCGACCTTGACGTGATACGAGGCGATGTTGACCCGCTTGCCGTTGACGGTCACGTGGCCGTGGTTGACGAACTGGCGGGCCGAGAAGACCGTCGGCGTGAACTTGGCCCGATAGACCACCGCGTCCAGCCGCGATTCCAGGAGACCGATCAGGTTCTCTGACGTGTTCCCCTTGCGCCGGGCGGCCTCGGCGTAGGTGCGCGAGAACTGCTTCTCGGTCAGGTTGCCGTAGTAGCCCTTGAGCTTTTGCTTGGCGCGCAACTGGAGGCCGAAATCCGACACCTTGTTCTTGCGCCGCTGGCCATGCTGGCCAGGACCGTAGGAGCGCTGGTTGATCGGGCTCTTGGGCCGACCCCAGATGTTCTCGCCCATCCGGCGGTCGATCTTGTACTTCGCCGATTGGCGCTTGGACATGCGTGGACTTTCAACTCTGATGCGGTCCGGTCCCTCGCGTGATTGGAGGGACGATTGCAACGGCGGCGCTCGCATCGCCCGTCATGGCGCGTCCGCCCGAGGCAGGCGCGCGAAGGCGCGGCTTATCCTCTCTGCCCCCGGCCCCTGTCAAGCGCGGCCAGCTTGGCCAGCACCTTGCCTCGACCCTTGCTGAGGGCCGTCACCACCCCGCGCAGGGTGCGCACCTCCTGGTCGGTGAACCGGGCCCGACCGAGCGCGGCGCGCAGATTGCGCACCATGCCGGCGCGTTTCTCCGGCGGATGGAAGAAGCCGGAGGCGTCGAGCTCGCTTTCCAAATGCTGGTAGAGCCCGAGCATCGCCGCCCGGTCGGCGGCCGGCTCGCCACCGCCAAACCCGTCCGGCGTTTCCGGGGCCACCGCCATGCGCCATTCGTAGGCCATGATGGCCACCGTCTGGGCCAGGTTGAGCGAGGTGAAGCGCGGGTCGACCGGCGCGGTCACCACGGCGTGGCACAAGGCGATGTCAGACTTTTCCAGGCCGGCGCGCTCGCCGCCGAACAGCAGGCCGCATGCGCCTCCCGCCGCCTTGAGCGCCGCCGCCGCCTCCCTCGGCCCGATCACCGGCAGCACCGCCTCGCGCGGCCTGGCGGTCGTCGCCAGCACCAGGGTGAGATCGGCGATCGCCGGCTCCAGGCGATCGAACACCTTGGCCCCGTCGAGCGGCCAGTTGGCCCCCGAGGCGCTGGCCCAGGCGCGCTCCTGCGGCCAGCCGTCGCGCGGAGCCACCAGACGCAGATCGCCGAGGCCGAAATTGGCCATCACCCTGGCCGCGGCGCCGATATTCTCCGCCAACTGGGCGTCCTTGAGGATGATCGCCGGGACATTCATCGCCTCAGCCCATAGCCCAATTCGCGCTGCGCTGGTTTAAGTTGGCGCGTGGCCGCCAGGGATTCGTTGCTGATCGATCGCCGTTTGCTCATGGCCGGCCTTTCCGCCGTCGCCGGCTGCAAGCCAGCCGCGCCAGCGCGGGCGGTCGGTCCGGCGCGGCTGGACACGGTCCGCCTGACCACCGCCTTTCCCAGCCTGGCCAGGCGCGCCCGTCCCGGCGGCCTGGGTCTGGGCGTCGGCCTGGCGCCATCCGGCCCGGCCTGGGTGTCCGACGCCAAGGCCCGCTTTCCGCTGCAGAGCGTGTTCAAGGTCTTCCTGGCCGGCGCGGCCTTGGCGCAGGTCGACGCCGGGAGCCTGAAACTGGCCGAACCCATCGTCCTCACCGACGCCGACCGCACACCCCTCTATAGCGCCATCGGCCCGGCCTGGAAGGGCGGCGATCTCACCTTGCCGCTGGTCGATCTGATCGCGCTGGCCATCCAGCGCAGCGACAACATCGCCGCCGACGCCCTGATGAAGCGGATCGGCGGCCCGGCCAAGGTCACCGCCTGGCTGCAATCCAAGGACGTCGAGGGCGTGCGCATCGACCGCTACGAGCGCGAGATCCAGCCCCAGAGCGTGGGCCTGGGGACGCTCCAGCCGGGCATGACCGACAAAGCCTGGCAGGCGGCGCGCGAGGCGGTGCCGCCGGCCCAGCGCGAGGCGGCGATCACCGCCTATCTGGCCGATCCGCGCGACACCGCCACCTTGGCCGGCAGCCTCGACTACCTGACCCGCTTGGCCAACGGCCAGTTGCTGTCGCCGGCTTCGACCCGCCTGCTGCTGCGGCTGATGACCGACGCCGCCACCGGCTCGCATCGGCTCAAGGCCGGCTTGCCGCCTGGCGCCATCCTGGCCCACAAGACCGGCACCTCGGCGACCGTTCTTGGCCTCACGCCGGCGACCAACGATATCGGCATCGTCACCCTGCCGAGTGGCCGCCGGTTCGTGATCGCCGCCTATCTGGCCGGCTCGACGGCCACCGAGACCGCGCGCGAGGACCTGATCGCCGACGCGGCGCGGCTGGCGACCGCCTGCGTGAGCTAGACCCTATTCGGGCCGGATCTCGATCTTGCGCGCGCCGGCCTCGGCCCGCTTGGGCGCGGTGATCCTCAGGACCCCGTGCTTCATGCTCGCCTTCAGCTGGCTGGCGTCGACGTGGGAGGGCAACTCCACCTGACGCGAGAAGGCGCCATAGCTGCACTCGTTATGGTAGTAGGCTTTGTCCTTGTCCTCGCTCTCGGTGCGCTTTTCGCCACGGATGGTGAGCACATTGTCGGTGAGCGAAAGCTGCACGTCCTTTTCCTCGATGCCCGGAAGCTCGCAGGTGATCTTGATCTCCTTGTCGGTCTCGGAGACGTCGAGGCTCGGGAACACGTGGCCATGGCCGCCATGCGCCGGCGTGGTGGCGCCGGACATGCTGTCGAACAGCCGGTCGATCTCCCGCTGCAGGGTTTCGAAGGCGTTGTCGCGCCGGGCGAGCGCCCCACCGTTGCGCCTGGATGACAGATATGGGGTGAGATTCATCATTGGCTCCTTTGGGCTGCGGACACGCGGGGGGGCGGCTCGCCCCGCCCGACTGCCGGGCAACGCGACAACCTCCCCCTGGCTCCGAGCTTGGCCGAAGAATTCCATGGCCAAGGTGATCACACTTTGATGCGCGCCATGGTGTTGGAAAAAATCGGCGGGCCGCTGGCTGCGCGCGAGGTCCCCGAGCCTGCGCCGGGCCCCGGCCAGGTGCGCCTCAGGGTCGGCGCCTGCGGCGTGTGTCGCACCGACCTGCACCTCGTCGATGGCGAGCTTCCCGACATTCCCCTGCCGGTGATCCCGGGCCACGAGATCGTCGGCCGCATCGAGGCCCTGGGCGAGGGCGTCGCCGGCCTGTCGCTGGGCCAGCGCATCGGTGTTCCCTGGCTGTTCCGCGCTTGTGGCGTCTGTCCCTACTGCCTGCGCGGGGCCGAAAACCTCTGCGATGCGCCGCTGTTCACCGGCTACACGGCCAATGGCGGCTATGCCGAGAAAGCGTTGGCCGACGGCCGCTTCGTCTTCCCGTTGGGCGAACAGGGCGATGACGCCGCCGTGGCGCCGCTGCTGTGCGCCGGTCTGATCGGCTGGCGGGCGCTCGTCAGAGCCGGACCCGGCGAGCGGCTCGGTCTCTACGGCTTCGGAGCGGCGGCGCACATCATCTGCCAGGTGGCGGCGTGGCAGGGCCGGCGGGTGTTCGCCTTCACCCGTCCGCACGATGCCCAGGGCCAGGCGTTCGCGCGCAGCCTTGGCGCGGTCTGGGCCGGAAGCTCCGCTGCCGCGCCGCCAGAAGCCCTCGACGCGGCGATCATCTTCGCCCCGGTAGGAGGCCTTATTCCAGCGGCGCTGGCGGCGGTGCGCAAGGGCGGCCGGGTGGTCTGCGCCGGCATCCACATGAGCGATATTCCAAGCTTTCCCTATGACCTGCTGTGGCAGGAGCGCGAGGTGGTGTCGGTGGCCAATCTGACCCGCCGCGACGGTCTGGACTTCCTGCCCGTGGCCGAGGCCGCCGGGGTCCGCACCCACGTCCGCGCCTACCCGCTCGCGGACGCCAACACCGCCTTGGCCGATCTGCGCGAGGGCCGCCTCGAAGGCGCGGCGGTGTTGGTCCCCTAAAAGGCAGTCGACAGCGAGACTTCCCGCCAGCGCTCGATTTCGGCGGCCAAGCCGTCGATGTGCGCCTGGGCGTAGTGCAGGGCATCCTCGCCGAGCAGCAGACGCTTTGGCGGGCTCTCGCCCAGGGCGGCGTCGATGATCGCCCGGGCGATCTTGGCCGGATCGCCGGCTTCGCCGCCGGCGTGGCTGGCGAGGATGGCCTCGGCCGCATGGCCGGGACCGCCATCATAGTCGGCGATCGGCCGCTCGGGCCGGACCAGCGAGCGGCCGGCGTAGTCGGTGCGCATGCCCCCCGGCGCGACATTGATCACGCGCACGCCCAGCGGCGCCAGTTCATCGGCCAGGCTCTCGCCGATCGCCTCCAGAGCATGCTTGCTGGCGCAATAGAGACCGGTGCCGGCCCACACCGCGATGCCGCTCACCGAGGTGACATTGACGATGGTCCCGGCGCGCCGATGGCGCATCGCCGGCAGCACGGCCTGGATGAGGGCCAGCGGCGCGAACACGTTGACTTCGAACTGCGCCCTGGCTTCGGCGAGGCTGGCCTCCTCCACCGCTCCGACAAGGCCATAACCAGCGTTGTTGACCAGGATGTCGACCTCGCCGATGGCCGCTCTGGCCACGGCCGCGGTATCGGCCAGATCGAGGATCAGGGCGCGGCCGGCGCCGGGCGCCTGAGTCTCGAAAGCGGCCTTGTCCGCCGGCTTGCGCACCGTGCCAAGAACGGTGTCGCCGCGCGCCAGCGCTTGGCGAGCGATCTCGCGCCCAAGGCCCGAACCAACGCCGGTGATAAGCCATCTGTTCATGCCGGCGCTGGTAGCCAAAGGTGCAGGCCAAGCCAAGTCATTGGCGCTAGGATGCAAGCAAGTCATTGGCGCTAGGATGCAAGACTGACGTTTGGCCGCCCACGCACTATCTTTGACGGCCAAAGGAGCAGCCATGCGCGTCAGGCAACCGACCTTCTACATCCCCCACGGCGGCGGGCCGTGCTTCTTCATGGATTGGAGCGTGCGCGGCGAGCCAGCCGACACCTGGGAGGCGACAGCCGCCTGGCTGAAGGGTCTGCTCGCCACTTTGCCAGAGCGTCCCAAGGCCATCGTGGTCATCTCCGGCCACTGGGAGGAACCGGCGTTCACCGTCGCCAGCGGCGGTCATCCGGGAATGATCTACGACTACTCGGGCTTCCCGCCTCACACCTATCAGCTGCGCTTCCCGGCTGCCGGCGATACCGCCCTGGCCGAGCGCATCGTCGCGTTGCTGCGCGCGGCCGGCCTGCCGGCGAGGACCGATCCATCGCGCGGCTTCGACCACGGGGTGTTCGTCCCCTTCCTGCTGATCACCCCCGAGGCCGACATTCCGGTCATACCGCTATCGCTCAGAAGCGGACTGGACCCGGCCGAGCACATGGCCGCCGGGGCGGCTCTGACGGCCTTGCGCGACGAAGGCGTGCTGATCGTCGGCAGCGGCATGAGCTATCACAACATGCGCGCCTTCAGCACGCCGTCCGCCACCGCGCCGTCCAATCAGTTCGATGCCTGGCTGACCCATACCCTCACCGAGGAAACCGGCCAGGCGCGGGCTTCGGACCTGGCTCACTGGTCGCAGGCGCCGGCCGGGCGCAACGCCCACCCCAGGGAGGAACATCTGTTGCCGCTGATGGTCGCCGCCGGCGCCGCCGCCGACGAGCCCGGTGAGCGTGTGTTCACCGATGAGGTGATGCAGGCGCGCATCTCCGGCTATCGCTTCGGCTGACGGGTGGGCGAACCGCTGGAGGCCGATCTTCTCATCGCCGGCGCGATGCTGGTGACCATGGACCCCGCGCGGCGGGTGATCGCCGATGGCGCCCTGGCCATCGCCGGCGACCGCCTGGTCGCGGTCGGCAAGCGCGCCGAGGTGGAGCGTCAGGTCAGGGCCAAGGCGGTGCTGGAAGCCGGTGGCTTATTGGCCACGCCAGGGTTCATCGACGCGCACATCCATATCACCGGCGATCCCCTGACCCGCGGATTCGTCCGCGGCGGGCCCGGGGTAGGGCCGGCCGAGAGGCTGTCGCGCTGGGTGATTCCCATCTTCCGCGCCCAGACCCCGGCCGAGGAGGCGATCGCCGCCCGCTGCGCCGCCCTGGCGATGATGGCCGCGGGAACCACGGCGTTCCTGGAGGCCGGCACCGTCAGCCATCTGGATGCGGTGATGGAGGCCCTGGCCCCGACCGGCATCCGCGGGCGCCTCGGCGAATGGGTCGAGGGCCGCGCCTGGAACCCGGCCGACGACGAGGCGCAGGTGGCGAGCCGCGCCATCGCCCAGCTCGAAGGCGAGATCGCCCGCTGGCCGGACGACGGCGGGCGCCTGGCGGCCTGGCCGCTGCTGGTCGGCCACTCGACCAATCCCGACCCGGTATGGCGGGCGGCCAAGGCGCTGGCGGACGAACACGGCCTTGGCGTTTCCGCGCACATGAGCCCCCGGGCCGGCGATCCGGCCTGGTTCCTGGCCGCCTACAATCGACGCCCGATCGAGCATCTGGCCGACATCGGCGTGCTGGGACCGAACGTCTGCCTCACCCATCTGGCCGACATCGACGCCGCCGAGGCGGCGCTGGTGGGAGAGACCGGCGTCAACGCCGTGCTGTGTCCGCATGCGGCGCTGATGGGAGGCTTCGGTCTCTCGCGGATCGGGCTCTATCCCGAAATGCGCGCCGCCGGGGTCGCCATCGCCACCGGGACGGATGGGGTCGCCACCGATATCCTTTCGGCCGCGCGCCTGACCGCCGCCGCGTTCCGCGACGCGCGCCAGGACGAGACCCTGTTCGGGCCGGCGGACATTCTCGAGATGGCCACCCTCGGCGGCGCCCGCGCGCTCGGCCTGGAGGCCGAGATCGGCTCGCTCGAGGTGGGCAAAAGGGCCGACATCGTCCTCCACGACACCGACCTTCCGGAATGGGGCCCGCTGTTCGACCCCGCCGGCCAGCTGGCCCTCGACGCCCAGCCGCGCGGGATCCACACGGTGTTCATCGATGGCGTCAAGGTGATCGAGGCCGGTCGCTCGACCCTGATCGACGAGGCCGAGCTGATGGCGCAGGTGCGAAGCGCCGGGGCCGCGGTCATCGCCCGCACCGGCCTTCCCACCCTCACCACCTGGCCTGTCCAATGAACGAGGTCACCCCGGCCGACTGGCGCGCCGCCATGGCCCGGTTCCCCTCGGGCGTGACCATCGTCACCAGCTGGCGGGAGGCCCAGCCGGTGGGAACCACCGTCAACGCCTTCTGCTCGGTCTCGCTCGAACCGCCGCTGCTGCTGATCTGCCTCGATCATGCCAACCCGGCGCTGAGACCCATCGAGGCCTGCGAGGTCTTCGGCGTCAACTTCCTCGCCGCCGGCGCCGACGATCTCGCCCGCCGCTTCGGACGCGAGCCCGACGCCGACCGGTTCATGAACCTGGAGTGGATGGCGCTGGAGGGCGGGGCCCCGCAACTGACCGCGGCCTGCGTGTTCATCGATTGCGTCCTGGAGCAGGCCCACGCCGCCGGCGACCACATGATCCTGATCGGGCGTGGCGTGCGCATCGATCACGCGTCCGGCGCCCTGCCCCTGCTTTACCATCGCGGGGCTTTCCCAAGTCCCATCGACCCCCAGGGATGGATGTGAGCGGCCGCACTCTGTGCGCGCTGGATCAAGCTCGCGCAGCCAGCGGATGGCATTTTCCGCGCCTCTAGCTCAGGAGGCGCCGGTGGCCGACGACAGCATCCATCAGTTCCGGCCGCGCCGGCCGTGCTGGACCCACATCGCCCTGAAGGTCGCCAACGTCGACGCCACCATCGCCTGGTACGAGCGTCACACCCACCTGTCGGTCCTCGCCCGGCACGAGGACGCCGCCGGCCGCAACGCCTGGATCGGCGATGCGTCCCAGGCCGAGACCCCGTTCGTGCTGGTGTGCGGCGAATTCTATGACGGCAAGGATCCCTTCGCCCCCGCCCCGCATCCGCCGCTGGGCCCCTTCGCCCACATCGGCATCGAGCTGCCGACCAAGGCGATGGTCGATGAGTACGCCGAGCGGGCCAAGGCCGAAGGCTGCCTGGCGCTGGGGCCGCTGCAACTGCCCGATCCCATCGGCTATGTCTGCTTCATCAAGGATCCCGACGGCAACACCATCGAGTTTTCCTACGACCAGGGGGTCTACGAGACCGCCCGCGAGGTCTGGGGCGCGAAGGTGACTCCTAGCTAGGCGCCATCCCGGCCGTCAGCGCCGCGCGGACCTGCCGGCCGCGATCGATCAGCCAGCTGTGATCGGCGCCCACCGCCAGGACGCTGGCCCCGAGCGCCAGCAGGGCCGGGATCTCCGCCTCGTCGCCGAGGTAGAACCCGAGCGCCTTGCCGGCGCGCCTGGCCGCCGCCGCCACCGCCCCGATGGCTTCGGTCATCCTGGGATCGCCCGGTCCGCTGGCGGCGAGGGAAAGGGCCAGATCGGCGCGGCCGATGAACAGGCAATCGACGCCCTCCACCGCGGCGATCGCGTCCAGGTTGGGCAGCGCCGCGGCGTCCTCGATCTGACACCACAGGCTGGTCTCGGCGTCGGCCGTGGCGCGGTAGGCGGCGAAGTCCATGGTCGCAAAGGCGCCGGCGCGGGTGGCGGGCGAGAAGCCGCGCCGCCCGCCGCGATAGCGCATGGCGCCGAGGAGATTGCGTGCGCTTTCGGCGCTGGTGACATGGGGCGCGAGGACGCCGGCCGCGCCCAGGTCCAGACACTGGCCGATCATCTCCAGCGGATGGCCCGCCGGACGCACCAGGCAGGCAAGGCCGGCGCTGGCCGCGCCCAGCACCACCCGATCGATCCCCTCCAGACCAAAAGGCGAATGCTCGGCGTCGATGATGGCGAAATCGATCCCCGAGCGGCCCATCACCTCGCCCGCGGCATGGTGAGCGGTCTTGATGAACGCCCCCAGCACCACCTCGCCGGCGCGCACGCGCGCGCGAAGGCCGCTCATCGCCGTTTCTTCACGCGGCCCTGGGCCTGGCCCATAGCGACACCACCGCCGCCAGGAAGGTCAGCATGCCCGCCATGACCACCATGGCCCCGATCATGGTCAACCGCTCGGCGCTCTTCTCGCCGCCCAGCAATGCGACCAGCGCCGGAATGGTCACGACAACGCCGGCGGTCGAGAGGACGAAATTCACCCACCCCAGGCGGATCGGGGCGCGATCGCCCGCCAGGGCGTAGAAGGCGCCCATCATCGCCAGAGTGACCCAGCCGAGCAGGTTCAAATGGGCGTGAGCCGGAGCCATGGTGAAGGTGTTGGTGGCGGCCATGTTCGCGCCCCAGATCATTCCGGTCATGCCGCACAGGACCGCGGCGGTGAAAAAGGCCAGTGATAGTCTGGGCATTGTGGTTTCCCCTGACGGCGCCCGTCTCCATCCTGCACGGTGGGACAGGTTTTGGGCGCTTGAGTCGCGTTGCCTCACCTTGACCGAAAATGCGCCCGCCCGCCAATGTTTGGGCCACATGAGCTACGCCCTGGCCATCGATATCGGCGGCACCTTCACCGACGTCGTCCTGCGCGGCGAGGATGGCGCCCTTGCGGTCGACAAGGTCCTGACCACCCACCACGACCTGCTCGAGGGCTTCTTCGCCGGCGTCGACAAGGTGCTGGCCAGGGCCGGGGCCAACGCGGCCGATGTGCGCGGTCAGGTGGTCCACGCCACCACCATCGTCACCAACGCCCTGATCGAGCGCAAAGGCCAGGTCACCGCCCTGATCACCACCAAGGGCTTCGCCGACGTGCTCTCGATCCGCAACGAGCACCGCTATGAGATGTACGATCCGCAGATCGAGTTCGCCCCGCCGCTGATTCCGCGCGAACTGACCTTCGAGATCGACGAACGCATCCTGGCCAGCGGCGAGGTGGTGCGGGCGCTCGATGCCGAAGAGGCGCGCGCGCTCGCCCACCGGCTGCGCGAGGCGGGCGTGGTCTCGGCGGCCATCTGCTTGATCAACGCCTATCGCAACCCGGCCAACGAGCGCGCCCTGGCGGCGGTGCTGCAAGCCGAGGCGCCCGGCCTGCATCTTTCGCTCTCCTCGCGCATCGCCCCGCAGATCCGCGAATATCCCCGGGCCTCGACGACGGCGGTCAACGCCTACGCCATGCCGATCACCGCCCCTTATCTCACCGGTCTCGCCCAGGGACTGGCGAAGGCGGGCATCGCCAACCAGCCCCTGATCATGCTCAGTTCGGGCGGGATCATCGGCGCCGAAACCGCCGCCCAGCATCCGGTGCGGATGATCGAGAGCGGCCCGGCTGCCGGCGCCCTGGCCGCGGCCTGGTACGCCGAACGCCTGGGCCTGGATCGGCTGATGTCGTTCGACATGGGCGGCACCACCGCCAAGGCCTGCCTGATCGAGAACCGGCGGCCGCTGGTCACCGGGGCCCTGGAAGTCGACCGGATGTACCGGTTCAAGGAAGGCAGCGGCATGCCGCTGACCATCCCCTCCATCGACATGATCGAGATCGGCGCCGGTGGCGGCTCGATCGCCCACGTCGATGATCTCGGCTTGCTGAAGGTCGGACCAAGAAGCGCCGGCTCGCAGCCGGGACCGGCCTGCTATGGCCTCGGCGGGACTGAGCCCACGGTCACCGACGCCGATCTGGTGCTGGGTCTTCTTGACGCCGACGCCTTCCTGGGCGGCGACATGCCCCTCGACGCGCCCGCGGCGCGGGCCACCCTCGCCCGCCTGGGCGCCCACCTGCACATGGACGCCGAGCGCGCCGCCGCCGGCGTCTACCGCATCGTCGCCGAGACCATGGCCGGGGCCGCGCGCGCCCACGCCACCGACCGCGGCCTCGACTATCGCGGCCTGGCGCTGCTGGCCTTCGGCGGGGCAGGACCGGTGCACGCCTGCGCCGTGGGCGCGCTCTTGGAATCGGCGGCGGTGATCTTCCCGCCCCAGGCGAGCGTGCTTTCGGCCTTCGGCACGCTGGTGACGCCGGTGCGGCTCGATCTGGTGCGCAGCGCCCTTGGGCCTCTGGACGGCCTGGACTGGGATCAGGTCGACGCCCTTTTCGCCGACATGACAGGTGAGGGCCTGGCGGCGCTCGGCGAGGCCGGCTGCGCGCCAGCATCGGTGCGCCTCGAATACGGCGCCGACCTGCGCTATTTCGGTCAGCAGAACGAGCTTTCGATCACCTTCGCCCGCGATCCGCGTCGGGGGCGCGACGCCGAAATGATCCGCGCCGCCTTCGAGAGAGCCTATCTGGCCCAATACGGGGTCAATCCCTCGCATGTGCCCCTGGAGATCGTCAGCTGGCGGCTCACCGCGCTCGGCCCGGAGATTCCGACGGGAACGGCGCCCGTTCTCGCCAAGCAAGCCGGATCACCACGGGGCCGTCGGCCGGTGGCGCTCTGGGGAGACGAGGTCCCGGTGTTCGACCGCGCTCATCTGGCGCTCGGCCAGGACATCGCCGGGCCGGCGATCATCGAGGAGCGCGAGACCACCATCGTCCTGCCGCCGGACTGGTCGGCCCGCATCGATGCGCTGGGGTGCGTGGTGGCCGAGAAACGTTTGCCATGACCTTCGCTGGCCCCACCCCCTCCGGCGCTGCGCGCCACCTCCCCCATCCAGGGGGCGGAGGGTTTTGCTTTGGTCCCACCCTCCCCTTGATGGGGAGGGTGTCCCGCGAAGCGGGACGGGTGGGGTGCTCAGGAGCGGCTTCATGGACGGCGTAGAGCTGGAAGTCCTGTGGTCGAACCTGATCGGCATCGTCTCCGAGCAGGCCAAGGCCCTGCAGCGCATCGCCTTTTCGCCGATCGTGCGCGAGGCCGGCGATCTGGCCAGCGGTCTTTTCGACGCCTCCGGGCGCATGGTCGCCCAGGCCAACACCGGCACGCCTGGCCACATCAATTCCTTGGCCGCCGCCGGCAAGACCCTGGCCGGCCTCTATCACAACCAGCTTCGCCCGGGCGATGTGGTGATCACCAACGATCCCTGGCTCTCGGCCGGCCACTTCTTCGACATCACCATCCTGACGCCGGTCTTCTGGGACGAGCGGCTGATCGCCTACATCGGCTCGACCATCCACCACACCGACATCGGCGGTTATGGCATCGGCGCCGGCGCGCGCGACATCCACGAGGAAGGCCTGTGGATCCCGCCGAGCAAATTCTATGAGGCCGGCGAGCCTAACCGCCTGCTGCACGACATCATCCGGCGCAACGTCAGAACGCCGGACCATGTGTTCGGCGACCTTTCGGCGCAGGTTTCATCGGGGCGGGCCGGCGGCGAGCGTCTGATCGCGCTTTGCCAGCGCTGTGGCCTCAGGGACATCGAGCAGCTGTCGGAGGAGATCATCGTCCGCTCCGAGGCAGCGACGCGGCGGGCCATCCGCGCCCTCCCCTCCGGGATCTGGCATGGCGAGACCCGCTTCGACGTCCCGGGGGGCGATATCATCGACCTCAGGGCGGCGGTGAACATCGATAGCGACGCCGGCGAGGTGACGATCGATTTCGCCGGCAGCAGCGGCGCCAGCCCGTTGGGCATCAACGTGGTGATGAACTACACCCACGCCTATTCGACCTTCGCCGTCAGAAGCTGCCTCAATCCCGAACAGCCCAACAACTTCGGCTCCCTGGCCCCGATCAAGGTCACCGCGCCGGAGGGCTCGATCGTCAATGCCGCCTACCCCTCGCCCCTCAACGCCCGCCACGTGGTCGGCATGTTCGTGCCTATGCCGATACTCAAGGCCCTGGCGCAGGTGATCCCGGACAAGGTGCTGGCCGAGGGCTCGGGCGCCGTGTGGACGGTGCAGATCCAGGGCAAACAGGCCAACGGCGAGGCCTTCACCTCCTCGATGTTCAACTATTCCGGCGGCATGGGCGCGCGCGCCGCCAAGCCTGGACCCAGCGCCACCTGCTATCCCACCGGCGTCGCCGCGGTGCCGGTGGAGATCCTGGAAGCGGCCATGCCCATCGTCTTCGACCGCCGCGAGCTTCGGCCGGGCTCCGGCGGCAAAGGCCGCTCGCGCGGCGGCGATGGCCAGGTCATCGGCTTCCACATGAACACCGACCAGCCCTGGCTGCTGAACGCGGTGCCAAGCCGCCTGGGCCGCGGGCCCGACGGGTTGCTGGGCGGCGAAGCCGGCGCCGCCGGCCGGTTCCTGGTCAATGGGCAGGGGGTGAGCGAGGCGCGCAAGATGACCATGGCCCCGGGCGATGTCGTCCTCCTGGAGACGCCCGGCGGCGGCGGCTATGGCGAAGCGGAGCGAAAACCATGAAGCCGGTCAATTGGGACGCCATCCCCTGGCAACGCGTGCGCGAGGGCGTGGAGCGCAAGGCCTTCTCCGGCGATGGCGCCACCCTGTCGCTCAACCGCCTGCAGCCCGGGCATGAGCCGCGCCCGCACAGCCATCCGCACGAGCAGATCGTCTACATCCTGGAGGGCCGGATCGACTTCCACATCGAGGGCGAGATCACCCGCCTCGGCCCTGGCGGCCTGCTGGTGGTCCCCGGCGGCGCGACCCACTGGGGCGAGGTGGTCGGCGAGACGGCGGTGCTCAATCTCGATGTCTTCACCCCCAAGCGCGAGGAATACGCCGCATGAGCGAGCCCAACACCCTGATCTTCGTCGACCTGGCCTCCGATGATCCCGTGGCCGCCGGCAAGTTCTACGCCGAGGTGTTCGGCTGGCAGGACGATCACCGCCCGACCGGGGTTTTCCACCGCATGGTGCCGGGCGGCTTCTTCCCCAAGAACGATGGCAGCCCCAGCGAGATCGGCAATCTGCACCTTGGCATCTTCGATGCCGCCAACGCCCGGCCGCATCCCGATCCGGCCGGTGTCGAGCCGCGCGGTCTGGCCCGGGAAGGGCGCCGGGCGCGCATCTGGATTCTGGTCGGTGAGGGCCAATCGGAGGACGCCATCCTCCAGCGCGCCCAGGAACGCGGGGCCGAGCTTTTGTGGCGCAATCACTATTGGAAGGAATTCAACGGCTTCAATTCCGCCTTCCGCGATCCGTGGGGCAACGAGATCGTCCTGTGGGTCAAGGGCGGCCCCGATCCGAAGGTCCCGGACGGTTACACGCGGGAATAGCCAAATGCCTCATCTCGGGCGAAGGCGGCCGGGACGAGATGTTGGGAGAGCGGGTGGGACCAAGTCTGGCGCCATCCCTGGTCAAGAATCGGTGCGCAAATCGGGATTAGCATCGACATCGAGAGCCGGCGCACCCACCTTAAGCATAGCCACAAAACGCGCTGGCGCTTCAAAGGGGGGCACAATGTCCAATCCGCGCCGTCTGCTTCTCGCCAGCGCCGCCCTGGGCGGTTTCATCACCGCCTCACCCAGCCTGGCGGCGGAAACCCAGGCCGGCCCGACCGCGGTCGGCGCGGTGATCGTGACCGCCGAGCGGCGGGCGATCGATATCCAGAAGGCGGCGCTGTCGATCACCGCCGTTCAGCCATCGACGCTGGATCGGTCGTACATCACCGATATCGCCGGGCTGGATTCGATCGTGCCCAGCTTCCAATCGACCAAGACCTCGGGCTTCGAGAACATCGTCACCATTCGCGGGGTGGGCTCGGAGACGCCAGAGAACGATCTGACCACCGTGCCCGGCGTGTCGCTGTTCGAAGACGGCGTCTATCTGATCAACACCATTTCCCTCGAGCAGACGTTGTTCGACATCGACCATATCGAGGTGCTGCGCGGCCCCCAGGGCGCCCTCTATGGCCAGAGCTCGATCGGCGGGGCGATCAACATCGTCACCAATCAGCCGCAACTGGGCCATTTCGGTGGCCAGGCCGACTTTAGCGCCGGGACCTACACCCTGTTTCGCGAGCGCGGCGAGGTGAACATCCCGATCGGCCAGACCCTCGCGGTGCGTCTGTCCGCCCAGCGATTCGACCACGACGGCTTTACCGACGACCTGGCCATCCCCGGTTTCCGCGAGGATGACGCCCACAACACCGCCACTAAGGCGGCGATCAAGTGGCAGCCGACCGCCAACTTCTCGGCCATCCTGACCGGCCAATGGTACCGGTCCAACGAGCACGGCCAGGCGCAGAAGAACATCAACGATCCCGAGCCCAGCCCCTGGCAAATCTTCCAGGACTATCCGTCCAAGAACGATCTCACCACCCAGCTCTATCACCTCAACCTGCAGTACGATTTCGACTGGTTCAGCGTCAGGTCGGTGAGCGCCTATCAGCAGATGGGCAGCGTGCTGCAGGAGGACAGCTCACGGAGCGCCATCTCCATCCTGCACGCCTATGACGACGTCGCCGGCTGGAACACCAAGCTGCGCAGCTACACCGAGGAGTTCGACATCCTATCCAAGCCCGGCGGACCGGTGGACTGGATCGTCGGTGGCTTCGCGCTGCACGCCACCAGCCGCCAGTTCGTGGCCGAGTTCGGTGGCGGCGACACGCCTAATCCGGACGTCGCCATCCTGCCGGATATCGAGACCAACCCGCCAAACAACCTCAACTATGGCAACGACTCGGTGGTCAAGCGGCAGTCCTATTCGGTGTTCGCCCAGGCGACCTGGCATGTGACGCCGAGCCTGAGCGTGACCGCCGGCGGCCGCTACAATGTCGACCACTACGAAGACAACAGCTTCAACTTCCACACCGTGTTCGAGGGGCCGAGCTCCAATCCGGACTTCAAGATTTGGGACCATGTGCCGACCTGGCGCGCCGAGGTCGACTACCAGGCCACGCCGGACAACATGGTCTATGTGAGCGCCGCCCGCGGCTATAAGCCGAGCGGGGTCAACGGCAATTCGCTCGATCCCACCGGAGTCATTCCGCCGACCTTCAAGGCCGAGACCAACACCGCCTTCGAGGTTGGCTCGAAGAACCTGTTCCTGGATCACAGCCTGCGCTTCAACGCCGCCGCTTTCTACTACCTTTACAAGAATATGCAGTACATCGAGACGGACCCGATTCCGTTCGCGTCGGCGATCTCCAACATCCCTTCGGTGCACGTCTACGGCATCGAGGGCGAGGCGACCTACATCTCGCCCGACAGCCACCTGCGTATCGATGCCGACCTGGCGCTGGAGAAGGGCCACGTCGCCGGGCCCTATTTCACCATCGACTCGACCCTGGCCAACGCGATCGAAAACGCCGGGCCCTCGCAGGCGCCCGGCTGCATGTTCGGCGGCGCCTTCTACAATCCGGCCTGCTGGGCGGCGGTGATCGCTTCGGAAAAGAACATCCAGGGCAACACCCCGCCGGCCCTGCCCACCGTGTCGGGCTCGATCGACGCTTCCTATTCGATCGACGTCCTGGGCGGCTCGCTGACGCCGCGGGTGCAGGTGGTCTATCGCGGTTCGGAGTGGGCGCGAATCTTCAACGAGCCGGGTCTCGACCGCGTGCCGTCCTACACCGTGACCAACCTCAACCTGGAGTATCTGGCGCCGGGCGGCCATCTGCGCCTCGACCTGGCGGCGACCAATGTCTTCAACGTCGCCGGGGTCAACTCGCAGTACACCGACCCGTTCGGCACCGGCCAGACCAGCCGCCAGTATATTCCGCCCCGGCAGGTGATCTTCACCATCGGATACAAGTTCTGAACGGGCGCCGATCACATCGCGGCGATCATGGCCAGGACCTCCTCGGCGCGGCGGACATCGGCGAAGTTGACGCGCAGGTTGAGCAGGGCGGCGTTGTGCTCGGCGTCGGTCGGCGCGGCGGTGGCGTCGGCGATGACGATCACCTTGTAGCCGGCCATGTTGGCCTCGCGCGCGGTGGTCTCGACGCAACAATTGGTCGCCGTTCCGGTGATGATCAGTATCTCGGCGCCCAGCCGCGCGAGCCCGCGATTCAGCTCGCCCGCCGGGCAGGCGAAGGCGCCATAGCGGTACTTGTCGACGACGATGTCGCCCGGCGCGACCTCCATCAGCGGATGGAGCGCATGTCCCTCGGCCCCGGCCTGGAGGGCGGCGACGCCGGCGGCCACGCTCGGATCGGCGGTGTCATATTGCCAATCCGGCGCGGCCCAGGGACCTTCGGCGGTGTAGGTGGTCCGCGTCCAGATCACCGGCGCGCCCTTGGCGCGCATGGCCCCCGCCAGGCGATTGATGGTCGGGACGATGTCCCGCGCCGCGGCGCTCGCGTAGACGCCACCCTCGGCCACGAACACATTCTGCATGTCGATCACCACCAGGGCCGTGCGCGCGCGCGCCAGCGCCGGGAAGTCGTTGAGCGCCCTGCCCCGCACCACCGCCCAGTCCGGCAGATCGATCCGATGCACCATCACCTCCCAAATCGCGATCCGCGTCCTCTATAACGGTTTCGATGCGCCTTTCCCGGACCCATCCCTGGATCACCTTCACCGCGCTCAGCCTGCTGTTCTTTCTGGTTTCGGCGGGATCGTTCAACAGCCTGGGGGTGGTGCTGCCGGCCATGGTCCGCGAACTCCACTGGAACTGGAAACAGGCCGGGCTGGGGTTCACCCTACTTGGCGTCGCCTGCGGCCTGACCAGCGTCGCCGCCGCCGCCTCCATCCGCCGGATCGGCGTGCGCGCCACCCTGCTAGCCGGCGGAGCGATGCTGGTAATCGGCTTCGCGGCCCTGGCCACGGCCCATTCGGTGCTGACCTACCTGATCGGGACCTCGGTGATCGGCATCGCTTTTTCGTTCAGCACCACAGTCGCCGGCACCCACGTGCTGACCGCCATCTTCAAGCGCCGCTCGACCGTCATCGGCGCCTATTTCACCATTGGCACCCTAGGCGGCGTCGCCGGACCCCTGGTCTACGTGGCCATAGCGCCGCATGGCGGCTGGCGCGCCTACTGGTGGCTCTACGTGGTCGCCGCGGCGGTGCTGGCGGTGTTCGCGGCGGTCACCTCGCCCGACCGCATCGCCCACGCGGCGGAGAGCGAGACCCCGGCCGGCCCTGGCGAGCTGATCGCCGGGCTGGGAGCGTGGACCGTCCGCCGGGCCCTGGCCACCAGCCAGTTCTACGTCATCGTCGGCGGCTACACGATGTTCCTGCTGATCAACACCACCGCGCATGGCTTCGCCGTCGAGCATCTGATCGAACGCGGCGTCTCGCAGACCGCCGGCGCGGCCATGCTCAGCATCGAGGCGCTGATCGGGGCCGGCGTCTCGGTAGTCGGCGGCGTCGTCGGCGAGAGGGTCAGGCCCAAGAGCCTGCTGATCGCCTGCCTGATCGGCTCGATCGCCGGCATGGCTGCACTCGGTCTCGCCCATGGCTACGCGATGATGGCGGTGTATGCGCTCGGAGTCGGGGTCGGCTATGGCCTCAGCTTCGTCTCCTCGACCATGCTGCTGCTGACCTATTTCGGCCGCCGCGCCTATCTCGAGCTATATTCGATCATGTGCCTGATCAGCACCATCGCCGCGCTCGGACCGGCGGTGGGCGGCTGGGCGCGCGACACCCTCGGCAGCTTCGAGGGGGTCTTTTACCTCAGCGCGCTGGCCGGCCTCATCATGCTGATCGCCACGGTGATGATGCGTCCGCCGAGCCTCGCCCCCGCTCCCGGCGCAGGCGCCGCCAAAGTCGCCAGCGACAACGCCTGATGGACCGCTCGCTCAGCGTGGTTCCGCTCACCGCCCGCATCGGGGCCGAGATCGGCGGCGTCGATCTGGCCGCGCCGACGAAGGCGCAACTCGCCGGCATCGGCGAGGCGCTGGCCGCCCACCAGGTGATCTTCTTCCGCGATCAGCGGCTGGACTATGAGTCTCTGAAGCGGTTCGGACGCGCGTTCGGCGAACTGGCCATCCACACTGGCGTCGCCGGCCTGCCCGACCATCCGGAAATCGTCGCCATCCACGCCGACGCCCAGTCGAGGTACGTGGCCGGCGAGGACTGGCATTCGGACCTGACCTGCAACGCCTGCCCGCCGCTGGGCAGCATTCTCTATCTGCATACGGTTCCTAAGATCGGCGGCGATACGATGTTCGCCAGCATGTACGCCGCCTACGAGGCGCTCTCGCCGCGCATGCAGGCCTATCTCGACGGCCTCGCCGCGGTGCACGACGGCGATCATGTCTACCGGCCGCTGTTTCCCGACCTCGACAAGCGCTATCCCAGCAGCACCCATCCGGTGGTCCGCACCCACCCGGTGACGGGTCGCCAGGCGCTGTTCGTCAACGCCTCCTACACCACCCACATCGTCGGCCTGCCGGCGGCGGAGAGCGCCGCGATCCTGACGTTTCTCTACCAGCATTGCGCCAATCCGAACTTCCACGTCCGCTTCAGATGGCGCCCCCATTCGGTGGCCTTCTGGGACAACCGCTGCACCCAGCACCTGGCGGTGTGGGACTATTTCCCCAACACGCGGTCGGGGTTCCGCGTCACCGTGGCCGGAGACGCACCCTTCTGAGCCGCGTTGGCGCTCTCCAGGGCCGCCGCCCGCCGATGCTCCCTGGGCGATAGACCATACTGGTTGCGGAACGCGCGGCTGAAGTGGGCCGAGTCGTTGAACCCCCAGCGGTAGCAGATCTCGGAGATGGAGAGGCGCGCCGCCAGCGGGCTCGAGAGGTCCATCTTGCAGCGCTCCAGGCGCCGGGTGCGCAGATAGTGGCCAAAGGTGTCGTCGGCGGCGGCGAACAGCTTCTGGATATAGCGCGGCGAGACCCCGCACTTGTCGGCCAGGCGGCGCAGGGAAAGCTCGGGATCGGAAAGCAGGGTTTCCAGGGTCTGGCAGATGCGGTGCAGGTGGGGTGAGATGCCGGCGCCGCCCAGCGCCTCGCCCTGCATTTTTTCGGCCAGCGCGGTGGCCAGGAACTCGGTCATCGCCAGCTCCACCGGACGGAGCTGTTCGACGGTGAGGTCGGGGAGCGCCTGGGCGGTGGCGGTCAGCAGGCCGGAAAACACCGCCGTCAGGCCAGCGCCCGCCTCCAGTCGTCCGACCTTGAGGCCGCGCACGGCGATCAGGCGGTGATTGAGCGCCACCCTGGGCGCGCGCACGAACATCAGCCGGCAGGAGGTCTCCAGAACCAGGCTCGCGGTGCGGCCGGTGGGCCCATAGGCGATGTCGCCGGCGCGCATGGCCTCCTCGTGGCCCTCGCTTTCGATGCGCGCCTCGCCTTCCACCAGCACCGCCAGCCAGATCGCCGCCGGAAGGTCGGTGCGCCGGCCGCTGATCGTCTGGGCGCCGGCATCGATGAGGGCGAACTCCATGCCCAAGGGCGAGGTCAGGCAGGTGACGCTGGCGCTCGGCGGCTCGGCCTCGGCCAGTTCGCCCACCGGCAGCCCCAGCCGGAACATGGCCTCGCGCCAGGCGGCGGCTCTCGCCGCTGGCGGATAGCTGCGGGTGGTGAACCGCCAGGGTTTCATGGCGGCGGAGGATAGCTTCTCCGCCTCCGTTGGGGGAGGGGGACCCCGAAGGGGTGGAGGGGGCGATGCAAAGCTCAACGCAGAGATGGTCTTGCTCAGCGTACCCTGCGTTCCCTCCGCGGTCTCTGCGTTATTACTGGGATGGGCGTCAGGCCGTCTGCATCCGCTCCCACGTCTGGCGATAGCGGCGGAGCAGCCAGCGGTTGAACTGGCCCTGCGCGCCTTCCTGCCATGAATAGCGGCTGCGCGCAGCGTAGCGCGAGCGCAGGCCCTTCTGCACCAGTTCGTCGACATGCATGTCCTGGGCGATGATCTTCTTGGCGCTGGTCATGATCATCTCCAGCCGATGCTCGAAGGCGGGGTCCTCCATCGCCCCCGGCGCCACCAATAGGCCGGTGTCCTGCTCCATGGTCTCCGGACCGGTGGCGCGCAGGTTGAGGTAGATGATCAGGTCGCTGGTCATCACCAGCGACAGGGTCGGCGGGATGTTGGCGAAGGTCATCCGTCCCCGGTCTTCTTCGTTCAGTCCCGGGAAGATCGGCAGCACCGCGCGTTGCGTGGGATTGAAGCTGGCGTCGGCATGGGTGGTGCCGTTGTAGCGCAGGAAGCCCGCGTCGGCCGGATCAGCCTCGGGAAACGTCGCCCGCTCGCTGGGCACGAAGTCGTGCAGGGGGCCGCGGTGGAGCTTGCTGGCGTGATAGCCGTCGTTGTTGTTCTCGAACATCACCTTCCAGTTCCACGGGAAGGCGCCGGTGATCGGCGGCAGCATTTCGGCCCGGCCGACGTCATAATTGGCGATCGCCTCGGCCACTCTCGCCAGCCGCGGCGCGAGCGGCGCGGCGCCATGATCGAAATTGACGAAGATGAACCCCTGCCAGACCTCGAGCGCCAGGGGTGGGAGGCGGATATCGCCCTTGTCGAAGCCGCAGGTGCGCTCCATGGCCGGCGCATTCACCAATGTCCCGTCCAGCGCGTAGACCCAGTGATGATAGGGGCAGACGAAGCCGCGCGCGTTACCGGCCCCTTCGGCGACCAGCATCGCCCGATGCTGGCAGACCGCCGACATCGCCTTCAGCGCGCCATCACGAGTGCGGGTGATCAGGATCGGCTCGCCGATGATCTGGGTGGTGAAGTAATCGCCAGGCGCCTTGACTTGATCTTCGCGGCCGACGCACAGCCATTCGTGGTTGAACAGGGCTTCCTGTTCAAACCGGTAGAAATCGTCATCGGTATAACAGGCCGGCGGCAGGGTCCGCGATGTTGCAATGTCGCCGTCTGAACTGGCCAGGTCGGCGAAGAAGGCGTCGTTCAGTAGCATGGACCAAGGCTAGGCTCCCGGCCAGCCAGGGTCTTGCTCAAAGGCGCACGCAAGGTGGAGCGCCTGGAAGCAAGACCGGCGCGGCGGCGGGCCGCTAGGGTGCGGCATGGACGTTCCGGCCCCCAAGGTGCGCGAGCTGAAGCCGGGCTTCGGGGCCGAGATCCTGGATCTCGACCTCGCCCGCGCCACCGAGACCGAGCGCGCCGGCGTGGTCGGCGCTTTTCATCATCACGGGGCGATCCTGGCGCGCGGCCAGGCCATGAGCCCCGACGATCTGATGGGCTTCATCGCCGCCTTCGGTGAGCCGGAGGGCCATACGCTCGGCGAATTCACCCTGCCGGGCTACCCCAAGATCTACGTGCTTTCCAATCGCACCCGGGACGGCGTCCCCATCGGGGCCCACAACGACGGCGTCGGCTGGCACACCGACTACAGCTACAAGGCCCGCCCGGTGATGTGCACCATGCTCTATGCGGTGGAGGTCCCGCCGGAGGGCTCCGACACCCTGCTGGCCGACGGCTGCGCGGCCTGGAACGCCCTCGCGCCCGAACGCCAGGCCGAGCTCCTGCCGCTGAAGCTGCACCACAGCTACGTCCACTTCATGTCCACCCGTCAATATGGCGCGCGCGAACTGCCCGAGGCCATCCGGCGCGACAACCCCGATGTCGTCCACCCGCTGATCCGTACCCACCCCGCGGATGGCCGAAAAGCGCTTTGGCCTTCCACCGGCACGGTCACCGAGGTGGTCGGCAAGCCCGGGCCCGAGGGTCTGGCCCTGATCGAGGCGCTGGTGACGTTCATGACCGAGGATCGCTTCGTCTATCGCCACAAGTGGCGGGTGGGCGATCTGCTGATGTGGGACAACCGCTGCACCTTGCACACCGGCACCCTCTACGACGACAGCCGCTTTTTCCGCACCATGCACCGGCTGTGGGTGAAGGGCGATCGGCCTTATTGAGGCTTTGACGAGCAACACGGCCGCGTGCTCCGGGTTGAACGTTAGAATCGCCTGCGTCCTCGACCGGAGCCAGTTGTCTATTCGTGCGCTTAAGGCGGCATGCGCGCCATCGCCATCGCTGCGCCCATGGAGGCGGAATCGCGGCCCGACCTGCCGACGGGGCCCGGCTGGTGGTACGAACCCAAGTGGGACGGCTTTCGCTGCCTCGCCTTCCGTGATCGCGCGGGCGTGCGCCTGCAGGCCAAGTCGGGCAAGCCCCTCACCCGCTACTTTCCCGAGATCGCCACGGTGCTGGGCGAGACCGGAACGCCGCCGTTCGTGCTCGACGGCGAACTGATCGGCGCCTCGTTCGAGGCCTTGCAGCTTCGCCTCCACCCGGCGCAAAGCCGCATCGAGCGCCTGGCCCGGGAGGCGCCGGCGGTGCTGGCGGCGTTCGATCTGCTGCAGACGCCCAGAGCCGATCTCACCGGCCGGGCCTTCGGCGCCCGGCGCAAGGCGCTGGAAACGTTCATGGCCGCCGCGCCACAACCGCGGCTGCAGCTGACGCCTGGAACCTCCGAGCTGGCCATCGCCCAGGGGTGGCTGGCCGGCGGGATGATCGAGGGCGTGATCGCCAAGCGGCTCGACCTTGCCTACCGGGCCGGGGAGCGGGCGATGGTCAAGGTCAAACGCGCCCGCACCGCCGATTGCGTGGTCGGTGGCTTCCGCTATGGCGCTGGATCGTCCCTGGTGGGCTCGCTGCTGCTCGGCCTTTATGACCGCGAGGGACGACTGGACCATGTCGGCTTCACCTCGGGCCTGGCGGCCGCCGAGCGGCCGACGCTGACCCGGCGCCTGGAGGCGCTGGCCGGCGGCGATGGCTTCACCGGGACCAAACCTGGCGGACCCAGCCGCTGGTCACGCGAGCGCGACACCGCCTGGACGCCGCTCGTCCCCGAGCTGGTGGTGGAGGTGGGCTTCGACCACGTTTCGGGCGGCCGCTTCCGCCACGGGACGCGCCTGCTCCGCTTCCGGCCCGACAAGGCCCCGGGGCAGTGCCGGATGGATCAGCTGGCATAGGTCGCTGGCGCTCGATCGTCTACTAGCCGGGCAAGCGCCCCAGGGCCCGGACGATGGCTTCGGGGTCGGTGGGCTTGTTCAGCACCAGGACATCGGGAAACGCCGCCTGCACCGGATCATCGCTCGCCTGGCCGCTGTAGAACAGGAACGGGATGCCGCGCTCGGCCAGCGCCTCGGCGACGGGGGCGACGCAATCGGAGCCCAGGCGGATATCCAGCACCGCCGCCGACAACGGCGCCTTCCGAGCCAGCGGCAGGGCATCGGCAAGGGTGTGGGCCAGCGCCACGCTGCGCGCCCCGGCGTGGCGCAGACATTCGCGCAGATCGAAGGCGATCAGAACCTCGTCCTCAACGATCAGGATGCGCCGGCCGCTCAGTCTCTCATGGTGTGCGAGACGCCCCAAGGCGATTTCCTATTCCGGTAACGGCGCCTCGATCTCGCACACCACCCCGTCGGCGAGAAACGCGTGCCGCACCTTTGAACCAGGAACGCCGTGATCGATCAGTTGGCTCCCAAGGCCATGCCTGACCGGGGGCGTCACCTGCGGACCGCCATGCTCGCTCCAGCGAAAGAAGAGGCGGCGGGCGCCATCGGTCCCGGCCATGCGCCAGGACAAATCCACCGTCCCGGTGGGGTTGGAAAGCGCCCCGTGCTTGACCGCATTGGTAGTCAGCTCGTGGATCACCAGGCCGAGTGGATTGGCCAGCCCGGCCGGCAGACGCACCCGCTCTCCGGACACGGTCGCCCGGCCGGCGTCATTGCCCAGATAGGGCGCGAGCTGGCTGTCAACGATGTCCTTGAGCTCCGCCCCCTCCCACTCCGAGCCGACCAGCAGCCGGTGGGCGTTGGCCAGAGCCGCCACGCGGCCATTGACGCGCTCGATGAACGCCTCGGGGGTGGGGCTGTTGCGCCAGGTCTGGTGAATCATCGCCTGGGTCACGGTCAGGATGTTCCTGATCCGGTGGGTCAGCTCGCTCAGCAGCAGCCGCTGACGCTCGATGGTGGCCTGGCTCTCGGTGATGTCGCGGACGCTCTCCAGCACATAGCGCCGGCGATTGTGGACCAGCAGGCCGAGATGGCAATCGAGGTTCAGCGGCGCGCCCAGCCTGGTCTCGCGGTTGAACTCGCCCTTCCAGGCGCCATCCTTGAGCAGAGCTTCACGCACCGCCTGCAGCGACGAGCCCGGAACCGTGGTCTTGAGCAGGGCATCGACGTCGGCCCCCATGACCTCGTCGCGGCTATAACCGTATAGCTCCTCGCTGCCCCGGTTCCATTGCGCCACGCCGTCGTCGATGTCCCACACCAGCATCGGCGCGTGCGACACCTCGACCAGCCGCATCTCCTGGCGCGCGCGGCCCTCGGACTCGCGCAGGGCGTCCTCCATGGCCCGCCGCTCGCTGATGTCGACGAAGGTCACCACCACGCCGTCGATCTTGTTCTCCAGCGTCCGGTAGGGGCGGAAGCGGACCAGGTGCCAGTGGCCGCCGCGGGTCCTCACCTCGCGCTCGATCGGGATCAGATCCTCCAGCACCCCGCGGGCGTCCTCGGCCAGATCTTCATAGTCGAGCTGGTGGGCGAAGTCGGTGATCGAGCGGCCGACATCGCCAGGGGCGACGCTGAACAGGTCGGCGAGCCTGGGCGTAAAGCGCTTGATCCTCAGGTGGGTGTCGAGAAACAGAGTGGCGAAGTCGGTCGCCGCTATCAGGTTCTGCAGGTCGCTGTTGGCCTCGGCCGCGGTCTCCAGCTTGAGCTTCAGCTCGGAATTGACCGTCTGCAGCTCCTCGTTGATCGACTGCAGCTCCTCGCGACTGGTCTCCAGCTCCTCGGCAGTGGAGCGGTATTCCTCGTTGGTCGACAGCAGTTCCTCGTTGGCCGCCCGCAGCTCCTCGTTGGCGGCCTCGGATTCCTCGCGGGTGATCCTGAGCCGCGCCTGGGTCAGATCGAGTTCATCGCGCAGGCGATCGGCGGCGCCTTCGCCGTCCGGGCGCTGGCGCTGGCGGCCCTTTCCCGGCGCCGGGACGGCGTCACCTTCCAGGAACAGCACCACCGCTTGGCGGGGCCCGCGCGGGTCGGGCAAGCGCGGCCGCACCTGGACCTGCACCCGGCGCGCGTCGCCATTGAAGCGCACCGGCATCGGCTCGGTGAGCACCGGCATGTTGTGCTCGAAGGCTCGGGTCAAGGCGGAGCGGAGCTCGAAACGCAATTCCAGGCGCACCAGTTCGGTCAGATCGCTGGTCAGCGGCCCGGCCGAGGGCTGCAGGAAACGGCCGGCGGTTTCGGAGAGATTGATCACCCGGTTGGACTCGTCGACCAGGACGCTGGCCGGGGCGTCGGCCTCCAGCGCTTGGCGGTGGGCGGCATAGGCCGCATGGGCCGGATCCCGCATGCGGGTGGCGTCCGCGCGGTGGTCACCGGTGGGAGTGCCGGTTATCCGCGGCAGTTTCAGCGGTTGGTCGTTGGTTCGCCCGGTTGACTGGAACAGGCGCGCGTCGTGGTCGACGGCCGTGAACAGTCGGTCGCGATGCTCGGCGGTTTCCGACGAGCCGAGGAACAGATAGCCGGTGGGGGTCAGGCCGTAATGCAGAGTGGCCAGCACCTGCTGCTGCAGTTCCCGGTCGAGGTAGATCAGCAGGTTGCGGCAGGAAATCAGGTCGATGCGCGAGAACGGGGGGTCCCTGAGCACGCTGTGGCTGGCGAACACCACGGTGTCTCTGAGTTCACGCTTGGCCCGGTAAAAATCGCCCTCGCGGATGAAGAAACGCCGCAGGCGCTCGTCGCTGACGTCGGCCTCGATGGCGGTGGGATAACAGCCCTCCCGCGCGGCGGCCAGAGCCCGCGGGTCCATGTCCGAGGCGAACACCTGGACATCGCGGCGCAGATCGTGACGCGACTGCTCCTCCAGGAGCAGCATGGCCAGCGAAAAGGCCTCCTCGCCGCTGGCGCAGCCGGCCACCCAGACGCGGATCGGACGCTTGGCGTCGCCGCCGGAGAACAGCGCCGGAAGGGCCCGCGCCGCCAGAACCTCGAACGCCTTGGGGTCGCGGAAAAAGGTGGTGACCGAGATCAGCAGGTCGGCCATCAGCGGCTGCGTCTCCTGACCGTTGTCGCGCAGGAAGGTGAAGTAGTCCTCCAGGCTTTCCTGGCGCGAGAGCTGCATGCGCCGCAGCACCCGCCGGGTGATGGTCGAGCGCTTGTAGTGGGCGAAGTCGTGGCCAGTTCTGGACCGCACCAGGGCCAGGATGCGCCGCAGCGCGTCCTCCTGCCCCGGCCTTGGAGCATCGGGCGGGCGCGCCTTGAGCTTGATCAGCTCGGTCAGACGCTGGGCGAGGTCGCGCACCGGCAGCACGAAGTCGGCCATGTCGGTGGCGATCGCCGCCCGGGGCATCGACGGATATTCAGCCTCCTCCGGGTCCTGGACCAGAATGATGCCGCCCGCTTCCTTGACCGCCTTGACGCCCACCGCACCGTCCGAGCCGGCCCCGGTGAGGATGACCGCGAAGCCGTCGCCATGTTGCTCGGCCAGGGAGCGGAAGAAGTGATCGATGGGCGCGCGCTTGCCGCGAGGCTCGGTGAACGGGGCCACCGATATCGTGTCATCGGAGATGCGCAGCTCGCGGTCGGGCGGGATGACGTAGATGCAGTTGGGCTTGAGGGCGGTGGTCTCGGTGACCTGATGCGCCGGCATCTTGGACCGCATGGCGAGGATTTCCGGCAACTCGCTGCGCATCCGGGGATCGAGATGGACGATGACCACGAACGCCGCGCCGGTATCGGCCGGGAGGGTTTCGAACAGGCGTTGCAAGGCGCCAACGCCACCGGCGGAGGCGCCCACGCCGGTCACGAGGGTGCGCTTCCTCCCTGGTTCGTGCTTGGGTGCGGGCGGCGACGCCCGTCTCGGCGTGCGGACCATAATCGTTAAACGCGTTAGACCCTAAGCGGGGTGGACGGGCAAGGGTCCCCGAATTTGACCGGCATGGAGCTGGCGGCGCCGGCGGTCTCGGTCGAGCGGGCGGCGGCGGCGTTGGCGATGGCCATGGCCCCCAGCATCTCGGCGCCCGCCGCCAGTCCGGCCGCCAGCACGCCGCAGAAGCAGTCGCCTGCGCCGGTGGTGTCGACCACCCTGGCCGCCTCTCCGACGACATGGGTTTCGGCGCCGGATTCGATCAGGCTGGCGCCGGCCGCGCCCAAAGTCACCACCAGCCGGCGGCCATCGAGCAAGGCGCCGTAGCTGGCCCGTTCGGTCTGGTTGACGATGATCACATCGGCCAGGGGAAACAGGGCCGCCCCCTCGGGCAGGGCCGGGGCGGCGTTGAGCACGGTGACCGCCCCGGCGGCGCGCGCCTGCTCGAACACCGCCGCGGTCGTCGCCACCGGGGTCTCCAGTTGGGCGAGCACGACCTTCGCGGCCGGCGAGACCGGCGGCGGGGCGAGGCTGAGATTCACCCCCCCGGCGACGACGATCATGTTCTCGCCGGCGGTGGAGACGAAGATCAGCGCCTGGCCGGTCTGGCCGCCGGCGAGGCGGCCGATCCCGGTCACATCGACCCCGGCCGCGTGCAACACCTCCAG
>DASYGN010000022.1:0-4154 GCA_035999625.1 Caulobacteraceae bacterium | reverse complement strand
GCACCTGAAGAACCTGGCGCTGCTCAAGATCGCCGAGCCGGGCGCGCGCCGGTTCGCCAGCGTGCGCTTCGCGCCGCTCTACGACGCGGTGACGACGCGGGTCCTTCCCGGTCTCGCCGGCGACCGCATGGCGCTGAAGCTGGGCGGCAAGGACGACCGGCTGACAACGGCGGATTTTGCGGCGCTGGCGCGCACGATCGAGCTCCCAGCCGGGCGCGCCGAAGCCATCGTCTCAGAGCTGGCGGGGCGGGTCCGCCGGGCCTCGCCCGAGCTGCCGGCCGCCCTGCGATCGGACGCCGCCGAGCGCGCTCGGAGCGAACTGGCGGCGATCGTGGCGGCGCGAACGGAGCCGTTCCTCTAGGGATGGTTTCGCGCAAGGCGCCGAGCGCCCCCAACATTCAGCATCACGGCGGAGCTCAGGTTTCGGTCGTGGTTTTGATTCAGATCAAGGACGATGAGTGTATCGTGGGTCGATACAGTTTTCGTTTCCCATGGGATTGATCGGAGGCGTTGATGAAGGCGCTCGTGTACGGGGGACCCGGAAAAAAGGCGCTGGAGGAGCGCCTCCCGCGCAAGCCGGAGGGCGCAGACCGTGCCCGGACAGCGGATCTCGAATGGGATCTGGTCGACGAGACCTCGTCCGAATCCTTCCCGGCGAGCGACCCGCCTGGATGGATTTCGCGCAGGCGAACCCCTGAGTCCGTCCGGATCTCGATCCGGCCTGGGCCGTCGTCCTGAGCGAGAGCGTTGCCGGAGGCGCCATGCCCAAACTTCACGTCAAACGGGCCTACGAACCTCAGTCGCCGTCAGATGGCCGGCGCATCCTGGTCGACCGGCTGTGGCCTCGGGGCCTAAGCAAGCACGACCTCGAGGGTGTCCGGTGGGTCCGCGACGTGGCGCCAAGCGCCGCTCTACGAAAATGGTTCGGCCACAAGCCGGAGCGCTGGGGCGAATTTCGCCGGCGCTACTTCGACGAACTCCGCTCCAATCCGGCGGTCGAGACCATCAGAGATGCGCTGAACGCTGGCAAGGTCACGCTGCTCTATGGGGCGAAGGATGAAGTTCATAACCAGGCCGTCGCCCTCGCCGAATTTCTGGCCGGCGAAGCGCGGTCGACGAAACGAAGGGGCGAGGGATGACGACGGAACTGACCGCGGACGACCGCATTCGTGAGGCAGACCACCGGATCAAGAACCACCTGCAGATGGTCGCGAGTATGCTCGCGTTGCAGTCGCGGCAGAGCACGAACGCCGAGCTCAGGGAGGAACTGGACCACGCCGTTCATCGCGTGATGGCCGTCGCGCTCCTGCATGCGCAGCTGCAGCGAGACCGCGACGGTGAGATCGACATCGCCGCTTATCTCGAAGAGGTCTGCCGTGATCTCGCGCTCAGCAGCGACTGCGAAGCTCGCCAGATCCAGATTTCCCTCGCCGTTGAGTCGGCGGAGCTGCCAGGCGATCAGGCCATTACCCTGGGGCTGATCACGAGTGAGCTCGTCACCAACGCCATCAAACATGCCAATGGCGGGCATCCTGGCGTCGTCGCCATCAGATTCGAAGACCACGCCGGGGACTGGCGGCTCACCGTCGCCGACCGCGGTTCGGGTCTCGCTGCACTGCCGCCCGAAGGCAGGGGTTTCGGCCTGAGACTGATCGGCCGGTTGGCGCAGAAGCTGGGCGGCGCCTTCACCGTGGTGAGCGACGGCTTCGGCGCCCAATTCAGGGTGGAATTCCCGTCCGTGCCTGCAAGCGCGTCAGAGATGGCGATGGGCGCCATAGCCGGCGAGACCGTTCTCCACCTCGCCTGAGTCTGAAAAGGAGACGCCCCCCGTGAGCACCGAGACAGCCAGCGCCGAACTGCCGGATTTCTCCACCGGCGTTGCCGCGGAGCTGCTGGCCGATGGCGTCATGCTCGCCGGCCGCGTCGGCGAGGAGCCGGCGCTCCTGGCCCGCCATGGCGCCGAGATCTTCGCCGTGGGCTCGGTCTGCACGCACTACGGCGCGCCGCTGGCCGAGGGCCTCCTCGTCGGCGATACCGTGCGTTGTCCGTGGCACCACGCCTGCTTCAGCCTGCGCACCGGCGAGGCGCTGCGGGCGCCGGCGCTCGACCCCGTGCCATGCTGGAAAGTCGAACAGACGGATGGCGTCATCCGGGTCCAAGGCGCGCCCAGGCCGATCATGCGGCGGCCCGCGCCGTCAGGGCCCGCCCTGCCGCGGGCGGTCGTGATCGTGGGCGGCGGCGCGGCCGGCGAAGCGTGCGCCGAGATGCTTCGGCGCGAAGGCTACGCGGGGCGCCTCACGATGCTGAGCAGCGACGCGTCGGGGCCCTGCGACCGGCCGAACCTCTCGAAGGGTTATCTGTCTGGCGCGGCGCCCGCGGAGTCCAACCTGCTGCGATCGCCGGAGTATTATCGCGAGCAGGGCATTGACCTGAAGCTCGGCGTCCAGGTCGCGGCGATCGATGTCGCCGCGCGCCAGGTCGTGCTCCTGGACGGGGCTCGATGTCCGTTCGATGCGCTTCTGCTCGCCACCGGCGCCACGCCGGTGCAACTCGACATTCCCGGGGCGCGCTCGGCGCACTATCTGCGCGCGCTCGCCGACAGCGAGGCGCTGGTCGCCGAAGCCCAGGCGGGCCGGCGCGCCGTGGTGATCGGGGCCAGCTTCATCGGGCTGGAGGTCGCCGCCTCGTTGCGCGCGCGGGGCGTCGAGGTGCAAGTGGTCGCGCCGGAAAAGATCCCGATGCAGCGCGTGCTCGGCGCTGAGCTCGGCGAGGCGATCCGCAAGCTGCACGAGGACCACGGGGTTATCTTCCACCTCGGAACCACGGTGGTGTCGATCGAGGCGAACCACGTACGGTTGGCGACGGGCGAAGAGCTAAGCGCCGACTTCGTGGTCGTCGGCGTCGGGGTCCGGCCGGCGATCGGCTTGGCCGAGCAGGCGGGGCTCGCCATCGACCGCGGGGTGAAGGTGGACGCCTATCTCGAAACCAGCACGTCTGGGATCTTCGCCGCCGGCGATATCGCCCGCTGGCCCGACCGGCTCACCGGCGAGGCCATCCGCGTCGAGCACTGGGTGGTCGCCGAGCGTCAGGGCCAGACCGCGGCCCGCAACATCCTCGGCCAGCGCGAGCGTTTCGACTGCGTGCCGTTCTTCTGGACCGAGCAGTATGACTTCAGTCTCGCCTACGTCGGCCATGCCGAGCACTGGGATCAGGCCGAGATCGACGGGAGCGTTGAGGCGAGGGACTGCACGGTGACCTATCGGCGCGGCGGAAAGGCGCTGGCGAAGGCCGAGGTCCACCGCGACCTGGCAGGCTTGCGCGCCGAACTTGAATTCGAGCGGACGATGGCCCAAGCCGGCTGATGGGAACAGAGCCGTTGCGAGCTTGGGAGGCGGTGATGTCACAAGTGCGCGTGGCCGGCTTTTCGATCTCACTCGACGGCTTTGGGGCCGGACCCGAGCAGAGTCTCGAGCATCCACTCGGCAGGCGCGGCCAGGAACTGCACCAGTGGATATTCGGCACGCGCTTTTTTAGAACGATGATCGGTCAGGACGGGGGCTCCGAGGGGGTCGATCAGGCCTATGCGCACCGCTCGATGAACGGGTTCGGCGCGTTCATCCTCGGCCGCAACATGTTCGGCCCCATCCGCGGTCCGTGGCCGGACGACGGCTGGAAGGGCTGGTGGGGCGCAAATCCGCCCTATCATGCACCGACCTTCGTGCTGACCCACCATCCGCGCGATCCGATCGAGATGGAGGGCGGCACGACCTTCATCTTCGTGACCGGCGGGATCGAGGCGGCGCTCGAGCAAGCCAGGGCGGCGGCCGGCGACCTCGACGTCAAGATCGGCGGCGGCGTCGAGACGGTGCGCCAGTATCTGCGCGCAGGGCTGATCGATGCGCTACACTTTGCCTTTTCGCCGGTCATGCTGGGGCGGGGCGAAGCGATGTTCGCCGGCGTTGACCTTCCGGCGCTGGGCTTTTGCGTCACCGAACGCCAGGCCGGCGAGCTTGCCACCCACATCGTCCTGGCCCGATAGGCGCGCCAGTGATCCGGCCGCCCTACGCCAAGAAGAAGCGCGCCCTCGGCTCGTGGCTGCGGGAGACGGCTTTGGCCGCCCGCTACCGCCGCCATCGCGTCGAATCCTTCTTCGA
>DASYGN010000016.1:0-12716 GCA_035999625.1 Caulobacteraceae bacterium | reverse complement strand
GGCCCATCGCCTGCATCGACACCGCGAAGCCGTCCATCCGCGGCGACAGATCGCCGAAAGCGCCATTGGTGACCAGGACCGCGCCATCGCCCGCCGACTTGAGATCGGGCAAGGCCTCCTGCACCGCGGCCAGCAGGCCGTTGACGGCGACATCGAAGAGGCCGCGCACGTCGCCCTCACCGGCGGCCAGGAGATCGCCGGCCCCGCCGCCATAGGCGTTCCAGTGCAGCACTGCGATCGGGCCCAGCTTGGCGCGCACATCTCCGAGCGCGGCGCGGATGGCGGCCGGATGGGAAGCGTCGGCGACGAAGGCGGCGGCGGGCACGCCCCTGGCCTTCAGGGCCGCCACCCCGGCGTCAAGGCGCTGTTGATTTCGGGCGATCAGCGCCACCTGAAAGCCGGCGGCGCCGAACCGATCGGCCATCGCCGTGGATACGCCCGGGCCAAATCCGACAATGGCGATGGTCTTGGTCATGGGCCTCCACTCTCTGCGCTCAAGGTTTCAACGCAGATAGGCGCCCAGGGGTAATTCAGTCAGGTAGGGCGGCCGATTAATGTAGGATGACGGAGTCCGCGCGGACCTGCGCCAGGCGCGCAACAGCGCCTCGGCGCCCGGCATGCCCCGAGGAACCATCCCGTCTGGGTGCCAGCGGGGGTTTTGGGAGGAAGCCCATACTCTCCAGCGTTGCCGCCCGCCTTCGCCCGGGGCCGAGCCACAGCTGCGCCTGGCCACCACCACAGGCGCCCTCAAACGCGTCGGTAGAGCCGCGCCGGCCGGTGCGCGCCTCGGATCATCTCGCCGGTCTCCCGGATCGTCCCGGAGGCGAGCGCGGCCTTGCTGAAATTGCGCTTGTCGGAGGCGGCGCCCGTCACGGCGTCATAGGCCGCCTGCAACTGCGTTAGCGT
Source organism: Caulobacteraceae bacterium (assembly GCA_035999625.1). GTDB lineage: Bacteria > Pseudomonadota > Alphaproteobacteria > Caulobacterales > Caulobacteraceae > Acaudatibacter. The sequence continues at coordinate 11,810 of DASYGN010000016.1, read as the reverse complement.
GAACTGCGCCGGCATCAGGCTGAGCAGGATCTCAAACGCCTTGGCCCGCTCGCGCAACGCTGCCAGCGCCGCGGCGGCGATTTCATCGTGATCGAACGCCAACGCCGGCAGATCCCGCGCCGGCCACCAGCGCGCGTCCTCGGCGTCCGTGTCCGCACGCGGGACCAGTCGATCCGACGGCAGGAGCGCGAGGTAGGCGACCGAGATCACCCGCTCGTTCGGGCGCGGATCGCGATCCGGGGCGCTGAAATTGCCGAACTGATGGACGTCGGCGGCGCCGATCGCCACGCCGGTCTCCTCCTTCAGCTCGCGCTGGGCGCAGGCATCCAGGGTTTCGTCGGGTCCCAGGAAACCTCCGGGCAGCGCCCACCGGCCCGCGAACGGTTCGAGCCCGCGCTGGATGAGCAGCAGATTGAGTTCCCCGGCGCGCAGCGTGAACAGGGCCACGTCGGTGGCCACCGCCGGATGGGGATAATCGTAGGTGTAAGGCACGTTCGTGTCTTGACAACAGTAAGTAATCTGTTATTGTGGCTTTTACAGAAACTCGATTTCGTAGCCAAGGGCAAGGGCAAAAAATAGTGAAAGCGCCTCACGAGACAGAGGAAAGAGGCCGCCAAGCGCCCGCTTTCTCCCCCGTTGCGAGGATCGATGACGCGACTGCCGATTGCGGCCATTCTGGGGCAAGTTCATTGACTAGCCCCCTTGATGGGCGCTCTATCCAACCACCTTTAAGGGGCTAATTCCCATGACTCATCGCGTATCTACGTCAAACAAGATCGCCCTGGCGGTCACTGGCCTCGTCCTCTTTGGGGGCGGCGCTTTTGTGCTCACCAAGCAGTTCCCCCCACAGGGCGGAACGGTGGTCGGCACCATAACCCCGGCCCAGCGCTATCGCGACGCCCAGGTCACCGACGCCGACGTCCAGCTCGGCGATGCGGGGGTGCCGACGCTGATGCAGTCGGACGCCTTCCAGGAAATGGTCAAGAACCCGGCCTTCCGGACGATGGCGCGCGATCACGCCTTCAACGCCCTGGCCCAGAACTCGGCCGCCCTGGCGGCGATGTCGCCGAACGCGCACGCCTTCCAGGCGCTGGCCAGCAACCCGCAGGCCTTCCAATCGCTCGTCGCCCTGTCGAACGCCATGAACGCGCAGTCGTCGGCGGCGACGCAGTCCAACGCCCAGGCCTTCGCCGCGCTGGCGGCGGCCAACCCGCATGCGATGTCGCAACTGGCCGCGGCCCAGCCGCAGGCGTTCGCCGCCCTGGCCGCGCATCCACAAGCGTTCGCGGCACTGGCGGCGCATCCGGCGGCGTTCGCGGCTATGTCCGCCAACCCGGCGGCCTTCGCCGGCTACGCCAGCAACCCCTCGGCCTTCCGGGCAGCGGCTGCCAACGCCAACGCCAACGCGGCCATGGCAGGCCAGGCCTCGGCCTTCCAGGCGCTGGCCGCTGACGCCCATGCGATGGCGGCGCTGGCCGCTCAGCCGGCGGCTTTCGCCGCGCTGCAAGCCAACCATGCGGCTTTCGCCGCGCTGGCTTCGCAGATGAACGCCGTCAACGCCTCCAGCGCGACGCTGGCGGCCAGCCACAACGCGATGGCGGCCCTGGCGGCCAACCCGGCGGCCTTCGCGGCTCTGGCGAGCCAGCCGGCCGCCTTCGCGGCCATGGCGGCGCAACCGGCGGCCTTCGCGGCTCTGGCCAGCCAACCGGCGGCCTTCGCGGCCATGGCGGCCAATCCGGCGGCCTTCGCCGGCTATTCGAGCAACCCGTCGGCGTTCCAGGCGGCGGCTGCCAACGCCAACGCCAACGCGGCCATGGCCAGCCATGCCGCCGCCTTCCAGGCTCTGGCGGCCAACGCCAGCGCGATGGCGGCGCTCAACGCCCAGCCGCAAGCCTTCGCGGCCATGGCGGCCAACGCCTCGGCCTTCCAGGCCCTGGCCTCGTCGATGAACGCCGCCCACGCGGCCAACGCCCTGGCGGCCAATACCCAGGCGATGGCGGCGATGGCGGCCAACCACAATGCCTTCGCCGCCCTGGCCGCCAACCCGCAGGCTCTGGCTGCGGCCGCCCACGCGGCCGAGGCGTTCCAGGCCCTGTCGGCGTCATCGGCGGCGGCCAGCGCTCAGGCGAGCGCCCAGGCCGCGGCGGCCCTGGCCGCCAACCCGGCCGCGTTCGCCGCGATCGCCGCCAACGCCCACGCCTTCCAGGCGCTGGCCGCCAATACCCAGGCGATGGCGGCGCTATCCGCGAACTCCGCGGCCTTCGCCGCCATGCAGTCCAATCCACGGGCGTTTGCGGCCTTGGCCTCCAACGCGGCGTTCGCCGCCATGGCCGCCAACGCGAACTTCCAGGCTTCCATGGGGCAGAACTAAAACTGTTGCGTAATCGGGCGCCCGTCCCTTAGGACGGGGCCCGACGGGGGGTGTCCATGGGTCTGGCTTTGCCGGCGCAGCCGCCGGCTATCGTGGCGCCTGCGCCCGAAGGGACGCAGGGCGCCAAACCGTTCGTGCTTGCTCAGATCGAGCCGCCGGGTCCGGTGCGGGTCGAGCCGCCGCCGACCTTGCCAGGCCAAAAGCCGGAACAGAAACCCGAGGCGGTTCGCAAGCTTCCGTTCCTGAAGCCCGAACTCGACATCGACATGATCCGCACCCGCGATCTCGATCTGCTCTATTTCGCGCCCACCGAGACCTACCTGACCCCCTACGTCGGCCGCAGCCTGGAAAACGCCCTGGCGTTCCAGAAGCGCTTCTACGACTGGAAGCCGTGGGAGCGGCCGACGGTGCTGCTCAAAGACTTCGCCGACTACGGCAACGCCTCGGCGCGGGTGACGCCCAACAACGCCCTGTTCATCGAGGTCTCGCCGCTGCGGCAAGTCTACGAGACCTTGAGCGCCGGCGAGCGGTTCTTCTTCCTCGCCAACCACGAGACCACCCACCTGGTGACCATGGACGGTTGGAACCAGACCGACGCCACCTGGCGGCGCATATTCCACGGCAAGCCGCTGCCGATTCCGGATCATCCGGAAACCATCCTCTACGACTATCTGGCCGCGCCCAGGGTGACCGCGCCGCGCTGGTATCCGGAAGGCAGCGCCGTGTTCATGGAAACATGGATGGGCGGCGGCTATGGCCGCGCCGAGGGGGCCTATGACGAGATGGTGTTCCGGGCCATGGTCCGCGACAACGCCCATTTCGACACCCCGCTGCAGCTGGAGGCCGAAGGCGACAAGGTCGACTTCCAGGTCGGGGTCAACGACTACCTCTATGGCACCCGGTTCATGAGCTATCTGGCCGAGACCCGCTCGCCGGAGAAGCTGATCCAGTGGTATCGGCGCGATCCGGGCAGCAAGGCCTTCTACGCGGCCCAGTTCAAGCACGTGTTCGGCGAACCGCTCGACAAGGTCTGGAACGAGTGGATCGCCTGGGAGCACGACTTCCAGCGCGCCAACCTGGCGTCGGTCCAGGCTTATCCGACCACCAAGACCCAGCGACTGACGCCCATGGCCCTGGGATCGGTCTCGCGCACCTACTACGATCCGGCCAGCAATTCCCTCCTCGGCGGCTTCCGCTATCCGGGGGTGATCGCCCACATGGGCGAGTTGTCGCTCAGCAACGGCAAGATGCGCCATCTGGCCGACATCGACGGACCGATCCTCTACCGAGTGACCTCGGTGGCGTTCGATCCGGCCAGCCGCACCGCCTGGTTCACCAGCGACAACTCCGACACCCGCCGCGACCTCATCGAGCTCGACGTCAAGACCGGCCACACCAAGACCCTGCTGACCCACGAGCGCATCGGCGACATGGTGTTCGATCCGGCCGACCGTTCGCTTTGGGGGTTGCGCCACGACGATGGGCTGGTCACCCTGGTGCGGATCCCGCCGCCCTACACCGCCTGGAATCAGATCCACACGTTCAAGTACGGCGAAGTGCCGTTCGACCTCGACATCTCACCGGACGGCCAGCTGCTGTCGGCATCGGTCGGCGAGATCAACGGCGACCAGTCGGTGCGGGTCTGGCGGGTGGCCGACCTCGGCCCCGACGAGCCGGTCTCGGTCGCCGAGCTGCGCCTTGGCCAGGCGACGCCGGAAGGCTTCGTGTTTTCTCCCGACGGCCGCTATCTCTACGGCAGCGCCTACTATACCGGGGTGTCCAACATCTATCGCTTCGAGGTGGCGACGCAGAAGGTCGAGGCGGTGAGCAACGCCGTCACCGGTCTCTTCCGCCCGATCCCGCGCCCCGACGGCTCGCTGATCGCTTTCGAATACACCGGCCAGGGTTTCGCCCCGGTCAGGTTCGATCCCAAGCCGCTTTCGGACCTGGGCTCGATCCAGTTCCTGGGCGCCAAGGTCGCCGAGGACCATCCGATCGTGAAGACCTGGACGGTGGGTTCGCCGGCCAAGGCGCCGTTCGATTCGATGGTCATTTCGCGCGGCAAGTACGACCCGCTGCACGAGCTGCATTGGGATTCCAGCTATCCGATGCTGGAAGGCTACAAGCACCACATGGCGGTCGGCTGGACGGCGCTGTTCGAGGATCCGCTGCAGTTCGATCAGATCACCGTCACCCTGGCCTATTCGCCGGCCGGCGACCTGCCGGCGCGCGAGCGGTTTCATGCCGAGATCGACGTCCACAACCTGAAGTGGAGTTTCAAATACTGGCACAACCTGGCCGACTTCTACGACCTGTTCGGCCCGGTGGACCGCAGCCTGCGCGGCGACGCCTTCATCGTCGACTACAAGAATCCGGTGATTTACGACCCGCCAAAGCAGATGACGGTGAGCGCCGAGATCGCCGGCTACGTTGGCCTGGACACCATCCCGGGGGCTCAGAACATCAAGGCCGGCGACATCCACAACGTCGCCGAGGGCAAGCTCGGCTTCACTTACGAGGACACCGACAAATCGCTGGGTGCGCTCGACTATGAAAAGGGCATGCGCGCCGAAGGCCAGGTGATCGGCGACTACGCCAACGGCCAGGATTTCCCGAAATTCTGGGCCGGGATCGATTTCGGCCGGCCGTTGCCGATCAAGCACGCCTCGCTGTGGCTCTACACCGCGGTCGGCGATGCGTGGGGCGATGGCGCCAATCCGCTGACGCCGTTCTACATGGGCTCGTTCAGGAACAACTACGTCGATTTCCGCGAGGTCAAGCGCTATCGCGAGTACGACAGCTTTCCCGGCTTCGGCATCGACGCCATCGCCGCGCGCCGCTTCGCCAAGGGCCTCCTGGAGCTCAACCTGCCGCCGTTCTGGTTTGGCGGCGTCGGCGTCTCGAACCTCTACCTCAGCTCGGCGAGAACCGCCCTGTTCGCCGGGGCGATGCTGGTCGAACCGCCCACCGGCGGACCAACACGGACCCTGAAAACCCTGGGCGGTCAGGTGGACTTCAACTTCACGGTCGCCCTGCGCCTGCCGATGGTGCTATCGGTAGGCTACGCCGCCGGACTGGAATCCGGCCAGAAGACCGGCAATGAGGCCATGATCTCGCTGAAGATCCTGTGATTGACGGGCTGATCCTTCTCAAAGCGCTGGTGGCATTCTCGCCGGTGCTGATTCTGGTGGCGGCGTCCGAGTGGCTGGACGCGTTCAAGCTGGTGTCGCTGCGCGAGATCGCTCTGCTGCTGCTTGGCGGCGCGGTGCTGGCGCTGATCAGCTACGCGGTCAACGGCCGCTTCCTCGACGCCTTTCCGATCGGCTTTTCGCCGTTCAGCCGCACCATCGCGCCGCTGATCGAGGAGGGGCTGAAGAGTGCCCTCATCTTTTGGCTTTTCTATCGCAACCGGATCGGCTTTTCGATCGACGCCGCCATCGTCGGCGTGGCCGTCGGGGCCGGCTTCTCGGTGGCCGAGAACCTGATCTATCTGGGCGTCTTCGCCCACGCCAGCGTCGGGGTTTGGGTGGTGCGCGGCTTTGGCACCGCGCTGATGCACGCCGGCTCCTCGGCCATCTTTGCGGTCATGGGCCAGCACCTCACCCAGCGGTTCGCCCGCATCGAGGCTCAGCGGCACCGGCTCGAGGTGGTCTACTTCCTGCCCGGCCTGGCCCTGGCCATCGCCCTCCACGCCGCCTTCAACCAGTTCGCGCCGGAGCCGGTGATCGCCATGGCGCTGACCCTGTTCGTGGTGCCGCTGGCCCTGTTCCTGATGTTCAGCCGCAGTGAGCACGCCGCCCACAAGTGGCTGCTCACCGACTACGCAAGCCACAAGCACATGCTGGACGACATCCGTCAGGGCAAACTGGTCGACAGCCCCGCCGGCCGCTTCGTCCAGGCCCTGGCCGATCAGTTCCCCCCTAGCGTCGGCGAGGACATGTTCCGCTACATTCAGGTGCACACCTGGCTGGTGGCCAAGGCCGAGGAGGATCTGATCGACGCCGAGGAGGGGCGGGCGGAGGATCTCGGCCGCGAGGTGCGCGAAAAGCTGCACGAACTGCACGCTCTCGAGAGGGTGATCGGCCCGGCGGCGCTGATGGCGATGAGCCCGCACCTGCATTTCACCCGCAACGATCTGTGGGAGATCCACGAGCTCGAGGAGCACGCCAACGGCCAATCCCACCGCGAACGCCGGGCGGTGAGGCGGCGGCCTCGGACGACCTGAGCCAATCGGCGGGCGCCGCAGCGCTGGCGAAGATGAACACCGAACTGCGGATTGATCTGCCGCAGGCGGGGCGCCGGGCCGCCTGGACCTGGAGCGGGCGAGGCGATTCGAACGCCCGACCCCAACCTTGGCAACGCGCCTCGATGGTCTGCGACAGATTCCTGTCCTTTGATAGTGCCCCAATCCGATGATTTGCTACGTTCGAGCGGCTCGCTCTCCTCCCTCACTTCCCATAGCTGGAGGGCGGATCGCGTGAAACGGGCGAGACGGGTGGGGCAGCAGGGCCGCCAGTCCGCTGGCTAGCAGCGCCGCTTCGATCGGCGTCAGCACGGCAAGGATACGACCGATGTTGTGGCTCTGAATGAGGGTCCCGACGCCGACCACCGCCAGGGCCAGGACGGTCGCGAACAGCGCCGCCGTGGACGCACCCAGCGGCTTGCCGACTAGACGCGCCCAGCCGGAGACGAGCCCCAGCCCGATGAGAAGGTTCTGGGTGAAGACGATCTGGAAGAGGTTGTCCGCGCTGGCAAGCCGCCGCCACTTGCCAAGCAGGCGGATGAACGAGCCCGGCTCCAGCTGCTCCGCATAGCCGCTGGCCGGCGCCCATTTGAGCCGCAGGGCGACGTAGAGCGCGAAGGCGGCGAGACTGGCGGCCAGTACGGCGAGATGGAATCGCCGCTCGCCCGGCCGCATGAGCAGCATCGCGGCGCTGAAGGCCCCGAATACGATCGGGATCGTCTCCCTCTGGACGATCGACAAGCCGAGGACCAGGGCAAGGACAGCGAATGAGCGCTTGGTCCAGCCAAGGATTCCCACCGCGATCAGGAGCCAGGAGACGCCCTCAGAGAGCCCGGCGAGCACGCCTTGCTGTGCAAAGAAGCCAAAGAACACGAGGCCGCCGCCCACCAGCGGCCAACTCTCGCCGGACTCCCGGGCCAGCTCGGCAGTGGCGGCGGCCACCGTGGTCGCGCAGGCGACGAGCGCCACCCAGTTGACCAGGACGGCGGCGAAGAACAGCGAGGGATCATAGCCTGGCGCTGAAAACGATATATGCTCGGGGCGGTACAGTCCCAGCTTCCACACGGCATTGACGAGCGTGGCGTTCAGCTGCCGATAGACGAACGGGGCTTCGCCGGCATGGAAATCCCACGGGTGCAGGTAGATGTTGTAATAGTGGTAGAAATCGGTCCCGCCGTAGTCTGGGGTGAAATATTTATAGGCGAAATAGAACAGCCCATACGATGACAGGGCGAAGAACACCGCCCGCGCGGCATGCTTCGCAACCCCGGCCCCAATCATCTCTCCTACTCCCCAGAACCCCAAGTGTGTCCCGACGTCGCGAAGTACTTCAAGCTCGGGAGCTCTCAGCACCGTCGAGACCCCAAGTGTCGAAAGGCAAGGCTACTTGTGGTGCAATACCACAATCGTCGCAGTCGGGCCCGGCTCATCCGGTCCCAGGGCCGCCGACCTCAACACCCAGGAGGTCGCTGGCGAGAGCGGCATCGGCCCTCGCAACACCTGGGCCGCGCCCGGGCCGCGGTGGAGCGCGAGCTCACTTCGCACCAGCCGACCACGCTCGCCAACGACGGCTTCGGCCTGGAAGCGCAAGCGGCGCTGGCCAGGCGCAAGCAATCCCTCGTCGACAGGAGTCATGTCACCGGTCTTGGCGACGGCCGCCTCCGCGCGCCCAAGGATCTGTTCCAGCGCCTGGAACGGACCGAGGTTGAGCGGGCCGGCCAGGCGCTGGGCTACCGAGATGGCCGGCAATGGAAGCCGACCGTTCCCGGCGAATACGTCAGCGGCCAGCTGATCGGGTCGACCCAGCTCGCTGGCGGCCGGTTCTCGAACAGCACATCGGTCGCCACATTTCCGGCATCGCCATGCCCGGCGGCGGGGTCGACTGGTCGTTCGCCCGCAAACTCGAGTTGGGGATCTGAGCAGCGATGTCGCTGAAGGTGCGCCATCTTATCCGGCCATGCGATTTAGGGCGCTTACAGGGGGGTTTATATCGCCCCGATGGACTAATGTGTAAGCAGGAAGCGGCCCCGAAGGGCCGTTCCATCTATCTGTTTCACTTGATCAAATCTGGAGCGGGCGAGGCGATTCGAACGCCCGACCCCAACCTTGGCAAGGTTGTGCTCTACCCCTGAGCTACGCCCGCGCTCCGGCGGCGCCTCGAGGAGGCCCCGCGATCAGGAAGGGCGGCTTATGGCAGGGCGGCCGGGCGATTTCAATCCTTAGGCTGAGCGGCGATCGCCATGGGGTTCTAGCCCCCCAGCCGCAACGTCTTCATGCGCCGCTTGTTGACGTGGCCCTTGGGCGCCGGCGCCTCGCCCGGCATCTCACCCTTGAAGTAGTAGCGCTGCCAGGCCTCCTTGATGGTCGCCGGATCGCGCTTGTAGAGGCGGGCGTTGAAGTCGTCGCGCCGCTCGCGCCAGGCCTCGTACTGGCCATGCAGCTCGGCATCGCCGGTCAGCGACTTCTGGATCAGGTCGAAAGTTTCCAGGGGCTTGTCCTGCATCAGAGTGACGAAGCAGAACGGCTCGCCCTTGTTGAAATGCACCCGGCCCGGGCGGGTGAAGATCCAGTTCATGGTGAACGGAAAGGGCAGCCAGTCGGTCTCCACCAGGCCGTCCAGTGGCTGGATGCCGTCCTTGATGTGGTTGGGCGGGCCGCCGGCCCACATCGACCAGCCTTCCGGGGTGCGGAACAGGTAGCCGGGATGAAAGGTCACCACCCCGTGCGAGAAATGACTCTTCACGAAGTCTGAAAACTCGGGGAATGGATGGTCGGGGTTGAGGGTGATATCGCTCTGCTCGGGCCCGCCATTCCATTCGGCGGTGAAGCCCACCGGGCACAGGATCTCCCAGCCGGTGGTGTTGGCCATGGTCAGAGGCAGGCAGCGATAGGGGTGACGATCGAAGAAGGCGTCCATCCACGCGCGCTGCGGACGTCCGGGCACGATGTCCGGCGGGCGCGCGGCGGTGGGGAAGCATTCCAGCTCCATGGCCGCTCCATAGCGCGAGGCGGGCGATGAGCGCCAGTCGCGGCGACCTCCTCGCCTTCCTCGATGCGCAGGGAATACGCCATCAGACGCTGGAGCATGCGGCGGTGTTTCGCGTCGGCGAGGGCGATCAGGCGTTGAACGCGCTGCCGGGCGGCCACACCAAGAACCTGTTCCTCGAGGACAACAAGGGGGCGCTGTGGCTGATCTCCGCCCTGCAGGAGACACGGATCGACCTCAAGGCTTTGCCGCGCGCGATCGCCTCGGGCCGCCTGTCGTTCGGCAAGCCGGAAAAGCTGATGGCGGCGCTGGGAGTGAGCCCAGGCGCGGTCACCGCCTTGGCGTTGATCAACGATCCCGCGCACCAAGTGAGCTTTGTGCTCGACGCGGCGCTCGGCCGGGCCGATCCGGTCAACTTCCATCCGCTGGAGAACACCGCCACGACGTCGGTTTCGCAGGCCGGATTCCGGCGGTTCCTGGCCGCCCTCGGGGTGGTTCCGATCATGGTGGATTTCACCGCGCCCGGCTGAACGTTGCGGCCCGACGCCCGCGGGACCATCTTATAAAACTTTGAAGACTGGGAGTGGGGAATGTCGCTGATCGGAGAGGCCCCGCCGGCGCCTGCGGACCTCATCAAGGAAGGCTCGGACGCCGGCTTCATGGCCGATGTCATCGAGGCCTCGAAGACGACCCCGGTGATCGTCGATTTCTGGGCAACCTGGTGCGGCCCTTGCCGGCAATTGACCCCGGCGCTGGAGAAGGCGGTCACCGCCGCCAAGGGCGCGGTCAAGCTGGTCAAGATCGATATTGACAAGAACCCGGCCATCGCCGGCCAACTGCGCGTGCAGTCGATCCCCACCGTCTATGCTTTCGATGGCGGCAAGCCGGTCGACGCCTTCCAGGGCGCCCTGCCGGAAAGCCAGGTCAAGGCGTTCGTGGACCGGCTGGCCAAGGCCGCGCCGCCATCGGAGATCGACGAACTGCTCGGCCAGGCGCGTGAGTCGCTCAAGCTCAACGACACCGGCGGGGCCGCCCAGGGCTTCGCCGCGGTGTTGTCGGCCGAGCCCGACAATCTCGACGCCATCGGCGGGCTGGCGCGTTGCTATCTGATCGGAGGCGATCGCGAACGCGCCGCCGAGGTGGCGGCGATGGCCCCCGAGGGGGCCAAGAACGCCGATCTGGAAAGCGTGCGCGCGGCGCTGGCGCTGGCCTCCGAGGGGCCCGCCGACAGCAGCGACGCCGAGCGCCGACTGGCGGCCGATGCCAACGACCATCAGGCGAGATCCGAGGTGGCCGCCGCCCTGGCGGCCAAGGGCAAGCTTTCGGCCGCCGCCGACCAGCTGCTGGATCTGATCACTCGCGACCGCGACTGGAACGACGGCGCGGCCAAGGCCCAGCTGCTCAAGGTGTTCGACGCCGCCGGCCAGGATTCGGACATCACCCGCCAGGGGCGGCGGAAACTGTCATCGATCCTGTTCTCTTGAACGCCAAGGGGGTGGTTGGGAGCGTCACGTGGCGAGCTATCGAAAACTGACCGAGCTTCCCGAAGTCATCCCGGTCTTCCCGCTCGATGGAGCGCTGCTGCTGCCGGGCGGCGTCCTGCCCCTGCGCATCTTCGAGCCGCGCTATCTCAACATGATCGACGACGCCATGGCCCGCGACCGGGTGATCGGCATGGTGCAGACTTGTCCTGGGGGGCGCCGAGCCAAACCCCGGCTGGCCAGGGTCGGCTGCGTCGGGCGGATCACCAGCTACGCCGAGACCGGCGATGGCAAGTATCTGATCGCCCTCACCGGCGTGATCCGGTTCGAGACCGGCGAGGAGGCGCCGAGGCTAACACCGTACCGCCAGATCCGGGCCATCTACGCGCCGTTCGAGCATGACCTGGTCGCCGACGACGATGTCGAAGAGTTCGAGCGGGCCCCGTTCATGAGTCTCCTGCGGCGCTATCTCGACAGCAAGGGCCTGGGCGTCGAATGGGACGCGGTGGTCAGCGCGCCTGGGCCGGCCCTCATCACCAGCCTGTGCATGGCCCTGCCCTTCGAGCCGGCGGAAAAGCAGGCGCTGCTGGAGGCGCCCAGTCCGGACGCGCGCCGCTCGGCGCTGGAAGCGCTGCTGGCCATCGACGCCGCCCTCGATGTCGACGACGAGGATGACGCGCGTCCATCGCTCCAGTAGGCTCGGCCGATGCCCGAGATCGATCCGCGCCT
>DASYGN010000117.1:0-3392 GCA_035999625.1 Caulobacteraceae bacterium | reverse complement strand
ATATCGAGCGGCCGCTCGACACCTTCCACCACCAGACCTTCGTCGTCGTCCCGCGCGGGGTCGAGAAGCTGGCCGTCCCGGAGAAGTCGGAAATCCAGGACATGGTCGCCGGGCGAGTGATCGTGCTACTCAACGAGGCTTGGCAGGCCGGCGGGCGAAGCTTTCCCTCCGGCTCGCTGGTGGCGCTCGATCTGAAGGCGGCGGAGGCCGATCCGGCGCATCTTTCGCCGACCCTGATCTGGGCCCCGGGGCCGCGCGAATCCCTGAGCGAAGCCGGCGCCACCAGGGACAAGCTGATCCTGGCGACCCTCGATAATGTGCGCGGCCGGGCGTTCGTCTACACCCCGACCGCGAACGGCGGCTGGCCCCATTCCAGGATCGACCTGCCGGATAACTTGACCCTCGGCATCGCCGCCGCCGATCGCCGCTCCGACCTGGCTTTCCTGGGCGGCAGCGGCTTTCTGCAGCCGAGCGCGCTGTGGCTCACCGGCGAGGGGCCGCCGCGCGAGGTGAAATCGCTGCCGGCCAAGTTCGACGCCTCGCGCGAGGTGGTCGACCAGTTCGAGGCCACCTCGAGCGACGGGACCAGGATCCCCTACTTCATCGTCCATCGCCGCGGCCTGCTGCTGGATGGCTCGACCCCGACTTTGCTCTACGCCTACGGCGGCTTTCAGGTCAGCCTGACGCCCAGCTATTCCCCGGCGATCGGCAAGCTGTGGCTGGAACGCGGCGGGGCCTATGTGATCGCCAACATCCGCGGCGGCGGCGAGTTCGGACCCGCCTGGCACGAGGCCGGGCTGGGGGTGAAGCGCCAGATCGTCTATGACGATTTCGCCGCCGTCGCCCGCGACCTGATCGCCCGCAAGATCACCTCGCCGCGGCGCCTGGGCATCGAGGGCGGCTCCAACGGCGGCCTCCTGATGGGGGTCGAGTTCACCCAGCATCCCGAGCTGTGGAACGCGGTCGTCATCCAGGTGCCGCTGCTGGACATGATCCGCATTTCCAAGATCGCCGCCGGGGCCTCCTGGGAAGGCGAATATGGCGATGTCGACACCGATCCGGCGGTGATGGCCTTCTGGCTCAAGACCTCGCCCTACCAGAACCTCAAGGCCGGGGTGAAATATCCCACGCCGTTCATCTGGACGACGACCAAGGACGACCGCGTCGGACCCCAGCACGCGCGCAAGTTCGCCGCCCGCATGGAGGCGATGGGCCTGCCGTTCTACTTCTACGAGAACACCGAGGGCGGCCATGGCGCGGGGGCCGACCTCAAGCAGGCAGCCCACATCACCGCCCTCAGCATGACCTATCTCACCCGCAAGCTGATGGATTGAGGGCGCCGGCCGGCGCGCTCGCGCGTTAGGCCTTGGCTGGGGCGGCTCCGCGTGGAGACGCCATGACTGTCGTGGGATCCTCTGGGCTCGGCGTCTGGGCCGTGGCCGCCTTGGGCGCCGGCCTCGCCTGCGCCGGCCTGTTCGCCATCGAGGAGGCGGGCCGACGCTCATGGCTGAGCCGATGCGCCTGGCCGATCGCCGCCCTCTTCGGGGCTATGCTGTGGTTGATGTTCTACCTCGGCGAGCGCCGGCTCGATGCGGGATCAGGCGCCGCCGCCAAGGCGCTCGCCGACGGGGCCAAAGCCGTCATGGTCCCCGACCCGACGCCCATGGCGGTCATCGTCTGCATCGGCGCGCCAGCGTTGATTTTCGCTCTAGCCGCCGCTCTCTGGCGCCGCCGCGCCGGCGGGCGGCGCGGATCGGGACCGCTGAGCTTTGGGGCCGCGAACCTGCTCGCCTGGCAGCTTGGAATGTATGCTTTCCTGGCCATCGGCCAGGTCGCCGGGCCGGCTTTCCCGCTGAGCTAGATTACTTGCGCGTCCAGCCGCCGTTCAGCGGGCGATAGTATTCCCCGGCGGGCAAGCGCTCGATCAGCTGGCGGGCGGTGGCCTCGCCGGCGGCGACGTCGGAAACCCCGGTCTTGGCGGCGATGTCCTTGTAGGCGCCGGCGCGGCCGGCATTGATCGCCGCCATGGCCGCCCTGACATCGGCCGGGCCGCTGCCGGCGACCAGCCCCAGGAACCCATCGGCCTGTTCACCGATCACGCCCTGGGCCTTGGCGGCGTCGACGGTGCCTTTCTCGGCCGAGGTCTGGGCGCTGACGCCGCCGGCGATCAGCCCCGCGCCGAGGGTCGCGACAAGCAGCAGGCGGCGGATCATGGCGGTGTTCCTCGCGGCTAGAACAGGTTCGGGTTCTGCTGGATCGCAGTCTGGACTTCCTTGTCCAGCTTGATGCGGATGTCGGCGTCCAGCTTGGCGTAGATATTGATCGGCTCGACCTTGACATCGATGGTCGGCGCGCAGGCGGTGAGCGCCGCGGCGAACGAGAGGCCGGCGCAGGCTATCAAAACGGCGGGTTTGATCATGGCTCTCCACCTTTCACCGGCTTGGCCTGAACGGAAGCTGAACCGAGGCTCTCGCGCCACGCCTGCCGCAGCGCCCGCACAAGCTCTCCGAAGTTGAGCGAGGAGTCGAGGGTGAGATTGATCGGCGTGCCCGAGGGCAGGGCGATCGGCTTGCTGAGCGCCTTGCCGCGCAGCAGATCGCCGATGGCGATACGCGCCCGCTGCCTGGTCGGCGGCTCGTGGCGGCCCTTGATGTGGAAGAGGATGGCGAGGCGGTCGTTTGGAAGGCTGTTCAGGCTGGCGTCGAGGTGGTCGAAGGCCAGGTTCTCCATCGCCTGATAGGCCAGATCCTGAGCGAAGCCGGCCTGGCCGGCCGCCGGCGCGCCGGCCGAGAGCGCCTTGCGCGAGATCGAAAGACGCCCGGGACCGACGGCGGCCAGTTCGCCGTGGCTGATGACGATCCCCTTGGCGCTGATCTGGAACGGGACCCGGCCGTCCACCACGGCATCGGTCTGGATCGCGTCGGCCAAGCTGGACGCGGCGATGAGCTCGCCCAGCCGCACATGGTCGAAATCCAGCGCGCCGGCGAGCGACGAGCCGGCCGCGAACAGAATCACCGTCGGTTCCAGCCGCACATGGCCGTGGGCGAGGACCGCTTGCGCGCCCAACAGGTTTACCTGGTCGCGATCGAGATCGAACCTGGCGGTCAGATCGGTGAGCGGAACGACTCCATCGATCTTGCCGATGGAGATCGCCTGATCGTGGGCGATGACCGCCGGGGTGAGCGCGCTGAGGGCGATGTCGGCATCGAGATCGTGGACGGTCCCGGGCGCGCTGGAGAGCGATTGCAGGCGCAGCCGCAGGCGACCGCTGCCGCGCCCGGCCCCGGCGCGGGTCCAGCTCACCTGGCCGTGGAATTGCGCCGTGCCGGTCACCTGGCTCGCCGCGCCCATCGACGGCGCGATATCGGCGGGCTGCAGTCCACCGGGAGCGA
>DASYGN010000098.1:0-7776 GCA_035999625.1 Caulobacteraceae bacterium | reverse complement strand
CGGTGCGCCGCGCGGCGTCCGATTGCAGATCGTAGATGCCGGCGCCGGCGTGGCTGTCGATCACGCTCAGCGGGGCCCGATCGCGCATCATCAGGTCCAGCACGGCGATGAGCACCGCGTGCTTCAACAGATCGGCGAAGTTGCCGGCGTGGAATGCGTGGCGATAATTCACGGCTCAAACATGTGTTCGATTCTCCTGGCCGGACGCGGCGTCAAAGGGGTAGATCGACTGCCGCCCGGAGGACGATCATGCTCAACCCTCGCCTGCGCTTTGGCGCCTTCATCGCCCCGTTTCATCCTGTAGATGAAAACCCGACCCTGGCCATCGAGCGCGATCTCGAGCTGGTCCAGTGGCTGGACACTCTGGGCTACGAAGAGGCGTGGATCGGCGAGCATCACTCCGCCGGCTATGAGGTGATCGCCAGCCCGGAGGTGTTCATCGCCGCCGCCGCCGAGCGCACCCGCCACATCCGCCTGGGCACCGGCGTCTCCTCCCTGCCCTACCATCACCCGCTGATCCTCGCCGACCGGATCAACCAGCTCGACCATATGACGCGCGGGCGGGCGATGTTCGGCGTCGGCCCCGGCGCCCTGGTCTCCGACGCCATGATGATGGGCATCCCGGCCGGCAAGCAGCGCGACATGATGGACGAGGCGCTGGGCGTCATCGTGCGCCTGCTGCGCGGCGAGACGGTGAGCCACCAGAGCGACTGGTTCACCCTCAGCGAGGCGCGCCTGCAGATGACGCCCTATTCGCGTCCGCACATCGAGATGGCGGTGGCCAGCCAGGTCTCGCCCACCGGGGCGCGGGCGGCCGGACGCCATGGCCTTGGCCTGCTGTCGCTGGGGGCCACCTCCACCGGCGGCTTCAACGCTCTGTCGACCAACTGGGCGATCGCCGAGGACCTGGCGCGTGACCATGGAACCACGGTCGAGCGCGCCGCCTGGCGGCTGGTGGGCCCGATGCACATCGCCGAGACCAAGGAGCAGGCGGTGGCCGATGTCCGCTTCGGCCTGGAAAAGTGGCTCTACTACTTCCGCGAGATCGCCAACCTGCCGGTGGCTCCGGTGGAGGCCGGCAAGGATCCGGTCGAGGCGCTGAACGAAAGCGGGCTGACGGTGATCGGCACCCCGGACGAAGCGGCCGAGAAGATCCAGGCGCTTTGGGATCAGTCGGGGGGAGGCTTCGGGGCCTTCCTGTTCATGGCCCACAACTGGGCCGACTGGGCGGCGACCAAGCGCTCGTACGAGCTCTTCGCCCGCTATGTCGCGCCCAAGTTCCAGCAGCTCAACGAGAACCGCGCCGCCTCGATGGCCTGGGTCGGCGGCCACAAGGCCGAGTTCACCGGAGCGGCCATGGCCGCGGTCGGCGCGCGCATCGCCCAGCACGTGCAGGAGAAGGGGCTGGAGAACATTCGCCCGGAAATCGTCGCCATGATGGGCCTCAACAAGCCGGAAGCGGCGGAGTAGATCATGCGCGCGGTCATCCGCCGGGGCGGACGCCTGGTCGTCGACACCATGGCCGAGCCGGTCCCGGAGGCCGGCCAGGCGCTGGTGCGCACCCTGGCCTGCGGCATCTGCGGCTCCGACCTGCACGCCCTCGACCACTACGACCACATGATCGAGCTCGGCGAGCGCCTGGGCGGCCCCGGCCACATGCAGCGCGGGGCCGACACCGTGTTCGGCCACGAATTCTGCTGCGAGGTGCTGGGCTACGGCCCCGGCGGCGGCAAGTTCAGGCCCGGGACGCGGGTGGTCTCCATTCCCGGCCTGGTGAGCCCCGCCGGGTTCGAGACCATCGGCTATTCCAGCCGCGTGCCGGGCGGCTTCGCCGAGCACATGGTGCTCTCGGACATGCTGCTGATCGAAGTTCCCAATGGCCTTTCCGCCGAGACCGCCGCCCTCACCGAGCCGCTGGCGGTGGGCGAGCATGCGGTGGCCAGGGCCGAGCCGGCCGCCGATCAGGTGTTCATGGTCGTCGGCTGCGGCCCGGTCGGTCTGGCGGTCATCGCCTCACTGATCGCTCGCGGGCTGGGCCCGATCATCGCCTGCGACTACTCGGCCGAGCGGCGAGCGGCGGCCGAAACCATGGGCGCGCACCGGATCGTCGATCCGGCCGCGGTCTCGCCGCACGCCGCGTGGGGCGAATATGACGTACCGGCCTCGGCCGCCGAGGGGCTGATCGCCGCCGCCCAGGGCCAGGCGGTCAAGCGGCCGGTGATCTTCGAATGCGTCGGCGCCCCGGGCGTGCTGCAGGCGCTGGCCCAGGCCGCCCCGCGCGGGACGAGGATCGTGGTCGCCGGCGTGTGCATGCAGACCGACCAGCTCGAGCCGTTCTTCTTCATCGCCAAGGAGATCGAGCTGCGCTTCGTCCTCGGTTACACGCCCGAGGAGTTCGCCGCCTCGCTGACCAATCTCGCCGAAGGCCGGACCGGCTATGGTTCGATCATCACCGGCCAGGTGAGCCTGGAGGCGACCCCGGCGGCGTTCGTCAAGCTGCAGACCGACAAGAGCCAGATCAAGATCCTGGTGAAGCCCGGCGAATAGTCTTCCTCAGACGGCGAGGCCCTCCAGCAACGGGGCTCGCGCCCTCAGGTCTCGACGAAGGCGCGTTCGAGGACGAAATCGCCGGGGTTGGCCACCGAGCCTTCCTCGTAATCGCGCGCCAGCAGCTGGGCCTTGAGATCGGCCAGCACCGAGGGCCCGCCGCACAGCATCACCCGGTCGCGCGCCTTGTCCAGCGGCGGCAGGCCGATGTCGTCGAACAGCTTGCCGTTCTCGATCAGGTCGGTGATCCGCCCCTGGTTGACGAACGGCTCGCGGGTCACCGTCGGGTAGTAGATGAGCTTCGGAGCCACCCACTCGCCAAGGTCAGGATGGTTGGGCAGCTCGTGCGACAGAAAGCGGCGATAGTTGAGGTCGGCGACCGCGCGCACGGTGTGGGTGACGATCACCTTGTCGAACCGCTCGTAGGTCTCCGGATCGCGCACCAGGGAGAGGAACGGGGCCAGGCCGGTGCCGGTGGCCAGCAGATAGAGGTTGCGCCCGGGCTTGAGCCCATCCAGCACCAGGGTCCCGGTCGGCTTCTTGCCCACCAGAACCTCGTCACCGACGGCGATGTGCTGCAGGCGCGACGTGAGCGGCCCGTCCTGGACCTTGATCGAGTAGAACTCCAGCTCATCGGCATAAGCTGCGGAAACGATGGAATAGGCGCGCAGCAGCGGCTTGCCCTCCACCTCCAGCCCGAGCATGACGAACTGGCCGCTGGAAAAGCGCAGGCCAGGGTCGCGCGTCGTGCGCAGGGAAAACAGCGAGGGGGTCCAGTGTCGCAGCCAGGTGACCCGCTCGACATAGAAGGCTCCCCGCGCCTTGGCGGACGCGCTTGGACTTTCGCTCTTCAGGGCGGCGGCGTTCGGCATGACTCTCTGAATGATAGTTGATGTTCGCGGCTTGGCTAATTCAACGCGCGAATCACAGATCCGCCCCGAGGAAGGGAGCGGCGCCGGGCGCGCGGGCGGTATGTATGCCGCATTCGCTCTTTTGCGAACCCGCCCAGCGTCCCGAGCGGATCTCCCCGCCTTCGCTGACCTGCTCGGTGCACGGCCAGCAGCCGATCGAGGGGAAGCCGGCGGCGACCAGGGGATGGGCCGGCAAATCATGCTCGGCCGCATAGGCGTCGAGTTCGGTCTTGCTCCAGCCCGCCAGCGGATTGAACTTCGCCCGCCCCTCCGCCTCCTCGACCACCGGCAGGCGCAACCGCGACCCGCCATGGAAGCGCTTGCGCCCGGTGATCCAGGCGTCGAAGCCCTCCAGCGCCTTCGCCAGCGGCAGGACCTTGCGGATGTGACAGCAGGCGTCGGTGTCGCGGCCCCAGAGTTCCCCGTCCGGGTCGGTGAGCGCCAGATCCTCGAACCGGGGCCGCAGATCGCGCACGTCGGTGAGGCCGAGGCCGGCGGCCAGCTGGCGGCGGTAATCCAGGGTCTGGGCGAACAGCATGCCGGTATCGAGGAACAGCACCGGGATGTGGCGATCGAGGCTGGCCGCCAGGTGCAGCAGCACCGCCGATTCGGCCCCGAACGAGGACACCAGGGCCAGGCGCGGGCCGAACAGCGCGCGCGCCTCGGCGATGATTTCCCGCGGGTGGGCGGCGCGCAGCCGGGCGTCCAGCGCCTCCGCCGGCGTGGGCGCGAGGGTCTCCTGATAGGCGAGGCTCATGCCGCCCGCCTGACCGCGAACGCCGCCGCCCCGGCCCGCTCGGCGAAGGCCGGCTCGAGGCCATCGGCGGCCCGCTGATAGACGTGACGAAAGCGCGTGGCGCTCGCGCTCCATTGCCCGGCGCTGGTTCCGTCGGCGGGCTCGAAGGCGTCGAAGCCACAGCGGAGCATGAACCTGGCCTGCTCCAGCAGCACATCGCCAACCGCGCGCAGTTCGCCGGCGAAGCCCAGCCGCTCGCGCAGGATGCGCGCGGCGCTGTAGGCGCGGCCGTCCTTGAACTTGGGAAAGTCGAGCGCGACGAGGGCGATCGCCGGCAGGTCGTAGGCGAGGCTTTCGACATCCTCGTCGGCGGCCACATGCACGCCCACGCGTCGGCCCTCGGCCATCAGCGCCGCGCCTTCGGCGTGGAAACGGGTCAGGGAGACGATGACATCGCCCTCGCCGGCCGGCTGATCATCGGCCAGCCGCCGAAAGGTGTCGGCCGCGGGCGCGGCGCGGCCAGCCCGCCACCTAATGAGCTTCGGCATAGACGGCCTCCTTGAAGGGGGTCAGGCCGGTGCGGCGGAAGGTGTCGATGAACCGCTCACCGGGTCGTTTGTGGGCGCGATAGGCGCCGACCACCTGCTCGACCGCCCCGGCCACCTTGTCGGCCGGCAGGGCCGGGCCGAGGATCTGGCCGATGGCCGCGTCGTCCTCGGCCGAGCCGCCGAGGGTCAGCTGGTAGAATTCCTCGCCCTTCTTATCGACGCCGAGGATGCCGATGTGGCCGACGTGATGGTGGCCGCAGGCGTTGATGCAGCCGCTGATCTTGATGCGCAACTCGCCGACCGCCTCGGCCGCCGCGTGATCGGCGAACCGCGCCGCGATCTGCTGAGCGATGGGAATGGCCCTGGCGTTGGCCAGCGCGCAATAATCGAGACCCGGGCAGGCGATGATGTCGGTAATCAGGCCGATGTTGGGACTGGCGAGGCCCGCCGCCGCCAGTTCGGCATGGATCGCCGGCACATCGTCCAGCTTCACGTGCGGCAGGAGCAGGTTCTGCTCGTAGGTGACCCGCACCTCGTCCAGCGAGAAGCGCTCGGCGAGATCGGCGACGAGGTCCATCTGCTCGGCGCTCATGTCCCCGGGCGTCTCGCCGGGCGCCTTGAGAGCGATGTTGACCAGGGCGTAGCCGGGAACCTTGTGGGCGATGACATTGCGCCGCACGAAGCGGGCGAATGCGGGATCCGCCGCCTTGGCGGCCTCGAAGGCTGCCGAGCGCGCCGCCAGGATTTCGAAACCCCGCGGCTGGAAGGCGGCGCGGATGCGCGCCAGCTCTGCATCCGGCAGGTCGACCGCGGCCTTGTCGGTCCTGCCCCATTCCTCTTCGACCTGGTGGGCGAAGGCTTCGGCCCCCAGGCTGGCGACCAGGACCTTGATCCGCGCCTTCCACAGATTGTCGCGCCGGCCGTAGCGATTGTAGACGCGCAGGATCGCCTGCAGGTAGCTCAGCAGGTGGCGGGCCGGCAGGCTCTCGCGGATCACCGGGCCGAGATACGGCGTGCGGCCGAGCCCGCCGCCGACCCGGACCTCGAACGCCAGCGCCCCGGCGTCATCGCGGTGCAAGCGCAGGCCAATGTCGTAGACGCGGATCGCCGCCCGGTCGGTGGGCGCGCCGGTGACCGCGATCTTGAACTTGCGCGGCAGGAACGAGAACTCGGGGTGGAAGGTCGACCACTGGCGGATCGCCTCGGCCCAGATGCGCGGATCGTCGACCTCGTCGGCGGCGGCGCCGGCGTGGGGGTCGGCGGTCAGGTTGCGGATGCAGTTGCCGCTGGTCTGAATGGAGTGCAGGCCGACGCTGGCCAATTCATCGAGGATATCGGGCGCGTCGCGCAGCTTGATCCAGTGCAGCTGCAGGTTGGTCCTGGTGGTGAAGTGGCCATAGCCGCGGTCGTAGGTGCGGGCCACGTGAGCCAGCATGCGCAGCTTCCGGCTGGTCAAGGTCCCGTACGGTATGGCGATGCGCAGCATGTAGGCGTGCAGCTGCAGATAGAGACCGTTCATCAGCCGGACGGGCTTGAACTGCTCCTCGGTGATCTCGCCAGCCAGGCGCCGCCCGCATTGGGCGCGGAACTCCGCAGTCCGGTCGGCGAGCATGGCCTCGTCGATGGCGTCGTAGGCGTACATGGCTGCTACTTGCGCTTGATCAGGTTGACGCGGCCGGTGGAGCGCGCCGCGCCGTGGGCGTGGACCAGACGCTCGATATCGGCGCCGCCGGCGGCCTGCTTGCCGTGGTCGGGCTTGTTGGTCGGACCCAGCGCCCGCAGCCGCTCGCGGTAGGACAGCGGCGCGAGGCCGCCCTCGGCTTCGATCACGTCGATGAGGTAGGGCTCGACCAGCAAGCGGACCTCGCTCCTGGCCAGCGCCTCGGCGGCCTCGGCCGCCGCCGGATCGGCGAAGATTTCCGCCTCGGCGAAACGCTCGACCCACAGGCCACCGGCGAAGAACACCACCTCGCCATCGGCGAGGCGATTGGCGGTCAGGGCTTTCATCGCACCCCCCTCCCGGCTTCGCCGGCCCTCCCCCCAACGGGGGGAGAGAACGCCAGCGCCACTCCACCCCCACTGGGGGACCCCGAAGCGGCGGAGGGGGCGTCGACCATCGCCAGCGCCATCGCTTCGCCGATGATCAGCAGGGCCGGGCCGGCTAGCTGATCGGCGATTTCACTAAGGCCGGCCAGCGTGGTCGAGAAGCGACGCTCCTCCGGCAGGCTGGCGTTCTCCACCACCAGCGCCGGGGTGGCGGCGGCGCGGCCGGCGGCGATCAGACGGCGCGCGATCTCGGCCGCCTTGGTGCGGCCCATGTAGACCACCACCGTATGGTTGGCCCTGCCCAGCGCCTGCCAGTCGAGGTTCGGCGTCTCGCCGCCGGCGGCATGGGCGGTGACGAAGGTGACGCTCGAGGCGGCGCCGCGGTGGGTGAGCGGGGCCTGGGCGGCGGCGCTCGCGGCCAGGGCGGCGGTTACCCCTGGGACGACATCGACCTCGACACCGGCGGCGCGGCAGGCGGCCAGCTCCTCGCCGCCGCGGCCGAAGATGAACGGATCGCCGCCCTTGAGGCGCACCACCTCCAGCCCCTGGCGGGCGAAGGCGATCAGCAGCCGGCTGATGTCGTCCTGGCCATACGAATGGCGCGACTTGCGCTTGGCGACACAGATCCGCCGCGCGCCCGGCGGCGCGAGATCGAGAATGGCCTCGGAAACCAGACCGTCATGGACCACGACGTCGGCGGCGCGCAGCGCCTTCAACGCCTTGAGAGTCAGCAGTTCGGGATCGCCAGGCCCGGCGCCGACCAGGCGCACGCGTCCGGGCGCGGCCGGCGCGCCATCCAGCACCACCAGACGGCGGGCCCGCGAAAGCCGTGATTTTTGCGATCGATCGGTCATTCGACGGGTTGCTGCCTTTTAGGAAGTCTAATAGGGGCGTTATCGGCGGGACGGATTCGTTCGAAGTGAACCCGTCCCGCCGCTGTCGGGCGGCGAAGGGCCGGACGCCGACCGACGGTTGCAAACTTGGCCCG
>DASYGN010000067.1:0-50495 GCA_035999625.1 Caulobacteraceae bacterium | reverse complement strand
GCCCCCGCCGTTTGCGCCGACAGCAGGGCGAAGATGGCCGAATCGAGGATGTAGCGGCCGGAGATGAACAGGTTGGAGGGCTCGGTCCCAGGGGCCGGCTTCTCGACCATGCCGGTCATCGGCGCGAGACGACCCTCGAAGCCCGGCGCGGCCTCGCCCAGCGCCACGATTCCGTATTTGTGGGTCTGGCCCTCCGGCGCGGGTTCGACGGCGACCAGGTTGCCGCCCACCGCCTCATAGGCGGCGAGGAGTTGCGCCAGGCCGCCGGGCTCGGCCGCCATCAGCATGTCCGGCAGCATGACCGCGAACGGCTCCTCGCCGATCAGATCGCGGGCGCACCACACCGCGTGGCCAAGACCCAGGGGTGACATCTGGCGCACGAAGCTCATCTGTCCCGGCTCCAGCAGATCGGCGCGCACCTCGGCGATCAGCTTGGCGCGTCCGCGCGTATCGAGTTCGCGCTCCAGTTCGACGGCGTGATCGAAATAGTCGCTGATCGCCGACTGGCCGCGACCGACGATGAAGATGAAATGCTCGATGCCCGCCGCCCGGCCCTCGGCGACCACGTGGGAAAGCAGCGGCCGGTCGAAGACGTTAAGCATGTTCTTGGGCGTGGTCTTGGCGGCGGGCTGGATGCGGGTGCCCAAACCCGCCACCGGCAGCACCGCCTTGCGCACCCGTTTCATCGACCAGCCTTTTCCGCGTCCTTAGAGCACAATGCGATCCGGCGGAGCCGCCTGAAAAACCAGTACCCACTTCTCGGAACGCGCT
This sequence comes from Caulobacteraceae bacterium, assembly GCA_035999625.1. Classification (GTDB taxonomy): domain Bacteria; phylum Pseudomonadota; class Alphaproteobacteria; order Caulobacterales; family Caulobacteraceae; genus Acaudatibacter. Next base: position 49,724 of record DASYGN010000067.1, on the reverse strand, counting down.
CTGGCGAGACTTCCTATTCGACGGTGACCGATTTGGCGAGATTGCGCGGCTGATCGACGTCGGCGCCCTTCTGCACCGCGACGTGATAGGCGAGCAGCTGGATCGGGGCCGACATGACTAGTGGGGCGACCAGCGGGTCGCAGGCCGGGGCGGTCATCACCACGCGGGCGCCGGCCGGGGCGCGGGCCTCACCGGCCGGGTCGGTGATGAACACCACCTGGCCGCCGCGGGCCATGACCTCGCTCATGTTGGAGGCCGACTTGTCGTAGTAGCCGTCGGACGGAGCCAGAATGATGATCGGGGTCTGGTCGTCGACGAGGGCGATGGGTCCGTGCTTGAGCTCGCCGGCGGCGTAACCTTCGGCATGGATGTAGCTGATCTCCTTGAGCTTCAGCGCGCCTTCCAGGGCCAGGGCCGACATCGGCCCCCGGCCGAGGTAAAGCACGTCGCGGGCCTTGGCGATCTCCACGGCCACGGTGGCGACCGCCTCCTCGAGTTGGATGGATTCGGCCACCAGACGCGGCGCCTCCAGCAAGAGGCGGACCATGCGCTGCTCCTCGGCGCGGTCGATGCGGCCACGGGCCCGCGCCGCGGCGATGGCGATGGCGGTCAGCACGCTGACCTGGGCGGTGAAGGCCTTGGTGGAGGCGACGCCGATCTCGATACCGCAGTGGATCGGCCAGACCAGGTCGGCCTCGCGGGCGATGGTCGATTCGATGGCGTTGACCACCGCGGCGCTCTTCATACCTTTGGTCTTGCAATAGCGGAGGGCGGCCAGAGTGTCGGCCGTCTCGCCCGACTGCGACATGGCGATGGCCAAGGCGGTGGACCGCACAGCCGGGTCGCGATAGCGAAACTCCGAGGCAATCTCCACGTCGACAGGCAGGTCGGCATATCGCTCGATCAGGTACTTGCCGATCAGGCCGGCAATGTAGGAGGTGCCGCAGGCGACAATCTGAATCCGCTCCAGAGACGCCCAGTCGACATCGCCCGGCACGGCGGCGGCGTCGGTGAGCGGGTCGACGTAGGCGGCGATGGTCCGCTGACAGCCTTCGGGCTGGTCGTGGATCTCCTTCTCCATGAAATGGCGGTAGTTTCCCCTTTCCAGCAGCGCGGCCGAGGAGGCGACGGTCTTCACCGGGCGCACGACCTCGACCCCGGCGCGGTCGAAAACGCGGGCGCGATCATGGTCGAGGGCGACGACATCGCCGTCCTCCAGATAGAGCACCCGGTTGGTGAACGGGCCGACGGCCAAGGCGTCGGAGCCGATGAACATCTCGCCATCGCCATATCCCACGACCAGCGGCGGGCCGTTGCGGGCCCCTAGAATGATGTCGCCATCGCCCTGGATGAGGACGCAAAGCGCGTAGGCGCCGCTGAGCCGGGCCACCGCCGCCCGGAAGGCCTCGAGAGGCGCCATGCCCTCGACGAGGTTCTGGTCGGTCAGGTGAGCAACGACCTCGGTGTCGGTCTCGCTTTCGAACACCCTGCCTTTGGCCTCGAGCTCGGCCTTCAGCTCGGCGAAGTTCTCGATGATGCCGTTGTGGACCACAGCCACACGGCCGGCGAGGTGAGGGTGAGCGTTGCGTTCGTTGGCGGCGCCGTGGGTCGCCCAGCGCGTGTGGCCGATGCCGGTGCGGGACTCGAGGGGCTGGCTTTCGAGAACCGCCTCCAGGGCCTTGAGCTTGCCGGGCGCGCGGCGCCGTTCGAGATGGCCGTCGACCACGCCCGCGACCCCGGCCGAATCGTAGCCGCGGTATTCCAGCCGCCTGAGGCTATCGATAAGTCGCGGCGCCACCGGCTCGGCGCCGACGATGCCGATGATGCCACACATGCTTCCAGCCTCCCGCTGCGCGCCGGCCGTGGGCCTTTGTCGAAGCCGCGCCAGAGCGTAATGTCGCCCCCGACAAAACGGCGAGCGCGGGCTTTATCACCGCCCGGGCGAGGCCTCCACCAACCTTGGGTTTCGGCGGGTTTCCGCCAAAGAGCAGATCCGAACAATGAGCAAGCGGTCCTACTTCGGCACTGACGGCATCCGCGGTCAGGCCAACCAGTATCCGATGACCGCCGAGGTCGCCCTGCGCGTCGGCCTGGCGGCCGGCAAGCTGTTCCGCTCGGCCGACGATCGCCGCCATCTGGTGGTGATCGGCAAGGATACCCGCCTTTCCGGCTACATGATCGAGCCGGCCCTGGTGGCCGGCTTCGCCAGCGTCGGCATGGACGTGCGCATCTTCGGCCCGCTGCCGACCCCGGCGGTGGCGATGATGACCCGCTCCATGCGCGCCGATCTCGGGGTGATGATCTCGGCCTCGCACAACAGCTACGCCGACAACGGCGTCAAGCTGTTCGGACCCGACGGCTACAAGCTCAGCGACGAGATGGAGGCCCGGATCGAGGCCCACATGGACGAGGGCCTGCAAGAGGGCTTGGCGAGCCCCAAGCAGCTCGGCCGGGTGGCGCGCATGGACGAGGCCCAGGCGCGCTACATCGAGATCGTCAAGGCCACCCTCCCTCGCAGCCTGAGCCTGGCCGGCCTCAGAGTGGTGATCGATTGCGCCCACGGCGCCGCCTACAGGGTGGCCCCGACCGCGCTCTACGAACTGGGGGCCGAGGTCAAGGAGATCGGCGTCTCCCCCAACGGCTTCAACATCAATGACGAATCCGGCTCGACCTATCCGGCCGCGGTGGCCCAGGCGGTCAAGGAATACCGCGCCGATGTCGGCATCGCCCTCGACGGCGACGCCGACCGGGTGGTGATCTGCGACGAGCGCGGCCAGGTGGTCGATGGCGACCAGATCATGGCCCTGATCGCCCAGGCCTGGGCGGCCCAGGGCCGCCTGCAGGGTGGCGGCGTGGTGGCCACGGTGATGTCCAACCTCGGCCTCGAGCGTTTCCTCGCCGAGCGGAACCTGACCCTGGAGCGCACCGCGGTCGGCGACCGCTATGTCATGGCCAGGATGCGCGAGGGCGCTTTCAACCTCGGCGGCGAGGCCTCGGGCCACATCATCCTTTCCGACTATTCGACGACCGGCGATGGGCTGATGGCGGCCCTTCAGGTGCTGGCCGAGATGGTCCGTTCGGGCAAGAGGATGAGCGCCCTGGCGCGCCAGTTCGAGCCAGCGCCGCAAAAGCTGGAGAACGTCCGCTTCGCCAAGGGCAAGCCGCTGGAGCACGCCGCCGTCATCGCCGCCATCGCCGCCGCCGAGACCCGGCTCAACGGCTGCGGACGGGTGCTGGTGCGCGCCTCGGGCACCGAGCCCCTGATCCGGATCATGGCCGAGGGCGATGACGAAAAGCTGGTCGGCCAGCTGGTGAAGGAGATCGCCGGGGCGGTGCGCACCGCGGCGGCGGCGGCCGAAGCCTAGCCTGCGATCCGCTTCGGCCATGGCGATCCGATGAACGCCGTCACCAACCACAGCCGAGGCTCGACGGCGCCGCCCGAACCCGATGCGAAGGCGCCGGTGAGGGGCCTGGTGGTCTTCGATCTCGACGGCACCCTGATCGATTCCGCGCCGCTGATCACCCTGCTGATCAACCACATGCTCGAAGCGCGCGGCCAGGCGCGGCGCCTCACCGTCCAGCAGATGCGGCCCTACATCATGGGCGGGGTGGAGAGGGCGATGCGGGCGGTGTTCAAGGTCGCCGACACCGGCGCTCTGGCGGCAGAGTTCCGCGCCCTCTACGCCGAGCGGCCGACCCCGCCCGATTGCCTGTTTCCCGGCGCCCGGCTGGCGATCGCGGCGTTGGCCGCTCGCGGCTTTTGTCTGGCCGCGTGGTCGAACAAGCCGCAAGTCCTGTGTGACAAGATCATCGCCGAGCTGGGCCTTTCGGACGCCTTCGCCGCCGTGGTCGGGACCGATCCGGGGCCGCTGAAGCCCGACCCGCGCGGCCTGGCCCTGATCCTGGAGCGGACCGGCGCCCACGCCGGGGTTTGCGTGCTGGTCGGCGACAGCGAGGTCGATCACGCCGCCGCCGCCGCCTGCGGCGTCCCCATGGTGATGATGACCCACGGCTATGACGACTATCAGCGGCCGTGGCCGGGCGCGGTCCTGGCCCACGGCTTCAACGAACTGCCGGCGCTGGTGGAGCGTCTGATCCCGCCCGGCGCAGCGGCGGCGTGAGCCAGCGGCCAGCCCTCGTTGGCCTCGGAGCCAAGCGCCTGGCCAAGGGCGAGGAGCGGATCATCGTCACCGGGGCCGGCGGCTGGATCGGCATGGCCACCCTGGAGCTGCTGAGCGAGCTGCTGGGCGAGGCGTTCGATGAGCGGGTGGTTGGCTTCGGGGCCTCCGAGCGCCCGCTGCATCTGCGAGGTGGCCGGAGCCTCACCCAGCGCCCGCTGGAGGCGCTTGCGCACCTGCCGGCCGCGCCCAGCCTCGTTCTGCATCTGGCCTTTCTCACCCAGGAGAAGGCGACGATGATGTCGGCCGGCGCCTACACCGCCACCAACTGGGCGATTTCGCTGCGGGTGCTTTCGGCCCTGGAGCTGGTCGGGGCCAAGGCGCTGTTCCTGGCCTCGTCCGGGGCGGTGCACCTGAGCGAGGATTCGCGCGCGCCGGAATCCGAACGCCTCTACGGCCGCATGAAGCTGGAGGACGAGGAGCGTTTCCGCGGCTGGGCGCAGGAGGCGGGCGCCTGGCTGGCCATCGGCCGGGTGTTCAATCTTTCCGGCCCCTATATGAACAAGCGGTCAGGCTATGCCCTGGGCTCGTTCATCGCCGACGCCCAGGCGGGGCGGCCGATCGCCATCACCTCGGCGCGCCGGGTCTATCGCTCCTATGTCTCCGTCGAGGCGCTGATGAGCGTGGTGCTGGGGGTGCTGACCGAGCCGAAACCGACGATCGAGCTGTTCGACACCGCCGGGGAGTCGGCCCCGGAGCTGGCCGGCCTGGCCAACACCGTCATCGACGTGCTCAACCCGCGCCTCGGCGTGCGGCGTCCGGAGCTGACCCCGGATGCGCCTGACCGCTACGTGGGCGATGGGGCGCGGTTCGCCGCCTTGTGCGAGCGCTATCACGTGCCGCGCCTGACGCTGGCCGAGCAGGTGCGCCGCACGGCCGACTACATGGCCAAGTATCCGGAGCCGCCTGCCGGCTAGGGCCTGCCCACGCTCACATATCTGAACCCGCGCGAGCGCAGCTCGTCGGGGCGATAGATGTTGCGCAGGTCGATCACCACCGGCGCACGCATGGCGGCCTTGATGCGGTCGATGTCCAGGGCGCGGAACTGATCCCATTCGGTGAGGATGACCAGGGCGTCGGCGCCTTCGGCGACCTCGTATGGTCCGTCGCGGAAATCGGCCATCGGCAGCAGGCGCCGCGCCTCTCCGCCTTCGGGATCGAAGGCCTGCACCTGCGCGCCAGCCTCGCTGAGCGCCGGAATGATCGCCAGCGAGGGCGCCTCGCGCATGTCGTCGGTGTTGGGCTTGAAGGTAAGGCCAAGGACGCCGATGCGCTTGCCCTTCAGCTCGCCGCCGAGCGCGGCCGCGATCTTGCCGGCCATGGCCTGCTTGCGCGCCTCGTTGATGGCGATGGTGGCCTCGACCAGCCGCATGGGCGCCCCGGCGCTCTCGGCGGTGCGCGCCAGCGCCCTGGCGTCCTTGGGAAAGCACGACCCGCCATAGCCCGGACCGGCGTGCAGGAACTTGGCGCCGATGCGCTTGTCCAGGCCGATGCCGCGGGCGACCTGCTGCACGTCGGCGTCGACCTTCTCGCACAGGTCGGCGATCTCGTTGATGAAGGTGACCTTCATCGCCAGGAAAGCGTTGGCGGCGTATTTGATCAGCTCCGAGGTGCGTCGATCGGTGATGATCATCGGCGTTTCGTTGAGGCTGAGCGGGCGGTAGAGCTCGTGCATCACCGCCCGGGCGCGCTCGTCGTTCAGACCGACCACCACCCGGTCGGGCCGCTTGAAATCCTCGATCGCCGAGCCCTCGCGCAGAAACTCGGGGTTGGAGACCACGGCGATGTCGATGTCGGGCCTGGCTTGGCGCATCAGCGCCTCGATCTCATCACCGGCGCCCACGGGCACAGTGGATTTGGTCACCACGACGGTGAAGCCGTCGACCCTGGCCGCCACCTCCCGGGCCACGGCATGGACGAAGCTGAGATCGGCGTAGCCGTCGCCGCGCCTGGAGGGAGTGCCGACGGCGATGAACACCGCATCGGCTGCGCGGACGGCGTCGGCCCCGTCGCCGGTGAAGGTGAGGCGACCCTCGCGCACGTTGCGCTCGACCAGTTCGTCCAGCCCCGGCTCGAAGATCGGCATCTCGCCGCGCGACAGGCGCGCCAGCTTGCCGGCGTCGTTCTCGACGCAGGTCACCTCGTGACCGAAGTCCGCGAAACAGGCGCCGGACACCAGGCCCACGTAACCGGCGCCGATCATGGCCACACGCATTGTCGATCAACCCCCGAAACGACGCCGTTCAGACTTCCTGATTGTATCCACCCACTTCGCGATGGTGGGCGAGCCGCGGCTTCACTTCCTCGCGAAACAGCGCCCGCATGTCGTCGGCCGAGCGCATGCTCTCCACCACCACCACCAGCTCGGGCTTGTTGGACGAGGCCCTGACCAGGACCCAGGACCCGTCCTCCAGAGCCACCCGCACGCCATTGACCGTGTTCACCTCGGCGATGACCCGGCCCAGTATCCGGCCGTCCGCCATCGCCAGGGCCTGATATTCGGCCACCACCTGATCGACAATGCGATATTTCACTTCGTCAGCGCAGTGTGGGCTCATGGTCAGCGAGGTGAAGGCCGGCGGCAAGGCGCGGCGCAAATCGCTGAGCCGCCAGCCCGGGTTGCGGTCGAGCATGCGCAGGATCGCGGCCGCGGCGGTGAGGGCGCAGTCATAGCCGCGGCCAAGCGGCGGACCGAAACAGAAATGGCCCGATTTCTCGAACCCGGCCAGGGCGCCGATTTCGGCGGTCTTGCGCTTGATGTAGCTGTGACCGGTCTTCCAGTAGATGACCTCGGCGCCATGGGCGGCGAGGATCGGATCGGTGGCGAACAGGCCGGTGGATTTGACGTCGACGACGAACTTCGCCCCCGGGTGCGAGGGGGCGAGATCGCGAGCCAGCATCAGGCCGATCTTGTCGGCGAAGATCTCCTCGCCGGTATCGTCCACCACCCCGCAGCGGTCGCCGTCGCCATCGAAACCGAGCGCCAGATCGGCGCCGCTCTCGCGCACCGCCGCGGCCATGGCGGCGAGCATGGTGGCGTCCTCGGGGTTGGGATTGTAGCGCGGAAACGTCCAATCGAGAGCACAGTCCATCTCCACCACCTCCGCGCCCATGCGCCGCAGGGCCTCGGGCGCGAAGGCCCCGGCGGTGCCGTTGCCACACGCGCACACCACCTTGAGCGGCCGCTCCAGCCGGCAGCGGGTGGCGACATCGGCGATGTAGCGCTCGGCGAGGCCATCGACATGCGTGAGCGACCCGCCCGGCCTGGCCTCCCCTTCGCCCCCGAGCGTCAGTGACTTCAGCCGCCCAATCTCCTCGGGGCCGAAGGTCACCGGCGGGTTGGCCCCCATCTTGACCCCGGTCCAGCCATTCTCGTTGTGGCTGGCGGTGACCATGGCCACGCACGGCGCGGCGAGGTCGAACTGGGCGAAGTAGGCGGTCGGCGAGAGGCACAGGCCGATGTCCAGGACCTCGCAGCCGGCGGCCACCAGACCCAGGCTCAGGGCCTGTTTCACCGACAGGGAGTAGGAGCGGTAGTCGTGGCCGACGACGATGCGCCGCTCGCCCAACGCCTGGACGTAGGTTCCGAGCGCCAGACCCAGCGCCTCCATGCCGAGCAGATTGATCTCCGCTCCGAGAAGCCAGCGGGCGTCGTATTCGCGAAAGCCGGTGGCCTTGATCAGCGGGACGACCTCGTAGGCCAGAGTGTTGTCGCTGAGATCGGAGCGCGGCGTGGGCAGCATGCGGTTGTTCTCCTGACGCGCTTGGCTAACGCGCACGGACCGATGGCGGCGCCTTGCCGAAGGGGGCCGGCGAGGGCCGGCCCGAGCCCTGCGGCCAGACCAGGGCCAGCGCCACCATGGCGGCGGCGGCCAGGGCCATCAGAGGCAGGATCCACCGGTCGCGCACCGGCTGGGCTATAGCCGCCGGCGGCGTTTGCTCCTAGACCGCGCGCATGCCGACCCTCATGCTGCTGCGCCACGGCCAGAGCCAGTGGAACCTGGAAAACCGCTTCACCGGGTGGGTGGATGTGGACCTTTCGCCGCGGGGCGAGGCCGAGGCTAGGCGGGCCGGCGAGCTTATCGCCGCTGAGAAGGCGAGCTTCGACCACGCCTTCGCTTCGGTGTTGCTCAGAGCCATCCGCACCGCCTGGCTGGCCCTGGCGGCTGCGGATCAGGCATGGATACCGATGACCAACGATTGGCGTCTCAACGAGCGCCACTACGGGGCGCTCACCGGGCTCGACAAGGCCGAGACGGCGGCGCGCCACGGTGAGGAGCAGGTGCGCCTCTGGCGGCGCTCGTACGACATCGCCCCGCCGCCACTGCCGCCTGGGGGGCCTTTCGATCTTGCCGGCGACCGCCGCTACGCCGGCGTCAGCGTGCCGGCGAGCGAGAGCCTCGAGACCACCCTCCTGCGGGTGCTGCCGTGCTGGGAGGCCGTGATCGCGCCAACGCTCGCACGCGGGGCGAATGTTCTGATCGCCGCCCACGGCAATTCGCTGCGCGCCATCGCCAAGCATCTGTTCGCCATGGACGAGGCGGCGGTCGTGAAGCTGGAGATCCCCACCGGCAACCCGCTGGCGATCGAGCTCAGCGATGATTTGCGTCCGCGAACCGCGCGCTATCTCGACGCCACGCGCGCCGAGGCGTTGCCCTGACCGCGACCGTCATCGCCGACACGCACGCGGTCGGCGATGACGGGGGGCGGATTTACGCCGCTTCGGCTTCGATCAAGGTCTCGGGCTTGGCCGTGGTGATCTCGATCTTGCGCGGCTTGAGAGCCTCGGGAAGTTCCCGCCGCAGCGACACCGACAGCAGGCCATCGGCCAGCTGGGCCTCGGCCACCACGACATAGTCGGCCAGTTGGAACCGGCGCTCGAAATTGCGCTCGGCGAGGCCGCGATGCAGATAGCGCCTGGACTGATCGTCGGCGCCCTTGCGCCCCTGCACGGTGAGCAGGTTCTCCTTCACCTCGATCGACAGTTCCGCGGGCTTGAAGCCGGCGACGGCGATGTCGATGCGATAGGCGTTTTCGCCGGTCCGTTCGATGTTGTAGGGCGGATAACCGTTGGTCGCCTCGTTGGTCGCCGCGTCGAGTAGATCGGCCAGCCGGTCGAAACCGACGACGGAGCGGTAGAGGGGGGAAAAATCGAGAGTGCGCATGTGAGTTCCTTCTTCAACAAGCAAGGACCAGATGGGCGGATCGGTCGCGAGCCTTGGAGGGCCCCGCGGGTGACCCGGAAGGCCCGGATATCCAGCGCCTTCGCCGGTTGAGATAGGAGGCGTCGACCGGGCCGCAAGGCTCCCCATCCAAGCAATGGTCCCTTGCGTCCGCGGCGTGGCCGGGTTAGGCGCCGTCGCACACCTTCACCACCGGGAGAGACCCTCAGGATGGCCACGCTTCAGGAAACGACGGATCGCATCAGGGCGGCGGTCGGCTCCGACTCCGGCCTCGGCAAGACCTTGAAGTTCAACCTCAAGGGCGATGGCTTCATCTACATCGACGGCGGCTCGGTGAGCAACGAGGACAAGCCGGCCGACCTCACCCTGACCATCTCCAGCGCCGACCTGGAAGCCATGGGCGCGGGCAAGCTCGACGCCATGACCGCCGTGATGACCGGGCGCCTGCAGCTCTCCGACATGGGCACGGCCATGGCCCTGCAGAGCAAGATGCAGGCCCTGTTCGCGAAGATGGGCTGAGCGCCTCTCCGCCTTGGCGGAGGCGCCGCTTCTCGCGACCCCGCTGGCTCCAGTTCCCGCTGGAGCGGCGGCCTATTGGTTCGCCGGCGCCGGCGCCGCGCGGCTGCGGGCGGCGCTGTTTCCGCCCGCTGGCGCATCGCGTGGCTCGGTCATCGTCAGCCCCGGGCGCACCGAACCGATAGAGAAGTATTTCGAGGTTGCGAGCCGCCTGACCGCTCTCGGCTTCGTCGTTCTCATTCATGATTGGCGCGGTCATGGCCTGTCCGCCCGCCTGGGGCCCGACAGGCGCGGCCACGCCCACGGTTGGCGAGACTTCATCGCCGACTTCGCCGCCTTGCTGGCCAGCTTCGAGACCCGCCTGCCGAGGCCGTGGATCGCGCTTGGCCATTCGATGGGCGGCTGCCTGACCCTGCTCGCCCTGGCGATGGGCGAGCGGCGGTTCGCCGGGGCATTGCTTTCGGCGCCGATGCTTGGCGTGCAGACTGGATCGATCCCGGGGCCGATCGTGCGCGGCCTTGCCGCCAGCCTTCCTCGTATTGGCCTCGGCGGCGCCCTGGCGGTGCGCGAGACGGCGACCGAGCCATTCGCGGCCAACATCTTGACCCATGATCCCGGGCGCTACGCGCGGAACCTCGATCAGGTCGTCCAGCACCCGGACCTGGCGGTGGGGCCGCCGACCTGGGGCTGGCTCGACTTCGCCTTTTCGGCCACCGATCGCGTGGCCCGGGGGCAGGAGACGCCGCGCATCACCACGCCGGTGAGCATCATCGCTGCTGGCGAGGAGCGGCTGGTGGACAACGCCGCGGCCCGGCGCGTCGCCGCCCGCATCCCCGGCGCGCGCTTTGCGGTGGCGCCAGGCGCCTATCATGAACTGATGCAGGAAACCGATGCTCTCCAGGCGCCCTTCTGGGCGGCGTTCGCGGCGGTAGTGGCTGAGACCCGCTAGCCGCCCGCCTTGTCCCCGGCGGATTGCTCGCACGCGCCGAGCGCATCGGCCAGCCTGACCGTGGCCGAACCCGGCGCCAGCGGCTGCGGTTGGCTGGCGTGAGGCGCCCAGCCGGTCAGGGTGACGACCTCGAAGGTCGAGCTGATCCTGCCATCCTGGCCAAAGCGCTGGTGGTAAAGCTCGCTCGCTCTGGCGATCACGCCGCGGGTCAGCGGCGTTCGCGGGCGATCGAAGAGGACGTTGGTTTCGCCCATCGCCCTTAGTTCGGCCATCAGGTCCAGCAGGTGATCGTGGCGAACCTCGAGGCGATCGACATCGACCACCGGCAGGGCGAAGCCCGCCCGCTGCATGAGCGCGCCCCCATCAACGGCGTCGAGAAACGGCGACACCCTGGGCCCGGCCCCGCCGGTCAGCTCGATCTCGGCCTCGGTCAGGCAGGCGCGCAGCTGGGCAAGCGTGGCCCCTCCCAGCAGGGCGCCGATGAACAGGCCGTCGGGTTTCAACGCCAGGCGGATCTGCACCAGGGCGCCAACCAGGTCATCGACCCAGTGCAGCGACAGAGCGGTGATGAACAGATCGATGCTGGCCGGCCCGAAGGGCGGCCGGGCTTCATCCGCCACCGCCCGCGCGCCCCCGACCCGCGCCAGCATGGTTTCGGAAAGGTCGGTCTGGACCAGCAAATCGATCTTGTCCGCGGCCGCGCTGGAGGCGAGGGCGCGCGCGAACACCCCGGTTCTCGCCCCGAGCTCCACGGCGATCGGAAACCGGCGGTTGATCGTCGCCAGCCGGTGCGTCAGGTCGTCGGCGACCCGCGCCTTGAGATAGTCGGCGCGGCCAAACTGCGGTGCGGCGCGTTGCAGGCGCCGGCGGTGCAGGCGGCGATCGAAGAGGCGCGGCGGCTGGGACATCGCCGTCAAAACGCTATCGCATGGCCTGCTGGCATGCAAAAGCTGGCGCGGACCGTGGGAGGTGGGCGAGGTGGCTCTGGCGAGGCTGCGCCTGGCGGCGACGGGGGCGCTCGATCTGTTGCTGCCGCCGCGCGCCCTCGACGACGAGGTCAGGGCCGAGGTGCAGTGCCAGGGGCTCTCGCCCGCCGCCTGGAGCCGGATCCAGTTCATCGACGCGCCGCTGTGCGATGGCTGCGGGGCGCCGTTCGACTACGACCTTGGTGGCGGCGCCCGGTGTCCGTCGTGCCTGGCGCACCCGCCCGCCTTCGACCACGCCCGCGCCGCCTGTCTCTATGACGACGCCTCGCGCGACCTGATCCTGAAACTGAAGCACGCCGATCGCACCGATCTGGCGGGTGTCTTCGCGCGCTGGCTGGCGCGGGCGAGCGGCGACATTCTTGGCGACCTGGACGCCGTGGTGCCGGTGCCCCTGCACCGCTTCAGGCTGATCAGACGCCGGTACAATCAAGCCGCGGAAATCGCCCGCCCGCTGGCCAGGGTCGCCGGCCTCGCCTATTGGCCGGGCGCCATCGGCAGGCCAAAGGCCACCCCCAGCCAGTCGGGCAAATCCGCCAAGGGCCGCCGGCGCAACGTCGCCGGGGCCTTCGCCGTGCCGGCCGACTGGCGGCCCAAGGTCCTCGGCGCCAGGCTGCTCCTGGTCGATGACGTGCTGACCACCGGAGCGACGCTCGAGGGTTGCGCCCGGGCGCTGAAGGCCGCCGGCGCGGCGCGCGTCGACGCCGCCGTCATCGCCAGGGTGAAAGAGCGCCCCTCCCGCGCTATATGAGCCCCGCCCGAACGTTGCTCGAACCCCGATGAGTCAGATCACCATCTATACCCGTCCCTTCTGTGGCTATTGTGCGCGCGCCCTCTCCCTGCTGCGCGGCAAAGGCGTCGCCTTCACCGAGATCGAAGCCGGGTTCGATCCAGCCTTGCGGCGAGAGATGATCGAACGTTCGGGCCGGAGCACCTTTCCGCAGATCTTCGTTGGCGACACCCACCTTGGTGACTGCGACGAAATCGTCGAGCTGGAGCGCGAGGGACGCCTGGACGCCCTTCTGGCCAACTGATGCTGGATATCGCGCTCGTCCAGTTGAACACCCCCGCCAATCAGGCCGACGCCTTGGCCCAGGCCGCACCCCTGGTGCGCGAGGCGGCTGGCGGCGGCGCGCGGCTGATCGCCACTCCGGAGGCGACCAACCTTCTACAGCGCGACAGGACCCGTCTCTTCGCCAGCCTGGCGCCCATGGACGAGGATATCTGCGTGCTCGGACTGCGCCGGCTGGCCGACGAGCTTGGCGTCTGGCTGCTGATCGGCTCGGCCATGGTCCGGCATGGCAACAAGGCCGCCAACCGCTCGCTGCTCATCGACCCGCGCGGGGCCATCGCCGCCGCTTACGACAAGGTGCACCTCTTCGATGTCGACCTGCCCACCGGCGAACATCACCGCGAATCGGCGAGTGTCACGCCTGGCGATCGCGCGGTGGTCGCCGAGGCGGGTGGCGTGAAGCTGGGCCTGAGCGTCTGTTACGATCTGCGATTTCCAGCCCTTTATCGCGCCCTGGCCAGGGCCGGCGCCGAGGCGCTGGCCATTCCGGCCGCCTTCACCCGGCCGACGGGCGAAGCCCACTGGAGCATTCTGTTGCGCGCCCGGGCGATCGAGAACGGCTGCTATGTCCTCGCCCCGGCGCAGGGCGGAGCCCACGCGGACGGCCGCACCACCTGGGGCCGCTCGAGCGTCGTCTCGCCGTGGGGCGAGGTGATCGCCACCCTCGATCACGATCGGCCGGGAATCGTCACCGCGCGGATCGACCCGGCCGAGGTCAGGCGGGTCAGGGCGGCGATCCCGGCCCTCGACCACGAGCGGGCGTTCGCCAGCCCATGATCCGCTACGCCCTGACCTGCGCCGCCGGTCACGATTTCGAGGGCTGGTTCGGCGATTCGGCGGATTTCGATCGGCAGCAGGCGGCCGGCCTGCTCGCCTGTCCGCTGTGCGCCAGCGAGGCGGTGCGCAAGCAGATCATGGCCCCGGCGGTGACCGGAACGCGCGAGCAAGGCGCCGCCGAAGGCAAGCGCCAGCGGGCGATGATGATGGAGGCGATGAGCAAGGTGCGCGCCCATGTGGAGGCCAACTTCGACTATGTCGGGGATGGGTTCGCCAGCGAGGCGCGGCGCATCCACGAGGGCGCCGCCGAAACCCGGGGAATCTACGGCGAGGCCAGCGGCCAGGAGGTTCGCGCCCTGGTCGCGGACGGGGTGCCAGTCGCGCCGCTGCCGCCAGCGGCGCCGAAGAAGAGCGAAGTGAACTAGGCCGCCGGCCAGCGCGCGATCATCATGTAGTTGATGGCCACATCGTTCGAGGCGCGCCACGCGCCGCTCAGCGGATCGAGAGCAAGGCCGAACGGTCCTTCGGGGGTCAGCCCGGCGGCCTCCAGATGGCCGCGCAACGCCTCGGGGGTCAGGAACTGGCGCCAGTCGTGGGTCCCGGCCGGAACCCAGCGCAGGAGATATTCGGCGGCGAGCTTGCCGAAAACCAAGGACCGAACCGTGCGATTGAGGGTCGCCAGGATCATCAGCCCGCCGGGGGCCAGCAGACGCGCCAGGTTGGCGGCGAAGGCGGCGGGATCGGTCACATGCTCGATGATCTCCAGCGCCAGGACGACATCGAACGGGCCCTCGCCAGCGGCGATCAGCGCCTCGGCCGTCGCGGCCCGGTAGTCGATGGTGAGGCCGACACTGGCGGCGTGGGCGCTGGCCACGGTGACGCCCTCCTCGGCCGCGTCGATGCCGACGACGTCGAACCCCAGACGCCGCATCGGTTCGGCGATCAGGCCGCCGCCGCAGCCGACATCGAGCAAGCGAAGGCCGGCGAAGGGCGCGCGTTCCCTGGGCTCGCGCTCGAACCAGGCCAGGCATCGCGCGCGGATGAAGTCCAGCCGGGCGGGGTTGAGCCTGTGCAGCGGCGCGAACTTGCCGGCCGGATCCCACCATGCTTCGGCCATGGCGGCGAAGCGCGCCACGCTGGCGGGGTCGATGCTGGCGGTGGCGCTCATCGCGCCGCTTCTAGATCAGGCGCGCGTCCTTGTCGCGGTGGGGGCGCGCCGGTAGAAACCGCGCTTCGCGCGCGGAGGGCTGGTGTCTCGTCTGGTGATGAAGTTCGGCGGCACCTCGGTGGCCGACCTGGAACGCATCCGCCGCGTCGCCCAGTTGGTGGCGGCCGAGGCGCGCGCCGGCGGCGAGGTGATCGTGGTCGTCTCGGCCATGGCCGGCAAGACCAACGAGCTGGTCGCCTGGACCGACGGCGCCGGCCAGCCGGGTCCGGCAGTCCACGCCGGCGACGACGAATACGACGCCGTCGTCGCCTCGGGCGAACAGGTCACCGCCGGCCTGCTGGCCATGACCCTGCGCAATATCGGCCTTTCGGCCCGGTCGTGGCTCGGCTGGCAGGTGCCGATCATCACCGACGAGGCGCACGGCCGGGCGCGGATCGACGAGATCCCCCCGGACAAGGTTGAAACGGCGCTGGCCGCCGGCGAGATCGCAGTGATCGCCGGTTTTCAAGGCGTCACCCGGTCAGGCCGCATCGCCACCCTCGGCCGTGGCGGCTCTGACACCACTGCGGTGGCCATGGCCGCGGCGCTCAGGGCGCGCTGCGACATCTATACCGACGTCGATGGCGTCTACACCACCGACCCGCGCATCGAGGCCAAGGCCAGGCGCCTCAGCCAGATCTCCTACGAAGAGATGCTGGAGATGGCTTCGCTGGGGGCCAGGGTCCTGCACACCCGCTCGGTGGAGATGGCCATGGCCCACGGGGTGCGCCTGCGGGTGCTGTCCAGTTTCACCGAGCCGGGAGCGTCGGACAACCGGGGCACCATCGTCTGCGACGAGGAGGAGATCGTGGAAAAACGCATCGTGAGCGGGGTGGCCTACAGCCGCGACGAAGCCAAGATCAGCCTGTTCGGGCTGCCCGATCACCCAGGCGTGTCGTCGGAGATCTTCGGTCGCCTGGCTGACGCCAACGTCAATGTCGACATGATCGTTCAGAGCCACGCCCGCCACGCCGGCGCCGCCAACATGGAATTCACCGTCGGCAAGCGCGACGCCGCCCGGGCGCTGGAAATCGTCGAGGAGGCCAAGGCGAAGGTCGGCTTCGACAGCGTCGCGGTCGACGAGGACGTGGCCAAGATCTCGGTGATCGGGGTCGGCATGCGCAGCCACGCCGGGGTCGCCAAGACGATGTTCGGCGCGCTGGCCGAGAAGGGGGTCAACATCCAGGTGATCTCGACCTCGGAGATCAAGATCAGCGTGCTGATCGACGCCGCCTACACCGAACTGGCGGTGCGCGCCCTGCACGCCGCCTATGGCCTGGACGAACTCTGAGCCGGACCCAGCCTGGCCACACTGGCGATCGCCGCGGCGACCGCGAAGGCCGCCGCCAGGAGCAGGGCCGCGCGCTCGCCCCAGCCGGCGAAATTTTGCAGCGCCACCGCGGTCAGCACCGCGCCCAGGGTCTGGCCGGTGAGCCGCGCGGTGCCCAGCATGCCGCCGGCCGCGCCGGCCCGCTCCCTGGGCGCCGAGGTCAGCAGCATGCGGTTGTTGGGCGCCTGGAAGAAGCCGAAGCCGGCCCCGCACAGAGCCATCCGCCAGCCGATGTCGAGGCTCGAAGCGTCGCCGCCGAGCAGCGCCAGAGCGATCAGGCCAAGGGTCAGGGCGGCGAGGCCGATGGCGCACAGCACGGCGGCGGAGAACCGGTCGGCCAGGCGGCCCGCCAGGGGGGCGGCGATCGCCACCGCCGCCGGCCACGGGGTCATTAGGAGGCCGGTCTCCACCTGACCGCGGTGCAGCGCGTTCTCGAAGTGGAACGGTAGCGATACGTAGGCCAGCATCTGGGCGGTGAACGAGCCGATCGAGGTCAGCACCGCCAGGGAAAAGGTCCGCGAGCGCAGCAGATCGAAGGGCATCAGCGGTCGTGGCCGGCCCCATTCCCGGCCGACGAGCAGCCCTGCGGCGAGCGCTCCGGCGATCAGCTCGAGGGCGCCGCCGAGCTTGTTCCGGGTCCGGGTGATCATATCGATGCCGCTGATGACGAGGCCGAAAGTGAGGCCATTGAGGAGGGCGCTCATCCAGTCGAACCTCCGGCCGGAAAGCGCATTGCCCGGCAGCACGCGACTGGCCAGGGCCAAGGCGGCCAGGCCCACCGGAATGTTGACCGCGAACAGCCATGGCCAGGGTCCCAGGGCGAGGATGGCCGAGGCGACGCTCGGACTCACCGCCGCGGTCAGCGACACCACCATGGCGTTCAGGCCGACGCCGCCGCCGAGCAGGCGGCCGGGATAGATGAAGCGAACCAGCGCCCCGTTGACGCTCATCACGCCGGCGGCGCCGAACCCCTGCAGGGTCCTGGCCAGGGCGAGCATGCTCAGCGAGCGCGAGAGCGCGCAGGCTACCGAAGCCAGGACGAACAGACTCAGTCCGACCAGATAGATGCGCCGATAGCCGACGATTTCTCCAAGCGAGGCCAACGGCAGCAGCGAGATCACGATGGCCAGCTGGTAGGCGTTGACGATCCACACCGATTCGGCCGGCGCGGCGTGGAACTGGCGGGCGATCACCGGCAGCGCGATATTGGCGATCGAGCTGTCGAGCACGCACATGGCGATGGCCAGGGCCACCGAGGCGATGGCCCAGGCGCGCGCCGGCATCGGCAGGCCATCGTCGGCGAGGTGCGAGCTGGCGCCTTCGACCATCGATCCCCATCCCGCCGCAAACAAAAAGTCTGCTATAGGCGCGGCGGAAACGCCAGCCTTGGAGCCCGGCCTTGCCGCCGACCACCGGTCTCGCCCTTCGCGGCCCGCGCAGTCTGCTGCGGCAGATTCGCGAGGCCATGGCCGGAGAAAGCCCCACCCAGGCCAAGCTCGGCATGGTGATGCGCACCATCGCCCTTAGCATGGTGGCCGAGGTGTGCTCGATCTACCTGCGCCGGGCCTCCGGCGAAATGGAGCTGTTCGCCACCGAAGGCCTGGATCCGGGAGCGGTGCATCTCACCCGGCTGAAGCCGGGCGAGGGCCTGGTCGGCGAGATCATGCGCTCGGGGCGGCCGCTCAACCTGTCGGACGCGCCGCGCCATCACACCTTCTCCTATCGCCCGGAGACCGGCGAAGACCCGTTCCACGCCTTTCTTGGCGTGCCGTTGCTGCGCGGCGGGCGGACGATCGGCGTGCTGGTGGTTCAGAACCGCACCAGCCGCATCTACGCCGAGGACGATGTCGAGGATCTGCAGATCATCGCCATGGTCCTGGCCGAGACCGTGGCGGCCGGGGATCTGTTGTCGCGCGATGAGCTGAAGGACGTCGAAATCGCCCCCCATCGGCCGGAGCGGCTGAAGGGGGCCAAGCTCGCTGACGGCCTGGCTCTCGGCGTGGCGGTGCTGCACGAAGCGCCGGTGGCGCCCGGCAGCCTGTTGTCCGATGACAGCGCCGCCGAGGAGGCCCGCCTGACCGAGGCCATCGCCGGGCTGCAGCGCCAGATCGACGCCATGCTGGAGGGCCACGAGGGCATTCTCGGCGCCTCCTACGACGTGCTCGAGACCTACCGCATGCTGGCCCACAGCCGCAGTTGGAACCACTCCCTGCTCGACGCCGTCCATTCCGGCCTCACCGCCGAGGCAGCGGTCGAGCGGGTGCGCTCCGAGCATCGCGCCGGCCTTGGCCAGGCGCGCGATCCCTATCTGCGTGAGCGCGTCCATGATTTGGAGGACCTCAACGACCGGCTGCTGCGGCACCTGGCCGGCGACGGCGCCACCGCCAGGGAACTCCCCGAGAACGCCATTCTCATCGCCCGCAATCTGGGGCCGGCGGAGCTGCTGGAATACGACCGGACCAAGCTGCGCGGCCTGCTGCTCGAGGATGGCTCGCCTGCCAGCCACGCGGCCATCGTCGCCAGGGCGCTGGATATCCCTTGCGTCGGCCGCATCGTCGGCCTGCGCGACCGGGTGAACGAGAACGATCCGGTGATCGTCGATGCCGAGACCGGCGAGGCCTACCTGCGCCCCCGGGCCGACGTCATCAAGGCGGTCAAGGCGCGGATCGGCGTGCGCGCCGAGCGCCGGGCCGAGTTCGCCCGCCTCCGCGACACCCCGGCCTTCACCCGCGACGGGGCCAAGATCGAGCTGCTCATGAACGCCGGCCTGGCGGTGGACCTCGACCTCCTGGCCGAGGCCGGGGCCGAGGGCATCGGCCTCTTTCGCACCGAATTCCAGTTCATGGTGTCGGAAGACCTGCCGCGCTTTTCGGCCCAGGCCGCTCTCTACGCCAGGGTCCTGGACGCCGCCGGCGAGCGGCCGGTGACCTTCCGCACCCTGGATCTCGGCGGCGACAAGGTGCTCCCCTATCTCAACGCCGAGCGCGAGGATAATCCGGCCCTGGGTTGGCGGGCGATCCGCATGGGCCTCGACCGGCCGGCCCTCCTGCGCATGCAGCTGCGCGCCCTGATCGCCGCCGCCGCCGGCAGGCCGCTGAAGGTCATGTTCCCGCTGGTGGCCAGCGTCGAGGAGTTCCGCGCCGCCCGCGCCCTGGTCGATCACGAAGCCGCCTGGGCGCAGCGCCGCGGCCGTCCCAGCCCCTCGCGCCTTGCCGTCGGGGCGATGATCGAGGCGCCTTCCCTGTTGTGGCATCTCGACGCCCTGCTGCCGCTGACCGACTTCGTCTCGGTCGGCACCAACGATCTGATGCAGTACCTGTTCGCCGCCGACCGCGGCAACCCGCGCATGGCCGACCGCTACGATCCGCTCTCGCCGCCGGCGCTACGAGCCTTGCAGGCGATCGGCCAGGCCTGCGCGGGAACCGGCACCCCGGTCTCGGTGTGCGGCGAGATGGCCGGGCGGCCGCTGGAGGCCTTCGCCCTGGTGGCGCTCGGCTACGAAAGCCTCAGCATGCCGCCAACCGGCATCGGCCCGGTCAAGCAGATGGTCCTCACCTGCGATCGCGGCGCGGCCAGGCGCGGCATGGAGGGGCTGCTTGCCAGCAGCGCCGGCTCGGTCCGGGCCGAGATCGAGGCCATGGCCAGAAAGTTGCACGTCGAGGCCTGAGGCCTGCGGCAAATGCAGCGCTTGGGCCGCCAATCCGTTGAAGCTGTCTCACGGCTCTGTTATGCCCGGGGGGTCGGGGATTACGGCTTTGAGTCAGACTTGGCGTTCGGCCGAAGCGCACACTGGGCAAGGCGCCGGCCACGATAATCTAGCGGCGCTGCGGCCGACCATACCGGTTCTGGCCACCGATATCCCCGTGGGCGAGGCCTTGCGCCAGGCTCGCCAAAGTCTCGACCTGGAAATCGTCGACATCGCCCAGGCCACCCACGTGCGGGCGGCGTTCATCGACGCGCTCGAGCGCCGCGATCTGGCGCCTCTGCCGGCCCGGCCATTCGCGATCGGCTATGTGCGCGCCTATGCCCGCGCGCTCGGCCTCGACCCGGATCAGGTGGCCGCGCGCTTCCGCCAGGAGCTTCCTGATGAGACGGCGTGGTTGCGACCCCCGCCCGGCATCCGCTCGCGCCGCCGGGCGCGCTTCGTCGGCCCTCTGGTGGTCGGCCTGATCGTCGTCGCCAGCTTGGCCGGGTGGAATCTGTTCGTCCGGGTGGCGGCCGCGCCGCACCGTTTCGCCGGCCCGATGGCGGCCCCGGCGGCTGGCGCCGGCCAGCCGATCGGCCCCGAAGTGCTCGGCGCTCCCCTGCCCGCGCCGCCGGAGGCCTCGACCCCGCCGCCCTACGAGACACCAGGATTGGCCGCCGCCACCGCCGCCAACGGCAGCCCGGCCGCCGTCCAGATCACCGCCAGGATCGCCGCCGAGGCCGCCGCCGCCCATGCGCCGAACGCGGTTGCGCCGGGCGCGGCGTTCGTGGCCCATGGACCGGTGTTCGGCGCCCGCACCGGCGTCGGCGTCATCGTTCAGGCCCTGCGGCCGTTCTCGCTGGTGGTGCGGGGGGCCGGTGGCGAGGTCTATTTCGCCCGCGAGTTGGCCGCTGGCGAGGCCTGGCGCGCGCCGCCGATCGCCGGCTTGACGGTCGACGCCGACGATCCGGCCGCGACCGAGGTCTACCTCGCCGGACACGCCGCCGGCCCGCTGACCGAAACCCAGACGGCGGTGGAATCGTTGACAACAGTGAAGCCGGCGCCCGCCTGAAGCTTCCGGTGGGGCCGAGATGGTCCTATCTTGCGAGATGTCATGACCGGCCAGGATCACACCCGCGTGCGCCCGTGGCGCCATATCGAGCGGCGCAAGTCGCGCCAAATTCACGTCGGCGCGGTGCCGATCGGCGGCGATGCGCCAATCGCCGTCCAGTCGATGACCAACACCATCACCGGCGATGCGGCCGCGACCATCGATCAGATCCGCCAGCTGGAGGAGGCCGGGGCCGACATCGTCCGCGTGTCCTGCCCTGACGAAGACGCCACCGCGGCGTTCAAGACCATCGCCAAGGCGGCCCACGTCCCGCTGGTGGCCGACATCCATTTCCACTACCGGCGCGGGATCGAGGCCGCCGAGGCCGGCGCGGCCTGCCTGCGCATCAATCCCGGCAATATCGGCTCGGCGCAGCGGGTGCGCGATGTCATCCAGGCGGCGCGCGATAATGGCTGCTCGATGCGCATCGGGGTCAACGCCGGCTCGCTGGAGCGCGAGCTTCTCGAGCGCTATGGCGAGCCATGTCCTCAGGCCATGGTCGAGAGCGCGCTCGGTCACGCCAGGATCCTGCAGGATCACGACTTCCACGAATTCAAGATCAGCGTGAAGGCCTCGGACGTGTTCATGACCGTGGCCGCCTATCAGATGCTGGCCGAGGCCATCGATTGCCCGCTGCATTTGGGGGTCACCGAGGCCGGCGCGCTGCGCTCGGGCACCATCAAGTCCTCGATCGGCATCGGCTCGCTGCTGTGGGCCGGCATCGGCGACACTATCCGCATCTCGCTCGCCGCCGATCCGGTGGAGGAGATCAAGGCCGGGTTCGATATCCTCAAATCGCTTGGCCTGCGCCACCGCGGGGTCAACATCATCGCCTGCCCCTCCTGCGCCCGGCAGGGTTTCAACGTCATCGAGACGGTCGGCAAGCTGGAGGAGCGTCTGGCGCACATCTCCGCGCCGATGAGCCTTTCGATCATCGGCTGCGTGGTCAATGGCCCCGGCGAGGCGCTGATGACCGACCTCGGCTTCACCGGCGGCGGCAAGGGCGCGGGCATGGTCTATGTCGCCGGCAAGGCCGACCACAAGCTCGACAACGAGAAGATGATCGACCACATCGTCGAGCTGGTCGAGGTCCGCGCCGCCGAGATCGAGGCCGCCGAGGCCGAGGCCCAGATCCTCGCCGCCGAATAGCCCGCTTGCGTCGCGCCAAGCCGGCTGATTAGCTTCGCCCTCCAATCCCGCCAGAAGGAGAGCGTGATGTCGGTCGACGGCACCTGGAACACCAAGGTCAATTCGCCCATGGGCGTCCAAGAGGGCACCCTGGAAGTCAAAAGCGACGGCGGCGCCTTCACCGGCACGATGAAGGGCCGGATGGGCGAACAGGCCGTATCCGGCAAACTCGACGGTGACACCCTGACCTGGTCGAGCGCGATCACCCAGCCGTTCCCGATGACCCTGGAATTCACCGTCACGGTGAGCGGCGATTCGATGAGCGGCAACGTCAAGGCTGGGGCCTTCGGCTCCTCCCCGCTCACCGGCGAGCGCGCCTGACGCAAAGCCGGGCGAGCACCCTCGTCGCCGCCTGGAACGCCGCCAAGCGCCGACTGGAGGCGGCCGGTATCGACACCCCGGTGATCGACGCCCGCCTGCTGCTGGAGTCGGCGAGCGGAGCCAGCCGCGCCGATATCCTGGCCGACCCCAGGCGGGCGCTGAGCGGAGCGCAGATGACGGTCCTCGAGGACTATCTCGCCCGCCGCGAGCGGCGCGAACCGGTCAGCCGCATCCTCGGGGCCAAGGGCTTCTGGAACATCATGCTCAAGGTGACGCCGGATGTGCTGACGCCCGGGCCCGACACCGAGACCATCCTCGACGTGGTCCTGCCGCTCTACGGCGAGGATGATGCGTTCGCCGTGCTCGACCTCGGCGTCGGCTCCGGCGCCATCCTGCTGGCCATCCTTGCCGAGCGGCCCGGCGCCCGTGGCCTGGGGGTCGATGTCTCGGAGGCGGCCCTGGCGGTGGCGCGGGAGAACGCCGCGGGCCTGGGCCTGGCAGGCCGCGCCGCATTTCTGCGCAGCGACTGGACGGCCGGCCTCGGCCCCGACCAGTTCGACCTCGTGGTCAGCAATCCGCCCTATATCGCCAGCGGCGAGATCGCCGCCCTGGAGCCGGAGGTGCGCGACCATGAGCCGCGGCTGGCGCTCGACGGCGGCGAGGATGGCCTGGCCGCCTACCGCCGGCTGGCCCCCGAGAGCCTGCGGGTGCTGAAGCCCGGCGGCGCCTTCGCCTTTGAGGTCGGCGCCGGCCAGCACGCCGCGGTCGAACGCCTGGCGCGGGACGCCGGGGCCGTCGACATCAAGGTCAGCCAGGACCTCGCCGGCCGCGAGCGGGTGATCAGCGGGCGCAAGAAAGGGCTTGGATAAACCCCGGTGAGACGCTAGATCAGTAGGGTCTTCATCCATTGCGCTGGGGCTTGGGTGTGCGGCTCGCGCCGCGCCCGCCTCGGTGATCGGCGGTTGCTTCTAGCGTGGCGCCGAACGGAGCGGACGGAACCAAGCGCGTCCGGCGGGCTTACTGGCGTTTAGTTCCCCAACTTGAATTAAAGGCCTCGCCTCGGCCGCCTCCGGCTTGCGAAGTCGCGCGGCAGGAACCAACAGGCTTAGGAAACCATGAGAGATTTCAAAGGTATAAAGCGCCAACGCAACCGCAACCGCAACGGCGGCGGCGGCGGCGGGGGCAAGCCACAACACAACGCCAATCGGGCGTTCGATTCCAATGGCCCCGATGGGGTCAAGGTGCGCGGCGCCGCCCAGCACGTCTATGAAAAGTACCAGCAGTTGGCGCGCGACGCCCACACCTCGGGAGACCGCGTGCTGGCCGAAAACCACCTGCAGCACGCCGAGCATTACTTCCGGGTGCTGCGCGCGATGCAGCCGCAGCGGCCGCTGGCCGAGATTGTTGGCCGCGATCAGTACGTCTCCGGCTACGACATCGATTTCGAGGACGAGACCGGCGCTCAGGGCGAAGGCGGCGAGACTGACGGCGAGTCTGCGGCGGCCGAAACCGATGGCGAGCGCGGCGAACAACGCCACGGCGAAGACCGCGCCTGGCGCGAGTCTCGGCCGAGGGAGGAGTGGCGCGGCGAGGATCGCTATGAACGCAGCGGCGAGCGTCAGGATCGCGCCTTCCGCGGCCGCGACGAGCGGTTTCGCGACGACCGCCGCCGTGATGAGCGCCGCTTCGATCGCCCTGACCAGGGCCCCCGTACCGACCAGGGCGCGCGTACCGACCAGGGCGCGCGTACCGACCAGGGCCCGCGTACCGACCGGGTCGACCGGGTCGAACGTACCGACCGCGGCGAGCGGCCAGAGCGCGGCGAACGTTTCGAGCGCGACCGCTATGATCGTGGCGAGCCACGCCCCAGCTACCGCGCCGAAGAGCCGCGTCCGGCCCCGGCCTCCGAGCCGGACGCCGAGCCCGCCGGTCCGCTGCTGCGCGCCGAGGATGGCGATGTGAGCCACGCTCCGGCGTTCCTGCAGTCGCGGCCGCTCGAGGAACCCAAGGAAACGCGGCGGCCACGGCGTCGCCGCAGCGCCGAAGAGGTCAGCGAGAGCTCGGACGAAGCCTAGCTAGGCCGCGGACCCAGCCGCCGATACGCGCGCGCGCGCTCACCGGCGCCGGCAGGCAGGCGTCGAGGCGCCCGATCAGGCTCTCCACCGGCCCGTCGGTGAGGAAATGATTGGCCCCGGGCACGGCCTCGAACCGGATCGGGGCGCGGGTGGCGACCTCGCTCGCCATGCGCCGGGCCAGCTCCACCGGGGCGAAGTCATCGACTTCGCCGTGAATGATGTGGATCGGAATCCGCAGGTCCTCCAGCGCCTCGCGCATCATCGGCAACTGGTCCGGCTGACCGCTGACCTCGATCACCGCGGTGCGCAGGTCGCGCGGGATCACCGACTTCAGGCGGGAGCCGGCGTCCACCAGCCAGCGCGCGGTGGGGCCGCTCTCGCCGAGATAGCTCGACAGCAGCACCAGGGCCGCGACCCGGCCGGGCGCCGCCGCCGCCATCAGCGTGGCGATGGCCGCGCCGTAGGACTGTCCAACGAGCAGGATCCTCTGTTCAGGCGGCCCGGCCAGCAGGGGCGCAAGGGCCAGCGCCTGAACCCTGATGTCGGCCACGCATTCCGCCGGCTCGCTCTGGCCGTAGCCCGGCCGATCGACCGCGACCATCTCGCGATCGGGCGGCAGCGCGGCCATGATCGGGGCCCAGTATTCGGCCCATGACGGCGCGCCGGTGATGACCACGATCTTCCACCGCGCCGGCTTGGCCCTGGGGGTGACCAGGGCCGAGATGTTCCAGCCAAGATCGCCGCCGGCCTGGAAATGGACCCGCCGAACCACCTGGTCGTCGAAATATTCCCTCGTCGGCCGGTGCTCGGCGCGGCCGGCGATGGCCGATTCGACACACGCCCAACCGACCCCCAGAATCCCTCTCGGCCGCACGTACCGCGGTCTCGCTCTGAAAACTCCATCCAAGGCCGCCACTGGACCCTCTCGATCAGCCCCAATATGCAACGCGTCAGGCGCGGCTGGGGTTCGTGGCCAAGCTGCTCAGAAACGGTTGAACAGCGGCTGAACGCCGGCGCGCGCGAGGCCGCTGGCGCGCCCTTGTGTGGCTTTCTGGCCACACCTACATGGAAGCGAGCCGCGCCCTGGCGCCAAAAGGGGATGCCCGCACCGCCATGAACCTCGAAGTCTATTCCGATCGCGCCAAGCAGGCGATCCAGTCTGCCCAATCGCTGGCGCTCGCCAGACGCCACCAGCAGTACACGCCCGCGCACCTGCTCAAGGTTCTGCTCGAAGGCAGCGACGGCATCGGCCGGGCGCTGATCCAAAGCGCCGGCGGGCGGCCTCAGGACGCCGACCAGGCCACCGAGGCGCTGCTGGCCAAGACTCCCAAGGTCGAGGGCGGCAGCGGCCAGCTGATCATGATCCCGGACATGGCGCGGGTGTTCGCCTCCGCCGAGGCGGCCGCCAAGGCGGCCGGCGACGCCTTCGTCACCACCGAGCGTCTGCTGATCGCCATCGCCAGGGAAGGCGGCGAGGCGGCCAAGGCTCTCGGCAGCGCCGGGGTCAAGCCGGCGGCGCTCGAACAGGCGGCCAAGGATCTGCGCAAGGGCCGCTCGGCCGACACCGCCACGGCGGAAGGCGGCTATGACGCGCTCAAGCGCTACGCCCGCGACCTCACCCAATCGGCGCGCGATGGCAAGCTCGACCCGGTCATCGGCCGCGACGAGGAGATCCGCCGCACCATCCAGGTGCTGGCCAGGCGGACCAAGAACAATCCGGTGCTGATCGGCGAGCCGGGGGTCGGCAAGACCGCCATCGTCGAGGGTCTCGCCCAGCGGATCATCAACGGCGACGTGCCCGAGTCCCTCAAGGACAAGCGCCTGCTGGCCCTCGACATGGGGGCCCTGATCGCCGGCGCGAAGTATCGCGGCGAGTTCGAGGAACGGCTCAAGGCGGTGCTCTCGGAGGTGACCGCGGCCGAAGGCGGCGTGATCCTGTTCATCGACGAGATGCACACCCTGGTCGGGGCCGGCAAGACCGAGGGGGCGATGGACGCCTCCAACCTCTTGAAACCTGCTCTCGCCCGCGGCGAACTCCACTGCGTGGGGGCCACGACGCTCGATGAATACCGCAAGAACGTCGAGAAGGACGCCGCTCTCGCGCGCCGCTTCCAGCCGGTGTTCGTCAGCGAACCCAGCGTCGAAGACACCGTCTCGATCCTGCGTGGGCTGAAGGAGAAGTACGAGGCCCACCACGGCGTGCGCATCGCCGATGCGGCCATCGTCGCCGCCGCCACTCTGTCGAACCGCTACATCACCGATCGCTTCCTGCCCGACAAGGCCATCGACCTGGTCGACGAGGCGGCCAGCCGGGTGCGCATGGCGGTGGACTCCAAGCCCGAGGAGCTGGACGAGATCGACCGGCGCGTGGTCCAGCTCAAGATCGAGCGCGAGGCCCTGGCCAAGGAGACCGACGCCGCCTCGCGGCAGCGCCTGGAGAAGCTGGAGGAGGAACTGGGCGACCTGGAGGCGCAGTCGGAAGAGATGACGGCGCGCTGGCGCTCGGAAAAGACCAAGATCGGCCAGGCCGCGCAGGCCCGTGAAGCCCTCGAGCGGCTCAGAGCCGAGCTCGCCGCCGCCCAGCGCTCCGGCGATCTTCAGCGGGCCTCCGAGATCGCCTACGGCGAAATCCCGCCCCTGGAGAAGCGCCTGGCCGACGAGGCCGCCGCCGCCGAAGCCAACGCGGTCACCCCCGAGGTGGTGGATTCCGAGCAGATCGCCCAGGTGGTCTCGCGCTGGACCGGCGTGCCGGTGGAAAAGATGCTCGCCGGCGAGCGCGAAAAACTGCTCGGCATGGAGGATGCCCTGCGCCGGCGCGTGGTCGGCCAGGAGGAAGCGCTGGAGGCAGTCTCGGACGCGGTGCGCCGCGCCCGCGCCGGCCTGCAGGACGCCGGCCGGCCGATCGGCTCGTTCCTGTTCCTGGGCCCCACCGGAGTCGGCAAGACCGAACTCACCAAGGCCCTGGCCGGATTCCTGTTCGACTCCGACGCCGCCATCACCCGCCTGGACATGAGCGAGTACATGGAAAAGCACTCGGTCAGCCGGATGATCGGCGCGCCGCCGGGATACGTCGGTTACGACGAGGGCGGGGCGCTCACCGAAGCGGTGCGGCGGCGGCCCTACCAGGTGGTGCTGTTCGATGAGGTCGAAAAGGCCCACCCGGACGTCTTCAACGTCCTTTTGCAGGTGCTCGACGATGGCCGCCTGACCGACGGCCAGGGGCGCACGGTGGATTTCCGCAACACCCTGATCATCATGACCTCGAACCTGGGCTCGGAATTCCTCGCCGCCCAGCGCGAGGGCGACGATGTCGAACTGGTGCGGCCCAAGGTGATGGATGTGGTGCGCCGCCATTTCCGGCCCGAGTTTTTGAACCGCATCGACGAGATCATCCTGTTCAAGCGCCTCGGCCGTGAGCAGATGGATTCGATCGTCGATATCCAGCTGCAACGGGTGGACAAGCTTTTGGCCGGCCGACGCATGGCCGTGGCCCTCGATCCGGCGGCGATCCACTGGCTGGGCGAGAAGGGCTACGATCCCGTCTACGGGGCCAGGCCCCTGCGCCGGGTGATCCAGAAGGAACTGATCGACCCCATCGCCCGCAAGCTGCTCGCCGGCGAGTTCGCCGACGGCCAGGTGATCAAGGTCGGGGCCGGGCAGGAGGGCCTGGAAATCGGCCGCGCCAGCATCAACTAGCGGGCGCAACGCCAGCCCCGCGCCTCGAAAGGGCGCGGGGCGGCGCTAACTGGCTAGGGGAACGAATCTGACATTTGTCCGGTGTTCGGGCGGGAATCAAATGTCGGAAACGGACCACTAGTCGCACCAGCGGGTGCGCACATAACGGCCCCAGTATGGGCTCCAGACCCAGCAATTGCTGGGGTAGTAGCCGTCGTCATAGTCGTAGCCGTAGGCCGGATAGCCGTAGCCGTAGTACCCAGGCGTGAAGCCAAAGCCAAAGCTTAGGCCGCCACCTCTGTAGTAACCACCCTGATGGTAAGAATGGTACCGCGTGCCCGCGCGAACATGGTGACGCCCCTGAGCCACGCTCGGGGCCGCGGTAAGCGCCAGAGCACTGGCGGCCGTGACGGCGACAACTAGGGTGCTGCCAATTTTCTTCATTGGAACCTCCTAACGTTCCAATGGGGAAACGCACGAGCACCGCCGAGGCTGCGTTGGTCGACTGGCGAGCGGCCTAACCTAGTCGAGGACGACCCCGCGCGAGCCGCCGTGTGTCTCCACCCGACGCATGACCGCCACCGCCTCCGAGGAGTGGTTTCCGGGCCTGGCCAGGGTGAGCACGTACCAGGCCCCGTCCGGCAAGCCCGTGAAGGAAAACCGGTTGGCCGCGTCGCAGGTGGTCTTGCGCGCATAGCTGGCGTAGTCGCCGCTGGAACTGCTGGCCGCCGGCGTGCGCGCGCGCACGATGCCCACCGGCACCGCGGCGGTGTCGGTCGAGCCATAGAGGATGTACATGCGCCGCCGCACCCACGCCGTTTCCGGGGCCAGGATCACATCGCGGCCGCTGCACGAATAGCGGACATCGCCGGAGTGGTAGGCCATCACGCCATAGATGGCGCCGGACCCCGGGGCCCTGGACCAAGCGAAATCCTGTTCGTTGAACGCCTCTCCGGTCCCCGGCTGGAAGCGCGTAGGCGGGGCGGAAGGGCCCATGGTCTCGGTCTCGCAGGCGGCCAGGAGGGCGAACATGGCCAGACACGGGTACAGACGCATTTTCATGGGGCGTGAAACTAGGCCGCCAGGGCGCGATCGGCAACGGCCCCTTGGCGGGGGAGACTTACCGGCGATAAGGTTGTGGCGGACCGTTTCATGGAGAGGAATGCGCGATGAAGGCCGCCGTCTTGAGAGAGGTTAGGACTCCCCTGCAGATCGAGGAGGTGGCGATCGGCAAGCCCGGCCCGCACGAGGTGCTGATCCGCACCGCCGCCGCCGGCGTGTGCCATTCCGATCTGCACTTCATCGAGGGCTCCTATCCCCACCCGTTGCCGGCGGTGCTGGGCCATGAAAGCTCCGGCGTCGTCGAGCAGGTGGGGGCCGAGGTGCGCACGGTGAAGCCCGGCGATCACGTGATCACCTGCCTTTCGGCCTTCTGCGGCCACTGCGAATACTGCCTGACCGGCCACATGAGCCTGTGCCTCAGCCCCGACACCAAGCGGGCCGAGGGCGAAGCGCCCCGCCTCACCCATCCGGCCGGGCCGATGAACCAGTATCTCAACCTCTCCAGCTTCGCCGAGCAGATGCTGATCCACGAGCACGCCTGCGTGGCCATCCGCCCCGACATGCCGCTCGATCGCGCGGCCCTGATCGGCTGCGGCGTGCTGACCGGGGTGTGTTCGGTGTTTCACACCGCCAAGGTGAGGCCGGGCGACACGGTGGCGGTGATCGGCTGCGGCGGGGTCGGCCTGGCGGCGGTCAACGGCGCGGCGATCGCCGGGGCCAGCCGGATCATCGCCATCGATGCGTCCAAGGCCAAGGACAACATGGCCCGCAACTTCGGGGCCACCGACTTCGTCTGCGCCGCCGACACCGACGCGGTGAAGGAGGTCATGGAGATGACCAAGGGCGGGGTCGACCACAGCTTCGAGGCGGTCGGCCTTTCCAAGACCGCCGAGCAGGCCTTCGCCATGGTCAAGCGCGGGGGCGACGCCAACATCATCGGCATGATCCCCATCGGCCAGAGCGTCACCGTGCCCGGCTACGCCTTCCTCGGCGAAAAGAAGCTGCAGGGCTCGCTGATGGGCTCCAACCACTTCCCGGTCGACATGCCCAAGCTGGTCGACATGTATCTGGCCGGCAAGCTGAAGCTGGACGACATGATCTCGCGCCGGATCAAGCTCGATGACGTCAACGACGCCTTCGAGGAGATGAAAGGCGCGCAGATCGCCCGCTCGGTGATCGTCTTCGACGCCTAAGCGAGCAGGGCGCGGATCTCGGAAAAGGGATCGTTCTCCACCCTGGGTTGCAGATCGAAGACCATGGTGGCGCGCGCGGTCGCCTCGTAAGCCGGCCAGGCGGGAAGCGCCGCCGTCGATGGGTTTCCGGTCCTGGCGAAGGCGAGCCAGGCCGGGGCCATCAGTTCGGCCACCTGCGCCGGGGCCTCGCCGCGGCCGACGAAGTTGCGCGCCGCCTCGACATTGTCGAACACCAGCGGAATCTCCAGGGCGTGGGGGCAGCGCAGCGCCCCGCGCGCCACCGGCGTTTCCCAGTCGAGGCGATACATGTAGACCGCGGCCGCCTTCTGCGCCGCCTTGCGCTCGGCCAGCTGGACGCTGTTCAGCCACATACCGGTCAGGGTCTGGATGGCGGCGACCAGATGGGTCGGGGAGTAGTCCGGGAACCGCGCCTTGACCGCGGCGATGAGGGCGTCGGCCTTGCCGGGGGCGGCGGCTTCGGCGCGGCGGGCGACATCGGCCATAGTCATCTGGCCGAAGTTGGGCGCGCCAAACATGAACAGGGTGGCCTCGTCCTTGTTGGCGCCGATCAGCAGCGGGATGGGGGCGCCGAGGGGCGCGGCGTCCGGCTCGAAGGGGTGGCGCGGCAGTTCCAGACCATCGATGCATGGCGCAAAGCCGCGAATCAGATCCGGCCCGACCGCCGCCGCGGCGGCGCCCTGGATGTGGGCGGCGGCGATATCGACCAGATCCTCGGCGCTGGCGGCGCCCAGTTTGCCAAGCACCGCGCCGGCCAGTTCGTCGGCCCTGGCGGTGGGCGTGGCGCGCAGGCCAGGGCCGCTCTGCACGATCGCCTTGTGGAAAAGGCCCTCGGCCCCCGGCATCGCCATCAGCAGCGACACCTTCCAGCCGCCGCCGCTCTCACCGAAGACGGTGACATTGGCCGGATCGCCGCCAAAGCTGGCGATATTATCCCGCACCCACCCAAGCGCGGCGAGGATGTCGAGCATGCCGACCACGCCCGATGAGGGATGGCCGCCGAACGCGGCCAGGTGCAGATAGCCGAACGCATTGAGGCGATGGTTGAGGGTCACGGTGACCACCTCGCCGCGGCGGGCCAGCGCCGCGCCATCATACATCGCCGCGCCGCCCGAGCCGTTGGCGAACCCGCCGCCGTGCAGCCAGACCATCACCGGGCGCGCGCCGGAAAGCGCCGGCGTCCACAGGTTGAGGAACAGGCAATCCTCCGCCGTGCCGGGCTGGCCTGGCGCGGGGGGATCGCCGGCGCCGCGGCCGCCGGTCTTTTCGCCGGGCGGCACGCTGGCCTGGATCGCCGGAGCGCCGAGACTCAGCGCTTCGGCCGGCTCGCGCCACCGGGCGAGCGGCTCGGGCGGGCGAAATCGCAGATTTCTCAGTGGCGGGGCGGCGTAGCGCAGGCCCTTGAAGATGGTCAGGCCGCCGTCGCGATAACCGCGCACCGGCCCATTGGTCGTCTCCACCACCGCGCTGCGGACGATTTCGCCAACGTCATCCATCGCCTTCTCCTCACCCTCTCCGCTTCATTCCGCGCCTCCCCGAAGCGACTGGCAAGAGGGCCATGAAAAACCGCCCCGGAGAGGTCTCCGGGGCGGTCGGCGATCGCACCTTTGAATAAGGCTCAGAACGGATACCAGCGGCCGTGCATCCAGTAGCCGCGGTCGTCGCGGTCCTTCATCCAGTGATAGTGGGTGTTGGGGAAGGTCCAGTCATCGTCATAGAAAGTGATGCCGATGTTGTCCGGATAGGTCAGCCGGTCGTGCACGTGCCAGCACTCGTCGTAGCGGTTGCAAACGATGGTGGCGCTGGCCGAACTCGCCGCCAGCAGGCCGCCGGCGGCCACGACCGCCCCGAGCACGGTGGTGATCTTGGTCTTGAGGGTCATGGGGGATTCCTTGAATTGGCCCCCCCTCCGCCAAGGAAAACCCACCTCCGGCGCGGCGGGTTCCTAATCCGGCCGGTGCATGGTGCGCTTCGGCCGCTCGATCAGGCGCCGCAGCATGGGCTCAAAAACTTCCAGCGGGGCGGTGTCGTAGTCGGGATCGAAGCTCGACTGATCGTAGAGATGGCAGAACTGGGCGCAGTACTCGAAGTGCGGGTGGCCGCGATACTGCTCGCGCAAATCGCGATCGAGGCCGACGAGGTGGAAGAAGTAATAGCCCTGGAAGACGCCGTGCTTGTCCATCATCCAGTGGTTGGCCTCGGAGATGTAGGGCTTGAGCATCACCGCGCCGATCTCGGCGTGGTTCACCGGCCCCATCAGATCGCCGATGTCGTGGATCAGGGCGCAGACGACATATTCCTCGTCACGACCATCGCGCATCGCCCGGGTGGCCGTCTGCAGCGAGTGGGTCAGTCGATCGACGGCGAAGCCGCCGCGATCGGTCCCCAACTGACGCAGCGCCGCCATCAGCCGATCGCCATGGGCGCGATAGAAGGGCTCGCCAGCGGCTTGGATCGCTTGCCAATCCTCGAGCGTCCCTTCGGTCATCGAGCGAAACTTCGCCCGAGGGAGGGTCATCGCATCGCCATCGGCCATCGTCGTTACTCCTGATTGCGCCGCCATGGTGGGCCCCGCTGGCGCCAGGGTCAACGCGCCTTTCCCTGGAGCGGGTCGGCGGCTGCAAGGCGCCGCGCGCGGGCGTAGTTCAGAGGTAGAACGTCAGCTTCCCAAGCTGAGTGTCGGGGGTTCGATTCTTGCCGCCCGCTCCAAGGTTTTCAATGCGTTACGGTCCATGAAGGCGGCGATGAATTCGGGCTTGCCCGGCTTCGATGGATGGCCGCCGCGCCATATCGATCAGCTCCACAGGCTCGACAGCGGCGCGGCCCACAGGCGCTCGCCGAAGGGCACGGCCTTGTCGTGGTCGTACAGCACCAGACCCATCGCGAACCGGTCGCCGACGGCCTCGGCGAGGCGTCTGAGGCCGCGAAAATCGTCCGAGGTCACGGTGGCCCCTGCCTTCACCTCCACACCCACGATCCGGCCCGCGCGATCCTCGATCACCACGTCGACCTCATACTGGTCCTTGTCGCGGTAATGGCTGAAGGTCAGGCGCTCGCCGCTCCAGCCGGCCAGCTTCAGCAGCTCTGAGAAGACGAAGCTCTCCAGGATCGGCCCGAAATCCCCGCGGTCGCGCGCGATCCGTTCCGGCGTCACGCCCCGCAGAGCGGACAAAAGACCCGAGTCCAGGAAGTGCAGCTTCGGCCTTTTGGCCAGGCGCTTGAGGGCGTTGCTGTGCCAAGGCGGCAGGGTGCGAACCAGGAACAGCTGTTCGAACAGCGCGGCGTAGCGCTGGGCGGTGACGTGGCTCAGCCCGATGGCCGCGCCGGCGCCGGTGTGGTTGATGAGCTGGCCCGAATGTTCGGCCAGCACCCGCAGCAGACGCGGCATCCGGTCGAGATGGTCGACGTTGGCGATATCGCGGACGTCGCGCTGCACGACGGCCTCGACGTAGTCGCGACACCAGTCCTGGCGCCGCGCCCAGGTTTTGCGCGCCAAGGCCTCCGGATAGCCGCCGGCGAGCACCGCCTCGACCAGGTCGACCCCGACAATGGACCGACCTGTGTCAAGCGGCTTGCCTTGGAAGGCGCGTGTCAGGAACGTGGGTGGCGCGGCTCGGGCGATCTCGGACTGCGCCAGGGGCAGGAGGCGCACCGTCTCCATGCGGCCGGCCAGGGAGTCGGCCACGCGGGGCAGCGTCATCAGGTTGGCCGAGCCAGTGAGCAGGAAGCGACCGGGGCGGGGATCGGCGTCGACGCTCTCCTTGATCGCCAGCATGAGGCCGGGCGCGCGCTGGACCTCGTCGATGACCGCGCGATCCAAGCCCCGCACGAAGCCGGTCGGATCGCGCGCGGCGGCGGCCAGGGTGGTGGCGTTGTCAAGCGTCTGAAAACTGCGCGACCCGTCGGCCAGAGACTGGGCGAGTGTCGTTTTCCCAGCCTGGCGCGGCCCGGCCAGCAGGACGACACGCGTGTCGGCGAGCGCCTGTTCGATCTGGGCGGTGGCGAACCTGGGATACATGGCGCAGTCCGTCCGTTTGAAAGCGGAAGTCCGTCCAATTGAAAGTCAGAGTCCGTCTATCTGAAAGTGCCGGGCCGTCCAAATGAAACGAGCGGGGGGCGGCAGGATGCGCAGGCGCGCTTCGCGAGCAGCTATGCTAACGCCGAGCTACACCACCACCTGGGACACGATCCTTTCGGCGTTTTTGCTCGCTCATGTCGTGGCCCAGCGCGAATGCTAGCCATCAAGCTAGTTCGTGCGGCGCGACAAGATATTGGCAACATGAATGCGACAGGGCTTAAGCTGGCTGGCGAACCGAAGTAGCGGCAAGCCGTGCGACCGGCGCGGCCCGGGGGGTGCGGTGACACCTGAAAGTTAGGGCGGGTTCGATGGCGACGGTGACCGCAACGGTCCCGAGGGACCTGGAGGCAAGCACGCGCCTCAGGATCTTCGCCTACGTCGGCTTCCTGTTCCTGATCCTGAATTTCGGCGCGCCGTTCGGCGGCCTGATCCGGCTGCCGGTCACTTTTCTCCTCAAGAACAAGCTGCACCTGACCGCGCAGCAGTCGGCGGTCTTCAACCTGATCGACGGCATACCACTGTACTTGGCGTTCGCCTTCGGGTTCGCGCGCGACACCTTCAGCCCGTTCGGACGGGGCGATCGCGGATACCTTGTCCTGTTCGGCGGGATGACCGCCGCGACGTTCGTCGTCTTCGCCCTTGCTCCGACGAGCTATGGCTCGCTCCTGGCCGGAATGTTGCTGGCGACGGCCGCCTATCTCTTCGTTCGCGGCGCCGTCCTTGGATTGTCGGCCGACCTTGCCCAGCAGCACCTGATGACCGGGCGGATCAGCGCCCTTCGGACCGTCCTCCTGACCGCCGCCGGCCTGGCGGCTTTCATGGTCGGCGGCGTGCTGAGCCAGGCGCTGGAGGGCGGGGGAGCGGGCCAGGCGGCGCACGTGATTTTCCTGGTCGGCGCGGCGGTCATGGCCGCCATGGCGGTTTTCGGCCTGTGGCGCCCGGCTAGCGTCTACGAAAACCTGCGACCGGGACGGCCTGCCGGCGCATCTCGATGGGCGGAAGTGAAGCGGCTGGGACGCCATTGGCCGATCTATCCGGCGCTGGCCATCGAATTGCTCTGGCAATTCGGGCCTGGCGGTGAGACCCCGCTCAAATATTTCATGCAGAACACCCTGCACGCCACCGACGCCGAGGTCGGCCTGCGAGACGCCCTGTTCGAAGCCGGATTTATTCCAGTCTATCTGCTCTACGGCTGGCTCTGTCGCCGCCTCCGCCTGCGGACGATCCTGTTCTGGTCGACCCTGGTGGCAGTGCCTCAATACGTGCCGCTGGCCTTCGTCCATTCCACGCACGGCGCGCTGGTGGCCGCTGTGCTCATGGGCCTGATGGGCGGCGTCTGCAGCGCCGCCTTTATCGACCTCCTCATCCGCTCCTCGCCGCCCGGCCTGCAGGGGACGGTGATGATGCTGAGCGTGACCATTTACTATCTGGATTCCCGCTTTGGCGATGTACTGGGATCCTGGCTCTACGACCGGTTCCACGACTTCAACGTCTGCGTGATCGCGATCACGGTCACCTATGCCCTGATCCTCCCGGTGCTGTGGCTGGTTCCGCACCGACTTACGGCGACGGCCGACGGCCAGTCGGTCACATGAACCCGGCGCACATGCCGAAAGCTCGCCGGCCAGCGAGACCGCTAGAGTGGCCAACCTCGCGCAACGCCTATTTCGCCGCTGTCGCGGTCGTCTGCTCTAGCGCCAGGCGGGCCTCGGCCGCGGCGATCATGGCCCGGAAGCGCGGATTCTCGCGCAGGGAATCGATGTCGGTATCTGCCTTGATGTGGGCCAGGAAGGCTGCCGACGCCTGAGGGAAGATCGGTTCCAGAAGACTGAGGGCCCCCTCGGCATCGCCCAGGCGGGCGTTGAGCGCGCAGGCGAAGTTGAAGCGCATTGACCGGTTGTCCGGATCGAGCAGCAGGGCGCGGGCGATCCATTCGCGGGCCCGATCCCCCTCGCCAAGCGCGGCCAGGGCATTGACGCCGAAGCCCATGGCCTTGCCGTTGGTCGGCTCCTGCGCCAGGGCCTTTTCGGAACGGGCGAGCGCAATCTCCGCGCTGCGCCGCAGACCGGCCTCGTCCCCCAGCGCGGTGTAGCAGCTGAGCAGCATGCCCGGGGAGCCCAGGTCCGCTTCCATCAGCGACATGGCTTTTTCGAAATAGCGGGTCGCGTCCTCCAGCCGCCGTTGGCGGAAATTGAGGGCGGCGGCGGCGGAATTGACCTCGAACGACTCCGGATCCAGGCGCAGGGCCAGCTCGATCTCGATCGCAGCCTGGTCGTGGGCGCCCTGGTTGGCCAGGTGCCGCGCCTTGACCGCGTGCGGCTCAGCCAAGCTCGCATCCAGGGCCATGGCGCGCTCGACGGCCGCCAGACCGTTGTCTCCATCCGGATTATCGGCAAAGAAAAAGTGCAGGGTCTGGCCGAGCGCCAAAAGCGCCCAGGCTTGCGCGTAACCCGGGTCTATCTCAACCGCCCTGCGGCAGAGTCGGACGATGGTCTCGTTACGCCTTGGATCGCCTTCGCTGCTGCTGAGGCTATGCTGGCGCGCCATCAGATAGATATTGTAGGCCTCGGCGTTATCCGTGCCACGCCGCTCGATCGCCTTCTTCTCTTCCGGGAGAAGCTTCAATTTCAGGGCGGCGACGATGGCTTCTGAGATCTCGTCCTGCAGGGCGAAGATATCGTCGAGGTCGCGGTCGTAGCGCTCGGCCCACACATGGCCGCCTGAGGCGCCGTCGATCAGCTGCGCGGTGATGCGCACCCGGTTTCCGGCCTTGCGGACGCTGCCCTCCAGCACATGGCCGACGCCAAGTTGGTGAGCCACGTCTTTGACGTTTGGCGATTTGCCTTTGAAACCGAAGGCGGTGTTGCGTGCGATGACGAACAGGGCCGCGACCTTGCTAAGGTCGGTGATGATGTCTTCACTGATGCCGTCGCTGAAATACTCCTGCTCAGTGTCGCCGCTCATGTTGGCGAACGGCAGGACGCAAATGGAGAGCTTGGGTTGTGCGCGAGCGGTCGGTGCGGACGGTGGGACTGCCGCCGCCGCCCCGCCGGCGGTCAAAACGGCGACACTGCTGACCACCTTGCGCCACCCGGGGTGGTCGGCCTCGCCCGACCAGCCGGTGATGTCGGCGCACTGAAGGCGGTCGAAGGGCATTGGCAGCTCGGTCCCGTCAACGGTGAGCTGGACCAGCTTGTGTTCCGCGCGCGCCCGATCCGCCTCGGACTGGACCCATTCCGACTTCACCGCCTCTGCTGACCAGACCACGACCACCGCCTTGGCCGCGGTCAACCGCTCGCGGATGACGTCGGCATAGGCCCGATGCGCCGGGATTTCATCGTCGCGCCACACTCCGTAACCGAGCGCGCGCAGGGTCTCGCCAATCCGCCGAGCCTGAGGTTCGGTCGATCTGGCGTAGGAAATGAAGACGTCGGTCATGGAGACGCGGCCCCGCCCATGGCCGCCGCTCGCAACCCTAACGACCCAAAGTCGGAGCGATCAAGGGAAAGGTCAGGTGCGCTTTGGCCCGGGGGCCGGTGAAGGGAGCAACAGTGGCGGAGCTGTCGGGGGTCCGCCCTTAGGCGGTCCCGCTTCAGCCGCTCCCGACCCATCTCAGCCATTCGGAATGTCCGCTCCTCAGCGGGCAACAACCGTGTAATTTTGACCCTGGTTCTACCCGTTGGCATCGTGATACGCCGCCATCCGCGCCCGTGCCGGGTATCCCCGACTTGCTATCAACAGCCAATGCGGAGCCGAGACGACCAGAGCGAATGCATAAGTCATTGAAAATGCGGGCGTAGTTCAGAGGCAGAACGTCAGCTTCCCAAGCTGAATGTCGGGGGTTCGATTCCCCCCGCCCGCTCCAGCCATCGACCTCCGACCGGCCCGGCCGTCGGGAACCTTGGGCGAGGCCGGGAGCTATATTCCCGCGCTCTGCCTTCAATACTCTGGGATGATAGCTCAGACTTGTGGCGGCGCAGCGTTGTCGCCATGCAAAAGCCATACTACCCCCCCGCACCATCGCCCCGAGAAAGGCCACTTCGGACTTTGGCTCTACTAGCGCAGCTGCGGCGAAATCCGCTCGAGTGCTGGGCTAAGCAACATTTCGAAAAATTAATTGTTGAAGGCGGCCTGCCGTTCGGCAGGGTCGTGCTGGTGAACGAACCGGCGGCGATCAAGCGGGTGCTGCTCGATAACGCCGAGGCCTACGCCAAGGATCGCCTGCAGCGACGGGTGCTTTCGGCCGGTCTCGGCGATGGGCTGCTAAGCGCCGAAGGCCAGTGCTGGCGGAGTCAGCGGCGGGCCCTCTCGCCTCTCTTCGCCTTGCGCGCGGTGCGCGATTTCGAGCCGGCGATGGCCGCCGCCGCTGACGAGATCATGCGCCGCTGGCCGGCCGACGGCGAGGTCGATCTGGCCGTCGAAATGCGCCGCATCACCCTGCACGTTCTGGAGCGGACCATCTTCACCGACGGCCTAGGCCGCGACGCCGAGGATATCCGCCGCGCCATGGCCCTCTATTTTGACGATATCGGCAAGATCGGCGCCCTCGATCTTCTCGGCGCGCCCGGCTGGCTGCGGCCTGGCAAGCGCGGCGTCGGCGAAGCGCTGAAGGTGTTCGAGGCGGCCATCGATCAGGTGGTCGGCGAGCGGCGCTCGAGGCTGGCCAGGGCGCCCGAAAGCGCGCCGGCGGATATCCTCACCCGCCTGCTCACGGCCGAGGACGAGCGCGGGCCGATGAGCGATGCTGAGGTGCGCTCCAACATCCTGACCTTCTTCGCCGCCGGCCATGAGACCACCGCCAACGCCCTGACCTGGGCCGCGTTCCTGCTCTCGCAATCGCCCGCTTGGCTGGAACGCGTGCGCGCCGATCCCGAGACGGCGAGCCGGGCGGTCATCGACGAGGCGCTGCGGCTCTATCCGCCGATCGCCGCCATCAGCCGGGTGGCCCTGGAGGGCGACCGCCTGGCCGGCGTGGCTATCCGCAAGGGGACCCTGGTGGTCATCTCGCCCTATGTCCTGCATCGGCACCGGCGATTGTGGGATCATCCTGGCCGCTTCGATCCTGGCCGCTTCCTGGGCGCCGCGCGCGAGCGCATCGACCGCTTCGCCTACCTGCCGTTCGGGGCCGGGCCGCGCACCTGCATCGGCGCCGCCTTCGCTCAGCAGGAAGCGGCGCTGGTGATGTCCGCCCTGGTCGGGCGGTTCGACTTCGCCCTCGCCAAGGGCCAGAGCGTGTGGCCGTTGCTGCGGGTGACCTTGCGCCCGGCGGAGGGCCTGCGCATGCGCCTGCGTCGGCGCCCGAGCCCGCTGCGCGCGCCGATGGAGCGGACGCTCGCCGCCTAGCTTTTCGGCAACGCGGCGGTGGTGAAGCCCCCGCCCAGAGCCTCGATCAGCGACACCGCCGTGGTCAACCGGTTGGCCTGCATCTGCACCAGGGCGTTTTCCGACTGGTCGGCGGCCACCTGGGCGGTGTCGACGGTGGTGTAATCGACCGTGCCGGCGCGGTATTCGTTGAGGGTGATGGCCAGGCTGGCCCGGGCATCGTCATGGGCCGCGCGAAGTTGGCCCTCCTCGGTCAGGAAGACTTTTTGGGCGGCGAGATTGTCCTCCACCTGGCCGAAGGCGGTGAGCACCGTCTGGCGGTAGTTGGCCACCGCCTGGTCGTAGGCGGCCCTGGCCTCGCGCACCCTGGCCGAGCGCGCGCCGCCGTTGAAGATGGTCTCCGCCACCTGCGC
This sequence comes from Caulobacteraceae bacterium, assembly GCA_035999625.1. Lineage (GTDB taxonomy): Bacteria > Pseudomonadota > Alphaproteobacteria > Caulobacterales > Caulobacteraceae > Acaudatibacter. Next base: position 9,388 of record DASYGN010000067.1, on the reverse strand, counting down.
GCCGACCGACCAGAACGAGCTGGAGACGTTGAACAGCTTGCCGATGTTGGCGGCCGAAAAGCCGCCGTCGCCGGTCAGGGACAGGGTGGGAAAGAAGGCCGCCACCGCGACGCCGATCAGCTCGCTCCTGGAGGCGGCGGTGCGCTCGGCGTTGGCGATATCCGGGCGCCGCTGGAGCAGGGTGGAGGGAACGCCGGCGGGGATCTGCGGCGGGGTCAGGCTCCATGGGCCGGGCGGCAGAGTGAGCTGGGCCGGCGCCTGGCCGACCAGGATGGCGATGGCGTGCTCCATCCTGGCCCGCTGCTGGATGAGATCGGTGTCGGCCGCCCGGGCGCTTTCCAGCTGCGACTGGGCGGAAAGGACATCGCTGCGCGGGGCGTTGCCGGCGGCGTACTTGTTGGTGACGATGGTCAGGGTGCGCTGGTAGGCGGCGATGTTGGCGTCGAAGTCGCGCTTTTCCTGATCGAGCTCGCGTAGAGAGATGTAGTCGGCGGCAAGCTCGGTCTCGGCCGTCAGCCGCGCCCCCGCGACCAGGGCGGCGCTGGCCTGGGCGTTGGCCTTGGCGCTGCGAATGTTGCGCCTGACCGCGCCCCAGAGATCGGGGACCCATGAGGCCCCGAGGCTGACCTGATAGACGGTCTGGGTCCCCTTGGCCGTGGTCGTCCCGCCCGAGGTCGAGCCGGGCGCGCCGCGGCCGCCGCCGCCGCCGGAGGCGTTGGCCGAGCCGTTGGCGGTGAGGGTCGGAAACAGCGCCGCGCGATCCTCGGCCACTAGGGCGTGGGCCTCGCGGTAGGCGGCCTCGGCCGCGGCCAGGCTCTGGTTGGAGGCCTCGATGCGGCCTTCGAGATTATCCAGCACTGGATCGCCGAACGCCGTCCACCAGTCGATCCGGTCGGCGGCGTTGGCGGGCTGGACCGGCGCCCAGCCGCCGGCTTCCTTGTAGGCCGGGGTCATCGGCGTCGAGGGACGGCGATAGGTGGGACCGACCAGGCAGCCGGACGCCAGCAGGGGGATCAGAAGCGCGGCGTGACGCGTGGAGAGCATGCCTTGTCCTTCAGGTGGCCGCCAGCGGCTGGCCGGCGCCCGCGCCGCCGGACCTCGGCCGACGCGCGGCGAAGCGATCGAGATAGAGATAGACCACCGGGGTGGTCAGAAGCGTGATCAGCTGGCTGACCAGCAGGCCGCCGATGATGGTGACGCCGAGCGGCCGGCGCAGCTCGGCGCCCTCGCCCCAGCCGATGGCCAGCGGCGTGGCTCCAAGAATGGCGGCGAAGGTGGTCATCATGATCGGCCGAAAGCGGGTCAGCGCCGCCTGCCGGATGGCGTCGTGGGGCGCGAGATTCTGGTCCCGCTCGGCGGCGATGGCGAAGTCGATCATCAGGATGGCGTTCTTCTTGACGATGCCGATCAGCAGGATGACGCCGATCAGCGAGATGATCGAGAACTCGATCTTGAACAGGATGAGGGCGATCACCGCCCCGATGCCGGCCGAGGGCAGGGTCGAAAGCACCGTCAGCGGGTGGATGTAGCTCTCGTAGAGGATGCCCAGGACCAGGTAGATGGCCACCAGGGCGGCGGCGATCAGCACCGGCTCGCTGGCCAGCGAATCCTGGAACACCTTGGCGGTGCCATGGAAGGCTCCATGCACGTCGGCGGGCACCCCGATCCGCGCTGAAGCGCTTGCGATGGCCTTGGTGGCGTCACTGAGCGATTTGCCCTGAGCCAGATTGAACGAGATGGTGGTCGCCGGCGAGGTGTCCTGGTGGTTGACGGCGTGCGGCGTCGCCCCATCGGCCCAATGGGCGATCGCCGACAGCGGCGCCAGGGTCTCGGGCGTGGCGCTGACGGCGACCCCTTGCGAGGCGGCGCGGCCGGGCGGGGCGGCGGGACCGGCGACGGCGGTGGTTCCCACGGCCACCGCCTGGCCGGAGCCGGCGGCCAAACCGCCCGACCGGCCGTTGCCCCCCAGAGAGGCGATCGACGCAGACGCCGAAGCGGCCGCCGGACCAGCGCTCGCCAGGCGCGCCAGCGGATTGGAGAAGGCCGACGGCGCCGCGCCGGCGGCGGCGGTGGTCCGGCCGGGGCTGGCGGCGATGACCGAGGGCGTCTGACCGACCCTGGTGGCGGCCGGCAGCACGAAGGCCTTGGCGGCGCGGGTGGCGGGGGTGAGATTGTCGGGGCTGGCCAGGCTCGCCGCGGCGAAGCTCGAGGTCGGCGTGGCCGCGCCGCTGGCCCCCGCGCCGGTGCTGACATAGAGCCCCGAGAGCGCGGTCGGATCCTTGGTGTAGAGGGGATCGGCCTCCATCACCACGCGGTACTGGTTCTTGTCCTTGTAGATCACCGACACCTGGCGCTGGCCGAAGGCGTCATAGAGGGTGTTGTCGATCTGGGTATCGGTGAGGCCGAGGCGCGCGGCCTTGTCGTGGTCGATGGTCACGAAGGTGTCGAGGGCGTGGTCCTCCTGGTCGGTGTTCACGTCCGTCAACGCGGGCTCGTCCTTGAGGGCTTCGGCCAGGGCGGAGGCCCATTGGCGCAGTTCGGTGAGATCCTGGGCCTCCAGGGTGTACTGATAGGTGGCGTTGCTCGAGCGGCCGCCGACCCGGACATCCTGCACCGGATTGAGGAACAGGGCCGCGCCGACCACGCGCGCCAGCTTGGGCCTGAGCCGGGCGACCACCTGCGGCGATCCGCCATGACGCTGGTTGCGGGGCTTCAAGGTGGTGAACAGGAAACCGCCGGCGGCGTTGCTGCCGGCGAAGGCGACGACATTCTCCACCGACGGGTCGTGGCGGACGATGTTGACCAGCTGGCGCATGCGCTGGCTGGTGATGGCGAAACTGCTCGACTGATCCGACTGCAGCCCGCCGGCGATCGAGCCGGTGTCCTGCTGCGGGAAGAAGCCCTTGGGGACGATGGTGTAAAGGTAGACGCTGAGGGCGATGGTCGCCGCCAGCACCACCAGCATCAGCGGGCCGGCGTCCAGCGACCAGTCGAGCGCCCGCTCGTACATCCGCTGCATGCCGCCGAAGAGGCTGTCCGACCAGCGGGCGAGGCGGCCAGGGCGATGATCGGGCTTTGGCCGGTCGATCAGGAAGGCGCACATCATCGGCGTGGTGGTCAGCGAGATCACCAGCGAGATCAGCACCGCCGCCGAAAGGGTGATGGCGAACTCGCGGAACAGGCGTCCAACGATGCCGCCCATCAGCAGGATGGGGATGAACACCGCCACCAGGGAGATGCTGATCGACAGCACCGTGAAGCCGACTTCGCGCGCGCCCAGGAGCGCCGCCTCGAAGCGGTTCATGCCCGCCTCGACATGGCGGGTGATGTTCTCCAGGACCACGATGGCGTCGTCGACGACAAAGCCGGTGGAGACGGTGAGGGCCATCAGCGAGAGGTTGTCGAGCGAGAAACCGAGCAGGTACATCACCCCTAGCGCACCCAGGAGCGAAGTGGTCACCGCTACGCTGGGGATCAGAACGGCGCGCCCGTTGCGCAGGAAAAAGGCGGTCACCGCCACCACCAGGATGATGGCGATGACCACCGTGCGCTCGACCTCGGCCAGGGAGGCGCGGATGGTGATCGTGCGGTCGGAGGCCACCTGCATGTCGACGTCCGGCGGCAGGATCTGGCGCAGCGTCGGCAGCAGGGCGTTCACCCGGTTGACGGTGCCGATGATGTTGGCGCCGGGCGTCCGCCGGATGACGGCCACGATCGCCGGCTTGCCGTTGAAGAGGCCGTAGTTGTGGACGTCGGTCACTCCATCGACGACGCTGGCGATATCGGCAAGGCGCACCGCCGCGCCGCCGCGGTAGGCGACCACCAGCGGCGCATAGTCGGCCGCCGAAAGGCCGGTGTCGTTGGTGTAGATCTGCAGCCGCGTGGCGCTGTCCTGGATGACGCCTTTGGGCCGGTTGGCGTTGGCCGAGGCGATGGCCGCGCGCACGTCCTCCAGGCTGATGCCGGTGCGGGCCAGGGCTTTCGGGTTCAGCTCAACCCGTACCGCCGGCAGCGACGAACCGCCGATAGTCACTTCGCCGACGCCCTTCACCTGGCTAATTTGCTGCTCGAGGATGTTGGAGGCGGCGTCGTAGATCTGGCCCGGCGTCTTGGTGCGCGAGGTCAGCGCCAGGATCATGATCGGCGCGTCGGCCGGGTTCTGCTTGCGGTAGGTGGGATTGGTGTGCAGCGTGGCCGGCAAATCGACGCGGGCGGCGTTGATCGCCGCCTGGACGTCGCGCGCGGCCCCGTCGATGTCGCGGTCGAGGCCGAACTGCAGGGTGATGTCGGTCTGGCTGGTGCGGCTCGACGACGTCATCTCGGTGACATCGGAGATCAGCCCGAGCCGCCGCTCGAGCGGGGTGGCGACGCTGGTGGCCATGGTCTCCGGACTGGCCCCCGGCAGGCTGGCTCTGACCGAAATGGTCGGAAAATCCACCTGCGGCAGGGGCGAGACCGGCAGCATGAAGAAGGCCGCGGTTCCCGCCAGGGCGATGCCGCAGGTCAAGAGGACGGTGGCGATCGGCCGGCGGATGAACGGGGCGGAGAAGCTCACGTCGTCGCCGGCCCCGGATCCGGCCGCGTCTCGGAAACGCCGGGGTCAGCCTCACCCTTGCTGACGTTGGGGCCGCCGAACCGGCGCGCCAGGCGATCGAACTGGAGATACAGCACCGGGGTGGTGAACAGGGTCAGCACCTGGGAGACGATCAGGCCGCCGACGATGCTGATCCCCAGCGGATGGCGCAGCTCCGAGCCGACGCCCCAGCCGAGCATCAGCGGCAGGGCGGCGAAGAGGGCCGCCAAGGTGGTCATGACGATCGGCCGGAAGCGCAGCAGGGCCGCCTGATGGATGGCCTCCCTGGGCGCCTTGCCCTCGGTGCGTTCGGCGTCGAGGGCGAAGTCGATCATCATGATCGCGTTCTTCTTGACGATGCCGATCAGCAGGATGAGGCCGATGATGCCGATCACGCCCAGGTCCTGGCCAGCGATCATCAGCGCCACCAGCGCGCCCACCCCGGCCGAGGGCAGGGTGGAGAGGATGGTGATCGGGTGGATGTAGCTCTCGTAGAGCACGCCCAGGACAATGTAGACGGTGACGATCGCCGCCAGGATCAGCCACAGCTCGTTACCGAGCGAAGCGCGGTAGGCGTTGGCCGCGCCCAGGAAGGCGGTGGTGATGGTCGGCGGCACGCCGATCTCCGCCTCGTCCTTCTCGATCGCCGAGACCGCGGCGCCCAGAGCCACGCCGGGCGCGGCGTCGAAGGAGATGTTGGCGGCCGGGAACTGGGCCACGTGATTGACCTGCAGCGGCGCGGTCCTGATCTCCACCCTGGCCAGCGCCGAAAGCGGCGTCGGCGCGCCGGCCGAGTTGGTCAGATAGAGGGAATCGAGGCTGGCCGGATTGAGGGCCGCGTGCGGGTCGCCCTGCAGGATCACCCGCTCCTGGCTCGACTGGGTGAAGATGGTCGAGATGATCCGCTGGCCGAACGCCGAATAGAGGGCCTCGTCGATGGTCGCCGGGGTGATCCCCAGGCGCGCGGCCTTGTCGCGGTCGATGTCGATGAACGCCGAGAGGCCCTGGTTCTGCAGGTCCGAGGCGACGTTGCGCACCTTGGGCTCGCTGGCCAGTCTCTGCACCAGCCGGTTCGACCAGTCGGTGACCGTGGGCGTGTCGGCCCCTTGGAGGGCGAACTGGTACTGCGTCTTGCCCGACGAGGAATCGATGGTCAGGTCCTGCACCGGCTGGACGTAGAGCCGCGCCCCGGGGATCTCGCCGGCCTCGCGCCGCAGCCGATCGAGAATCGCCGCCGGCGCGCTGGTGCGGTGGCCGAACGGGGCCAGGTTGATCAGCATACGGCCGTTGTTGAGGGTGGTGTTGGTGCCATCGACGCCGATGAAGCTGGTCAGGCTGGCGACGTCGGGATCCCTCAACAGGCGCTCGGCGAGCTTCTGCTGCAGCGCCGCCATGCCCTGGTAGGAGATCGACTGATTGGCCTCGGTCACCGCCTGGATGACGCCGGTGTCCTGGGTCGGAAACAGGCCCTTGGGGATGATCACGAACAGGATCGCGGTCAGGACCAGGGTGGCCAGGGCGACCACCGTGGTCGCCGCCTCGCGGTCGAGAACGAAGGTGAGCGCCCGGTCGTAACGGGCGATCACGCCATCGATCAGGCGCTTGGTCGCCTGGCCGAAGCGGCTGTGCTCGAGGGGATCGTCGATCTTCAGCCAGCGCGCCGCCAGGGTCGGGGTCAGGGTCAGGGAAACCACCGCCGAGATGACGATGGTCACCGCCAGGGTGATGGCGAACTCGCGGAACAGGCGCCCGACCACATCGCCCATGAACAGCAGCGGGATCAGCACCGCGATCAGCGACACGGTCAGCGAAATGATGGTGAAGCCGATCTGCTGCGCGCCCTTGAGCGCGGCGGCCATGGCGCTTTCGCCGGCCTCGATGTAGCGGGCGATGTTCTCGATCATGACGATGGCGTCGTCGACCACGAACCCGGTGGCGATGGTCAGCGCCATCAGGGTCAGGTTGTTGAGCGAGAAGCCGAACAGATACATCAGGCCGAAGGCGCCGACGAGCGAGACCGGCACGGCGACGCTGGCGATGAAGGTCGCCGGCAGGCTGCGCAGGAAGACGAAGATCACCGCCACCACCAGGGCGACCGCCAGCACCAGTTCGAACTCGACATCGTGGACCGAGGCGCGGATGCCGGTGGTGCGGTCGGTGACCACCTGGACGTTGACCCCGGCCGGCAGGGCGGCCGAAAGGCCGGGCAGCGTGGCCTTGATGTGATCGACGGTGCTGATCACGTTGGCCCCCGGCTGGCGGCGGATGTTGAGCAGCACCGCGGGGGTGCGGTTGTACCAGGCCCCGAGCTCGGTGTTTTCGGCCCCGGCGACGACATTGGCCACGTCCGACAGCCGGATCGGCGCGCCGCCCTGATAGGCGATGATCTGGCCCGCGTAGTCGGCCGCGGTCAGCAGCTGGTCGTTGGCGTCGATGGTGTAGGAGCGGGTCGGGCCATCGAAACTGCCTTTCGCGCCATTGGCGTTGGCCGAGGCGATGGCGCTCGACAGCTGATTGAGCGACAGGCCATAGGAGGCTAGGCGCTGCTGGTCGGCCTGGATCCGCACCGCCGGTTTCTGGCCGCCGCTGACCGAGACCAGGCCGACCCCCGATAGCTGGGAGATCTTCTGGCCGAGCAACTGATCGCCATAGCTCTCGACCTCGGTCAACGGGACCGTCTTCGAGGTCAGGGCCAGGGTGAGCACCGGGGCGTCGGCCGGGTTGACCTTGGCGTAGGTCGGCGGCGCCGGCAGATCGGTGGGCAACAAGCTGGTGGAGGCGTTGATCGCCGCCTGCACCTCCTGCTCGGCCACGTCCAGGCCGAGGTTGAGGTCGAACTGCAGGGTGATCACCGAGGAGCCGCCGGAGCTGACCGAGCTCATCCGGTTGAGCTGCGACATCTGGCCGAACTGGACTTCCAGCGGCGCGGTGACCGTGGTCGCCATCACTTCCGGGCTGGCGCCAGGATAGGAGGTCTGCACCTGGATGGTCGGGTAGTCGACCTCGGGCAGGGCCGAGAGCGGCAGGAAGCGGAAGGCCACCATCCCGGCCAGAAGGATCGCCGCCATCAGCAGCGAGGTGGCGATCGGCCGCTCGATGAAGGGGCGCGAGGGATTCACGGGCTAGGCGCCGCCCTGTCCCCCGCCACCCTGGCCGCCGCCTCCCTGGCCGCCATGCCTATGGTGACCGCCGTGGCCGCCACGTCCGCCGCGGCCGCCGTATCCGCTCGGAATCTGCCCCGGCAGGACCACCTTGGCGCCATCGCGCAGACGATCGCCGCCATCGGTGATCACCTGATCGCCGACCTGGAGGCCGGAGACGATGGACACCGTCTCGGCGGTTCCGGGTCCGACCTTGACCAGCCGCGAGCGCACCGTCTCGTCGGGCTGCATCAGCCACACGAAATCCCCCTGCGGCCCATGGCGGACGGCGGTGGTCGGGACCACGATCTGGCCGCGAAGGGTGTTGACCAGCAAGGTGACGTTGACGAACTGGTTGGGGAACAGCTTGCCGCCGGGGTTGGGGAACGAGGCTCTGGCCTTGACCGTGCCGGTGGTGGTGTCGATCAGGTTGTCGAGGGTCGAGAGGCGGCCGACGGCCAGGACCGCGCCGCCGGCGCGATCGTAGGCGGTGGTGGTCAGGCCCGCCCCGCCATGCTGGGTGATCGGGCCGATATCACCCTCGGGCACCGAGAACACCACCGTGATCGGATCGGTCTGGGTGAGCACGGTGAACGGCGTCGACTGGTTGGCGGTGATCTCATTGCCGGGATCGATCTGGCGCAGGCCGACGCGGCCGGAAATCGGCGCGCTGATGCGGGTGAAGGCCAGATTGAGCGCCGCGCCCTCGGCGTTGGCCTTGTCGCCGGCCACCTGGGCTTTCAGCTGACGCACGGTGGCCAACTGGTCGTCATAGGTCTGGGTGGCGATCGAATCCTGGGCGTGCAGGGTGGCGTAGCGCGCCAGATCGCGCTCGGCGCCGGCGAGGTTGGCCTCGTCGTGGGCCAGCGTCCCGCGCGCCTGGTCGAGGCTGGCCTGGAACGGCCGCGGATCGATCTGGGCCAGGAGCTGGCCCTTGCGCACCATCTGCCCCTCGCGAAAGTCGACGTTCTCGAGCATGCCCGAGACCCGGGCGTTGATGCTCACCGTCGATACCGGCGTCACCGTGCCCAGCGCCTCGACCTCGATCGGAATATCGCCGAGGGCCGCCTTGGCGATACCGACCGTGATCGCCGGCCGGGCATAGGCGCCGCCGCGCCCGCCTCGCCCGCCGCGCCCGCCGCCGGCGTGGCCGACGCAATAGGTGAGCAGCGCCGCCAGGACGACCACGATGACGATCACCGCCAGGACGCGGATGGGGCCGCTCCAGCGAGGGCGGCCGGGGCGGCCATAGGAGCTTGTCGCGTGTGGGCTCCAGTCGCTCATTCACGCTCCACGGTTGTTCTCGCGTCCCGTTGGCCGTCATAGACGGAAGTTCGCCGCTTGCGAACCGTGTCCTGGATCGGGGGATTACGGCTATCAGCATTTAGTGCAGTGTCAGCTCGATGCGGCCCGGCCGGCCATCCACTGGCGCCACCAGGTCGACCGCGCGCCGGTCCCCCAGACCTGGGACGCCTTGTCCTCGCCCATCCGGGTGGAAGCCCCGCGCGACCCGCTCTACCCGGGGTCGTAGCCGTCGAATGCATAGTCGTTGAGGAACTGGCGTCCCCACAGAAACGCGCGCTCCACCGGCCCCAGCCGGGCCGCGTCGCAGGCTTCGGCCCACCCGTCCCGGATGGACGCCACCTGGGCGTCGATCACCGCCCGCGCCTCTGCG
>DASYGN010000065.1:0-6399 GCA_035999625.1 Caulobacteraceae bacterium | reverse complement strand
TTCATCGAGTTCCGCCGTGGCCGGCTGGTCGAGGTGGAAGACCCGGACGGTTTCTTCGACGCCCAGGGCGCCGAGGCGATTCAGGCGGCGAGCGCCTCCTCGACCTCGCGCAGCCGGTCCTTGCCGAAGTAGAGCTGCTCGCCGACGAAGAAGCTCGGCGAGCCGAACACGCCCCGATCGACGGCGGCCATGGTGTTGGCCAGCAGCCGATCCTTGATTGGCTGGGATTGCGCAAGGGAGATAAGGCGGTCGGCGGGGAGGCCGGCCTCGCTGAGGGTGGCGGCGATCACCGAAGCATCGTCCATCTTGCGGCCCGCTTCCCACATGGCCGCGAACACCCGCTCCACATAGGCCGCGAACAGGTCCAGCTCCCGCGCCGCCTCGGCCCCGCGCATGATCGCCAGCGTGTTGACCGGAAAGTGCGGATTCATCCGGAACGCCGACAACCCATGGCGGGCGACGAAGCGTCGGGTTTCGAGCGCCTCATAGGCCAGCTTGGCCGGGATGCCCGCGTAGGCCTCGGCCGGCGAGCGGTTGCCGGTGGCCTTGAACACCCCGCCCAGAAGCACCGGCCGATAGAGGAATCGGGCCCCGGTCCGGGCCTCGATCGCGGGGATGACCTTGTGCGCCAGGTAGGCGTTGGGACTGCCGAAATCGAACAGGAACTCGGGCGTCTCCATCACCACCTCTCGGCGAACGGGCGCAAATCGAGCTCGAAGGTCCAGCCATCACGGGACTGCTGGTGGAGCGCGAAGTAGGCGTTGGCGATCGAGGTCGGGGCCATCAGCGCGTCGGCCGGCAGGCTCTCCAGCGCCTCGGCGCCGCGGGCCTTGGCGATCCGCTCGCGGACGAAGGCGGTGTCGACGCCGGCGTCGATGATCAGATGGGCGACGTGAATGTTCTTCGGGCCGAGTTCGCGGGCCATCGACTGGGCCACGGCCCTGAGCCCGGCCTTGGCGCTGGCGAAGGCCGCGTAGCCCTCGCCGCCGCGGACCGAGGCGGTGGCGCCGGTGAAAAAGATCGACCCGCGACCATGCGCCAGCATGAGCCGGGCCGCCTCGCGGCCGGTGAAGAAACCCGCCTGGCAAGCCATTTCCCAGACCTTTCGGAACACCCGCTCGGTGGTCTCCAGGATGGGGAAGTTGACGTTGGCCCCGACGTTGAACACCACCACTTCCAAGGGCTCGGCGGCGTCGGCGGCGCCCAGGAAGGCGGCCACGTCGGCCTCGTTGCGCGCATCCAGGGAGCGGCCCTCGAAGCGGCCGCCGGCGGCCTCGATGCGCGCCTTGAGCGGCGCCAGCTGATCCCCGCGCCGGCGCCCGCCGAACACGGTGAAGCCCTCGGCGGCGAACTTCTCGGCGATCGCCGCGCCGATGAAATCGCCGGCGCCGACAATGGCTGCCGCCGCGCCGCGGGGTGGGCCAGTCATCAGGCCTTCCGCGGCCGGACGGCGTCGGGACCGTCGCGCCGGATGATCTGGTGGTGGCGAATGACCTCGGTCACCAGGAAGGCGAGAAACTTCTCGGCGAAGTCCGGGTCGAGATCGGCCTCGGCCGCCAGCCGCTTGAGGCGCTGGATCTGCTGGGCTTCGCGGGCCGGGTCCGCCGGCGGCATGTCGAGGCGCGATTTGAGCGCCCCGACCTTGCGCGTGCATTTGAACCGCTCGGCCAGCAGATGCAGCACCGCCGCATCGATGTTGTCGATCGAATGACGCAGTTCCGCCAGCTCTTGCGGCACGTCCGTGTCTTGCGCGGCGCCCATGGCGCAGTGGTGAGCGCGGAGCAGGGACGCGGTCAAGTCCGTTGATGGCGGAAGGTCTCGGCGCAGCGGGCGTGCGCGTGGCTGCGCCCGCTGCGCCGCCCTCTACTCTAGCTGGCGGCTTTGGTGGTGTCCGCCTTGGCGGCGGTACGCCTGGCCGCCTTGGCCGCCCGGCGCGCCTCATTGAGAGCATTGGCCGCCTCCACAGCGGTCTTGCAGTCCGGCGCCACCTGATCGATGTGCGCCCGCGCGCAGCGGATCACCACGCCCCGGCCCAGCGCCTCGCTCGAGCACAGCTTGTGGAAGTCAGCCAGGCAGACCTCGTTGACCCGCGGCTTGGGCGCCGCGAGCGAGGGTCCGGCAATCATCATCGCCATCGCCGCGATGGCTACGGAACGCGTATTCATGGTCGTTCTCCCCAGTCAGATGTTCACGAAACGTTCCGTGAACCGTGACGCTTGTCGAGTCAAGTGGGGGCGGTCGACAAGTCTGAATTAGTTCAGCGGCGACCCCAATGCGCCGCGTCCACCGCCAGCGTCACCTGGGCATGGTCGCCAACCGGGATGCAGACGGCGCCGCCGGCCTGGCGGTAGCCGTGGGTGCCGACGCCCGCCCACACTTCGCCATGCGGGGTCTTGTCGGGCTTGGCCGGCACGCCGTCGATGTCGCGAGCGACGCCACACGGACCGATGGCGACCGGTCCGCGATCATCGAACCCGGAGCGCGCGCGCGACAGCATCACCGGAGCGCCGGGCGCGGCCGCCGGCGCGCCGCCATCGGCGCCGCTGGCGGCGGTCGGAATCGCTTCCTGCGCCCGGGCCACGCCAGCCAGCAGCGTCCCGGCGATCAGGACGGTGAGCAGTCGGGTCATATCGAAACTCCCAAGGCGGACCCGTCAAATCACGCCTGCCGAGCAAAATTGCGTCGCGATCCAGACTATCCTATTTGCCCGCCCCATGTCTCCGTCGGCTCTCGACGCCGCCCGCCGCGCCATCGCTCCCCTCTACCGCCGGCCTGAGACCGAGGCGGTCCAGTCGCTGGCTGCGCGCGCGCGCCTGAGCGGGGACGAGCGCCAGCGGGTGCGCAGCCAGGCCGGCGCCTTGCTGGCGGCGCTGCGCGCCCCGGGCCGGGCCGGATGGATCGATCGCTTTTTGCAGGAATACGCTCTCTCGAGCGAGGAAGGCGCCGCCTTGCTCGGCTTGGCCGAGGCCTATCTGCGGGTGCCGGACGCGGGCACAGCGGACGCCCTGATCCGCGACAAGCTGGCCAAGGGCGACTGGCGCGGGCACCTGGGCGAAGCCAGTTCGGTGCTGGTCAACAGCGCCACCCTGGGGCTCATTGTCGCCCAATCCCTCAGCGAAGCGTCGGCGAGCGGCGATACCCTGCGCGGCCTGGTGGCGCGGGTCGGCGAGCCGGCCATCCGCGCCGGGGTGGCCAGCGCGATGCAGCGCATGGGCGAGGCGTTCGTGCTCGGCCGCACCATCGGCGAAGCCTTGCGGCGCGCCGACCGGGGAGCCAATCGCGCCTTCCGCTACTCCTTCGACATGCTTGGCGAGGGCGCGCGCACGGCCCCCGACGCCGAGACCTATCGGGAAGCCTATCGCGCCGCCATCCGCAGCGTCGGCGCCGAGGCGGGCCTCGACGGCGATGTCATCAGCCGCGATTCGGTGTCGGTGAAGCTCTCGGCGCTGCACCCTCGCTATGAACCCCTGCAGGCGGGCCGCGCCGTCGCCGAACTCACCGGTGCGCTGATCGAGCTGGCCCGGCTGGCCAAGGACGGCGGCGTCGGCCTGACCGTGGATGCCGAGGAGGCCGAGCGGCTGGAGATGTCGCTGACCATCATCGAGGGCGCGGCGCGCGATCCATCGCTGGCCGGCTGGGATGGCCTGGGGATGGCCGTCCAGGCTTATCAGCGCCGGGCCCCGGCGGTGATCGACTGGGCCGGAGCGTTGAGTGCGGCCACCGGGCGGCGAATGATGGTCCGGCTGGTCAAGGGCGCCTACTGGGACACCGAGATAAAGCGGGCGCAGGAGCGCGGGCTGGCCGACTACCCGGTGTTCACGCGCAAGACCGCCACCGATGTCAGCTACATGGCCTGCGCCCGCGCGCTCCTGGAAACGGCGAGCTTGTACCCGGCTTTCGCCACCCACAACGCGCTCACCGTCGCCACGGTAATGGAGTGGGCCGGCGAGGGGCGGGCGTTCGAGTTCCAGCGCCTGCACGGCATGGGCGAGGGCCTTTACGACGGCTTGATGGCCGAGCGCGGCGTCGCGGTGCGGGTCTACGCCCCGGTGGGCGGCTACCGCGACCTCCTGGCCTACCTGGTCCGCCGCCTGCTGGAGAACGGGGCCAACAGCAGCTTCGTCCATCAGATCGGGGCCGCCAATGTCAGCGATGACGTGCTCCTGGCCGACCCGGTCGAGGAGGCCGAGGCGCACGGGTTCGCGCCGCATCCGGCCATTCCCGCGCCGGCGCACCTGTTCGGGGCCGAGCGGATCAATTCCGCGGGCTTGGATCTCTCGGATGCGGCGGTGGTGGCCAAGACCGTGAACCAGATGAGCGCGGCCTGGAAATCCGGCGCGCGCGCGGCGCCGATCGTGCGCGGCCGCGAGGCGAGCGGGGCGCTGCGCGCGGTAGTCGATCCAGCCGATCATGACCGCTCCGCCGGCGCGGTGATCGAAGCGAGCGAGGCCACCGTCTCGGACGCCGTGGCGGCCGCCCTGGCCGCGCAGCCGGCGTGGAACGCCAGGGCGCCGGGCGAGCGCGCCCAGATCATCGAGCGGCTGGGGGATCTTCTCGAACGCGACCGCGCCGCTCTGATGGCGCTGGCGGTGCGCGAAGCCGGCAAGACCATCGGCGATGCGCTCGGCGAGGTGCGCGAGGCGGTCGATTTCTGCCGCTACTACGCCCTGCAGGCGCGTCGCCACGCCGCCCCGCTGCGCCTGCCGGGGCCGACCGGCGAGCTGAACGAGCTCTCCCTGTCCGGCCGGGGCGTGTTCGCCTGCGTCAGCCCGTGGAACTTTCCCCTGGCCATCTTTCTTGGCCAGATCACCGCCGCTCTGGTGAGCGGCAACAGCGTCATCGCCAAGCCGGCCCCGCAGACGCCGCTGATCGCCGCCCACGCGGTGCGCCTGGCCTTGGAGGCGGGGGTTCCCGCCGAGGTCGTGCATCTGGTTCCAGGCGGAGCCGAGGTCGGCGCCGCCCTGGTGGCCGATCCGCGCGTAGCGGGGGTCGCCTTTACCGGCTCGACCGCCAGCGCCCGGCGCATCGCCCGCGCCCTGCTCGAAGATGAGTCCAGGCCGCTGGTTCCGCTGATCGCCGAGACCGGCGGCCTCAACGCCATGCTGGTGGATTCCACCGCCCTTCCCGAGCAGGTGACGGCCGATGTGATCACCTCGGCCTTCCTCTCCGCCGGCCAGCGCTGTTCGGCTCTGCGCCTGCTGTGCTTGCACGAGGATGTCGCCCAGCCGATCCTCACCATGCTCCAGGGGGCCATGGATGAGCTGGTCATCGGCGATCCGGCCGATCCGGCCACCGACATCGGCCCGGTGATCGACGCCGAGGCCAAGGCCCGCATCGAGGCCCATGTCGAGCGCTGGCGGGCGCGCGTCCTTCATCGCCTGGCGCTGCCGACGGGAACCGAGCGCGGAACTTTCGTCGCGCCAACCCTGATCCGCCTCGACCACATCGGTGACCTCGATCGCGAAGTGTTCGGCCCGATCCTCCACGTGGTCACCTTCAAGGCCGGGCGGATGAATGAGACCGTCGAGGCGGTGATGGCCAGCGGCTATGGCCTGACCCTGGGCGTGCACACCCGCATCGGCTCGGCCGCCGAGGCGGTCAGGGCCCGGGCGCGGGTCGGCAATCTCTATGTCAACCGCTCGATGATCGGCGCGGTGGTGGGGGTGCAGCCGTTCGGCGGCGAGGGGCTGTCGGGCACCGGACCCAAGGCCGGCGGACCGCACTATCTGCCGCGGTTCTGCGTCGAGCGCACCTGGACCGTGGACACCACCTCGGCCGGCGGCAACGCGTCATTGCTCAGCCTAGAGGCATGAGCGGCGAGGCGCTCGATCTCATTGTCGTGGGGCTGGGAGCGGCGGGGGCCGCGACGCTGGCGCAGGCGGCCCGGCGCGGGGCCAAGGTCCTCGGCATCGATCGTTTCACGCCGCCACACGATCGGGGCTCCAGCCACGGCGAGAGCCGCATCACCCGCCAGGCCATCGGCGAGGGCCTGGAGTATGTCCCCCTGGCGTTGCGCGCGCACGCGCTCTGGCGCGAGTTCGAGGCCGAGACCGGCGAGACCCTGATGCGCACCACCGGCGCGCTGCTGATCAGCCGATCCGGCCTCGGTGCGGCTCATCACGGCAAGACCAATTTTCTGGAAACCACGGTCGCGGCGGCCAGGGCGTTTGGCATCGCCCATGAGATCCTGTCGCCGGCCGAGGTTCGCGCCCGCTGGCCGATGTTCCGCATCCACGACCACGAGCACGGGTATTTCGAGCCCGGCGCCGGGGTGCTCCATCCCGAGCGCTGCATCGCCGCCCAGCTGCGCCTGGCCGAACGGGCCGGCGCGAGTCTCCGCCTCGGCAAAGCGGTGCGCGAGGTGGCTTCGCTCGGCGGCGGCGTTTGCGTGACCACCGA
>DASYGN010000036.1:0-17469 GCA_035999625.1 Caulobacteraceae bacterium | reverse complement strand
GTGCCGATCAGCTTGTCGAGGTCATAGCCGGTCTCGAACCCCGCCCGGCCGAGCATGTAGACCAGGTCCTCGGTGGCGATGTTGCCGGTGGCCGCCGGGGCGAACGGGCAGCCGCCCAGGCCCCCGCAGCTGGCGTCGAGGACGTCGACGCCGGCCTCGACGCCGGCGAAGGCGTTGGCCAGGCCCGCGCCCCGGGTGTCGTGGAAATGCAGCCGCAGGCGGGCGGCGGGCGCGGCCCGGCGCGCGGCGGCGATGCGCGCCTTCACCGTCCACGGATCGGCGACGCCTATGGTGTCGGCCAGGGCGATCTCGCCGATGCCGAGCTCGGCGGCGCGGGTGACGATGCCTACCACCCTGGCCTCGGGAACCTCGCCCTCGAACGGGCAGCCGAAGGCCGCCGAGACGGTGAGCGTGATCGGCGGCCCGCCATCCAGCTCGCGCTTGGCGACAATGGCCGCCAGGGCCTCCAGCTGGGCGGCGACATCGGCCCCCTGGTTGCGGATGCCGAACGCGTCGGTGGCGCAGACGACGACGTTGGCCTCGTCGCAGGCGCTGGCCACGGCGCGGTCCCAGCCACGCTCGTTGAGCACCAGGCCGATACGCACCCGGCCCTCCTCGCGCGGCAGGGCGGCCATGATCTCCTCGGCCCCGGCCATCTGCGGCACCCGGCGCGGATTGACGAAGCTCACTGCCTCGATGCGTCGGGCCCCGGCGGCCTCCAGGCGCTTGATGAACTCGGTGCGGTCATGCGGCTCCAGCACCGCCTTCTCGTTCTGCAGGCCATCGCGGGCGCCGACTTCGACGATTTCGATAGGACGGCTCATGGTTCGGCCTCGGGTGGATGCTCCGGCAGGAAGATCTGCAATACATCGTGCGCGCCGTTGGAATAATCGAGTCCCGCGCCTTCGCCGGCGCGCCGGGCCTTGGTTCCCATCGCCGCCAGCGCCGCCTGGAAGGCCGGGCCCTGGCGCGCCTCGACGATCGCCGGGCGGCCATCGGCGATGGCGTCGGCCGCCGCCTGGGCGTCACCCAGCTCGGTGTCGGTTCCGAGCAGGAAGACGATGCTCGGCTCCTCATAGCCGGCCACGGTCACCGGGCCGGGGAAGACGCCCTGGCGCGGACTGGCCCCGGCGGCGCTGAGCGCCCTGGCAGCGCGGTTGGAGAGCCACAGCGGGCGCAGGCCCGGCAGCACCAGGCCCAGCAGTACCGCGTGCGCGGCCAGCGCCGCCGCGCCGCCCAGCATCAGCCCCCTGGCCGGCGAGCGCGCCAGCCAGGCCATCGTCGCGCCGGCGAGGAGGTAGAGGCCGGCCGCCAGCAGCGCCCAGCCTGAACCGCGGGCATCGCCCAGCCTGGCCAGGGCGGCCGGACCCAACGCGGCGAACACCAGCGCCGCCAGGATGGCCAGAACGATACCGATGCGCCGCGCCCAGGAATTTGGCGGCTTGGTGAGCGCCACCGCCATGAGCCACGCCAGGGCCCCATAGAGCGGCAGCGGATAATGGATCAGCTTGGTCGGCACGGCCTCGAACACCAGCCACGCCGGGATCAGCCAGCAGAGGGCGAAACGGACTGCCGGCTCGGCCCGCAGCCGCCAGCCGGCCAGCAGGCCCGCGGGCAGGGCCAGGGTGGCCGGGAACAACATCAGCGGGGCCAGCAGAATGTAGAACCCCGGCGGCTCGCCGTGATGCTCGGCGGCGCCGGCGAGCTTGGGCATGAGATCGCCGCCCAGCGAGGCCCCCCAGAAGCCACCGTCGCTGGCCACCGTGACCGCCATCGCCCACGGGCCGGCGATGGCCAGCAGGGCGATCAGCCCCCAACCCCAGCCGATGGTTTTCAGCCATCGCCCGCTCCGGTCCCAGATCGACAGCGCGATCATGGTCAGGACCACGACCATCGGTCCGATCGGACCCTTGACCAGGACCGAGGCGATCAATCCGGCCCAGAACAGAGCCTTTACCCGGCCGCCGGCGGCGGGGCCGCCACGCGCCGCCAGATACAGCCTCGCCAGCGCCGCCATGGCCAGGGTGACCGCGCCGGCCAGCACCCCATCGGCGGCGGCGATCGCCGCTTCGGCCGAGAGCAGGAAGGTCGAGCCGAGCAGGGCCCCGGCCATCAGGCTGGCCCCCGGTTGCAGGAAGGCGCCAGCCCCCCAGGCGCACGCGGCGGCGGCCAGCATCGCCCCCAGCAGCGAGGGGATGCGGTAGGTCCAGATCTGGCGGTCCTCGACCCTGCCGATCGCCGCGGTGGAGGCGGCCTGCAGCCAGTAGATGCCGGCCGGCTTCTTGAACCTGGGCGTGTCCTGGAACCGGGGGCTGACGAAGTCGCCGCTCTCCAGCATCTGCGCCGAAGCTTCGGCGAAGCGCGATTCGTCGCGGTCGAGCGGCGGCAGAGCCAGAAGGCCGGGCAGGCCGGCGATCAGCGCCACCACGCCCGCCAGGGCCGGACCGCGCCAGCCGCGGCCCCATGACTCCAGTCGCCCCTCAAGACTCATGCGCCCTTGTTAGCACACGCCGGCGGCGGATTTCGGCTATGACCAAGGGATGAGCGGCCCGGCGCCAGAGATCTCCATCGTCGTCCCGGTCTTCAACGAAGCCGGCGCCGCGCCGTCGCTGGCGCGCGAGATCGCCGCCGCCTTCGCCGGTCAGGCGGTGGAGATCATCTTCATCGACGACGCCAGCGATGATGGCGTGGGCGCGGCGCTGGCGGCTCTGAAAAGCGAGATTCCCTGCCTGCGGGTGATCGCCCACACCGGCAACGCCGGCCAGAGCCGGGCCATCCGCACCGGAGTGCAGGCGGCCAGCGCGCCGATCATCGTCACCCTGGATGGCGATGGCCAGAACGATCCGGCCGACGCGCCGGTGCTGGTCGAAGCCCTGCGCGCCGGACCGCCGCGCCTGGGGCTGGTGGGCGGCGAGCGCACCGACCGCCAGGACACCGCCTCCAAGCGCTGGGCCTCGCTGGCGGCCAACGCCATCCGCGGCGCCCTGCTGGCCGATGGGGCGGCCGACACCGGCTGCGGGCTCAAGGCCTTCCGGCGCGCGGCCTTCCTGGCCCTGCCCTATTTCGATCACCTGCACCGTTTCCTGCCGGCGATGATGCGGCGCGAAGGCTACGCGATCGCCTTCCTGCCGGTCAGCCACCGGCCGCGCCGCCATGGGGCCTCGAAGTATTCGAATCTCGGCCGCGCGGCGGCGGGGATCGTCGACCTGGCCGGGGTGCTGTGGCTCAAGGGACGGGCGCGCGATCCCGGCGAGATCGTCGAAAGCTAGTCCGGAATCGCGGTAAGAGGGGCGTCATGGGCAAAGCTTTCGCCGCCTTCCCGCTGCTGCTGCTGCCGGTCGCCGCCTACAACCTCCTGGCTCTCGGCCTGGTGGGCTCGTTCGCCGCCACCGGCCTCGACGCCCGCCTGACCGCGCCGGTGTTCCAGATGCGCACCGCCCCTGGCGGGGTGTGGCCGGTGAGTCTGGCCGATTTGCTCATCGCCGCCGCCCTGGTGGTGATGTTCGTCGAGCTGGTCAAGTCGACCCACGACCGGCGGGTGGCGGCGATCAATCATGGCCTCTCCATCGCCCTGTTCGTGATCTGCCTGGCCGAAATGCTGCTGGCGGCGGCCTTCGCCACCTCGACCTTCTTCCTGATCACCCTGATGGTGCTGCTGGACGTCCTGGCCGGGTTCATCCTCACCCTGGCCGCCGCCCGCCGCGAGCCGACGCCGAAGCGCGGGCGCTAGCGACCCAGGCGATAGCCGCGAGGGGGCCGCTAAGCCCCGAGCGATTCCGGGCTGGCGCGGAACAGGTCCACCGCCCCCTGGGTCACCGCCTGGGCGAGGCCCGGCGCCTGGGCCAGCACCTGGTGGGCGAACACCCGGGCCAGGCCGATCCGGGTGCGCAGCCAGGCCTGATCGCCCTCGCCGGCGGCGATCATCTTCGAGGCCGCCAGCGCCTCCTTGCCCAGCATCCAGCCGCCGACCACATCGCCCAGCAGCCTGAGGTAGGGTGTCGCCCCGGCCAGGGCGTCGGGCTGGGCGTGGCCGCGGCGCTCGATCAGCCAGCCGCTGGCCGCCTGGGCCGCGGCCAGGCCGGCCTCCAGGTGGTGGCCGACCGCGTGCAGCCAGCCATCCTCGGCGCTCTTGAGCTCGGCGGCGGTGGGGACGATGTCGCTGACCAGTTCGCGCACCGCCGCGCCCTTGCCCAGCGCCAGCTTGCGGCCCATCAGATCGATCGCCTGGATGCCGTTGGTTCCCTCGTAAATCGGCAGGATGCGGGCGTCGCGATAGTGCTGGGCGGCGCCGGTCTCCTCGATGAAGCCCATGCCGCCGTGCACCTGCAGGCAGAGGGACGCCGCCTCCACCGCCATGTCCGTCGACCACGCCTTGGCCACCGGGGTCAGGATCTCCTCGCGCAGGCGGGCCTTGTCGCGGTCGACCGGATTGAGCGCCAGGCGGGCGATGTCGGCGGCGACGCCGGTGGCCAGGCACAGGGCGCGGGCGGCCTCGATCCTGGCCTTGACCAGCATCAGGGTTCGGCGGACGTCCGGATGATCGAACAGGCGCGAGGGCTGCGCCCCGGTCCACGCCGAGCGGCCCTGGCTGCGCTCCAGCGAGAACGCCAGCGCCTGCTGGTAGGCGCGCTCGGCCAGGCCCACGCCCTGGACCCCGACCTGCAGGCGGGCGGCGTTCATCATCACGAACATGTTGGCCAGGCCCTGGTTGGGGGCGCCGACCATCTCCGCCTTGGCCCCCTCGTACAGCATGACGCAGGTGGGCGAGCCGTGGATGCCGAGCTTGTGCTCGATGCTCGCCGGCCGGATGGCGTTGGCCGCGCCCAGCGCGCCGTCATCGCCGACGGCGCGCTTGGAGGCCAGGAACAGGGTCAGCCCGCGCGAGCCGGCCGGGGCGTCGGGCAGGCGCGCCAGCACCATGTGGACGATGTTGTCGGCGACGTCGTGGTCGCCCCAGGTGATGAAGATCTTCTGGCCGCTCAGGCGCCAGCCGCCAATCCCGTCGGCCTCGGCGCGCATGGCGATGGCTCCCAGGTCCGAGCCCGATTGCGGCTCGGTGAGGTTCATCGTCCCGGTCCACTCGCCACAGATCAGCCTCGGCAGATAAAGCCCCTTCTGGCGGTCGGTCCCGTGCAGGCTGAGGGCCTCGATCGCCGCCAGGGTGAGCATGGGGCAGAGGCCGAAGGCCATGTTGGCCCCTTGGACCATCTCGAACACCGCCAGCTCCAGGGCTCTGGGCAGGCCCTGGCCGCCGAAGGCCGGATCGGCGGACAGCCCGTTCCAGCCGCCGGCGGCGAACTGGCGGTAGGCCTCGGCGAATCCCGGCGCGGCGATCACCTTGCCGTTCTCGAACCTCGCCCCGTGGGTGTCGCCCGCCCGGTTGAGTGGGGCCAGGACATCGGCGGCCAGCGCCCCGGCGCCCTCCAGAACCGCGCTCACGGTCTCCGCGTCCAGGTCGGGAAACAGCTTCTCCAGACTGGCGAACTCGGCCGCCGAGGCGAGGGCGAACGTGAGATCGCGAACCGGCGCTTTATAGGTCATCAATGAACCCCTGGTGGGCGGCGGGGCTATTTAGAGCATATCCTTGGCTCGTCGAGCGCTCCGGCGCGCCGGGGCCGATTGACTCGAAGGGTCCAGATGCGCCGCTTGCCGATCGCCCTCGCCGCCGTCTTGTTCGCCTGGCCGGCGCTGGCTGCGTCGACCAATCCGGCCGATATGCCGGCCGGCCACTGGACGCTCGACGCCAGCCACGCGAGTCTGATCGCCAAGGTGAAACACCTTGGCGTCGTCTACTACGCCGTGCGCTTCGACAAGCTGGCGGGGACCTTCACCTGGGATCCCGCCCATCCGGAGGCGACCCATCTGGAGGCCAGCGTCGATGTGACCAGCCTCGATGTCGGGAACCAACACTCAAAGGCGTTCGCCGAGGATTTCCTGGCCGCCAGCCGCTATCCCAAGGCGACCTTCGTCTCCACCGCGGTGAGCCCCGCCGCCGACGGGAAGAGTGGAACCATCACCGGCGATCTGACCCTGCGCGGGGTTACCCGGCCGGTCACGCTTCAGGTGAGCTTCGTCGGCGTCGGCCACGGCTTTCCCTTCGGGACTGTGGCCGGGTTTGCCGCAACCGCCGAGATCAAGCGCTCGGATTTCGGCTCGCGCCGTTTTCTGGGCCTGGTCGGCGACGACGTAAGCTTGGAAGTCGACGCCGAGTTTGAGCACAGGTGATGATTGGGAACGCAACCGAACGATGATGGCCGACGCTCGCCGCTACAACGCCGTGGCCATGAGCCTGCATTGGCTGATCGCCATCCTGCTGATCACCAATATTGGCCTCGCCTGGTATTTCAACACCCTGCATGGCCTGGCCAAGGTGGCGATCATCCAGATCCACAAGCCGGTGGGGATCACCATCCTCGTCCTGTCGCTGGCCCGCCTGGCCTGGCGGTTCATCTCGCCCCCGCCGCCCCTGCCCGCCCACGTGAGGGGCTGGGAGCGGGCGGCCGCCTGCACCGTTTATGTCCTCTTCTACGGGGTCATGATCGGCATGCCGATCACCGGCTGGCTGATGGTTTCGGCCAGCAACACCATCGGCATGTATCCGATCTCGTTCTTCAACCTGGCGCATTTCCCGGCCTATGGTCCGTTCACCCACTTGCCGGCGAGCCAGATGCACCGCACTCACGCCCTGCTTCTCAGCATCCACAGCGCCGGGGCCAAGCTCGCCTACGCGCTCATCGTCCTCCATGTTGGCGCGGCGCTGCGCCACCAGTTCATCAAGCACGACGAGGTCGTCTGGCGCATGGCCCCGTTCCTCAGGCGGCCGGCATGAGCCGGCTCCTCGCCACCCTCTTCCTGGTACTCGCGGCCGGCGCGGCGCGCGCCGCTCCCGCGCCGAGCTGGACGGTGGACAAGGCCGCCTCGCAGATCCGCTTCGCCTCGAGTTACGAAGGCACGGCGTTTTCCGGCGGCTTCTCGCGCTGGGACGCCGCCATCCGCTTCGATCCGGCCAACCTCGCCGGATCCTCGGTCACCGCCAGCATCGACGTCGGCTCGGTCGCCACCGGCGATCAGGACCGCGATCAGGCGCTGCCCACCGACACCTTCCTGGCGGCGGCCAGGTTCCCGCGCGCGAGCTTCACCGCCCATGCCTTCAAGGCTCTGGGCCACGGCCGCTATGAAGCCATCGGCGCCTTGAGCCTTCGCGGAGTGACCAGGCCGCTGACCCTGCCCTTCACCCTGGCGATCAACGGCGGCGAGGCGCGGATGAACGCCGCCATCGGCCTCGATCGCCTGGCCTTCGGGGTTGGTCAGAAGGAGTGGCGCTCCACCGCCACCGTGCCGGCCCAGGTCCAGGTGACCATCGCCATCACCGCCAGGCGGCGCTAGGTTGGCGGACGCCGTGGACGCAGCCCGGGCGCTCAGCGACGGGCGGCTGGTCATCCTGCCCACCGAGACCGTCTATGGCCTGGCCGCCGACGCCGCCAACCCCGCCGCCGTCGCCGCCCTCTACGCCGCCAAGGGCCGGCCAAGCTTCAATCCGTTGATCGCTCACGTGGAAGGTCTCGGTGACGCCGAGGCCCTGGCCGAGCTCGATGCGCGCGCCACGGCGCTGGCGGACGCCTTCTGGCCCGGCCCGCTGACCATCGTCGCCCCGGCCAGAGCCGGATCGGCGGTGTGCGATCTGGCCCGCGCCGGGCTGGACACCCTGGCCGTGCGCGCCCCTGCCCATCCCATCGCCCGCGCGCTTCTGGCGGCGTTCAAGGGGCCGATCGTCGCTCCCTCGGCCAACCGCTCGGGAAGGCCCAGTCCGACCACCTTCGCCGACGCCATGGCCGAGACCGGCGCTGCGGCGGCCCTCGGCCTCGATGGCGGAGCCTGCGCCATTGGCCTGGAATCGACCGTCGTTTCGCTGCTCGACGGCCCGCCGCGGCTGCTGCGTCCGGGGGCGGTAACCCGGGCCGCCATCGAATCCTTGATCGGGCCCCTGGCCGAGGCCGAGGCCGACGCGCGCCGCTCGCCCGGGCGCCTCACCCGCCACTATGCGCCGCAAGCATCGCTGCGCCTCGGCGCCGCGCACGCCCGGCCGGGCGAGGTGTTGCTGGGCTTTGGACCCGGCCATCCCGAAGCGTTCAACCTCAGTCAGGCCGGCGATCTTGGCGAGGCCGCCGCGCGCCTGTTTTCGCTGCTGCGCGCCGCCGACGCCCAGCGTCCCGCCGCCATCGCCGTCGCCCCGATCCCCGAGGAGGGCCTGGGCGAAGCCATCAACGATCGCCTGCGCCGCGCCGCCGGACTGGTCGGCTGAGCGCCACGGCCTATGCTGGGGCCATGACCCTGGCTCTCGATCGGCTGAAGGCGGCGCTCGGCGATGGCGGCTGGAGCCAGGATCCCGAGCAGCTGGCCCCTCTCCTGGTGGAATGGCGCGAGCGCTGGCGGGGTGAGACGCCGCTCCTGGCCATGCCGGCAACCCCGGCCATCGCCGCCGAGGTGGTGCGCCTGTGCGCCGAGGCTGGCCTGGCCATCACCCCCCAGGGCGGCAACACCGGCCTCGTCGGCGGCCAGATCCCCAAGGGCGAGATCCTGCTGTCCACCCAGCGCCTGAACCATGTGCGCTCGGTCGACGCGGCCGAGGACGTGATGGTCGCCGAGGCCGGCGTCACCCTCGCCGCCGCCCACGAGGCCGCCGCCAGCAAGGGCCGCCGCTTCCCGCTCAGCCTGGCCTCGGAGGGCAGCGCCACCATCGGCGGCCTGATCTCCACCAACGCCGGCGGCACCGCGGTGCTGCGCTATGGGACCATGCGCGCCCTGGTGCTGGGGATCGAGGCGGTCCTGCCCGATGGGACCCTGTGGAACGGCCTCACCCGCCTGCGCAAGGACAACACCGGCTATGACCTCAAGCAGCTCCTGATCGGGGCCGAGGGCACCTTGGGTGTGATCACCGCCGCGGCGCTGAAGCTCTTCCCGCTGCTGCCGGCCCGGTCGGTGGCGTTCGTCGGTCTCGCCAGCCCCGCCGCCGCGCTGGCGCTGCTCGCCCGCGCCAAGGAGGCCAGCGGCGAGGCGGTGGAGGCGTTCGAGATCATCGGCGCCCTCGGCATGGAGCTGGTTCTCGCCCATCTGCCGGGCGCGCGCGCGCCGCTCGCTAGCCGCCCGCCGTGGAGCGTGCTGATCGAGATCGCCGGCCCACGCGGCTACGGCGCCGAGGCCGTGATGCAAGAGCTGCTCGAGAGCGCCCTCGGCGCGGGCCTGATCAGCGACGCCGCCATCGCTCAGAACCAGGCCCAGGGCGCCGCCTTCTGGGCCCTGCGCGAGAACCAGTCGGCCGCCCAGAAAAGCGAAGGCGCGGCCTGGAAGCACGACATCGCCGTCCCCGTAGGCGCGGTTCCGGCCTTCATCGACACGGCCGGCGCCGCCCTTCAAGCGCGCTTCCCCGGCGTGCGCATCGACGCCTTCGGCCACGTCGGCGATGGCAACATCCACTATGACGTGCTCGCCGCCAGCGGCGCCGACCAGGGCGCCCACGCCGCCCATCGCGATGAGGGGGCGCGCATCGTCAACGACATCGCCGCCGCTCTCGGCGGCTCGATCAGCGCCGAGCATGGCCTGGGGACGATGAAGACCGCCGAGGCGCTGCGTTACAAGGCGCCGGCCGAGATCGCCGCCCTGCGCGCCATCCGCGCGGCGCTGGATCCCAGGCGGATGATGAATCCCCGGGTGCTGTTCTAGGCGGGGCGACCCCCCTCCCTCCCCTCGACGGGGAGGGTGGCTGGCGTTAGCCAGTCGGGTGGGGTGGGGACGCCGCACCACCCCCTCCGGCGCTTCGCGCCACCTCCCCCATCGAGGGGGAGGAGCGGATCACAAATACTCTCTGACGTCGACGATGCGGCCGGCGATAGCGGCGGCGGCGGCCATGATCGGGCTCATCAGGTGGGTGCGCCCGCCACGCCCCTGGCGGCCCTCGAAGTTGCGGTTGGAGGTCGAGGCGCAGCGCTCGCCGGGGGCCAGGCGATCGGGATTCATCCCCAGGCACATCGAGCAGCCGGGTTCGCGCCAGTCGAAGCCGGCGTCGCGGAAGATGACGTCCAGCCCCTCGGCTTCGGCCTGTTCGCGCACCAGGCCCGAGCCCGGCACCACCATGGCCGAGACGCCGGGCGCCACCTTGCGTCCCTTGGCGATGGCGGCGGCGGCGCGCAGGTCCTCGATGCGGCTGTTGGTGCATGAGCCGATGAACACCCGCTCGATGGCCACGCCGGCGATCGCCTGGCCGGCGGTGAGGTCCATGTAGTGCAGCGCCCGCGCCGGACCGGCCGGAACCTCGCCGGTGACCGCGACCACGTCCTCGGGGCTGGTCCCCCAGCTGACCTGCGGGGCCAGGCTCGAAACATCGATGACGATCTCCTCATCGAAGTGCGCGTCGTGATCGGAGTGGAAGCTCTTCCAGTAGCTGAGCGCCATCTCCCAGGCCCCGCCCTTGGGCGCGGCGGGGCGGCCGGCGAGATAGGCGAAGGTGGTCTCATCGGGGGCCACCAGACCGGCCCGCGCGCCGGCCTCGATGGTCATGTTGCAGAGGCTCATGCGGCCTTCCATCGATAGCGCCGCGATGGCCTCGCCGGCGTATTCGATCACATGGCCGGTGGCCCCGGCCGTGCCGATCCTGGCGATCAGCGCCAGGGCGTAATCCTTGGCCCCCACCCCCGGTCCCGGGACGCCGGCGAAGGTGACGCGCATGTTCTTCGCTTTCCGCTGGCGCAGGGTTTGCGTCGCCAGCACATGCTCCACCTCGCTGGTGCCGATGCCCTGGGCCAGGGCCCCGAAGGCGCCGTGGGTCGAGGTGTGGGAATCGCCGCAGACGATGGTCATCCCCGGCTGGGTGCGGCCCTGCTCGGGCCCGACCACATGGACGATGCCGTTGCGCGGATCACCCATGGAAAAGAACTCGATGCCGTGGCGCGCGACATTGCGCTCCAGGGTCTGGAGCTGCAGCCTGGCCTCGGGATCGGCGACCTTGGCGATGCCCAGCGCCTGGCCCTCGGTGGGGATGTTGTGATCGGCCACCGCCAGGGTGCGGTCCGGCCGGCGCACGCCGCGATGGGCGGCGTCGAGGCCGGCGAACGCCTGTGGCGTGGTCACCTCATGGATGAGATGCAGGTCGATATAGAGGATGGCCTCGCCGCTCTCGCCCTGGCCGCCAGGGGGGGCGACGAGGTGCGCGTCCCAGATCTTGTCATACAGCGTTCTGCCCGGCATGGGCGGCTATGTAGGGGTGCGACCGCCCCGCCGTCCAGGACCGGGCGCCGGTCTCGACGCCGAGATCGGCCAGGCTCTCGCGCAGGGCGCCGTCGAACCCCGTGCGCGGGATGTCGATGAAGGCGGCGAGCTTGGTCTCGCTAAGACCGATCGGGACCGTCCACAGATAGCGCATCTCCAGCATCTCGCGCATGAAGCCGACGAACGGCGAGGCCAGCGCGATCATCCACCACGGGAAGGCGCGGATCGGGATGCGCTCATCGCCGGTGACCTCGCGGACGGCCTCGCCGAGCGCGCGGCCATCGGCCAGCCAGTGGCCGCGGAAGTGGAAGACATCGTAGTCGGCCAGATCGGCTTCGCGCTCCAGCAGGCGGGCCAGGGTCTCGGCCAGGTCCGGCAGATAGGCGAAGGCGTGCCCGCAGCGGCCGGTATCGTAGACGCCGCTCACGCGGCCCGCCTTGCGGCTGGTCAGCCACATCAGGGCGCTGTTGGGCGCCGCCGGGCCGAAGAAGTCGCCGGCGCGCAGCACCAGGGTGCGCACGCCCAGGGCGGCGGCGGCGCGCAGCATGGCCTCCATTTCCACCCGCACCTTGCCCTTGCGGGTGATCGGCGCCTGCGGCGCGTCCTCGCCGATCGCCTCGCCGGCGTCGGGGGCGTAGTTGTAGACATTCCCCGGCAGGACGATGCGCGCGCCCGAAACCTTGGCGGCGGCGATGGACGCCTCCAGCATCGGCATCGCCAGTCCCCGCCAGTTACGGTAGCGCGGCGGATTGGCGGCGTGGACGATGACCTCGCAGCCCATGGCGGCGGCGATCACGTCATCGGCGATGATGGCGTCGCCGGCGATCCACTCCACCGGCATCCGCTCGCCGCATCGGCGCTGGGCGGCGGCCGGGTCGCGCGCCAGGGCGCGGATGTTCCAGCCGTGGCGCTCGAGGGCGACAAGGGCGTGGGCGCCGAACGAACCGGTGGCGCCGATGATCAGGGCGGTGCGGGGCATGTGCAGGTCTCCTTCCTCAGGCGAGGACGAAGGCCAACATGCGCGCCCGACCGCCTATTCGGAATTGTCTAGTCACGTGGAGTTGATATACGGAAATGTATGGATTGGACCCGGCCCCCTCCCCAGCGCCTCTCCTCCCCCTCTGGGGGAGGGGGACCCCGAAGGGGTGGAGGGGGCTGAGGTGCCCCAAGCCGACTGGAGCCTCTACCGAACCTTCCTGGCGGTGATGGAGGCCGGCAGCCTTTCCGGCGCGGCGCGCGCGCTCGGCATCGCCCAGCCGACCGTTGGCCGTCACATCGAGGCCCTTGAGGCGGCGCTCGGCGGCAAGCCGCTGTTTACCCGCTCCCCAGGCGGCCTGCGGCCCACCCGGACCGCCCAGGCGCTGGCCCCGCACGCGGGGGCCATGGCCGCGGCCGCCCAGACCCTGGCGCGCACCGCCGCCGGCGAGGCCGAGGCGATGAGCGGGGTGGTGCGCCTCACCGCCAGCGACATCGTCGGGACCGAGATCCTGCCCGCCATGCTCACGGAATTCCGCGAGACCTGGCCGGACATCGACATCGAGCTGGTGCTCTCCAACCGCCAGGAAGACCTGCTGCGGCGCGACGCCGACATCGCCGTGCGCATGGCCCGCCCGACCCAGGACGCCCTCCTGGCCCGGCGGATCGGCGCCATCCCGCTGATCTTCCACGCCCACCAAGGCTATCTGCAAAAGCACGGCCAGCCGCGCACCATGGACGAGCTCACCGGCCACACCCTGATCGGCTATGACCGGACCGCGCCCAACATCGACGGCGTCGACACTCTGCCGTTCGAAGTCACCCGCGATCTCTTCGCCATCCGCACCGATAGCGAGCTCGGCCAGCTGGCCCTGCTGCGCGCCGGCATCGGTGTCGCGCCGTGCCAGCGCCTGATCGCCGCGCGCGATCCCAACCTCGTCCCCATCCTCGAGGGCCAGTTCGTGCTCTCCCTGGAGATGTGGGTGGTGATGCACGAGGATCTGCGCGCCGATCCGCGCCTGCGCGCCCTCTTCGACCATCTGGTGAAGGGCCTTTCCGAGGTGCTGGCGGCTTGATGTTTGCCCCCCCAGCGCCTAAATCGCCGTTCCCGCCCGCTAGGCGGCGCGCGCTCGTAGCTCAGCTGGATAGAGCATCAGACTACGAATCTGAGGGTCGGGCGTTCGAATCGCTCCGAGCGCGCCATTTTTTCCGGACACTTGCGCCGCAGTCGCCGTTTCAACCCGGGGGGTGAGCCATGCTGAGCTTTCGGGTGATTGAGAGCTCGGCGTTCATCGCCGCGCCCCTGGCCGGGCTGTCCCTGGCCCAGTACGGCGCCGATGTGATCCGCGTGGAGATGATCGGCGGCGGCATCGACTATGGCCGCCTGCCGCTCGCGCCATCGGGCCGCAGCCTCTACTGGACCGGCCTCAACAAGGCCAAGCGCTCGATCGCCATCGACCTGCGCCGCCCGGAGGGGCGCGAGCTGGTCAGGGGTCTGGTCACCGCGCCGGGGGCCGAGGCCGGGATCCTGCTGACCAACATCCCCAGCCCTTGGCTGGCCCATGCCGAACTGGCCAGGGCGCGCGCCGATGTCATCACCTGCACCATCGAGGGCAATGCCGATGGTTCGACCGCCGTCGACTACACGGTCAACTGCGCCGCCGGCTATCCGGCGGTGACCGGCGAGGGCGCGGCGCCGGTCAACCAGGTGCTGCCGGCGTGGGACATCGCCTGCGCCTACCAGGCGGCCTTCGCCCTCCTCGCCGCCGCCGAGCGCCGCCGCCGCACCGGGGTGGGGGCGGAACTGCGCCTGGCGCTTTCCGACGTCGCCTTCTCGATGCTCTCGCACCTTGGCGTCGCCGCCGAGGCCGAGGTGCTGCAGAGCGAACGCCCAGCCATCGGCAACTACATCTTCGGCGCCTTCGGGCGCGACTTCGCCACCCGGGATGGCCGCCGGGTCATGGTCGCGGGCATTTCCAGCGCCCAGTGGTCGGCCCTCGTCAACGCCTGCGCCCTGGCCGATCCGGTGCGCGCGCTGGAAGAGCGCCTGGGACTGAGCTTCGCCAAGGAAGCCGATCGCTATGAGGGGCGCGAAGCCATCGCCGCCCTGATCGAGGCATGGACCGGCGCGCGCACCTTCGAAGAGGTCAAGGCCGCGTTCGAGGCCCATCGCGTCTGCTGGGGCCTCTATCGAACCCCGCGCGATCTCCTCGCCAACGATCCCCGGGCCTCGCTGGCCAATCCGATCTGGGAACGGATCGAGACCCCGGGCGTCGGCGCTCACCTGGCGGCGGGCGAGGCCGTGCGCGCGCTGGGCGAGAGCCGGCGGGCGGTGCGCCCCGCGCCGCTGCTTGGCCAGCACACCGATGAGGTGCTTTACGAGGTTCTGGGGCTTGGCTCGGGCGCGGTCGGACGCCTGCATGATCAGGGCGTGGTCGCCGGGCCCGAGCGCGATCCGACCGTCGGGTGATAGAGGAACGATGGCCATGGCGGACGATTCGCAGCCAGCTTCAGCCTTGCGGTTTCCCTTCGAGACGCCGCCCGACTTCGGCCAGTCCCTCGAGGTGGCGGGCGGGGTGCATTGGCTGCGCATGCCCCTTGGCGGCTCGCTGGCGGCGATCAACGTCTGGGCGCTGGAGGACGGCGATGGCTGGGCCATCGTCGACACCGGCTTTGGCAATGCCGAGACCATCGAGGTGTGGCGCACCGCCCTGGCCGGCCCGCTGAAAGGGCGTCCGATCACCCGGGTGTTTGTCACCCACCTCCATCCCGACCACATCGGCGCCGCCGGCTGGCTCACCCGCACCTTCGAGTGCCCGCTGTGGATCAGCCGGCTGGAGTTCCTGATGTGCCGCAGCCTGGCGGCCGACACCGGCCGCACCGCCCCGCCCGATGGCCTGCGCTTCTATCGAGAGGCCGGCTGGAGCGAGGAGCAGCTGGGCAGTTATCGCGCTCGCTTCGGCGGCTTCGGACACATGCTCCACGCTCTGCCGGACAGCTTCACGCGCCTGAGCGATGGCCAGGGCCTCGACATCGGCGGACGCGCCTGGCGGGTGGTGGTCGGCTCGGGGCATTCGCCGGAGCACGCGTGCCTGGCTTGCGACGAACTGGGGCTGCTGATATCCGGCGACCAGGTGCTGCCAAAGATCACCTCGAACGTGTCGGTGTTTCCGACCGAGCCGATGGCCGACCCGCTCTCCGACTGGCTGGTCTCCCTGGCGCGCCTGAAGACGCTGGTTGCCGACGACCATCTGGTCCTGCCGGCGCACAATACCCCGTTCTTCGGCCTGCACCGCCGCATCGACGACATCATCGCTCATCACCGGGACGCGCTGGCCGGCCTGCTGGACATGCTCGCCCTCCCCCGCCGGGCGACCGACGTATTTCCGGCTCTGTTTGGCCGGACGATATCGGGGGCCACCATGTTCATGGCCACCGGTGAGAGCGTGGCGCATCTGAACCATCTGCTCGGCAAGGGTCTGGCCGCGTCCGCATGCGACGCCGACGGCGTCCGCTGGTATCGGGCGCGCACGGGCTGATGGCCGCGCGCCCATAAACCGCCGCCTGGCTTATCCCGCCCGGAGACCCGCATTGGCCACCCCTCCCCCTTCCCCCACCTCCGGTCCGCTGGACCTGATCGGCTATCTGCACCCGGGCTGGGCGCCGCTGATCCGCCCGGCCCCGGCGACCCGGCCATGGATGGACGCCACCGCCGAGAAGTTCGCCTACCGCTGCCTGCCGCTCGACATCGCCAACGCGCACGGCTGGGAGGTGCTCAATCCGCACGGCGTCGAGGCGGAGTGGGATGGCGGGACGGCGACCTCGGCGGTGACCATCCGCCCGGACGCCGGCGGCGCCCCCGGCCGCGCGCCGGTGTCGATCTTCGGCAACGGCGTGCTCACCTTCCACATCGAGGCCATCTTCCGCACCCCGCCCGGCTGGAACCTGATGGTCGGCGGCTCGCCCAACCGGATGAAGGACGCCATCGCGCCCCTGGGCGGAGTGATCGAGACCGACTGGTCACCCTATACCTTCACCATGAACTGGCGCTTCACCCGGGCGCACACGCCGGTCCGTTTCGAGGCCATGGAGCCGATGTGCTTCTTGTTCCCGGTCGAGCGGGCGGCGATCGAGGCCTTCGCCCCAAGACTGGCGCCGCTTGCCGATGATCCGGCCACCGCCGAGCGCTTCGCCGCCTGGAGCGCGGCGCGCGACGGCTTCCACACCGCGATGAAGACCGATCCCGGGGTCAAGCCCTCCGATCGCTGGCAGAAGCACTATTACCGCGGCGTCGATCTGGCCGGCGAAACCCTGGTCGACGACCACAAGGCCAAGCTGCGCCTGAAGGATTTCGACCGCAGCGCGACGCCGGCTGTCCAAAGGCCTCCCGCCGACGACGCCGCCCTGCCCGCGGCGCCCCCACCGGCGGCCGATGGCGATCTGGCCGCCGCCACCCTGGCCCTGGCCAGGCGCGAATGGCTGCTGGAGACCATGGAGGCGCAGCGCGCCCTGGCGCCGGCGAGCCTGGTCATCGAACGCCGGGCAGGCCTTTCAGCCGATGAGTTCCTCGCCCGCTACTATGCGATCAACCGGCCGGTGATCCTGACCGGAGAGATGGACGACTGGCCGGCGCTGAAGCTGTGGTCGCCGGCCTATCTGCAGGCCCTGGCCAAGGAGCCCAGCCGCCTCCTCGACGACATCGGTACGCTGACCAGCGTGCTCGACCCGGCCGGCGGCGCGCGCGGCGCCCTCTCGATCGGCAGGGCCGGGGCGCTCATCCCGCTGCACCATCTGCCGGTGAACAGCCTCATTGCCCAGGTCACCGGACGCCAGAAGATCAAGCTCGCGCCGGCGGCCGAGGCGGGCAAGCTCTACGAGCAGCCCGGCGGGCGCAGCGCGGTCGCCGACCTGGAGGCGGCCGACCTCGCCACCCACCCGCTGGTGAGCCAGCTCAGGACCTTTGACGTCATCCTGGCGCCCGGCGAGATGCTGTTCGTCCCCGTGGCCTGGTGGCGCCAGGCGCGAGCATTGGAGTTCTCGGCCGCTCTAACCTTCACCAGCTTCCGGTGGTGGAACGATGCGGGGCGGACCTTCCCGCCGGGATAGGGCTTAGAACCGCCCGGCGTTGTAGTCGGCGATCGCCTGACGGATCTCGCCGATGTCGTTCATCACGAACGGACCGTAGCCGACCACCGGCTCGTTGATCGGCTCGCCGGTCATGACCAGCAGCAT
>DASYGN010000100.1:0-12879 GCA_035999625.1 Caulobacteraceae bacterium | reverse complement strand
GGCCCCGGCGCCGGCCTCGACGAACACTTCGTGGCCCTCCAGGCGCAGGCGATGGACGACCCCCGGCGTCGCGCCGATGCGGAATTCGAGGGTCTTGATTTCCTTGGGCACGCCGATGCGCATGAATGTCTCTTGGCGATGAATGAAGCTTGGCGGGGCCTTAGCACGCTGGCCGGGCGCTAGTGCGCCGAATTTGAAGTTCGTCCGAACATCGGGTCGAGCTCCATGCGAACTTCAAATCCGAAAAGCGCACTAGAAACATTGCGTTGCTAGCGTGGCTTAGATGCGGAAATTCGCATTCAGCCGCCACCGTCCACCGGCGAATTTGTGCATCGCCACGCTAGGCGACATTTCGGAACCTCGGCTCCTCGACCACACTGACGAGGACCGCAAGGGCGATGATCAGGAAGGCGATCGAGACGCCGAACAGCGTCTCATA
Source organism: Caulobacteraceae bacterium (assembly GCA_035999625.1). Lineage (GTDB taxonomy): Bacteria > Pseudomonadota > Alphaproteobacteria > Caulobacterales > Caulobacteraceae > Acaudatibacter. The sequence goes on along the minus strand of DASYGN010000100.1, from coordinate 12,440 downwards.
ACCGAAGGCGGCGGCGATCAGGCCTCCGGCCAGCGGGCTCAGCGCCGACATCGCGCCCTGCGCGGTCGAGGTCAGGCCAAGGCGCATGGCGATGTCCTCGCGGGCCCCGAACTCCAGCACCATGGTCTGCGAGCTCATCTGGAACCCGGACTGCGACGAGCCAAGCCCGAAGAAGGCCGCCGAAATGAACAGGCGAACGTCGGCGTGATGGCCAAGGGCCGGCGCGGCCATGAGCAGGGCGGTGGCGGCGGTCCACAGAACCAGCGAGGCGAGAAATGTGGCGCGGAAACCGAGCCGATCGCCGGCCAGGCCCCAACCGAGATTGGTCACCGTGTCCGCGCCCAGGAAAGCCAGGGAGAATAGGCCGAGGGTTGCTCCGCTGAGCGGCGTCACCCGTCCGGCGTAGAGAATATAGAAGGGCGCGGCGATGCGCGCCGCCGTGGCCAGGGTCTGGGCGATCAGGAACCAGGCGAATCCTCGATCGGCGCGAAGCAAATCGGGAAACTCGCGCACCCGGTCCATGACCCGGCTGCGCGGGCGCACCCTCGGCGGTTCCGGCTCGCGCATCAGCAGCGCCAGGGCGGTGAGGCCGAGGCTGGTCAGCACGAACGCCAACAGGAAGGTGACGCCATAGCCGTTGCCCCACAGATTGGGCTGGATGATGTAGCGGCCCGCGCCCCAGGCCAGAGCGGCGGCGATGGCGCCCCCGGTGACGTTGCGCACCGCCTGCAGAAAGCCGCGGCGCGAGATCGGGATCACCTTGGCCAGCAACAGCTGGAAGGCGACGTTCTGGGCTCCTGAGCAGAGGCCGAGCAGGAACAGAAAACTGAGCACCGCGATCAGCAGCGCGCGGCCATGCACGAAGAAGCCGGAGACGGCCACGCCCAGAACCTGGATGCGCATCAAGGTGCCCATGGTCATGGCCACCGGCAGGACGCGCTTGCGGTGCTCCACCTGGGTGGCCCCGATCACCGGCGAGACCACCCCGCCCAACTGCTGCAGCGACTGGCCAAGACCAACCACAAAGTCCGAGCCGGACAGGAGATAGAGGTAGGCGGGCAGGAATGTCGGTGCGTTGAACAGGCGAAAGCCGGTCATGCCCAGCATGCCGTGCATGAAGTGGCCGGCGAAGTTGCGTGGCAGGTTGGTCCAGACAAAGCGCTCGTAAGCCGCCTCGGCCGCGTCGGCTTCGGCCGGCGGACCCGATCCTTCCCCTTGCCTGTCCATGACCTTGGCTGTCGTATCAGGATTCCAGCACGGCGGAAGCGCCGCCCCTCGCTCAGGAGAAGCCCATGATCGTCACCACCGCCAACGACATCGCCGGCCACCGGATCGTGAAGTATCTGGGCCTGGTGCGCGGCATCACCGTGCGCTCGCGCAGCGTCATCGGCAATTTCGCCGGCGGCATCCAGTCCTTGTTCGGCGGCAAGCTGTCGGTGTTCGTGAACCTGGCCGAAACCGCCCGTCAGGAGGCGCTCGACCACATGACCGAGCACGCCACCGAGCATGGGGCCAATGCCGTGATCGCCATGCGCTACGACGCCAACGAGATCATGGACGGCATCACCGAGGTCCTTGCCTATGGCACCGCGGTGTTGGTCGAGGAAGTCGACTAGATGAGGCAGTCGATAAGCGTCAGCGAAGGCCGGATCCGGAACGCCAGCCCGGATCGGTGAGCCCGCGGAAGTCTACAGCCGAGGGTGAGGCGCTTAGCCCTAGTTGAACACCTCGAACAGGCCGGCGCCGCCCTGGCCGCCGCCGATGCACATGGTCACCACCGCGTGCTTGACGTTGCCGCGGCGGCGCGCCTCCTGGAGGATGTGGCCGGTGAGCCGGGCCCCGGTCATGCCGAACGGATGGCCGATGGCGATCGAGCCGCCGTTGACGTTGTACTTCTCCGGATCGACGCCCAGGGTGTCGCGGCAATACAGGCACTGGCTGGCGAAGGCCTCGTTCAGCTCCCACAGATCGATGTCCTCGACCTTGAGGCCGTGGCGCTCGAGAAGGCGCGGCACGGCGAACACCGGCCCGATGCCCATCTCGTCCGGCTGGCAGCCGGCGATCGCCCAGCCCTTGAACACGCCCATGGGCTCCAGCCCGCGGCGCTCAGCCTCCTTGGCCTCCATGACCACCACGGCGGCGGCGCCGTCCGACAGTTGCGAGGCGTTGCCGGCGGTGATGAAGTTGCCCTCGCCGCGCACCGGCTGGAGCTTGGCGAGACCCTCGAGGGTGGTGTCCGGACGATTGCACTCGTCGCGATCGACCGTGTAGTCGACGATGCTCTCCTCCTTGGTTTCCTTGTTGACCACCTTCATCCGCGTCTTCATCGGCACGATCTCGTCGCGGAACTTGCCGGCCTGCTGGGCGGCGGCCATTCTTCGTTGGGATTCCAGCGAGAACTCATCCTGGTATTCGCGGCTGATGTGGTAGCGCTTGGCGACCACATCGGCGGTGTCGATCATCGGCATGAAGATGTCGGGATACATCTCGGTGAGGTGCGGATCGTTGTTGCCCGCTCCGGCCCCCGGGGCCGGGAAGCTGATCGATTCGACCCCGCCGGCGACGACGCAGTTGGCGCCATCGTCCTTCACATAGCGCGAGGCCATGGCGATCGACTGCAGGCCCGAGGAGCAGAAGCGGTTGACGGTCACCCCCGCGGTGGTGATCGGCAGGCCGGCCAGCAGGGCCGAATTGCGACCAGGATTGTTGCCCCCGTGGGCGACGTTGCCCATGAAGCAGTCCTCCACCGCCTCCAGCTCGACCCCGGCCTTCTTGACCGCGTGCTTCACCGCATGCGCCGCCAGACTGACGGTGGGGGTGATGTTGAAGCCGCCGCGGGCGGACTTGGCCAGGCCCGTACGGGCGTAGGAGACGATGACGGCTTCACGCATGGTGGATTTCCCTCGAACCGGCGTTTGAATTTTGGCTCATACAACGCCAGCCGCGCGCCGGCTAGCTCAGCGTCGGAAGACACCAAGGTGGGCGAGGAAGACGAAGTTGGCGGCCAGGACGAGCGCCATGCTCGCCAGGGTGATCAGCCAGCCCTCCCAGGTGATCGGCGTCCAGCCCAGTCCGCTGGCCCGGACCTTGAACCACGGCCTGTCCCCCACGCTCTCCCCCTTAACTGGCGGCCTTCTCCAGGCGCTCGATCAGCGAGCGGTGCTCCTCCCACAGGCCGGCCGGCAGATGCTCGGCGAATTTCTCGTAGTGCGGCCGGATCAGGTCGGCTTCCTCGCGCCAGGCCGCCGTCTCGACCTCCATCAGCGCCCGCAGCCCTTCGGCGCTGATGTCCAGGCCATCGAGATCGAGTGATCCCTCGGCCGGCACCCGGCCGATAGGGGTGTCGCGCGCCTCGGCCGCGCCTTCCAGACGCTCGACGATCCACTTCAGCACCCGGCAGTTGTCGCCATAGCCGGGCCACAGAAAGCGCCCGTCGGCATCCTTGCGGAACCAGTTGACGAAGTAGATGCGCGGCAGCTTGGCCGGATCGGCGCCCTCGCCAATGGCCAGCCAGTGGGCGAAATAATCGCCCATGTTGTAGCCGCAGAACGGCAGCATGGCGAAGGGATCGCGGCGCAGCTGACCGACCCGGTTCTCGGCCGCGGCGGTGCCTTCGGAGGCGACGTTGGAAGCCAGGAATACGCCGTGCCGCCAGTCGAAGGCCTCGGTCACCAGCGGGACGGCGCTGGCGCGGCGGCCGCCGAACAGGATGGCCGAGATCGGCACGCCGGCGGGGTCCTCCCATTCGGGGGCGATCGAGGGGCACTGGGCGGCGGGCGCGGTGAAGCGGGCGTTGGGATGGGCGGCGGGCTCACCGCACTCCGGCGACCATGGCCGGCCCTTCCAGTCGGTCAGCGCGGCCGGCGGCTCGGCGGTCAGGCCCTCCCACCAGACATCGCCATCGGCGGTCAGGCCGACGTTGGTGAAGATGCAGTTGGCTTCCAGCGCCGCGATGGCGTTGGCGTTGGTCTCCACGCCAGTGCCGGGAGCGACCCCGAAAAAGCCGGCTTCCGGATTGATCGCCCTCAGGCGTCCATCGGCGCCGAAGCGCATCCAGCAGATGTCATCGCCTACCGTCTCGGCCTTCCAGCCCGGCAGGGTCGGCTGGAGCATGGCCAGGTTGGTCTTGCCGCAGGCGCTGGGAAAGGCGGCGGCGATGTAGTGGGCGCGGCCGGCCGGCGAGGTCAGCTTGAGCACCAGCATGTGCTCGGCCAGCCAGCCTTCGTCGCGCGCCATCACCGAGGCGATGCGCAGGGCGTAGCATTTCTTGCCCAGCAGAGCGTTGCCGCCGTAGCCCGAGCCGAACGACCAGATCTCGCGCGCTTCGGGGAAATGGACGATGTATTTGGTTTCGCTGCATGGCCAGGGAACGTCGTGATCGCCCGGCGCCAGGGGCGCGCCGAGGGAATGCACGGCGGGGACAAAGAAGCCGTCATCGCCCAGCGCCTCGAGGGCCGCCGCGCCCATGCGGGTCATGATGCGCATCGACACCACCACGTAGGGGCTGTCGGTGATCTCGACGCCGAGAGCGCTGATCGGCGAGCCGAGGGGACCCATGCAGAAGGGCACGACATACATCGTCCGCCCACGCATGGCCCCATCGAAGAGGCCTCTCAACTCGGCCCGCATGCCGGCCGGCTCGCGCCAGTTGTTGGTCGGCCCGGCGTCCTCCGATCGCTCGGAGCAGATGAAGGTCCGGCTCTCGACCCTGGCGACGTCCTTGGGGTCGGAGGCGGCGGCGAAGGCGTTGGCGCGCTTGGAAGGATCGAGCCGGCGCAGCATGCCGCTGGCGACCATGTCCGAGGTCAGCTGGTCCCATTCGGCGCGCGAGCCGTCACACCAGTGAACCCGATCCGGCTTGGTCAGGGCGGCTATCTCGGCGACCCAGGCGATCAGCCCGGCGTGGCGCGTGGGGGCGGGAAGCAGACCGACGATATCCGATACACCGCCTACCCCGTGTCCATCCGGCATTCCGGCCACCGTCCCGCGTTTGCTCACTGGTCCGAGCCGCAGGCCCAGAAGGCCGAACCTAGGCTTGGCCCTCTCTTACCGCAACGACTCGTTAATCTTTGCAAGAGCGTCCGGCCCCGGCGTCAGTTCCTGATCGCCCAGTTGATTGAGCGGCGTGGCGGTGGTGCCCAGGTGGTCGTGCAGATCCTCGGCCTGGGGATCGACAAAGAGCAGGCCGGTGACGATCTCGCCGCGCGCCTGGTGATCGTGCAGATGGGCCAGCGCCTGGTTGCGGTCGGTGGGATCGTAGTCGTCCGGCAGCTTGCGCAGCTTCAGCACCGAGCCGTCGTGCTGGGTGACGATCTCCACCGTGCCCGGGGCGTAGTCGACCAGGATCTCGTCGCGATCGAGGATCACGTCCAGGCGATTGACGGCGGCGTTGTGCTCGCGAACGTAATCGAAGCTCTTGGTCGAGCCGACATGATTGTTGAACTGAACGCAGGGCGAAATCACGTCGATGAACGCCGCCCCCTTGTGGCGGATGGCGGCCTTGATCAGCGGCACCAGCTGGGCCTTGTCGCCGGAAAAGCCGCGGCCGACGAAACTGGCCCCGAGCTGCAGCGCCAGGCCGACCAGATCGATCGGCTGATCATGATTGACGGCGCCGCGCTTGGAGGTGGATCCCGGGTCGGTGGTGGCCGAGAACTGGCCCTTGGTCAGGCCATAGACGCCGTTGTTCTCGACGATGTAGGTCATGTTGACCCCGCGCCGCATCGAATGGGCGAACTGGCCAAGGCCGATCGAGGCCGAGTCACCGTCCCCCGAGACGCCCAGATAAACGAGATCGCGGTTGGCGAGATTGGCTCCGGTCAGCACCGAAGGCATGCGCCCATGGACGCTGTTGAAGCCGTGCGAATTGCCGAGGAAATAGTCGGGGGTCTTGGACGAGCAGCCAATGCCCGAGAGCTTGGCCAGCCGGTGCGGCGGCAGATCGAGATCGTAGCAGGCCTGGATCACCGCCGCCGAGATCGAATCATGGCCGCAACCGGCGCACAGGGTCGAGACCTTGCCTTCGTAGTCGCGGCGGGTGAAGCCGAGCGCGTTGGGGGCCAGCAGCGGGTGGTGCAGCCGGGGCTTGGCGATGAAGGTCATTGGGCGGCCTCGTGGACGGCCTCGTCGCCGAGGGCGCGGACGCGTCTGGCGATATCGCCGGTGATGAACCGGGCGGTGATCGGCGAGCCGTCATAGCTCAGCACCGCCGGCAGCTTGGCCGGATCGACGCCGAGCTCGTTGATCAGCAGCAGGCGGACCTGGCCATCGCGGTTCTGCTCGACCACGAACACGCTCTCGTGGTCGGCGATGAACGCCTCGACCGCGTCGCCGAACGGGAAGCCGCGCAGGCGGAGGGCATCGAGATGGATGCCCATTTCGGCGAGCTGGGCCAGGGATTCGTCCATCGCCGCCGAACTGGAGCCGAAGTAGATCACTCCATGCGGCGTCCGCCGGCGGGCCCGGCGCTCGACCGGCGCCGGGATCAGGCTCTTGGCGGTGGCGAACTTGCGCAGCAGCCGCTCCATGTTGTCGACGTAGACCGGACCATCCTCGCTGTAGCGCGCGTTCGGATCGCGGGAGGTGCCCCTGGTGAAATAGGCCCCGCGCTCGGGATGGACGCCCGGCAGGGTGCGGTAGGGAATGCCATCGCCGTCGACCTCGCGGTAGCGGCCGAACTCCTCGCCGGCCTCCAGGCGCTCGAAGGTCATGATCTTGCCGCGGTCGAGCCGGCGAGCTGGGTCCCACCTGAATGGCCGGCACAGCCACTCGTTCATGCCGATGTCGAGGTCGAGCATGACGAATATGGTGGTCTGCAGCCGGTCGGCCAGATCGAAGGCCAGGGCGGCCATCTCGAAGCACTCGCTGGGATCCTCAGGGAACAGCAGCGGATGCTTGGTGTCGCCATGCGAGGCGTAGGCGGCCGAAAGAATGTCGGCCTGCTGGGTGCGCGTGGGCATGCCGGTGGAGGGTCCGCCGCGCTGGACATCGAAGATCACCGCCGGGATCTCGGCGAAATAGGACAGGCCGACGAATTCCTGCATCAGCGAGATGCCGGGCCCGGAGGTGCAGGTGAAGGCCCGAGCGCCGTTCCAGCCGGCGCCGATGACCACGCCGATGGAGGCGATCTCGTCCTCCGCCTGGACCACGGCGTAACGCGCCGCGCCGGTCTCGGGGTCGGTGCGCAGGTCGTGGCAATGGGCCATGAAAGCCTCGGCCAGCGAGGTCGAGGGCGTGATCGGGTACCAGGCGCACACCGTCGCCCCGCCCCAGATGGCGCCCAGCGCCGCCGCCTCGTTGCCCTCGACATAGATGCGATCGCCGACAGCGTCGGCGCGCCGCACCTTGAGGCCGATGGCGGGCAGTTCGCGGGCGGCCTCGCGGCCCATGGCCAGGGCCTCGAGATTGGGCTTGATCAGCCGCTCCTTGCCGGGGAACTGGTCGGCGATCAGCTGATCGGTAACCTCGGCCCCGACGCCCAGCATGTGGGTCAGCGCGCCGACGTAGATGATGTTCTTGAATAGCTGCCGCTGGCGCGGATCGCTGTAGGCGCGGTTGCAGATCGCCGTCAGGGGGATGCCAAGCAGGGTGATATCGTCGCGCACGCCCTCCGGCGGCAGCGGCTTGGTGGAGTCGTAGAGCAGATAGCCGCCCGGCTCGATGGCGATGATGTCCTTCTTCCAGGTCTGCGGGTTCATGGCCACCATCAGGTCGACCCCGCCGCGGCGGCCAAGTCGGCCTTCGCCCGACACCCGCACCTCGTACCAGGTCGGCAGGCCCTGAATGTTGGAGGGAAAGATGTTGCGCGCCGCCACCGGCACGCCCATGCGCAGAATGGCCTTGGCGAACAGGGAATTGGCGCTCGCCGAGCCCGAGCCGTTGACGTTGGCGAACTTGACCACGAAGTCGTTGACCGCGCTGATCGGCGCCGGGCCGCCGCGCAGACGCCGCTCGGGAACCACCTCGGTCATGCCAACTCCCCGGCCAGCGTCATGTCGAGCAGGAACTTGCGCATGTCCCAGGCCCCGGTCGGACAGCGCTCGGCGCACAGGCCGCAGTGCAGGCAGACGTCCTCGTCCTTGACCATCACCCGGCCGTCAGCCAGCGTTCCGGACACATAGAGGGCCTGTTCGAGATTGAGCGCCGGCGCCTTCAGCTCCCCGCGCAGCGGCGCTTCGGCGGCGTTGGCGGTGAAGGTGATGCAGTCCATTGGACAGATGTCGACGCAGGCGTCGCACTCGATGCATAGGCTATCGGTGAACACCGTCTGGATATCGCAGTTGAGGCAGCGCTCGGCCTCGCGGTAGCCAAGAGCCACGTCGAAGCCCAGTTCGACCTCGAGCTTCAGATTTCTAAGCGCCTCGGCCTTGTCGCGCAGCGGCACCCTGTGGCGGGCGGCGACCGAGACGTCGTTGTCGTAGCTCCACTCGTGGATGCCCATTTTCTGGCTCACCAGGGAAACGCCTGGCGGCGGGCGGCTGTTCACGTCCTCGCCCTGGCACAGCTTGTGGATCGAAACCGCCGCGTCGTGCCCGTGGGCGACGGCCCAGATGATGTTCTTGGGACCGAACGCGGCGTCGCCACCGAAAAACACCTTCGGATGGGTCGAGGCGAAGGTGACCGGATCGACCTTGGGCATGTCCCATTCGTCGAACTCCAGGCCGATGTCGCGCTCGATCCACGGGAAGGCGTTCTCCTGGCCGACGGCGACCAGGACATCGTCGCACGCGTGGTGGACATCCGGCTCGCCGGTCGCGACCAGGCGCCGGCGGCCGTTGTCGTCGTAGTGTGCCTCGACCTTCTCGAAGGTGACCCCGGTCAACCGGCCCTGTTCGTGGGTGAACGCCTTGGGAGTGAGGAAGTTGAGGATCGGAATATCCTCATGCATCGCGTCTTCCTTCTCCCACGGCGAGGCTTTCATCTCCTCGAACCCGGAGCGGACGATGACCTTGACCTCCTCGCCGCCCAGGCGGCGGGAGGTGCGGCAGCAGTCCATGGCGGTGTTGCCGCCGCCGAGCACGATCACCCGCTTGCCGATGCGATCGACGTGACCGAAGGAGACGCTGGAAAGCCAGTCGATGCCGATGTGGATGTTGGCGGCCGCCTCGGCCCGACCCGGCAGGTCGAGATCGCGCCCGCGCGGCGCGCCGGAACCGACGAAGATGGCGTCGAAATCGGCCGCCAGGAGGCTTTTCAGGCTGTCGATGCGCTCCGAAAGACGCATGATCGGCCCCAGCCCGGTAATGTAGCCGACCTCTTCGTCGATGACGCTCTCGGGCAGGCGAAAGCGCGGGATCTGGCTGCGGATCATGCCGCCGGCTTTGGGATCGGCATCGATGATCACCACCTCGTAGCCCATGGGGACGAGGTCGCGGGCGAGAGTAAGCGAGGCCGGACCGGCGCCGATGCAGGCGATGCGCCTGCCGTTTTGCGCCGCGGCGGGGGGCGGCAAGCGGTGGGTGACATCGTCCTTGTTGTCGGCGGCGACCCGCTTGAGCCGGCAGATGGCCACCGGCTCCTTTTCCACCCGCACGCGGCGGCAGGCCGGCTCGCACGGCCGATCGCATGTTCTCCCGAGTATCCCGGGGAACACGTTCGACTTCCAGTTGATCATATAGGCGTCGGTGTATCGCCCCTCGGCGATCAGCCGGATGTATTCCGGAACCGGCGTATGGGCCGGGCAGGCCCACTGACAATCAACGACTTTGTGGAAGTACTCTGGCGCCTCGATATCGGTGGGTTCCAACGGAACCGATGTCCTTTCTATCGCTCTCCCCACCACCCCCTTGGCGGCACTCGGGCGCGAAAGGGACGATTGACCATCCTTAAGGTGGATGGCCGGTTAACGCCAGTAACATGCCCCGAAACGCGCCGAAACGCGCCGATCAGGGTGTTCCCGCGGGGCTTTCGCGCCAATCGGTGGCCGTGACCGCATACAGCTCGACAATGTCCATGAGCTGCTGGCTTTGCGCCTGGACCAGATCCAGGCGGGTGCGATCCAGCTGGCGCTGCTGGGTGACCAGATCGATCAAGGGTCCGCCACCCAGGCGGAAAGCGTTGCGGACGTCATCGACCGCCTTCTGGGCCGTATCGCGGGCGGCGGTGAGGGCGGCGATGCGATCGCGATCGTGGGCCAGGGCGGTCAGCACATCGGCCACCTGGGTGAAGGCGGTGAGCACCGTCTGCCGGTACTGGGCGAGCGAGGCGCGCGCCTGGGCCTCGGCGGCGCGCTGGTTGGCCTTGAGCCGACCGCCGTTGAAGATCGGCGCGGTCAGCTGCGGGCCGATGCTCCAGCCGCTGGCCCCATAGCTGAACAACGACCCGGGTTTGAGGGCCATCTGGGCGAAACTCGCCTGCAGCTTGATGTCCGGATAGAGGTTGGCGGTCTCCACGCCGATACGGGCGGTGTCGGCGTGCAGCTCGGCTTCGGCGGCGAGGATGTCCGGTCGGGCGCGCACCAGGCTGGCCGGAAGCTCGACCGGGATGGTCGCGGGAATTGCGAACTCTCCGACATCGAACGCCGGAGCGTTCCACACGGCCGTCGGTTTTCCCACCAGGAGGGCGAGATTGTGCCGCGCCTGGGCGAGTTGCTGGGCGAGCGGCGGCAACAAGGCCTGGTCGGAAGACAGCTGGGCGCTTGGCCCGGTGGCGGCGGACGGGGAGGCTCCGCCGGCGGCGGCGGCCCTGTCGGCGATGTCGAGGTTGCGCCGGTCATCGGCGATGATCGCCTCGACCGCATCCATCTGGGCGCGAATGGCGGCGATGCGCAGGGCGGCCATGGCCACGTTGCCGGTCAGGGTGATGTAGGCCGCATCGGCGCGGTGGCGCTGGGCCTCGGCGGCCGCGCTCGCCGCCTCCACCTGCCGGCGTTCGCCGCCGAACAGATCGAGGTCGTAGCTCACCGCCGCGCCGACGCTCAGCAAGTGGATGGTCGGGCTGGGAAAGCCGGTGAAGCCGAAGGCGGCGGTGTTGATGCGCTCCTCGACGGCGCTGGCGCTGCCGTTCACCTGCGGCGCCGTCCCACCGCGCACGCTGGCGGCCTGCTCGCGCGCCTTGTCGAGGGCGGCGATGGCCTCGGCGACAGTCTGGTTGTCGGCCAGCGCCTGATCCATGACCGCGTCGAGCTGCCTCGATCCCAGGCCGCGCCACCAGGCGCCCAGCGTGCGTTTTTCCGGCGTCAGGGCGACCGCCGGCGCCGCGGCGTCCCCGGCCATCGCGTAGCCACTCGCCGACGGCGGCGCTGGACGGACGAAATTCGGGCCAACGGTCGTACAGCCGGCCAGCCCCGCGGCCGCCAAGGCGATGCCGGTCAGGCGGCGCAAGTCAGCGCCCCCGGCGCCGGGCGGCGTCCCTGGCCGAGCGCACGTCCACGGTCACCTTGGCCGAGAGGCCGGCGCGTCCGGCCACCTCCGGCGGCGGCTTGTCGAAGGCGATGCGCACCGGCAGGCGCTGGGCGACCTTGACCCAGTTGCCGGTGGCGTTCTGGGCCGGCAGGGCCGAGAACGCCGTCCCCGCGCCCGGCGAGAAGCTGGCCACGTGGCCGTTGAGAGTCTGGCCGCCGAGGGCGTCGACCTCGATCTTGGCCGGCTCGCCGACGCGCATGTACTTGAGCTGGTTCTCCTTGAAGTTGGCCTCCACCCAGGGCTCGCCCGAGAGCAGGAAGAACAGGGTCTGCGAGGGGGCCACGTGGGCCCCGACCTGGAGCTGGTCGACCCGGGTGACGATGCCGTCCTGGCGCGCGTAAACCACCGTGCGCGACAGATCGACGGCGGTCGACTTTTCGGCCGCCACCGCCTGCTGGACGCCGGGATAGGCGCTGGGGTCCCTGGCCCCGGACCCGAGATTGGCCAGGGCGCTGGCCACCTGTTGCCTGGCGATGGCCACCTGGGAGTTGGCGACGTCGGCGTTATGGGCGGCGTCGGACGCCTGCTGGCGGGAAGCCACGCCGGCGCTCACCAGGGCGTTCTGGCGCGCCGCCTCGCGCACCGCGAACGCCTGGGTCTTCAGCGCCTGCGCCAGTTGCAGCCTCTGCTGGTCGTAGGCGTCGCGCAGGCTGACCACCTGCAGCCTGGCGGCGGCGATGGCGGCGTCCGACTTGGCCTGGGCGGCTTGTTCGTCGGCCGGGTCGAGCTTGAACAGCACCTGGCCGGCCTTGACGTGCTGGTTCTCCCGGACGTCGACCTCGATCACCCGCCCGCCGATCTCGGCGCTGATCGGCGCCTTGGCCACCTGGACATAGGCGTCGTCGGTGGTCTCGAAGCGTCCGCCGGTGAGGATGTACCAGGCGACCACGGCGATGATCACCAGCGGTCCGGCGATCATCAGCGGCCAGCGGAACCTGGCCAAGAGGCCCGGCCGCTCCTCGACGCCGACTGCTTCCTCGTCGATCGTGGTTGTCACCGTGGCCGCCTTAACATCCGCCGCCCGACCGGCGAGGCCGG
>DASYGN010000066.1:0-4138 GCA_035999625.1 Caulobacteraceae bacterium | reverse complement strand
TCGACGTGTCACTGGACGAGCTGCCTGGCGGCGCCTGGCCGGAGCCTTGCCGCAAGGTGCTGACGCTGCCGGTCCAGGATGCCGACGGCTCCGAGCCGCCGAGTGGGGCCCTGGTGTGCGGACTGAGCGCCGGTCTGGAGCTCGACGGTCCGTATCGCGACTATCTCGGCGCCGTGAGCGCGCGCATCGCCGCGATGATCAAGGGCGTGCGCATTCGCCGCCAGGAACGCCGGCGCACCCTTGCCGTCACGATGCTGAACACCTTCGACCGCCGGCTGATCGCCACGCGGACGCCCGGCGAGCTGGTCGAGGTGCTGTTGGACGCCACGATGGCGCTGCACGGCGCCGAGCTCGGTAACGTCCAACTCTATGACCAGCAGGACCAGCGCCTGCGCATCGCCGTCCAGCGCGGTTGTGGGCGCGCGCTTCTCGATCATTTCGCCACCGTCGCCGCGCCTGATGGATCGGCCCGCGCCCGGGCCCTGCGCAGCGGGACCACGGTGATGATCGAGGATGTCGAAACCGACGCCGAGTTCGCGCCGCACCGGGCCGCGGCCGCGGCGGCTGGCTTTCGCGCCGTCCTTGCGATCCCGATGCTCAACAGCGAGACCAGGGAATGGGTGGGGATGGTGTCGGTGCATTTTCGCGCTCCGCGAAGCATCCGGCGGTCGCTGATCGATTTCACCGAGGTCCACGCCAAGATCGCCGCCGATCTGCTGGTGCGCCGACTGGCCGAACAGCGGCTGGTGGAGAGCGAGACCCAGTTGCTGGCCGCCAAGGAGGGTCTGGAGCGCCGCGTCGCCGAGCGCACCCGCGATCTGGAAAGCGCCAACCGCAAGCTGACGCTCGAAATCGGACAGCGCTCGAAGGCCGAGGAGGCCTTGCGGCAGATGCAACGTCTGGAGGCCGTCGGCCAGCTGACCGCGGGCGTGGCCCACGATTTCAACAACCTGCTTACGGTGGTGATCGGCAACGCCGAGTTTCTGTCCAACAGGCTCACCGACACCGACGCCCTGCGCCGCCTGGCAATGGTGCAGGCCTCGGCCGAGCGGGGCGCCAAGTTGACCGCGCAGCTTCTCGCCTTCTCGCGACAGCAACAGCTCTCGCCGCGGCCGGTGGATATCAACGCCATCGTCAAGTCCATGCGCGAGTTGCTGCGCGGCGCCCTGCGCGGCGCGATCGGCCTCAAGGTGTCGCTGGCGCGCCGCCCATGGGCGGCGCTGGCGGATCCGACCCAGATCGAACTGGTGATCCTCAACCTGGCCATCAACGCCAGAGACGCCATGCCCGATGGCGGCGAGCTGATCATCGAGACGCGTAACGTCCAGGTCAGGCGCCGCTCGCGGCGGCCGGGCGCCCCGGAGCCCGGCGACTACGCTGTCGTCGGTGTTCGCGACACCGGCTCTGGCATGGCGCCGGAGGTGCTGGCGCGGGCCTTCGAGCCGTTCTTCACCACCAAGCCGGTCGGGCAGGGATCCGGTCTCGGGCTGGCTCAGGTGTACGGCTTCGCCGTGCAGTCGGGTGGCGGCCTGACCATCGACAGCAAGCCGGGAGGGGGAACCGCGGTGCGCGTGTTTCTGCCCAGAGCAGTCGCGGATGTCGAAAGCCAGCCGAAGGCCGAGGCGGCGATCGATGATGAGACCGGTGGTCGGACTATCCTGCTGGTGGACGACGATGCCCTGGTCAGGACCACCGCAGCCGAAATGCTAGCCAGTCTCGGCTACCGCGTCGTCGAGGCCGCCAATGGCGATGCGGCGCTGGACGCGCTCGACCGACGCTCAGACATCGATGCGCTGGTGGTCGACTTCGGCATGCCGGGGATGAACGGCGGCGAAGTCGCCCGTCAGGCCCAGGCGCGGCGGCCGGGAACGCCGCTGCTGTTCGTGACCGGCTTCGCCGACCGCGCGGCGCTGAGCCAGGTCCCCGACGCCAATATCCTGCAAAAGCCGTTCCGGCGCAGCGAACTCGCGGCCAAGCTGGCCGGAGCGCTGGCCGGCCGGACGACCAAGATCACCGCCACGCGGGGCGCCACAGGTCCGGGAGTTCCTTGGCCAGCCAGCGCGCCAGAGCCGAATTGACCGCCAGCGGCTGCTCCTGGGCCATCCAGTGGCCGCTCTTGACCACCGCCTCGGTAAGGTTGGCGCATTCGCGCCGCATGGGTTCGGCGAGGCGCGAGTTCACCGTCTCGCAGACATAGTCGTACAGGGCGTGCAGGAACAGCACCGGCATGGTCAAGCGGCCCTCGTCGAGCGCCTCGCTCGCGTAGGCCCCGTTGGCCGGATGGTTCATGTACCAGCTGTCGGGCCCGAAGAAGCCATTGCGTTTCAGGGCCGAGGCGTAGGCGGCCTGGTCCTGCTCGGTGAGGATGTCTTCGTCGCGAGGCAGGTCCGGGGCGGCGCCGCCAGGGAACCAGCCGCCGTTCCGGCGCACGAAGGCGGTGATCGCCGGCTGCCCGGCGCCGGCGGGATCGCCCTTGCGGAACAGGGCCTTGACGCTGGCCTCGACGTTGGCCTCCCACTGTGACGTCGCCTTGGCGAAGCTCTCGACATAGAACAGCTGATAGTCCCACTGGCCGGCGGGGAACTGGTCCTCGGGATAGACGCCGCGGTCGATCAGGGTGAAGGTTTCGCCCTTGGCCGAATAGGGCACGCACAGGTTGGCCACGCCGTGGCAGCGGTCCGGATGGTGGCTGGCGATGTTCCACACCACCGGGCTTCCCCAGTCGTGGCCGACGAACACCGCCTTGTCGCGCCCGGCGCCGTCGAGCAGTTCCAGCATGTCGGCGACGCTTTCCCTGAGCGCATAGTCCTCGTGGCGGGGATAGAGGCTGGAGCGCCCATAGCCGCGCATGTCCGGGGCCAGGGCCCGGAAGCCGAGGGCGCCCAGCGCCGGCAGCTGATGGCGCCAGCTGATCGACAGCTCGGGCCAGCCGTGGACGAACACCACCAGCGGACCGTCCTCCGGTCCGCAGGCGAGATAGAAACTGGTGTGGCGGCCGCTCTTGCAGGTGTGCTCGGTGATCGGCAGGCTCATGGACTCTCCGGGTTCACGCGGGGGCGCGCTGTTCGGCCATCACCGCCATCACCTTGGCGATGACCTCGGGATCAGCCAGGGCGCTCGGCGGCTTGAGGAACGAGCGGACCTCCGAATCCAGGCGATGGACGTCGGCATCGCGCGCCGCCAGGACGATGAACGCCACGGCGTAGGCGATGATCTGGTCGAAATTGGCCGGCCGCTCGCCGCGCGTGGTCGGGAAGATGAAGTCGGGGATGGCCGACATGTCCCACGCCGTGCGGACGATGCTTTCCGATTCGGTCAGGAACGCCGCCGTCGTCGCCGCGATCGGATCGGTGTCGCCGGCGTGCTCGGCCAGGAGGCGCTTCAGAAGCACCCCCTCCAGGGCGGCCACGGTCATGCCCTGGCCGTACACCGGATTGAAGCGGCTGATGGAATCGGCGAACGGGATCAGGCCGGCGGGCAGGCCAGCGTAGTCGTGGAAGCGTCGCCAGATGCTCTCGCGGAAGCCGTAGCGGGCGATCTCGCCGATCCGTGTGGCCCCGCGCACGGCCTCGTAGATGGTCGGCGTTCTCAGGCCCTGCAGATAGGCCATGAAGGCTTCGGGATCGTCCGGCGGCGCATCCTCGGCCCGGCCGCCGACCGACAGGATCCAGCGGCCGTGCTCCAGGGGACCGAGCAGGGCGCCGCGAAGGTTTTCCGGCGGGCGGCCCTGGGTGAGGACGAACTTCCACTCATCGCTGGCGCCCTGTGGGATGTCGAACACCGCCGTGGCGTAGGCGAAGTCGACACCGATGGTGGTTGTCCCCGGCGCCTGGCGCCCGAGCGCCTCCAGCAATCTCAACGTCGGCCCGGCCCCGGAGCTGGCGTCGATGACCATGTCGGCGGCCAGGCGCTCGGTCTGGCCACTTTCGGTTTCGACCTCGACCGCCGCGATGCGCGCCCCGGCGGCGTCGGCCTCCAGGCTTCGCGCCCGGCAGCAGTCGCGGAACTCGACGTTGGCGCGCTCGGCGCGGTTGCGGGCGGTGAACTCCAGCAACGGCCTGGACGCCCAATAGCCCAGCCAGCCGAAGTCGCGCCTCGGAAACGGATCGTATCCCGGCATCTCCACCCAGCCGTCGAG
>DASYGN010000062.1:0-19448 GCA_035999625.1 Caulobacteraceae bacterium | reverse complement strand
CCTTGATGTGCAGGCAAGCGCCGCCCTGGGCCGGCGGTTGCAACACAGGCTGGCGATCCAGGGGGCGCTCGATCCCCTGCTGCTGAGAGCCGGCGGCGCCGCGCTCGACCATCGCGTGGACCAGCTGCTGGAGCAATGGGGCGGCGGCCCGTACATCTTCAATCTCGGCCACGGCGTTTTGCCCGATACGCCACTGGCCAACATCACCAGAGTGGTCGAGCGGGTGACCGCGGGATGAGCGGCGAGCGCTTGGCCGTGGTGCTGTTCAATCTCGGCGGGCCGGCAAGCCTGTCCGAGGTGCGGCCGTTCCTGAAACGGTTGTTTGCCGATCGGGCCATCATCGATCTGCCGGCCGTGTTGCGCCTGCCGATCGCCGAGACGATTTCCAGGGCCCGGTTGCGATCGGCGCGCGCCAACTACGCGAGCCTGGGCGGCGCCTCGCCGTTGCTGGCTGAGACGAAGGCCCAAGCCAGGGCCCTCGAGACGGTGCTGGAATCGCGCGGCTGGGACGCCCGGGCGTTCATCGCCATGCGCTACGCCAGACCGTTCAGCGCGGAGACCGCGCGGGCGGTGGCGGCATTCGCGCCCCAAAAGGTGGTGCTGGCGCCGCTTTATCCGCAGTACTCGACGACGACCACCGCCTCATCGCTGGCGGCGTGGCGGGCGGTTTATCGGGGACCTGGAGCGACGCACGGCTTGTGCTGCTGGTTCGCCAATCAGGGCCTGATTGACGCTCATGCCGAGGCCATCCTGGAGACTTGGACGCAGGCCGGGCGGCCGCCGGTGCGGCTGCTGTTTTCGGCCCATGGCCTGCCACTGCGCATCGCCGAGCGCGGAGATCCCTACGCCTGGCAGGTGGAGGCGACGTGCAAGGCGATCGCGGCCCGGCTTGGAGAGAGCTGGGACTGGCGACTTTGTTATCAGAGCCGGGTCGGCCCGCTGAAGTGGTTGGGGCCCTCGACGCCGGAGGCGATCACCGACGCCGCGCGCGTCGGTCTTGGCGTGCTTGTCGATCCGGTGTCCTTCGTTTCCGAGCATGTGGAGACCCTGATCGAGCTCGACCGCGACTACCAGCTTATCGCCACCGCCGCGAACGCGCCCAGTTATCTGCGCGCGCCGACGGTGAGCGTGCGTCAGCTGTTCATCGACGGCCTGGCTGACGCGATCGAGGGGGCGCTGGGACGCGCCGGTCTCGGCCCCGCGGGGGCGACCTGTCCGGCCCGGTTTGGCCGTTGTGGATGGAGACTGGCGGCGTGACCCACGGGCTTCTGATTGGTCTGCACATGCTGGCGGTGATCGCCTGGATGTCCGGGCTGCTCTACTTGCCGCGGCTGTTCGCCTACCACACCCGCGCCGAGGCCGGCTCGGTCATGGACGAGACCTTCCAGTCGATGGAAGCCAAGCTGCAGAAGATGATCATGCGTCCGGCGATGGTCGCGGTGATCCTTCTCGGCGCCGCCCTGGCGTGGTGGGACGCCGTTCGCGCCGGGTGGGGGTGGAGCTTTCTGCTGCAGCCCTGGATGCTGGTCAAGCTGGCCGGGGTGGCCTTCCTTATCTGGTGGCACCATTTCCTGATCACCGAGCGCAAGAAGATCGCCGCCGGCGCGAGCCGCCGCTCGGAACGCTTCTGGCGCCGGACCAACGAGCTGCCGTTTCTGGCCGCGATCGTGATCGTGCTGTCGGTAACCACCAAATGGTGAGGCAAGAGCGCGCAGGGGGTAATAGATCGTCTCCAGACATTGAACCGGGGCATGGTTTGAGGACATAACTCCAGGATGAGGCGAGCAGGGCCGGCGAGAGCCCTGCCGCGGCAATCGAGGGGGGACCGCAATGTCGGCCAAGCTATTCCTGACCACGTCGCTGGCGTCTCTGGCGTTGGCCGCCGGCGCGATGGCTCAGCAAACCTCCTCCTCGGTGGGCGAGGTGGTTGTCACCGGCAGCCGCATCAAGACCCTGGAGTTCACCTCGCCCTCGCCGATCACGGTGCTGGCGCCAGAGCAGGCCGAGCTCGAAGGTCAGGCCGACATCGCCGCCTTCCTGCAGCAGCTCCCGGCGGCCGAGAATAACGTCCAGATCAACAACTTCTTCACCGGCTTCGTGGTCACCGGCGGACCGGGGGTGAACACCCTGTCGCTGCGCGGCCTTGGCGCCCAGCGCACCCTGTTCCTGATCAATGGCCAGCGCCTCGGGCCAGCCGGCGTCGGCGGCACCGTGGGCCCGGTCGATCTCAACACCCTGAACTTTCCGCTGGCCGAGATTTCCGACATCCAGATCCTGAAGGACGGCGCGTCTTCGGTCTACGGCTCGGATGCCATCGGCGGGGTGGTCAACATCATCACCAAGGCCAACTACAACGGCGGCGACATCCGCGCCTTCTATGGCCCCTCCGAGCACGGCGGGGCCAATCGCTACGAACTCGACGCCAGCTATGGCAAGAGCTGGTCGCGTGGCTACGTGAACCTCGGCTTCAGCTTCTACCAGCAGAACGCGCTCAAGCTCGGCGAGCGGCCCTATCTGGCCTGCGCCACCGACAACGCCACCTTTGTCGGCACCTCTCAGGTCGCCGACATCATCGACCCGCTCACCGGTAAGCCCAAGTGCCAAAACACCTTCGCCCCGGCAGTGGCGGCGCTGGCGCTCGACGTGCCGGGCAATCCGCAGATCGATTATCGCGCCAATCCCGCCGCGGTCCTCGGCGGAGGCCCGACCGGCGATGATATTCCGGGCTGGCAGGCGGTGGGCCTGCGGATCTGCAACGATCCGAATGTCCAATACAACCTGAACGGCGGCTCATGCGCGCCCAGCACCGTCAACGTGCCACCCAGCCGCACCTCGATCGGCCTGATCCCGACCGATTTCCCGCACTTCCGGTCCACCGACGCCATCTCGCCGGACCGTCGCTACATGCTCAACCTGTTCGGCGGTTTCGACCTCACCCCACACGTGCAGCTCTACGGCAGCCTGATCCTCACCGAGCGCCTGTCGAGCCAGTTCCTGGTCGACCAGTTCTTCAGCGTGGTGAATCCGTTCAACGCCTTCAGTCCGTTCCTGGCCTCCAACACCCACTTCCTGCTGCCGATCCCGATCGTGCCGCAGGATGCTCTGAGCACCCAGAAGGTCGACTATGGGCGGGCGGTTTTGGGCGTCAAGGGCGATTTCCCCGATCTCGGCTTCTTCAGGAAATGGTCGTGGGACATCTACGCCCAGTTCAGCCAGTCGCATGGCTACTACACCGAGAACTTCGCCCTGGCCGATCGGGTGAACGCCACCGCCGGCTCGACCAACGCCGCCGGGTGCGATCCGACGGCCAATATCAACGGCGGCCCGACCATGGCCGACCTGGAACCGGGCGTCGCCTGCGTGCCGGTGGATTTCTTCTCGGCGGTCGCCAACGGCGCCTTCACCCCGGCCGAGAAAGCCTTCCTCTACAAGACCGAGCAGGGCTCGACGATCTACAACCACTACTATGTCGAGGGCGCGGCCAGCGGCGACCTCTTCAACCTGCCGGGAGGGCCGATCGGCGCCTCGGTGGGCTTCCAGCTGCGGCGCGAGGAGATCGACGATCAACCGCCTCCGGATGTGCAGGCCGGCAACGACTACAACCTGACCTCGGCCGGGCGCACCAAGGGCGCGGACAGCATCCAGGAGGTGTTCGGCGAAGTGCGCCTGCCGCTGCTCAAGGATCTGCCGTTCATCGACAACCTCGTGTTCAGCGCCTCGGGCCGATTCTCGCACTACAAGAGCTATGGCTCGACCGGCACCTACAAGGTGGGCCTCGATTGGGCGATCACCCCGTGGCTGACCCTGCGCGCCAGCCAGGGCACGGGATTCCGCGCGCCCGCCCTTTACGAGCTATTCCTGGCCGACCAGACCGGCTTTCTTGCTCAGATCAGCATCGATCCGTGCGTCAACTATGGGACCAGCGCCGTCTCCCAGAACGTGAAGAAGAACTGCGCCTCCCAGGGCCTGCCGCCCAACTACGGCGGCGGCGCCCAAAGCGCCACGATCCTCACCGGCGGCGGCATCGGCAATTTGAAGGCCGAAACCTCGCTGTCGCGCACCGTTGGCCTGGTGTTCAGGCCCAAGTGGTTCGGCATCGACCTCAATCTGTCAGCCGACTACTACACCTTCGACATCCGCAACCAGATCCAGGAGTTCGGCTCGGCCAACATCATCTTCCAGTGCTACAATTCGCCGAACTTCCCCAACGATCCGTTCTGCGGCCTGTTCACCCGCGACCTGAACCCGGCCTCGCCGACCTTCCAGTCGATCACGACCGTGCACGACAACTTCGTCAATGTGGCCCGTCAGATCGACCAGGGGCTGGACGTGACCGCTCGCTGGCGCCAGCGCCTGCCTTATGATGTGGCGATGACCGTGGATGCCAACCTGGCATGGACCTTCTACACCAACACCATCCTGCTCTCCGGATCGGTGAACAATTTCCTTGGCCAGGTCGGCCAGCCGCCGTTCGTGGGCACGGTCAATTTCCGCTTCGACAGGGGGCCGTGGACGCTCAACTACTTCCTCAACATGGTCGGCCACACCTCGGATGACCGGTTCGTCTCCGCCGTCGACCGCAACTACAATGGTCTGGGCCAGGCGGTGCAGTTCGATCACCATGGTCCGTTCTACACCACCTCCAACATCGCCCTGCGGCGCAAGTTCGGCGACTGGTCGGCCGAGTTCGGGGTGCAGAACTTGTTCGACAAGAGCCCGCCCCCATATGGAGCCGAGGGATTCCAGAGCCGCATCGGCGAAATTCCGCTGATCTCCCAGTACGACCTGATCGGGCGGACCTTCTTCATCGACGTGGAGCGGCACTTCTAGCGACCGCGGACGGATCGACCTGGCGAGGCCGGGCGTTCAAGCAGCGTTCCAAAGCTCTTGACGCCGGCGTCGCCTTGGGATTTGTTCCCGGCCCGAAGCGCGCCCTAAACAGTAAAGGGTTTGCTTCCCCCGCCTCCCACTAGGATCACGCCCGCCGCCCCAAAGAGGCGACACGCGATCCGGACCTTCAGTTTGAAACTTCCCGCCTCCGGTGCAACGCCGGCGGCCCACACGGCGAAAAGCCGATGCTCCAAGACCCGGAGCCCACACGAGACCTCAAGAGTAAACCAGAGACCCATGTCAGACATCATTGATCTGCCGGCCGAGACACTGGCCGAAGAAGCCACCGAGCCGACCCCCGAGTTGGAGCCCTCCGAAGCCAGCAAGGCGATCGCCGAGCTTGGCCTGACCCGAATGTCGCTGCAGGAGCTGAAGGAGAAGTCGCCAGCCGATCTTCTCGCCTTCGCCGAGCAGTTCGGCATCGAAAACGCGAACGCCATGCGCAAGCAGGACATGATGTTCGCGATCATGAAGACCTTGGCCGATGGAGGCGTGGATGTGTTCGCCGTCGGCACCCTGGAAGTGGTGCAGGACGGCTTCGGCTTCCTGCGCAGCCCGGAAGCGAACTATCTGCCGGGACCGGACGACATCTATGTCAGCCCCTCGCAGATCCGTCGCTTCGGCCTGCGCACCGGTGACACGGTGGACGGCGGCATTCGCGCGCCCCGCGATGGCGAGCGCTATTTCGGCCTCACCAAGGTGGATCAGATCAACTTCGAGAGCCCCGACAACGTCCGCCACAAGGTGCATTTCGACAATCTGACGCCGCTCTATCCGGACGAGCGCATCGTCATGGAGATAGACGATCCGACCCTGAAGGACCGCACTGGCCGGGTGATCGACATCGTTTCACCCCTCGGCAAGGGGCAGCGGTGTCTGATTGTGGCCCCGCCCCGGGTCGGCAAGACGATCATGATGCAGAACATCGCCAAGTCGATCGCCGCCAACCATCCGGAATGCTATCTGATCGTGCTTCTGGTCGACGAACGGCCGGAGGAAGTCACCGACATGCAGCGCACGGTGAAGGGCGAGGTGATCTCCTCGACCTTCGATGAGCCAGCGACGCGCCACGTGCAGGTGGCCGAGATGGTGATCGAGAAGGCCAAGCGCCTGGTCGAGCACAAGCGCGATGTCGTCATCCTGCTCGACAACATCACCCGGCTTGGGCGCGCCTACAACACCGTGGTGCCCTCATCGGGCAAGGTGCTGACCGGCGGCGTGGACGCCAACGCCTTGCAGAGGCCAAAGCGGTTTTTCGGCGCGGCGCGCAACGTCGAGGAAGGCGGCTCGCTGACCATCATCTCGACCGCCCTGATCGATACCGGCAGCCGCATGGACGAGGTGATCTTCGAGGAGTTCAAGGGCACCGGCAATTCCGAGATCGTTCTGGATCGCAAGGTGGCCGACAAGCGCATCTATCCGGCCATCGACGTCCTGAAATCCGGCACCCGCAAGGAGGAGTTGATCACGCCCAAGGATCAGCTGGCCAAGACATTTGTCCTGCGCCGCATCCTCTCGCCGATGGGGCCGCAGGATGCCATCGAGTTCCTGTTGGACAAGCTGCGCAACTCCAAGAACAACGCCGACTTCTTCCAGTCGATGAATACGTAACGGTCCTAGCGCACCAGGTGGGTGTGGAAGAAGCTCGCCGTGCGCGCCCAGGCCTTGGCGGCTTCCTCGGCGTTGTAGTGGTCGCCGCCCTTGCGCGCGAACGCGTGGCCGCAGCCGGGATAGGTGAACATCTCCGCCAGGGAGCGATTCTTCAGCGCATCGATGATCGTCTTCTGCGCCGATTTGGAGACAAATTGGTCCTCCTCGGCGATATGCAGCATGACCGGGGTCACCAGGGCGTCGGCCTCGCGGATTCGCTGATCGATGCCGACGCCGTAGTAGCAGGCGGCGGCGTCGATGTCGGTCCTGGTGGCGGTGAGAAACGCCAGCAGGCCGCCAAGGCAGAAGCCGACCGAGCCCACCGGTCCCGAGCAGCCGCGGTCGGCTCTGGCGTAGGCGATCGTCGCGCCGAGGTCCTTGACGCCCTTGTCGACATCGAAGGCGCTGAACAGCTCGAACGCGCGCTTCACGTCGGCCTCGCTGCGATCGCTGAGTTCGATGCCAGGCTCGATCCGCCAAAACAGGTCCGGGCAGATGGCCAGATAACCCGCCTCGGCGAACGCGTCGGCGGTCTCGCGCATCACCTGATTGACACCGAAGATCTCCTGGATGACCAGCACCGCGGGCGCCTTGGCCGCTTTCGGCCGCGCGACATAGGCGGTGAACGAGGCCCCCGCCCTTGGAATGGTCATCGTCTCGCCCATGCGCGCTCCTCCTCGATAAACCGGTCCGGCTCTAGCGCGGGGGCGGCCGCTTGGCCCATAACATTCTCGGGATCAGCGCGAGGCATCGTCCGATGAAGGTCAAGGTGGAAGTCGATTGCACGCCGGCCGAGGCGCGCGCCTTTCTCGGCCTGCCGGATGTGAAGGGGCTGAACGAGCACCTCGTCAAGGAGATGAAGGCGCGTCTGGACGCCAATCTGGCCATGGCCGCGCCTGATGAGCTGATGAAAAACTGGATGGCGTTGGGCGGCCAGGCCTCAGAGCAGTTCATGAAGCTGATGACCGCGGCGGCGGGCGCGGCCGCCAAGCGGTGAGCGAGACCATCTTCGCCCTGGCTACGGCGCCGGGGCGATCGGCGCTGGCGGTGGTGCGCATCTCCGGGCCGAGGGCGCGAGCGACCGCCCGGGCGCTGGCTGGCCGCACGCCGGCGGCGCACATGGCGCGGCTGCGCACCCTGCGAGACGGTGAGGGCGCGGCGATCGACCGGGCGATGGTGATCTTTCATCCCGGCCCGGCCAGCTACACCGGCGAGGACTGCCTGGAACTGCAGGTGCACGGCGGTCCAGCGGTGATCGATCAGCTTACGAACGTTCTCCTGGCGATGGGCATGCGCCTGGCCGAACCGGGTGAATTCACGCGCCGCGCGTTCGAGAACGGCAAGCTCGATCTCGACCAGGCGGAGGCGGTGGCCGACCTTGTTGATGCGGAGAGCGCCGCCCAGGCCAGGCAGGCGCTGGGCCAGCTGCAGGGCCGCCTGGGCGCGCGCTATCGGGACTGGCGCGAGCGGCTCATCGAGGTCCTGGCGAGGCTGGAGGCGGCGGTCGACTTTCCCGACGAGGAGGTGCCGGCCGATATCGCCGCTACAGCGCGCGCGGGCCTCTTGGCGCTGACCCAGGATATCGAGGCGGCCCTGGTCGACGCCGCCCGGGGGCAGCGCGTGCGCCAGGGCTACCGGGTCGCGGTAGCCGGCCCGCCGAATGCCGGAAAGAGCAGTCTTATCAATGCGTTAAGTGGTCGCGACGTGGCCATCGTGACTGCCATTCCGGGGACTACCCGGGACATAATCGAGACGCCCTTGGAGGTGGCCGGCTTCCGCGTGCTGCTGGCCGATACGGCCGGCTTGCGCCAAACCTGCGAGCCGGTGGAAGTCGAGGGTGTGCGCCGCGCCCGCGCATGGGCGGAAAGCGCGGACCTTCGCCTCTTGGTTCTCGACCGGTCCGCCGAGGGGGCGCCATGGAAAGATGCGCTGGCGGCGGCCAAGGCCGGCGACCTCCTGGTGCTCAACAAGACCGATTTGCCGGACGGCCCGGACGCCGCCGCGGCGGCGGCGGCGGCGGCCAAAGCGGGCATGGAGGCCCTGCCTGTTTCGGTGGCGGAGGGCGGCGCCGAGGCGGTGCGCGCGTGGCTGACCGTCCGTGTGCGGCAGGATCTGGGCGGGGGCGAGTTTCCGGCGGCGACTCGGGCGCGACACGCCGCCTCTCTGGCCGAGGCCAGGGGCCACCTGACCCGCGCTCTGGGCGAGCTGTCCGAACCGGAATTGGCCGCCGAGGACGTGCGCCTGGCGGGGCGCGCCCTTGGCCGCGTGAGCGGCCGCATCGGGGCCGAGGACGTTCTGGCCAAGGTCTTTGCGACCTTTTGCATCGGCAAGTAGTGTTTCACGTGAAACGACCTTGCCGGCGGCGGTGACCCCTGTGTTTCACGTGAAACCCCGCCTATGATCGTCGTCCCATGACAACCTTCGATGTGATCGTGATCGGCGGGGGACACGCCGGCTGCGAGGCCGCGGCGGCCGCGGCGCGCGTCGGCGCCCGGACCCTGCTGGTCACCCATCGCTTGGACACCATCGGCGAGATGTCGTGCAACCCGGCGATCGGCGGCCTGGGCAAAGGCCACCTGGTGCGCGAGATCGACGCCCTGGACGGCCTGATGGGCCGGATCGCCGACCAGGGGGGCATTCAGTACCGGCTGCTCAATCGCTCGCGCGGGCCTGCCGTGCGCGGCCCCCGGGCGCAGATCGACCGCCGGCTCTACCGCCAGGCCATGCGCGCCGAGCTCGCGGCTAAGCCCAACCTCACCCTGGCCGCCGCCGCGGTGGAGGATTTGCTGGTTGAAAACGGGCGGGTGGCCGGGGTGATCGGCGCCGACGGGCAGACCTGGCGGGCTGGCGCGGTGGTGCTGACCACGGGCACCTTCCTCAAGGGGGTCATTCTTCGCGGCGAGGAACGGCAAGCCGCCGGACGGCTCGGTGAGGCGCCGGCGCTCGGTCTTTCCGACCGGCTCTATGGATTGGGCCTGAGCATGGGCCGGCTGAAGACCGGCACCCCGCCGAGGCTGGACGGCCGGACCATCGCCTGGGACGGATTGGAGATGCAGGCCGGCGATGTGCCGCCGGTAGCGCTGTCGTTTCTCACTCAGCGGATCGATCGCAGCCAGGTGGAATGCGGCCTCACCGCGACCACGGCCGCGACCCACGCCATCATCGCCGAGCGGCTGGGCGAGTCGGCGGTCTACGGAGGGCGACTTTCCGGGCGCGGCCCGCGCTACTGCCCCTCGATCGAGGACAAGGTTGTGCGCTTCGCCGATCGCGGCAGTCACCAGATCTTTCTGGAGCCCGAGGGCCTCGACGATTCGACGGTTTATCCCAACGGCATCTCGACCTCCGTGGCCGCGGCGACTCAGGACGCCTTTCTGCGCACCATTCCCGGGCTGGAGGCCGTGCGTGTCCTGCGCCACGGCTACGCGATCGAATACGACTACGTCGACCCACGCGAGCTGCTCGCCACGCTGGAGGCCAAGCGGCTTGCGGGGCTCTATCTGGCCGGACAGATCAACGGCACCACCGGCTACGAAGAGGCGGCCGCCCAGGGGTTGATGGCCGGGCTCAATGCCGCACGGGCGGCGTCCGGCGCCGACCCAGCCGTGCTCGGACGCGACCAAGCCTACACCGGCGTCATGATCGACGACCTGGTGACGGCGGGGGTGAGCGAGCCGTATCGGATGTTCACCAGTCGGGCCGAGTATCGCCTTCGGCTGCGGGCCGACAATGCCGACCTGCGGCTGACCGAGCGTGGCCAGACGCTGGGCGTGGTCGGACGGGAGCGGGCGCAAACCTTCGCCGCCAAGGCGCGCGCGCTCGCTGACGCCCGCGCCGAGGCGGAAGCGCTGTCTCTGACCGCGGCCGAGGCGGCGACAGCCGGCTTCAAGGTCAGCGCCGATGGCCAGCGGCGGAGCCTGATGCAACTCCTGGCTCACCGCGATGGCGCCTTCGATCGCCTGGCGGCGGTGTGGCCGCGGATTCGCGACTGGCCAGCGCCGGTGCGCGAACAGATCGAAATCGAGGCCGCCTATGCGGGCTATCTGGACCGCCAGGAGGCGGACATCGCCCTCTTCCAGCGCGACGAAAATCTGATTCTGCCGGCAGAGCTCGACTATGGGAACCTCGGTGGACTTTCCAGCGAGGCCAAGGAAAAGCTGGCGGCCGTCCGCCCGGCGACCCTGGGTCAAGCGTCGCGCATCGAAGGCGTCACCCCCGGCGCGCTCACCGCCCTTCTGGCCCATGTCAAGCGCGCCCCCCGCGCGGCCTGAACCCCTGGCGGCCTTCCTGGCGGCCCACTCCCCGCCCGCGGGCGCCTTGGCGGACGCGGACGGCTATCTGGTGATGCTGCGCGAAGCCAACCAGCGGATGAACCTTGTCGGCGCCAGCACCCTCGGCGACTTCTGGGTGCGCCATTTTCTCGACAGCGCCCAGCTCCTGGCTCTGGCTCCGCGGGCCCGATCCTGGGCCGATCTCGGCTCCGGCGCCGGGCTTCCGGGCGTCATTTTAGCCATTCTCCTCAAGCACACGCCGGGCGCCAGGGTTCATCTGGTCGAGAGCGTGGCCAAGAAATGCGCCTTTCTCGAGGGGGTGGTTCGCGGCTTGAGCCTTCCCGCCGAAGTCGTCTGCGCCCGGGCGGAGGATCTGGCCCTCCGGGTGGACGTGGTGACGGCGCGGGCGTGCGCTCCGCTGCCGCGTTTGCTGGGTTTCGCGGCCGCCTACCTCAACCGGGGGGCGAAAGCCCTGTTCCTGAAAGGATCGGAGGTTGACAGCGAGATCGCCGAGGCGCGCAAATCATGGCGATTCGACCTCGCCATTCATCCCAGCCTGAGCGATCCGCGCGGGCGCGTCCTGGAGATAACGGAGCTCGCGCGTGCCAGGTAGTGCCTTGAAAACATTGGCAATTTCGAATCAGAAGGGCGGCGTCGGGAAAACCACGACAGCGATCAATCTCGGCACCGCCCTGGCGGCGATGGGCGAGAAGGTGCTGATTATCGACGCCGATCCTCAGGGTAACGCCTCGACCGGCCTGGGCGTCCCGGCGGCGCAGCGCAAGCTTACCTGCTACGACGTCTTGATGGAGGAGACCCCGATCGCCTCGGCGGCGGTCGAGACCGCGGTTCCCGGACTTAGCCTGTTGGCCTCGGAAGCCGACCTCTCGGGCGTCGAGCTCGAACTGGGTCAAAAGCCGAGGCGGGCCTATCGCCTGCGCGACGCCCTGGGCGCGGCGGGCGCGGAAAGCCCGTATGGCTGGGTGCTGATCGACTGTCCGCCGGCGTTGAATCTGCTGACCCTCAACGCCATGGCCGCCGCCGATGCCGTCCTGGTGCCGCTGCAGTGCGAGTTTTTCGCCCTCGAGGGGCTGTCGCACCTGATGCATACCGTCGAGCTGGTGCGCGGCGCACACAATCCCGCCCTCAAGATCGATGGCGTGGTGCTGACCATGTTCGACCAGCGCAACACCCTCTCCAAACAGGTGGCCAGCGATGTTCGGGCCTACCTGGGGGCGATGGTCTATGACACCATGATCCCGCGCAACGTGCGGGTCTCGGAAGCGCCGGGTTTTGGCCGACCGGTGCTGATCCACGATCTCCACTGCGCCGGCAGCCAAGCCTACCTCCGATTGGCGCAGGAAGTGGTGGCGCGACAGCGAAAGGGGGACGCCAATGGCTGAGAGTCGCAGGGGGCTGGGTCGCGGACTGTCAGCCTTGCTGGAGGAAGCCGCGGCGGCGACCACCGATGAAGCGCGGCGGGCGGTCGGGGTCCAGGAGCTGCCGATCGAGCTCATCCGCCGCAATCCCGATCAGCCGCGGCGAAACTTCGATCCCGAGGGGTTGCGGGAGCTGGCGGAATCGATCCGCGAGCGGGGCTTGATCCAACCCATCCTGGTGCGCCCGCTGGACGGGGCGGCCAGCGAGTACCAGATCGTCGCCGGCGAGCGGCGCTGGCGCGCGGCGCAACTGGCCGGGCTGCATCAGATTCCGGCCATTGTCCGCCATCTTGGCGACCTCGAGGTCATTGAACTGGCGGTGATCGAGAACGTGCAGCGCAGCGATCTCAACGCGCTGGAGGAGGCGCGCGGCTACGCGGTGATGGTCAAGCGCTTCAACCGCAGCCATGAAGCCATCGCCGGGATCGTCGGCAAGAGTCGCAGCCATGTCGCCAACACCTTGCGGCTGATGCGCCTGCCGGACCGCGTCCAGGCGCATCTGGAAGGCGGACGCCTGAGCGCCGGCCACGCCCGCGCCCTGCTCGATCTCGATGACGCCGAGGCCCTGGCCGAGCGGATCATCCGCGGCGGCCTGAATGTGCGGCAGACCGAAGCCCTGGCCAGGCGCGCGCGAAGTGGCGAGGCGTCCCCGCCCAAACGCCAAGCGAAGCCGGGCGGCGATGCGGCGAGCTTGGCCAAGGACCTCACCGATGTCCTGGGACTCAAGGTCGAAGTCCGCGCCAGGGGCGAGGCCGGCGAGGTGCGCATCGCCTACCAGAGCCTCGAGCAACTCGACGAACTGTGTGCGCGCCTGATGCGCCCAGCGGCGGCGCGGCGCGGGTAAGCTACGCCCGGTCGAAGACCTCGACCGTCTTTTCCAGCGCCTTGCCCGGAACCCAGGTCGTGCGGGTCAGGGTCTTGCCATCGGCGGAGACGGTGATGTCGCCAGTGAAGTAGGTCTTGCCCTTGGCCGTGCCATCAATCATCCAGCGCCGGGGCCCTGCCGCCTTCACGTGGCTGGTCGCTCCTGGCGGGGCGGTCGGGCCGGTGAACGGCGCTGCCGACCCATCGGTCTTGCCGCTGACGGAGGTCTTGTCGGCCGGATAGGCGATTTCGAACCGCCCGGATGCCGGGATCGATATGTTCATCACGAAACTGGCCGGCTTGGCGCCGGTGTTCTTCCACGTGCCGACGAGCCCCGCTCCGCCGGAAGTGCGGGTGAAGGTGTCGCTCTCGCGCACCGTCGAGCCGTCAGGGCGGCTTTCGACGTAGGTTGCGGTGAGCGTCTTGCCGTCGGCGGACAGCGACCGGTGTGTCCTGCTCATCACCACCCCATGCGCCTTGGTCACCGTGGTCCAGGCGTTCTTGCCGTCGTTGGACCAGGCCGCGGTGCGGTCGAACATCGTCGGATGATCCTTGCCGTCCATGGTGATGTCGTAGGCGACCGTCGAGCCGTTCGAATAGCGCAGGCCGCCGGGGATCTTGCTGTAGGTGAGGGTGTCGCCGGTAAGCTTGCTCTTGGCGAGGTCGAGCTTCCAGGTTCCCGCGAACGGGCTGTGCGCGGCCAGCGCGGTCCCGGAGCCCGAGGTCAGCAAAATCACGGCTAGAGCCAACGCGCGCATCTCATCTTCTCCCGGTTTCTGGCTTCGCCGTTCCTGCGGCGAAGCTGCCTAATCTTGACCTTATTCCGTCGCTGGACCGGCGGCAAATCGCCGCTGACCCCTTGCCAATGGCCCGAATTGAGGAGAGCGTCCGCGCCGGCTGTTCAAGCGGGGGCTTGGCGGAAGGTGCGACCGCCTGCTGCGGCGTAGGGGTGCGCGGCGACGCGCGCTCCGGCGTGGCTCGTCCTCGGGGCAAAGAGGGGCGTGGTGTTGCGATTGTGGATCTTGCGCACCCGATTGGGCATCGTGGTCGCTGCGGTCGCCGTCCTGTCGGTGGCCGCTGCGGTTGGCGTGATCGCCTTTCGCCCGATGTTCTAATCCAGGAAAGCCTCAGAGGCCGAGGCGGCGCGCGCGGCGGGCGATGGCCAGCGCCAGGCGCTCGGCGATCAGTTCGTCTGGCGCTCCGGTCTGTTTGCAGGCGATGTCCGCCTCGAGGATCTGCGGCTGGAGGCGCTCGATCTCGGCCAGCGACCAGACGCGCGCCTGGCGCGTCACCTCGCGTTCGGCCTTCCAGAACACCTGCGCGCCCTTGACCGCCGCGGCCAGCGGCGTCCCGCCGCTAACGCTCACGCCGATGCGCCGCAATCGCGCCAGATGAGAACTGAAGGCGCGCACAGCGGAGGCGCCGGCCAATCCTTCCGCCGCCGCCCGCCGCAGACCGGTCTGCGCCGCCCCCGGCCGCCCACCGAAGGCGTCGCTCGCCGCCTCGGCCAAGGAAGCCTCCGGTTCGACGCCAAGAAAGTCGATGAGGTGTTCGGGTTTCGCACTGGCGCCGGATCCGGGTCCCAGATAGAGCGCCAGGCGCTCGATCTCCTGGCGAACGATCCCTCGCTCCCCCGGCAGCCGAGACACGAACAGTTCGAGCGCCTCGGCGTCGAGACCAAGCCCCTCCGGCGCCAGGGCCTGCCGGACCAGCCGGCCAACATCGGCGGGCGCGTCTTCGTAGCAGGCGATCACAGCGCAGGCCGGCGCCGTCTCCGCCTTGCGCCGCAGCGGCGAGTCCTTGCGAAGCTCCCCGGCGCTGATCAGGAGGAAGGCTTCCGGATTGAGACGGCCGTCGAGATGCGCCTGCAGAGCCTCGAGGATGAGGGGCTCGACGCCTGCCGAGGCGTCGTCAAGCCGCAGACGCACCAGACGCTTGCCGCCCAACATCGACAGAGCGGCGAGTTCTTCCTCCAGACGCTCTGGAGCGGCGGCCAGGTCTGCGTCGGTGATCTGGGCGCAATCGAAGGGATCATCCGGCCGGTCGGCGATGCGACCGGCAAGCGTTTCGGCGCGCTCGCGCACGAGTCCCAGATCGCGGCCGTAGATGAGCGCCGCTCGATGCGGCGGACGGGCGCCGGCCAGAAACCGCTCGACGTCGCGTTGGGCGACGATCACCGCGGGGCTACGGCGCGGTGGTTCGGCGGCGCGCCATCCACGCCGCGAGGTCGAGCTCGATGCGGCGGGCGGCGTCCGCGGCGGCGCGCTGCTGGCTGTCCTGGCGCGCGGCGATGCCGGCGTAGGGGTCGTTGGCGGCATCGTAACTGACCTGGGTGATCACCCTGCCGGTGTGCACCACCTCGCCGCTGGCGATGTCGGTCAGGCTGTAGGCGATGGTCAGGCCGACCTGATAGCGCTGGGCGAAGTTGTTGATCGTCAAACCACGCGGGTCCCGGCTCTGATCGAGCGCCAGGGTCAGACGCCAGGCCGGATCCGCGTCCTTGTCGCGGCCGAGATCATCGTCGAGAGCTTCGCGCAGCAGATAGCCGACCCGGCCCTCGGGGGCGACGACGTCGACGCCGGCGAGGCCGTGGCTGAGCCCCGGGGTGGCGTAAAGGGGCGTGAACCCGCAGCCCGCGAGCGCCGGCGCCGCCAGGGCGGCGCAAAACACCATGATTGCGCGCTGTGTCATCCGGTCACCAGATTGACGATGCGATCCCTTACCACGATCAGGCGGCGTATGGTCACGCCTTCCAGGCGGCGCGCGATCTCCGGGTCGGAGAGAACCAGCTGGCGCACCGCTTCCTCGGAGGCGCCGGCCGGCGCGCGCACCTCCCCGCGCCGCTTGCCGTCGATCTGCACCGGCAAGACCTTTTCGTCATCCTCGGCCAGGGATGGATCGAAGGCCGGCCAGGGGGCGAGGGCGACAAAGCCCTCGCCGCCGATGCGACGCCAGCACTCCTCGGCCAGGTGCGGCGCAAACGGGGCGATGAGCCTGGCGAGAACCGAGAGGGCCTCGGCCCGCGCGCGCTCTGTCTCCTCGCCGGGGCCAAGCGCGTGCAAGGCGCTGACGATCTCGTAGATCCGGGCGATGGCGCTGTTGAAGCGAAAGCCGTCCATCGCTTCGCTGACCTGTTTGATCGTCCTGTGGGTCAGGCGGCGCAGGGCCAGAGCCTGCTCCGCCCCGTCCTTGCTCGGAACCGGTGCGGCCGGAGCGTCAAACTCCCTCCAGATGCGATTGACCAGCCGCCAGGCGCCCTCGACCCCGGCCGTGGTCCACTGCACGTCGCGATCGGGGGGTGAATCAGACAGCACAAACAGCCGCGTCGCGTCGACGCCATAGCGGTCGGCGATGTCCGCCGGAGCGACCACATTGCGCTTCGACTTCGACATTTTCTCCGGATCGCCGATGATCAGCGGCTCGCCCGTGGCGGCGTCGAGCGCGCGCCGGCTCGACCCCTCCTGGACCATCCGGACCTGGCCCGGCTCGACCCATTCGCCATTTTGCCGGCGATAGGTCTCATGGGTGACCATGCCCTGGGTGAACAGGCCGGCGAACGGCTCGTCCACGGTCAGCATCCCCTCGTCACGCAGGGCGCGGACGACAAACCGGGCGTAGAGCAGGTGCAAAACCGCATGTTCGATGCCGCCGATGTACTGATCGACCGGCAGCCATCGAGCGGCCTCTGCTCCGATCGGCTCGGGCGCGCGCGGATCGGGAAAGCGGGCGAAGTACCAGGAAGAGTCGACGAAGGTGTCGAGGGTGTCGGTCTCGCGCTCGGCGGCAGCGCCGCAGCGTGGGCAGGCGACCGCTTTCCAGGCTTCATCCCGGGCCAGCGGGTTCCCTGGGCGGCTGAAGTCGAGGCTCTCCGGCAGGCGAACCGGTAGCTCTTCCTCCGGCACGCCGACGATACCACAGGCCGGGCAGTGGATGATCGGGATCGGGCACCCCCAGCCGCGCTGGCGGGAGACTCCCCAGTCGCGCAGGCGATAGACGATGGCGCCTTCGCCCTGGTTTGCGGCCTCGGCGCGCTGGATCGCCGCGGCCTTGGCGGCCTCGATATCGAGGCCATCCATGAACTTCGAGTTGTAGATCCGGCCGGGCCCCGTCCAGGCTTCGTC
This sequence comes from Caulobacteraceae bacterium, assembly GCA_035999625.1. Taxonomy (GTDB): domain Bacteria; phylum Pseudomonadota; class Alphaproteobacteria; order Caulobacterales; family Caulobacteraceae; genus Acaudatibacter. The sequence continues at coordinate 2,216 of DASYGN010000062.1, read as the reverse complement.
GGCGATGGCGAAGCTGGCGGGATCCTGACCGGCGGGCAAGACCACGGGCGTGACCGGCAGGCCGTACTTGCGCGCGAACTCCAGGTCGCGCTGGTCGTGGGCCGGACAGCCGAAGATGGCCCCGGTCCCGTAGTCCATGAGCACGAAGTTGGCGATCCACACCGGCAATCGCCAGGTGGGGTCGAACGGATGGATGACCTCGATGCCGGTATCGAAACCCAATTTCTCCGCCGACTCGATCTCGGCTTCGGAGGTGCCGCCCCGACGCGCCCGGCGGACGAAATCGGCCACCGCCGGGTCGCGCTCGGCGAGCGCCTCGGCCAGGGGATGGTCCGGCGCCACGGCGACGAAACTGGCCCCGTAGAGGGTGTCCGGCCGGGTGGTGTACACCGCGAGCGCGGGTCCGCTTTCCGCGGGCGCGCCGCCAGCAAAATCGAACCTCAGCGTCAGCCCCGCCGAGCGGCCAATCCAGTTGGCCTGCATCAGCTTGACCTTCTCCGGCCAGTGGTCGAGCGTCTCCAGCCCGTCCAGCAATTCGTCGGCGTAGGCGGTGATGCGCAGGAACCACTGGGTCAGCTTCTTGCGCTCGACCGGCGCGTCCGAGCGCCAGCCGCGGCCGTCGATGACCTGCTCGTTGGCGAGCACGGTCATGTCCACCGGGTCCCAATTGACCAGCCCCTCCTTGCGGTAGGCGAGGCCGCGGCGCCACAGCTTCAGGAACCAGGCCTGTTGCAGGCCATAATATTCAGGATCGCAGGTCGCGAACTCGCGCGTCCAGTCGATGGCCAGGCCCAGGCGCTGCAATTCGGCGCGCATGACCTCGATGTTCCCGAGCGTCCAGGCTCGCGGGTCGACGCCGCGCTCGGCGGCGGCGTTTTCCGCCGGCAGGCCGAAGGCGTCCCAGCCCATCGGGTGCAGCAGGTTGCGGCCGCGGGCGCGCTGATAGCGGGCGTTGACATCGCCCATGGCGTAGTTGCGCGCGTGCCCGACGTGCAGCCGTCCCGAGGGATAGGGAAACATCTCCAGGGCGTAGTAGGTCGGCCGGTCGGGATCGGGACGGGTGACATCGACGCCGGCCTCCGCCCAGGCGGTGCGCCATTTCGGCTCGACCGTGCTTGGATCGTAACGGGCCATGAGCTGCTGGGGCTCAGCCCTTCAGGTTAGAGAGCCGAAGCTGCCTCGCCCGGGTAAGGATGGCGTTTTCGATATCGATCGAGGTCTGGGCCGCGGTCGGCGCCTCGACCCAGCCGCCGGCGCCGTTGCTGACCTCGCGGAACACGGTGACGTTGAGGCCATCGGCGCGAAGCCGCGTATCGAGGATGTAAACAGTGGCCTTGAACCGCTCATCCGGCTTTTCCGGATTCGTGTACCAGTCGGTGATCACCACCCCCCCGTAGGGGTCGGCCGAAGCCAGGGGCATGAACGCCAGGGTGTCGAGAGTCGCTCGCCACAGATAGCCATTGACGCCGATTTCGCTTTCCCCCCCGTGCCGGGCATCGAAGGCGTGGCGCGTGCGCCCGCCGCAGGCGCCCACCGCCAGGGCGCCAATCAGCGCCAGCGCCAATCCGGCGCGTCCAAATCCGCTTCCACGGCGTATCGCCGGCCCAGTCATCACCTTCACGTCCACTTTCTCGCGCGCGCTGGAGGTCGCCAGCGCTTTTCGCCCCCGCGGGCCCGCCTGCGTCTATAACATTCGCCCAGCGGCCGCCAACTGCCGATTGAAGGACCCGGCCCGTGACCGACCGGCAACAGACGATGAGGATCGATCCCCCTGGCCAAGGAATCGACCCGCGGGGAGTTGACTGGCGCGGGATTGGGCATTTTATCCACAACAGAGCTATGCGGCCACGCGTGTGAGTGGTCGGCGTTGGGGGTTGTCCGTGTGTTCGCCATGAGATCGATCGGCCTGGCCTTTGCTGTCGCTACCGGTCTCGCCATTACGGCGGGCGCCGCGGGCGCGCACGCCGAGGACGCCCAGGTGATGCTGGTGACGGCCTCCGACTTTTCGGCGCCGGCGCTGAGCGGTGCTCCGACGACCGAACGCCGCACCCTGGAATGGGACGCCGCCAAAGGCCGCTGGGGGCTCAGCCTGGGGGTCGAGCAACGGCAAGTGGGTCGCGACCTGGAGCTCAAGGACGTGTCGCCCGGGGTCTACTACCGCCTCACCCGCCGCCTGCACATCGGCGGCGCGGTAAGCCTGGCGCCCGATCAGGCGG
>DASYGN010000033.1:0-4106 GCA_035999625.1 Caulobacteraceae bacterium | reverse complement strand
GGCGTCCATGACAGTCACGCCGGCCTCAGGCGGCTTCCCGCGCCGGCTCCTTCTTGAACTGCGCCGCCTCGGTGGAATCGCCCAGCGCGGTGGTCGAGGAGGCGCCGCCGGAGATGGTCATCGCCACCTGATCGAAATAGCCGGTGCCGACCTCGCGCTGGTGGCGGGTGGCCGAATAGCCATCGGCCTCGGCGGCGAACTCCTTCTGCTGCAGCTCGGAGTAGGCGGCCATGCCGCGATCCTTGTAGCCGAGCGCCAGATCGAACATGCCGTGGTTGAGGCTGTGGAAGCCGGCCAGGGTGACGAACTGGAACTTGTAGCCCATGGCCCCCAGCTCGCGCTGGAACCTGGCGATGGTCGCCTTGTCGATGTTGGCTTCCCAGTTGAACGAGGGCGAGCAGTTGTAGGCCAGGATCTTGTCCGGATGGACCTTGCGCACCGCCTCGGCGAAGGCGCGGGCCTCGTCGAGATCGGGATGCGAGGTTTCCCACCACAAGGCGTCGGCGAACGGCGCATAGGCCAGGCCCCGGGCGATGCAGTGATCGAGACCGGTTCCGTCCTTGAGTCGATAGAAGCCTTCCGGAGTGCGGCTGCCCGGAATGATGAACGGCGCGTCGCGCTCATCGACATCGGAGGTGATCAGCTTGGCCGACTCGGCGTCGGTGCGGGCGAAGACCAGGGTCGGCGTTCCGCACACATCGGCCGCCAGCCGCGCGGCGACGAGGTTGCGGATATGGGCCCCGGTGGGGATCAGCACCTTGCCACCCATGTGGCCGCACTTCTTCTCTGACGCGAGCTGGTCCTCGAAGTGAACCCCGGCCGCGCCGGCCTCGATGAACGCCTTCATGATCTCGAAGCTGTTGAGCGGGCCGCCGAAGCCGGCCTCGGCGTCGGCGACGATGGGCAGGAACCAGTCGCGCTTGGCCCCGCCCTCGGCGTGTTCGATCTGATCGGCGCGCTGCAGGGTGCGGTTGATCCGCCGGCACAGCTCGGGCGCGGCGTTGGCCGGGTAGAGGCTCTGGTCGGGATACATGGCCCCGGCGGTGTTGGCGTCGGCGGCCACCTGCCAGCCGGAAAGATAGATCGCCTTGAGGCCGGCCCTGGCCATCTGCATGGCCTGATTGCCGGTCACCGCGCCCAGCGCGTTGACGTAGGGCTCGCTTCTCAGCGACGCCCACAGGCGATTGGCCCCGCGCTCGGCGAGGGTGTGACTGATGGGGAACGAGCCGCGCAGCTTTTCCACCTCGGCGATGCCATACGGCCGCTGGATCCCCTCGAACCGCCCGGACGGCGCGCCCGGAACCAGGGTGTCGAAACCACGCATCGTTCAATCTCCAAGGATCGCAACGCCCGACGGCGCCGCCATGGGTCTCTAACCCCCGGAATCGGCGCCGAGCCAGAGGACCTTTCGAAGAAAAGGGTTGGAAGTTACAATGTGACCTTGTCACGTTTGTAAATTCAAGACATAAAGAGCGCCGCGATGGTCCTGGCCCCCGAGCGCAAGCTCTTCCTCGGCGCGCGCCTGAAGCGCCTGCGCCGCGAGCTCGGCCTGACCCAGGCGCGCATGGCCGCCGATCTGGATGTCTCGCCGAGCTATCTCAATCACCTCGAGCGCAACCAGCGGCCGCTGACGGCCCAGATTCTCCTGCGACTGGCGGACACCTATGACATCGATCTGCGCACCTTGTCGGCCGGGGAGGGGACGCCGGCGCGCGATCTCGCCGAAGTGCTGGTCGATCCGATCTTCCGTGATCTGGCCATCCCCCGGCACGAGATCGCCGAGGTGGCCGAGAATGCGCCCGGCGTCTCCGATGCCCTGGTGCGGCTCTACCGCGCCTTTTCCGACAATCGGCGCTTCAGCGAGGCCACGCCGGCGGCGATGGAGACCAGTCCGGCGCTGGCGCTGGCGCCCTCGGACTGGGTGCGCGACTACATCGAGGGCCAGCACAACTTCTTTCCCGAGCTGGACGAGATCGGTGAGGCGCTGGCCGACGCGCTCGACACCGCCCAAGGGATAGACGCGGCGGCGGCCAAGCGCCTGGCGGAGCGGCACGGCGTCCAGGTCCGCATCGCCCCGCCGGATGTCCTGCCCGACCAGCTGCGGCGCTTCGATCATCATCGCCGGCGGCTGATGCTCAGCGAGCGCCTGGGCGGCGCCGGTCGCACCTTCGCCATGGTCTACCAGCTCGGTCTCCTGGAGCACGGGCCGGACATCACCGCGGTGATGGAGCGCGCCGCCCCGCCCGATCCGCCGACCTCGAACCTGCTGCGGGTGTCGCTGGCCAACTACCTGGCCGCCGCCATCCTGATGCCCTACGAGGCCTTCCGCGGCGCCTGCGAGGCGCTGCGCTACGACATCGACGCCGTGGCCATGCGCTTTGGGGCCAGCTTCGAGCAGGCGGCGCACCGGCTGACCACCCTGTCGCGTCCGGCGGCCCGAGGTGTGCCCTTCTTCATGCTGCGCATCGACGCGGCGGGAAACATTTCCAAGCGCTTCGGCGGCGGGGCGTTCCCGTTCTCCCGCTTCGGCGGCGGGTGTCCGAGGTGGCGCATCCATGCCGCCTTCCGCACCCCCGGCAAAGTCCTCACCCAGATCGTCGAGACCCCCGGCGGGGCCCGTTATTTCACCTTCGCGCGCACGGTCCCGCGGGTGGCCGCGCCGTTCGCCGAGGAGGACCAGGAACTGGCCATCGGCCTCGGCTGCGAGCTCAAATACGCCGGCCGCCTGGCCTACGCGCGCGGACTGGACCTCGTCTCGCCGGTGGTCACCGAGATCGGCGCCGCCTGCCGGGTGTGCGAGCGTCCCGCCTGTCCTCAGCGGGCGGCCGAGCCGGTCAGCCGCACCCTGGCGGTGGACGACTTTTCCAAGTCGGTCTCGTCCTATCCGTTTGAAGGCGACTGAGGAGCGAACGTCTTTGCGACGTCAATGTCACAGTGTGGAAATAGTTTGGCCGCGCCGAAGCGCGGAGAGTTGACGCCCCGCCCAAGTTCGCCTTAGCCAGACTGTGGGATTCCAAACAAGCGTTGGGCGGGGCCCCGCGCGCGGCTGCAACGATCCCGCTCTCCAGGCGGGACAGGGGAGAGACCAATGAAGCATCACATCCTACTGGCGACCTCGGCGATCGCCGCTCTCACCCTGGCGGCCGGCGCCGCGGACGCGGCGGCCGCCGCCGCCACCCAGAACGCCACCACCATCGGCGAACTGGTGGTCACCGCCGAACGGCGCGAAGAGAACCTGCAACAGACTCCGGTCGCGGTGTCGGCCTTCTCGCAGCAAACGTTGCAGGCGCGCGGTCTCAACGGCGGCCAGGACCTGCTGTTGCAGATTCCCAACGTCAACTACAGCCGCAGCAATTTCGGCGGCTTCAACCTCAAGATCCGCGGCATTGGCGTCGACGTGGTCGCCTTCAGCGGCACCACCGGGGTCAGCATCAACGAAAACGAACTGCCGATCGCCGGCAACAACTTCGCCAACACCGATTTCTATGACGTCCAGCGGGTGGAAGTGGTGCGCGGACCGCAGGGCACCCTTTACGGCCGCAACGCCACCGGCGGCGCAGCGGACATCATCACCAACCTGCCGACCAAGGATTTTGGCGGCTACGCCACCGTCGGCTATGGCAATTATAACAGCATCAAGGCCAGCGGCGCGGTCAATATCCCGTTGGGCGAGGACTGGGCGCTGCGCATCGCTGGCTTCCGCTATTTCAACGATGGCTATGGCCTCAACGAATACCTCAACAGGCGCGTGGACGCGCGCGACCTCGGCTCGATCCGCACCACCTTGCGCTTCCACCCCAGCGACAAGCTCGATGCGTGGGTGATGTGGGAGCACTATGCCGAGGACGACACCCGCAATCGGATCGGCAAGCAGCTGTGCATCAAGGACCCGGGCCCGACCAATGTTGGCGGTGTCCCGATCGCTCCAGCTGGCGGATTCATCCTGAGCAACTATGCCGCCTTCCTCAACCAGGGATGCTTGCCCGGGCCTCTCAATTCAGATGCCGCCTACGGCACGGTGAACAGCAATGCTACGTTCCTTGCGACCGGCAATCTCTTCGGATTGAACAACGGCACGGACGTATTCGCCAACAACCCCTTGCAGA
>DASYGN010000026.1:0-77790 GCA_035999625.1 Caulobacteraceae bacterium | reverse complement strand
GCGCGCCCGCGACGTGCACATCCTGTTCGCCGACGCCTCCACCGGGGCCAACTCCCCAGCCCTCGTGCGCCAGGGCCAGATATCCGAGCTGATCGCCGCCAAGCCGCAGAATCGCCGGCGCATCCTGGAGGAGGCGGCTGGGGTCGCCGGTCTCCATGGCCGCCGACACGAGGCCGAGCTGCGGGTGGCGGCGGCGGTGGCCAACCTCGAGCGCCTGGACGATCTGGCGCGCGAACTGGAGGCGAACCTTGGCCGGTTGCGCCGGGAGGCCAGGCAGGCGGTCAGGTACAAGGGGTTGGCGGCCCAGATCCGCGATCTGCGCGCCGGCTTGCGGCGGCGGCGATGGCTGGAGGCCAGGGCCCTCGCCGTCAAGGCTGAAGGCCAGGCTGAAGCGGCCCTGCGCGCACTGACCGCGGCCACCATCGCCGCTGCCGCGGCGAGCGCTTCGGCGGCCGAGGCGGAGGCGCTGATCGGACCGCGGCGCGACGACCATGCCGCGGCCAGCGCCGTCCGGGCGGCTTTGGCCATCGACAAGGACCGGCTCGACCGGGATGCGGAACGCACCCACGCCGAGGCTCGGCGCCACGCCGCCGAGCTCGACCGGCTGGCCGGTGATGACGCCCGCGAAGCCGCGCTCGAGGAGGAGGCGGCCAAATCGGTATCGCGGCTCGCCGCCGAGATCGGCGCGCTCGAGCGCGAGGCGGCGGCGGCGCCGGCCCACCTTCCGGCCTTGGAGGCGTCCGCGGCGGACGCCGATGCGGCCTGCGCGGCGGCCGAGGCCCGGGTGGAAGCCCTGGCCACGCGCCTGGCCGCGTCCGAGGCGGCGGCGAAGGCGAGGTCGGAACGCTTGGCGGCCGCCGAGGTTCTGTTGGCCGGCGCGCGGTCCAGCCTCGCCGGGGCTGCGGAGACCCTGGCCACGCTGGATGAAGCGGCGGGTCCGAACGTAACCGAGACCGAACAGGCATTGACCGCTGCGCGCGCCGCGCTGGCCTCCGCGCGCGCCGGGCTCGACCAAAGCGAGGGCGCGCGCCAGGCCGCCGAGCAGGCGGAGGCGGCGGCGCAGGATGGCAAACGGGCGACGGACCAGGCCCTGAGCGCCGTGGCCGCCGAGGTCCAGGCCCTGGAGCGGCTGACCACAGGCGCGGGCGCGACGGGCTTCGCGGCGGCGGTGGACGCGGTCGAAAGCGCCGGTTTCGAGGCGGCGCTGTCGGCGGCGCTGGGCGAGGATCTCAACGCGGCCCTTGACCCGCTTGCTCCGGCCCACTGGGCGGGCGCCAAGCTCGACCCGCCGGCATGGCCGAAGGGCGCCATCCCGCTGACGGGTCGGATCAAGGCGCCCAAGGAGCTTGCGGCGCGCATCGCCTTCACCGCCCTGGTCGAGGCCGCCGATGGCGAGCGTCTGCGCGCGGCGCTGCCCCCCGGCGCCAGCCTGGTTTCTCGGCAAGGCGATCTGTGGCGCTGGGACGGGTTCACCATGCGCGCCGACGCGCCGCGGCCGGCGCAGGCCAGGCTCGAGCTCAACGCCAGGTTGACCAGTTTGCGCGCGGCAATGGCGCCGCTGCGAACCCGGGTGGAGGAATCCGGCGCGGCGCTGGCGCAGGCCAAAGGCGCGGCGAGCGCCGCTCGGACCGCCCTGATCCGCGCCAAGGCCGAGGTGGCGGCGGCCGAAACCGCCGCTTCCGCGGCGCGCGACGCCCTGGACGGCGCCAGGCAGGACGCCGCGCAGAGACAGCTGAAAATCGGTCTCGCGGCGGCGGCCAGACAACGCGCCGGCGACGACATCGCCCGCCTGGACGCCGAAGTGGCGATGCTCACCGGTGACACCGATCAGACGCCGATTGACGAAGCCCTTGGGCGGGATCTTCAGGCGGCCAAGACCGCCGCGCTCGCCGCTCGCGCTCAGGGCGCGGCGGCGCGGCTGGAACTGGAGCGCGCCCGTCAGGCCAACGCTGATCGCGCCAAGCGGCTGGCCGAGGTCACCGCCGAACGAGTCGCCTGGGAACGGCGGGCCGAGGCGGCGCGCGGCCGGCGGGCGGGGCTGGCGAGCGCGAGGACGGCGGCGCAGGCGGCTCTGGCCGAGGCCGAGGCGGCGCCGGCTCGAACCCGCGAGCGATCGGCGCAATTGCTCGACGCGATCGTCCAGGCCGAGCAGCGCCGGGCGCTCGCCGCCGACGCCCTGGCCACGGCCGAAACCGCCAAGGCGGACGCCGACAGGGCTCAGCGCGCCGCCGACGCCGCCGCGGCCGACGCCAGGGCCGAGCGCGCCGGCCTGGAGGCGCGGGCCGAAGCGGCGCGCGAGCGGCTGGCCGAACAGGCCCAGGCCTTGGCCGAGACCGCCGGCGTACGCGTGCAGGAACTGGAGGCTGCGTTCGGCGCCGATCCAGGTCCTCCCGAAGAGACCAGCGCGATCGAGGATCGCCTGGAGCGGCTGGAGCGTGAGCGTGACGCCGCCGGTCCGGTCAATCTGCGCGCCGAGGAGGAGGCGGTCGAACTCGGCGCCCGCGTCGAGACGCTGGCGGCCGAACGCGCCGATCTCGCCGGGGCTCTGGCCAGGCTGCGACAGGGCGTGGGCGCGCTCAACGCCGAAGGTCGCACCCGTCTGCTGGACGCCTTCGCGATCATCCAGGGCCACTTCCGCGACCTCTTCGTTTCGCTGTTCCAGGGCGGCCAGGCCGAACTCCGCCTGGTCGAATCGGACGATCCGCTCGAGGCGGGACTGGAGATCCTCGCCTGTCCGCCAGGCAAGCGCATGGCGGTGATGAGCCTGATGAGCGGCGGCGAACAGGCGCTGACCGCCATGGCCCTGATCTTCGCCGTGTTTCTCGCCAGTCCGGCGCCGGTCTGCGTTCTCGACGAAGCCGACGCGCCGCTCGACGACGCCAACATCGATCGCTTCTGCAATCTCTTGGCGGCGATGCGGGCGCGCGCCTCGACCCGGTTCATCGTCATCACCCACAATGCGCTGACCATGTCGCGCATGGATCGCCTGTACGGCGTCACCATGCGGGAAGCGGGCGTCTCGCAGCTGGTTTCGGTCGATCTGAGGCAGGCCGAGGCGCTCGCCGCCCAATAGTATTAGTCCAGTAGTTTCAATAGATTGAAGCACAGTCACGACGTCTTGACTGGCCACCGCCCTCTCTATAGGTTCCGCGCCGACCTGGCCGGGCCGAGGTCTGGGCGTCAGGGTGACTTCAGCACGCGTCCATGCCAGAGCCGGACAACACCAGCAGGGAGGCGCTTCGGCGACTCGACGACAAGCTGGCGGCGTTCGAGGCCAAGCGTGAGACCCACCCGACCCCGCTCGGAATCAGCGGATCGTCGGGCGAGGGTTTCCGCATGCTGGGCCAGATCCTCGGCGGCGTCCTGGGAGGCCTTGGATTGGGGTGGCTTGTCGACCACTTGGCCGGCACATCGCCCTGGGGCGTGTTGGCGGGTCTGCTGACCGGCTCGGCGCTGTCGATCGTGGCCGCGGTTCGCCAAGCCACGGCGATGGGCGCCAAAGCGGGGCCCATCTCGCCAGAGGTGGGCGGCGAAGACGTCCCGAGCCGTACGGATTCACCGCCGCAAGGCGAAGAATGAAGGATTGAATGACCGGCCATGGCCGCGATCGAGCCGATGGAGCAGTTTCTGGTGCGCAAGGTCGTGCCGATCGCCCCGGTGCACATCCCGGGCGTCGGTTCGCTCGACTTGTCGATCACCAACTCGGTGCTGTTCATGCTGATGGCCGCCGGCCTGATCAGCCTGTTCTTCTTCGTCGCCGCCCGCCGCCAGCTGGTGCCGGGCAGGATGCAGGCGATGGCGGAGATGATGTACGGCATGGTTGATGGCGTTCTCACCGGTGGCATCATCGGTGATCGGGGGCGACCGTTCCTGCCCTTCATCCTCACCCTGTTCCTGCTCATCGCCACGCTCAATGTCATCAGCCTCGCGCCGGGGGGTTTCTCGGTCACCTCGCAGCTGGCGGTGACCTCGGCGCTGGCGGTGATGACCTTCGCCACCGTCCTGGTGGTCGGCTTCGCCCGCAACGGGTTTGGCTTGTTCAAGCTGTTCTGGCCCTCGGCCATGCACCCGGTGATGGCTTTCTTCCTGCTGCCGATCGAGCTGATCTCGTTCATGGTCCGGCCGCTGACCCTGGCCATGCGACTGTTCGGCAACATGCTCGGCGGTCACGTGGTGACCTTCATGTTCGCCAGCTTCGTCATCAGCCTTGGTGTGTGGGCGACCCACGGCGCGGGGCTGGTCAAGCTGGGGTTTGTCGGGTCGGTGGTCTCCTTCGCGATGATCGTCGCCTTGATGACCCTGGAGTTCGTCGTCGCCTTCCTGCAGGCGTTCGTCTTCGCCGCCTTGGCGTCGGTTTACCTGAACGAGGTCGTGAACCTCGATCAGGGACACTAAACACCCCTCTTCGAAGCAAAGGACCTCACCAACATGGATCTCGCCTCCGCAAGGCACATCGGCGCCGGACTGGCCATGACCGGCCTCATTGGCGCCGGCGCCGGTCTCGGCATTCTGTTCGGCAACTATCTGCAGGCGGCGATGCGCAATCCCGCCGCCGCCGCCAGCGAGCGGGTTTATCTGTTCCTGGGCATGGCCTTGGCGGAGTCGATGGGCATCTTCGGCTTGGTCATGGGCTTCCTGATCCTTTACGCCTGATGTCCGCTGGCGGCCTGCCTCAGTTCGACCTCAGCCAGTGGCCGGGGGAGATTGTCTGGGCGCTGGCGATCTTCCTGGTTCTCTATCTGCTGTTCGCCTTTGTGTTCGTTCCGGCGGTGGGCGGGGCGATCGACAAGCGCGAGGACCAGATCAGCGGCGATGTGGGTGACGCCCGGCGTCTGCGCGACGAGGCTCAGGCTCAGGCCGACGCCGCCGCCGCCGAGCTTGGTGAGGCGCGGGCCAGAGCCCACAAGCTCGCCGCGGAGGCCAGGGTCCAGGCTCGGGCCGAGGCCAGCGCCCGCCAGGCTGAGGAGGACGTCAAGCTTTCGGCTTTGCTTGGTGCGGCGGAAGCCCGTATCGGCGCCGCTCGCGGCCAGGCCATGCGTGAGGTGGCTGCGATCGCCGCCGACACCGCCGGCGCCATCGTCGAGCGACTGACCGGCTTGGCCGCAACCGCGGCCGAACTCGAACACGCCAGCGGAACCTGACCATGCCTAACCTCGTATCCGCGTTCACGAACCCGAACGACGCCCACTTCTGGATCTTCATCGCTCTGGTGGTGCTGCTGGCCGTGCTCTGGCGCGCCAAGGTCCCTGGCAGGCTGCTGGCCACCCTGGACGCCGCCGGCGCCAAGGTGCAGGCGCAACTCGACGAGGCCCATCGCCTGCGGCAGGAGGCCGAAGCTCTGCTGGCCGACATCAAGACCCGCCACGAGGCCAGCGAACGCGCTGCCGCCGAAATGCTCAAGACCGCCGAAGAGGACGCGGCCAAGCTCAGAGCCGAGGCGGCCGAGCGGTTGGAGGAGGACATCCGCCGGCGCGAAGCGTTGGCCGAGCGCAAGATCGCCCTGGCGGAAGTCCAGGCGGCCGCCGACGTCAAAGCCGCCGCCGCCGAACATGCCGCCCAGATCGCCGAGGCGGTGCTCGCCACGCGCCTTGCGGGGGCCAAGAGCGATCCGCTGATCGATGCCGGCGTGGCTGGCCTGGCCGAGCGATTCAAAAGCCGGCCGAATTAGAGCAAACCCCGTTTTGACGGAATCGTCCAAACGGGGATGATTTGCTCTAGAATCAAAAGTGTAGAGCCTGATTCAGCCTTCACATCTGTTCCGTGTGAAGCCATCAGGCTCTAGGGTAGGCGCGCCGCCGCCTCCTGGTAGTCCGCCGCCGGCCAGCGGTGATGCAGCCACCACCACTCCCCCGGGCGCTTGCGCACGCAGGCTTCGATGAAGGCGTTGATCTGGGTGAGGCCGGCCTTGATGTCGCTGGCCCGCCTCCCGGTATCGGCGATCACGATCGGCGGATGGATGATGCAGCGAAACCGCGCCCCTTCGAGGCGTTCGATCGACATCGGCTGGACCGGGGCGCCGAACTTCAAGGCCAGGCGCACCGCCGCCGGGTTGGTCATCACCGGGCGGCCGAAAAACGGCGCCGTCACGCCGGCGTCGTAGCGCTGGTCGTTGAGCATGGCGATCGAGCGACCCCGGCTGAGGGCCTCCAGCAACTCGCGGCCGCCTTCGGCGCCCTTGGGTGCGAACAAGCGCACGCCATAGCGCCGCCGGCTGGCGATGATGCGCCGGTCGACATAGGCATTGTTGGCCGCCCGATAGGTGACGTTGCAGGTGATCCCGGCGGAAACGATCACCGCCGCCATGACCTCGAAATTGGAAAAGTGGCCGGAAATCAGGATCGCCGGCGCGCCAGAGGCGGCAATGGCGGCGAGGTGCTCGCCGCCGACGATCTCTACGCGTCCCCCCGCCGGCGTCAGGCGATGGGTCAAGGGAAATTCAAAAATGTAGCGGCCGAAGTTGGCCCACTGCTCGGTCAGCAGCCGCGCGCGTTCCTCGGCCGCCATGTCGGGGTAGGCGAGCGCCAAGCCCTGCTCGGCGGTGCGATGGGCCCTGGTCAGGGGCCCCAGAACCTCGAACAGCCGCGCGCCGGCGGCCGAGGCCCAATCCGTCGGCGCCAGCCGCAGCAGGCCGCACACCAGATCGAAGCCCAGTGCTTCGAGGCGCCATCCGAGGTCCTTCAGGAACGGCGCGCGGGCCCTGGCCATGGCCGCCATTAGGCTAAGGCGCGGCGAGGGCGCAACGCGCTTTACGGCTTGGCGCCGGCGGTTCAGAAGCGGCGCCATGCTCTCCGAAACCACCCTTGCCGAGCTCGACGCGTTCCTGATCGCGCTGAACCGCGCCGCCGCGGCCGCCATTCTGCCACTGTTCCGCGGTGATCACGGTGTTGAGGACAAGGGTGAGGCCGTCTTCGATCCGGTCACCGCCGCCGACCGCGGGGCCGAAGCCGCCATCCGAACGCTGATCCAGAGCACCTATCCGGAGCATGGCGTCATCGGCGAGGAGTACGGCGAGGACCGGCCGGACGCGGAGTTCGTCTGGGTGCTCGATCCCATCGATGGCACGAGAGCGTTCATCGCCGGCTTGCCGGTGTGGACCACCCTGATCGGCCTTCGCTTCCAGGGTCGGCCGGTGGCGGGATCCATCGGCCAGCCGTTTCTGGGCGAGATTTTCATCGGCGATCGGCGCGGATCGCGGCTGATCAACGCTAATGGCGAGCGGCCGCTGGCGACCCGGCGCGGGGTCGGACTGGCCGCCGCGATCATCGCCACCACCGACCCTGACGCCTGCTTCGATGGCGCCGAGCGCACCGCCTGGAGCGCGCTGCGAAGGGCGGCTCGCCTGACCAGGCTCGGCTGCGACGCCTACGCCTACGCCATGGTGGCGGCGGGCGCGATCGATCTGGTGGCCGAGGCGGGGCTCAAGTGCTGGGATATCGAGGCGGCCATTCCAGTGGTCGAAGGCGCCGGCGGCGTGGTGCGCGACTGGACGGGCGCGCCAGTCGGTCAGACGGGTGGTCGGGTGGTCATCGCCGGTGACGAGGCTTTGCTCGCCGAGGCGCTGCCGCACCTTGCGCCCAGGTGAGTGGCGGAACCCTGGCCGCGGGCGTGCGTTGGCCGGCCAAGGAGTGCGTCATGGATGAACATCGCCTTGAAGGGGCGACCCGCGAGAGCGTCGGTCGGATGCAGCAAGCCTATGGCGAGGCGACCGGCGACGCCGTCTCCCAGGTCAAGGGTCGGGCCAATCGAATCCTCGGCGTGGCCCAGAATGTCTATGGCCAGGCGGCGGACCGGGCGCGCGACACCGATCTGTGGGTCAGCGCCAATCCGTGGCCGGCGGCGGGCGTGGCGGCGGCCATCGGTCTAGTTGTCGGTCTGATCATCGCCAGTTGAGCCCATTAGCCGACGTCGCGCAGGCGCGCGGCGGTTTCCTCGACTTCGATGGCCAGCCGCCGTCGGCGCAACCTCGGCCGCAGGGAATCCGCCGGCCCCAGCGGATCGCCGAGATGGAACTTGGCGATGAACAAGGCCAGGGGACCCAGGAACTGGGGTTCGACCGGCGTCAGCCGCGTGTGACCCTCGCCCCGCAGGGCCTCGATGGCCGCGCCCAGTCGACCCTCGCGCTCGACCGCCTCGGCCACCACCTCAGGCGCGCAGCCCAGCCAGTGGGCCACCAGCCCCAGACGCAGGGCGCGCGCGGCCGCGCGACCTCCCTGGTTGGCGATCACCAGCGCCAGGTCGCACTCGGTGTCGAACCCGCTGGAGCGATTGTTCATGTTGGCTGAACCGACGCGCACGAAGTCATCGTCGATGATCGCCAGCTTGGCATGGACGATGATGAACCGCTCGCGGGCGGTGGACGGACTGTATATGTGGAAACGGCCGCCGCTGTCGGCCCGTCGGAGTCGGCGAATGAAATCGCCACGGGCCCGGTCCATGGTCATCTGATCGAACCAGTTGGGCGAGCGCTTGGTGGAGATCAGCACCACCTCCGGCCCGTCGCGATCGGCCAGGCGGTCGGCGAGGGCCTCGGCCGCCACCGGCGAGGTGTAGTACTGGTTCTCCATGTAGATGCAGCGCTGGGCGGCGGCGATCGAGGCCAGGGTGAGGGCCTGGGTTTCGCGGATTTCCGGCCGCGATCGCCACGCCGGGGCGGCGCGAGCGATGGCCACCTCGACGTCGGCGTACTGGGCGGATACCTGGCCGGGCCAGGCCGAACCCGCCACCGGCGGTCCGGGCCCAAGCGTTTCGCCGGTGGCCGCCCGCCAGCGCTGACGGAACAGCTCGCCCAGCGCCGCCGCCGGCGCGCCTTCCACCAAGGCCATCACCTCGTGGCGAGACTCGAAGCAGCGATCCAGGCGCGGTGGGCGCCGGCGCCTGGGATCATCGTCGAGGTGCTGGGTGGTGTCCCAGCGGTCCTGGCCGAAGTCGGCGCCGCCGCAGAAGGCCAGGGCGTCGTCGATCACGATCGCCTTCTGGTGATGACAGGCGCCAAACGGGTGGCCGCCATCGAGCACGAAGCGGACCTTGGAGTCACGAAAGCTCTTTCGGTCCTGAAGCGGGAAGAAATCCTGCGTCGCCGCCACCGGCAGCGCCGTCTTCCAGCACAGAATGCGCACGTCGATGCCCTCGGTCGCGAGCCGCTTGAGAAAGGCGCCGATATCCTCGGCATCGTCGGGCTCGAGCTTGGTGCGCGATTCGAACGCCCAGTTCAGCAGGTGGATCGACCGCCGGGCGCTCTGCATGGCCGCCTTGGCGGCGGCGTAGTAGTTGGCGACGTCGACCAGCACTGCGGCGCGAGACGCCGGCTCGCGGCGCCAGCAGGTCGGATTGAAGATCTGGCTCAAGCCCGGCCGGTGCTGGCGGCCCGCCTCGCCATCCAGGCGGCGGCGTAGGCGCAGATGGGGACGATGGTCAGCCGCTCGTGCTCCGCCCGCTCGACGATCGCCGCCATCAGCCGGCCGGCGGCGCCTCGGCCACGGCGCGCCGGAGGCGTTTCGACATGGTCGATGAACAGGGTATCGCCGCGGCGGCGATAATCGGCGAACACCACCACGCCCTCGTCATCGATTTCAAAGCGGCTGCCCTTAGGATCATCACGCAGCATTGACTCATCGGCTCCGTTTGGCTCGACTTTGCCCCGCGCCCGGCAGAGCCGGCAAGGAGGGGACGCCATGAAAGCCAGTTTTCTTACTCTGATCGCTGCCACGGCCGCCGTCGGTTGCCAGAAGGCGCCCAGCGCCTCGGCGCCGGCCTCGAGTGCGGCCCCGGCAAGCGCCACGGCCGCCGCGCCCCAGCGGCGCGCGGGCCTGTGGAGCCAGACCTTCAGCCACGACGGCAAGCCCGCGCCCATGGGGTCGATGAAGGTGTGCCTCGACGCCGCCAAGGCGTCGATGATCAATCCCGACATGGCCGCCAAGGGGCTCGACAAATGCGGTCAGCGCGTGATGAGCCGCGGAGCTGACGGGAGCTACACCTTCTCCTCGTCCTGCCCGGTCCCGGGCGGCGGCACGATGCTCACCCGAGGCCAGGCATCCGGCGACTTCGCCAGCGGCTACCACCTGCACGTGGAGAGCGATGTCACCGGGGCCGCCTACGCGCCGATGAACGGCCATCACGTGACCGACATGGACGGCAAATGGCTTGGGCCCTGTCCGGCCGGCATGGCGGCGGGCGACATGGAGCTCGCCAACGGCATGCGCATCAGCGGCGGCAAGCTCGCCGGGGCCGCGGCCGCCCTGGCGCACGGCGGACAGTAGCTCAGAGACGCTCGACCGCCATGGCCAGCGCCTCGCCGCCGCCGATGCACAGCGAGGCCACGCCCTTCCTGCCGCCCCGGGCCTCAAGCGCCGCCAGCAGGGTGGCGAGGATGCGCGCCCCCGACGCGCCGATGGGATGGCCGAGCGCGCAGGCGCCCCCGTTGACGTTGAGCTTGTCGTGCTCGATGCCAAGCTCGCGCATGGCGATCATGGCCACCACGGCAAAGGCCTCGTTGACTTCATAGAGATCGACCTCGTCACTGCGCCAGCCGGCCCGCGCCAAGGCCATGCGCATGGCCGGGACCGGTGCGGTGGTGAACAAGGCGGGGGCGTGGGCGTGGACGCCGTGTCCGGCGACGCGGGCGATCGGCGTCAGGCCGTGCCGCTCGGCGGTCGAAGCGCGCGTGAGCACCAGGGCCGCGGCCCCGTCGGATATCGAAGAGGCGTTGGCGGCGGTGATCGCGCCATCCTTGGCGAAAGCCGGCTTGAGGGTCGGGATCTTGGCCGGGTCGGCCTTGAGCGGCTGCTCGTCCTGACTGACGGTTTCGACGCCCTTGCGCGAGGTGACCTCGACCGGGGTGATTTCGCGAGCGAAGGCGCCGTTTTCGGTGGCCGCGCGGGCCCGGCTGAGGCTCGCCACCGCGAAGGCGTCCATGTCGGCGCGGGTGAACTGGTAGGCGGCCGCGGTCTCCTCGGCGAAGGCGCCCATCAACTTGCCGCTCTCGTAGGCGTCTTCGAGGCCATCGAGGTACATCGAATCGATCACCCGGTCGTGGCCGATGCGCGCGCCGGAGCGGTGCTTGGCCAGCAGGTAGGGGGCGTTGGTCATGCTTTCCATGCCACCGGCGACGGCGATCTTGGCCGAGCCGGCGAGGAGCGCGTCGTGCGCCAGGATCGCGGCCTGCAGGCCCGAGCCGCACATCTTGTTGACCGTGGTCGCGGCGGTCGATGGCGCCAGGCCAGCTTTCAGCGCCGCCTGTCGGGCCGGCGCCTGGCCAAGCCCGGCCGGCAGAACGCAGCCCATGAAGATCTGGTCGACGCTTTCAGGCGCCAGCCCGGCGCGCTCAACGGCGCTCTTGACC
Organism: Caulobacteraceae bacterium; assembly: GCA_035999625.1. Taxonomy (GTDB): domain Bacteria; phylum Pseudomonadota; class Alphaproteobacteria; order Caulobacterales; family Caulobacteraceae; genus Acaudatibacter. The sequence continues at coordinate 66,452 of DASYGN010000026.1, read as the reverse complement.
GCCGCCGCGCCGAGTTCGGTGGCGCTGGCCCCGGCGAGGGCGCCCTGGAAGGCGCCCATGGGCGTGCGCGCGTAGGCGGCGATGACGACCGGGTCGGTCATGGACATTCCACTCTCCTCACAGCGGGCGGGCGATGAATCCGCCGCCGAGCACACGGGTGGGATCATCAGCGCCATAGAGCACGCACGCCTGGCCGGGCGAGACGGCGGTTTCCGGTGTTTCGAAGACCACCGCGATGTCATCGCCATCGAGCGCCAGGCGCGCGGCGAGGGGTGGCCGGGTCGAGCGCACGCGGGCGAGCACAGCCAGTCCGGCCCGCGCCGCCTCGACGATCGAGGCTTCGTCGCCCAGCCAGTTGGTCTCGGTCAGATGCAGCCGCTGACTGGCCAGCGCCGCGCTGGGGCCGACGATCACCTGGCGGCGAGCGGGGTCCAGGCGAATCACGAACAGCGGCTCGCCGATCGCCAGGTTCAGGCCGCGCCGCTGGCCGACGGTGTAGCGGCTGACGCCGCCATGCCGGCCGAGCACCCGCCCGTCCAGATGAACGATGTCGCCGGCGGCGATGGCCTCTGGGCGCAGGCGATCGATCACCGTGGTGTAGCGGCCTTCGGGGACGAAGCAGATGTCCTGGCTGTCCGGCTTGTCGGCCACCGTGAGGCCAAGATCGGCGGCGAAACCGCGCACCGCCGACTTCTCCAGTCCGCCGAGCGGAAAGCGCAAGAAGTCGAGCTGGGCGCGGGTGGTGGCGAACAGAAAGTAGCTCTGATCGCGGGCGCTCTCGGCGGCGCGATGGAGGCGCGGCCCAGCCGGTCCTTGCATGCGCCGCACATAATGGCCGGTGGCCAGCGCCGCCGCGCCAAGCTCGCGCGCAACGCCCAGCAGGTCGCGAAACTTCACCGTCTGATTGCAGCGCACGCACGGCACCGGGGTGGCGCCGGCGATGTAGCTGTTGGCGAAATCGTCGATCACCGCCTGGCGGAACCGGGATTCGTAATCGAGGACATAATGGGGAATGGCCAGAGCCTCGGCCGCGGCGCGGGCGTCGAGAATGTCCTGGCCGGCGCAGCACGCCCCCTTCTGGCGCACCGCGGCGCCGTGATCGTAAAGCTGCAGGGTGATGCCGACCACGTCATAGCCGGCGCCCTTGAGCAAGGCCGCGGTGACGGTCGAATCGACCCCGCCGGACATGGCCGCGACCACGCGCGCGCCCGCCGTCAGGCCGACCTCGGCGCGGACGGTCTGATCGATAGCGCCGGCGGTTTGCACTTCGGCGAGCATGCGGGGCTCTACCTCTGAGTTGAGGGTCGGGCTTTCTAGCGCCCGCGGCGGGCCGGCGCGAGGCTCGAAGATGGGCATTAGCACCTCGTTATCAATCGATCGCGTATGGGCGGTCGCCATGTTCGCCAACCAGGACGCTCGATCTCGATGAGTGCGGTGTATGTGATCGGACCCGACGGCGGGCGCCTCGGGCTTGGCGATCTGCCGCCCGCCGACACCCGGCGCTGGGTGGTGCGGCGCAAGGCCGAAGTGGTGGCCGCCGTGCTCGGCGGTCTGCTGACCCTGGAAGAGGCCCTGGGGCGATGGAGCCTGAGCGAGGAAGAGTTCAATTCCTGGCGCGGCGGCTTCGATCGCCATGGAATGGCCGGATTGCGCACCACCCTGCGCGCCTAGAGCCGACAGGCCCGCGGCATTGCCGCCAGCGGCCGTCGCTGCTAGCGAAAGGCGTGAACTCGAGAGATGGCGCGGCGATGACGGCGATGGACCAGGACCTTACCCCGCTCCGCGGCCGTGGACGGAACCACCGGGTGTGGTCGATCCTGACCTTCGAGCGCCTGGTCACCGGACCGATGATTCACATGGTCTATTGGGCCGGGCTGGCGGTGATCATAATCGCCGCCTTTTCGGTTGTCGGGGCCTCGATCGGCGTGGCCGTGCGCGAAGGCAGCTGGGCGGCGATTCTCCTGGCCATCCCGGTCCTGGTGGTGGGTCTGCTGGCGGTCGCCGCCGCGGCGCTCGTCTGGCGGGCGATGTGCGAATTTTACGTCGCCGTGTTCCGCATCGGCGATGATCTGGCTGCCCTGCGCAAAGCGGTGGAAAGCGAAGCCGGTGCGCCGGCTCTTCAGGCCGAGGTTCACCAGGGCAAGGGCGTCAAGCGATAGCGCGCGCCTGTGCGCCGTCCTAGCGGCTCATTCCCAGTTCGGCGCGCAGCGCCTCCGGCGTCGTCCCCGCGGTCCGCAGCGCGCGTAACGTCTCGGCCCCATCGCGCTTGGCCAGCCGACGGCCACCTGGCCCAAGGATCAGCCGGTGGTGGCGATAGGCCGGCGTCGGCAGGCCGAGCAACGCCTGCAGCAGGCGCTGGATATGACAACTCGGGGCCAGGTCTTCGCCGCGGATCACGCAGGTGACGCCCATGGCGGCGTCATCGACCACCGCCGCCAGATGATAGGCGACGCCCAGGCCCTTGCGCGCCAGGATGACATCGCCGACGGCGGACGGATCGGCCTTCGTCGTCCCGGCCCCCGCGTCCTCGAATATCAGGTCCCGGAACCCGCCCAGCGCCTGTTCCGCCGCCGCCAGTGACAGCCGCCAGGCGAAGGGCGCGCCGGCGTCCACCAGGCGCTGTTCCTCGGCCGGCTCCAGGGGCGCGCCAAAGAACGCGCTCTGCGGCCCATGCGGGGCCGAACCGATGGCGGCCAGCACTTCGGCCCGGGTGCGGAAGCAGCGGTAGAGGAGGCCACGCGCCCTGAGCTGGTCCAGCGCCGCGACGTAGCCGCCCGCGCGCTCGGACTGGCGCACCACCGCTCCGTCCCAGGCGATCCCCAGCCAGGCGATGTCTTCGAGGATGGCGGCAGCGTATTCCGGGCGGCAGCGCTCGGTATCGATATCCTCGATGCGGACCAGGAAGCGGCCGCCGGCGGCGCGGGCGGCGTCATGGGCGATGAGGGCGGAAAAGGCGTGGCCCCGATGGAGAAGCCCGGTGGGCGAGGGGGCGAAGCGAGTGGTGAAAGAAGACGCTGTCTTGTGATTCACGCGTCGTGATGCTGGCGGACGTGGCGGGCGTAGATGCCCAGGTGATCGAGGATCCCGCGGATGAAGGCCTCCTCGCCGCCCATCTGTTTCTTCAGCTCTTCGAATTCCTTGAACCCGGCCATCTCGGCCACCCCGTGGGCGGCGCACCAGGCGGCGATGGTGGCCAAGGTGAGCTCGCGCTCGTTCCTGGGATCGACTCCGACGGCGATCAGGGCCTCGCGCACCTGGCCCCAGCCGCTCGCCTCCTCCTTGGCCTTGTCGGGCATTTCCGAGCGGTCGCAGGCCGAATCGTACATCAGCCGGTAGAGGGCCGGATTGTTGCGCGCGAAGACCACATAGGCGGCGCCAATTTCGGAAATCCCGTGACGCGGGTCGGGGGCCTTGGCCCTGGCGGCGACGATCGCTTCGCCAAGCTCCTGCCAGCCTTCGCTGGCCACTGCCGCCATCAGTTCGCACTTGTCCTTGAAGTGATGATAGGGCGCGGCCGGGCTGACCCCGGCCTCGCGCGCCACCGCGCGCAGGGAAAGACCGGCCGGCCCTTCCTTTTCCAATATCCGTCGTCCCGCCTGAATCAGAGCCCGCGACAGGTCCCCGTGGTGATAGGGGCGACCGTCATTGGCGACGACGCGGGTCAGATCGGTATGGGTCATGGCGCTTCCAGTTTCCCTTCAGATGACCTCTATAAAACTTAATCCAAACGCCGTAAAGATTATCTTGACATCGTTCAGATGAATGCTATCTAAACGCCGTCCAGATCGGACAGCCCCTCCGCCAGGGGGACCACCAAAAAGATAAGGATGCAACCGCCATGTCCAAGTATGTCACCTTCGATGGCCTGTTCGAACGCCTGGCTTCGGTGTTCCTGGTTTCGCTCGGCGTCGTCGTCGCCGGCGCCACCGCCGTCGCCGGCTTCTAGCCGTCCAGGCGAAGATGCAACGGGCCAAAGAGTCCGGGAGGGGCAGCGTCCCGAGCGCCCCTCTCGGACGCGCCCGTGATCTGGCGCCAGCGGCCGGCGCGACAAAAGGGGCCCTTTCCTGTCACGGAGATGTCGCCAAAGTTTCCCTATGATTCGCCCAGTGGCATAAGGCATTGCGCTTTGGCCCGGTCGAGAAAGGAGACGGCGCCTTCACACCCGCTCATTCCCCGCTGAAATTACGACCGACCTGGGGGCGCCATGCAGGTGCTTAAGGTCACGCCCAACGGCGCGCCGGCGCTGGTGCTGAACGCCGATTATCGCCCGCTCTCCTACTATCCACTCTCGTTGTGGTCGTGGCAGGAGACGATCAAGGCCGTATTCCTCGAGCGGGTGGACGTCGTCTCGACCTACGACACCCTGATCCATTCGCCCTCGTTCGAGATGCCGCTGCCGAGCGTGGTCTCGCTCAAGAGCTACATCCACCAGGATCGGCCGCCGGCGTTCACAAGGTTCAACCTCTTCCTGCGCGATTCCTTCACCTGCCAGTACTGCGGCACGGGCGATGACTTGACCTTCGATCACCTGACGCCGCGCTCCAGAGGCGGGCGCACGACGTGGGAGAACATCGTCACCGCCTGCGCCCGCTGCAATCTGGCCAAGGGCGGGCGCACGCCGCGCGAGGCGGCCATGCGACCCAACCTGCATCCGCGCCGTCCGACCATGTACGAACTGCAGGATCGCGGCCGCCGGTTCCCGCCGGGCCACCTGCATGAAAGCTGGCTCGACTATCTCTACTGGGACATCGAGCTGGAGGCTTGAGGCGGTTGACGCGCGCGCCCAGCGCCCCTAACCGCGCCGGGCCATGGATATCACCGACGAGAGACCCGCCGACAGGGGCCTGATCGAGCCCATCATTGCGCGCGCCTTCGGGCCGGGTCGCCTGGCCAAGGCCGCCGAGCGCCTGCGCGAAGGTTCGGCGCCGGTTCTGTCGTTGATCGCCTGGAAGGCCCAGACGGCGGTTGGCGGCGTGCGCCTGTGGCCGATCTCGATTGGCGAGACGCCAGCCCTGCTGCTGGGCCCGATTGCGGTGGAAAAAGCCCATCGCAACGCCGGCGTCGGGGCGGCGCTGGTCGCCAGAGCCTGCGAGGCGGCGACCGCCGCTGGCCACGACCTGGTGCTGCTGGTCGGCGATGAGGCCTATTTCGGCCGGCTGGGCTTTTCGGCCGCGCCGGCGAAGCGCGTCGCCATGCCAGGACCGGTGGACCAGAGACGGGTACTGGTGCGCGCGCTGGCCCCGGGCGCCGCTGAGGCTCTGGCAGGACCGGTAATGAGCGCGGCGGCGCCGGCGGAGCGGGTATCGCCGAGCCTGAAGGTGGCTTGAGCCGGCGCCGTCGGCGGCCTACCTCTGGGCCCATGGCGTCGAAGGGTCTGGAAGGGGTGATCGCGGCCGCCAAGCAGGCGCCCGGACGCGGCTTGCCTCCGGTCCATCTCTGGCATCCCGAGCATTGCGGCGAGATCGACATCGTCATCAAGGCCAACGGCCTGTGGTTTCATGAAGGCACGCCGATCGGGCGCGAGGCCCTGGTGCGCCTGTTCTCCACCGTGCTGCGCAAGGACGATGACGGCTATGTGCTGGTGACACCGGTGGAAAAGCTGGCCATCACCGTCGAGGACGCGCCGTTCGTCGCCGTGCGGGTCGACCGGACCGGCGCGGCGCTGAGCTTCACCACCAATGTCGGCGATACGGTCGAGGCCGGCCCGGACCACCCGATCCGGGTGCAGATGGACGCTGTCACCGGCGAACCGCGGCCCTATGTGCATGTGCGGGCGGGTCTGGAGGCGCTGATCGCGCGGCCGGTGTTCTATGAGCTGGCCGAGTTGGCCGAGCCCCGGGCGACAGGCGAGGGATCGATGATGGCGGTCGCCTCCAACGGCGCCTGGTTCGTGATCGGCCCGGTGGAAACTTGACCGCGCCGCTCTCCGGCGCCGCGTTGCGCGACTGGATCGCGCGCCACCTTGACCCGCTGGAGACCGCGCCGGCGGCGTTGACCCGCTCGGATTTCGATCTTGGGCCGGGCGCGGCGCCGTCTGGCGATGCCGAGTTCGCTCCGGCCGCGGTGCTGGTTGGCCTCGTGGAGCGCGACCACGGCCTCTCGGTGATCCTCACCCGGCGCTCGGAGGCTCTGCGCCGCCACACCGGCCAGATCGCTCTCCCAGGCGGGCGGTGCGATCCCGGCGAGACGGTCTGGGACGCGGCGGTGCGCGAGGCGCACGAGGAGATCGGCCTCATTCCGGCTCTGGTTACCGTCGCCGGGCTTTCCACCCCCTACCGCACCGGCACCGGCTTTCTGGTCACCCCGGTGGTCGCCTTTGTCGGCGAGGGCTATGCGCCCAACCCCAATCCGCACGAGGTGGCGGAGGTGTTCGAGACCCCGTTCGGCTTCCTGATGGATCCGCTGAGCTACGAGCAGCGCGAAATCGAGACCGCCGATGGCGCCAGGCGGCGGTTTTACGCCGCCACCTGGGAGGATCACTTTATCTGGGGGGCGACGGCGGGCATGCTGCGCGCCCTTTATGACCGCCTCTATGGAGCCGCTGTTGCTTAAGGCCATCCTCGAGCGGCTGATCCTGTTCTTCGTCCCCATCGCGCTCGGCTATCTGTGGCGACTGGCCAGCGAACGCCGAGCCGAAGCGCAGCCAAGGCCTCTCCCCGCGCCGACCCACGGTCCCGGCGCGCGCGCCTTCTGGTTGTGGCTGGTGGCGGTCGGCGCGGCGCTGGTCGCCGGATCGCTGATCGTCGGCCCGCTGTCTCCGCACGCCCCCGATCGTTCGGTCTATGTGCCAGGCGAGGTGGCTGCGGACGGACGGGTGACACCTGGTCATTTCGCCCCCGCGCCCAGCCGATGAGCGCGGTGCTCCCTCCCCAGCCGTGGATGGCCGATCCGGCCACCTTGGCGGTCATCGAGGCGCTGGCGGTCGACGCCGGTCCGGAAGGGGCGCGGTTCGTCGGCGGCTGCGTGCGCAACACGCTGATCGGCGCCCCGGTGACCGATGTCGACATCGCCACGGTTCTGACGCCGCCCAAGGTTCAGGAGGCGTTGAAAAAAGCCGGCATCGCCTACCACCTCACCGGCGAGGCGCATGGGGTGGTGACCGCCATCTACATGCACCGACTGATCGAGATCACCACCCTGCGCCGCGATGTCGAAACCGACGGCCGCCACGCCGTGGTCGCCTTCACCACCGACTGGAAGCAGGATGCCGAGCGGCGCGATTTTCGCCTCAACGCCATCTATGCCGACGTTGGCGGCCGGCTCTACGACCCGACCGGAGAGGGGATCGCCGACGCCCGGGCCGGGCGAGTCGTGTTCGTCGGCGATCCGCAGACACGGATCCGCGAAGACGCCTTGCGCGTCCTGCGCTTCTTCCGCTTCCGCGCCTGGTACGGCCGTGGCGAGCCCGACCGCGCCAGCCTCGCCGCCTGCGCGGCGCTGAAGGATTTTACTTTGCGCCTGTCGGCCGAGCGGGTGGCCAAGGAGTTGCTCACGCTGCTCGCCGCGCCCGATCCGCGCGCGGCGGTGCGACTGATGGCCGAGGCCGGGGTCCTGGAGGTGATCCTGCCGGAAGCCAAGGATCTGGCCAGGTTCGAATCCCTGGTGGCGATCGAGAGCGAGCAGTTCCTGGGCGAGGATGCCCTGTTGCGGCTGGCGGCGCTGGCGCGGGTTGGGCGCGCCGGGGCCTGGGCGCTCGCCGATCGGCTACGGCTCTCCGGAGCGCAAAAGAGCCGTCTGGGCGAAGCGGTCAGCCCCGATGCGGCGATCGTCTCATGGATGAGCCCCAAGGCGGTGCGTCAGAGTGTCTGGCGTCTGGGGCTCGAGGCGTTCTGCGACAAGGTGATGCTGGCCTGGGCGGGCGCCGAGCGAGGCGCCGCGGCGGTTCAATGGCGCGCCCTGCCGCCGATGGCCAGGAGTTGGCCAAGGCCCGCGTTTCCGCTCTCCGGCGAGGAGATCATGGCGGCCGGCGTGCCGCGCGGCCCGCTGGTGGGCAAGGTGATGGCCGAGGTCGAGGCCTGGTGGATCGACAACGACTTTCCGAGCGACAAGCTGGCGGTGATCGAGCGGTTGAAGGCGGTCGCGCAGGGAATGGCCTATTAACCGGCCAGCGCCGCCTTTCGCCGCGCCTGCGCCTCGGCCGACCACAGGGTCTTGGTGTCGTAGTAGACCGCGAACGCCGGGACATTGCCCGGCAGGCCGACCCAGGGCTGCCTCGAGCGGGTGAAGATGTGGGCGTCGGGCGCGATCGCCGAGGGAGTCTCCAGGGTTCCGACGCGCACGAAACGGAAGGGCCGCCCGCCATAGTCGCTCCACACCGCCGTCTGGCACCTGGAGCAGCGGTAGATATCGTGTCGGTCGCCGCTGTCGGTCGGAACCCGCACGGCAACCGGAGCGCCGGAAAGCATTTCGATACGGTCGGCCTCGATGATGGCGTTGATCACGAACGCCGAGCCGGTCTGGCGCTGGCAGTCCAGGCAGTGACAGCAGTTGACGAACATCGGCCGCGAGCCGAGCCGATAGCGCACCTCGCCGCAGGCGCAGCGGCCGTCAAAGGTTTCGCTCATACGCTCTCCCATTGTAGCGGCTCGATCTTGCGGACCATGAACGCCCAGAAGAACACCGTCAGCACGCCGATTGCGCCAGCGCTGACGAACGCCCAGGTGAAGCCGCCGGTGAAATCGATGATCGCTCCGGTGATCGCCGGGCCGACGATGCCGGCGATATTGGCGAAGCCGTTCTGCGCCCCCATCCATTTGCCCCCGGCGCTTGGGCCGGACAGGGTCTGGGCGGCGGCGAACAGATTGCCGGTGCCAAGGCCGCAGCCGATCGCGGCGATGACCAGGCAGGCGATCGAGCCTTGGGTATTGGTGAAACCGGCCACCACCAGGGCTGGAGCGACGATCAGCCCCGAACCGACCATGGCGCTCTTGCGGGCCAGGTTGGAACTGGCCCCGGCGGCCATCCAGCGGTCGGCCAAGGCGCCCAGGGCCCAGCAGCTGGCGGCGTAGACCAGGTAGATCATGGTCACTGTCCCGGCCATCGCCTGGATGGTGAAGCCGCGCGCCTCGACCAGATAGAGCGGCATCCATGAAATCAGGAAATAGAAGCTGTAGTTCTGGAAGAATTGGCCGATCGCCGCGCCCCAGAAATCACGCCGGCGAACGACCGCCGAGTAGGACGGTCCGACCGGTCCGCTCTCGGCCCTCTCCGGCCGGTCGAGGTCGCGGGCGAACAACCGCCAGGGGGCAAGCCAGAGGATCGATATCGCGCCGAGGGCGAGAAAGCTGGCGCGCCACCCGGCCGTGGCCATGAGGTTGCCGCCGACCCAGGTTCCGACCGCGGGTCCCAGCGCCATGCCGACCCCGATCAGGCCATTGGCCGCACCCTGTCTGGCCGGCGCCAGCCACTGGGCCTGCAGGCGCGAGTTGCAGGGGAAAAAGGCGCTCTCGCCGACGCCCAGCATGAGACGCAGCGCCAGCAGAGCCGTGAAGCCGCCCACCAGCCCGGTGAAGAAGGTAGCCGCCGACCAGATGATCAGGCCAAGCGCCAGGGTGCGGTAGGCGTTCAGCCGGTGCGCCAGCCAGCCGCTCAGGAGGTTGGACGGCGTGTAGGTCCAGTAGAAGGCTGAAACCAGGATGCCGATCTGGGTCGCCGACAGGTGCAGCTCGCTCTTGATCAGCGGCGCCGCGGTGGCGATGTTGCCGCGATCGACATACTGGATGGTCACCGCCAGGGCCAACAGTGGCACCACCACTGAGCCGAACGCCAGCGGTCTTGCTCGTGGTGCGATGGCTTCCGCGGTCATGTCGGCCCCCCAATTTCAGGCGAGGGTGTCGACGATCCGACCGCTTGGCAAGTCCGCCTAATGCGCCGGCTCGACCGGCTCGCCGCTCCGTCTGCGTTGCGGGCGAATGATGAGCAACAGCGGGGCCATGACCACCACCATCACGATCATCAGGGCGAACATCGAGTCATAGCCGATCATCGCCGCCTGTCGGGTGACCTCGCCGTTCAAGGCTTCGATCCCAAACGGCGTCGATGGATTGAGCAATGGCGGCAGGGCGGCAGCGAAAGCCGGATCGCTGGGGATGGTCTTGTCGGCCAGCATGTTGTGGGCCGCCGCGGTCTGGCGGATGACCCCGGCCTGCAGCAGGGAAATGCCGACGCTGGAGCCGAGGCTGCGCACCATGGTGCTGACTATGGTTCCCTCGATGCGGTGAACGGGAGCCAAGGTGGCGTAGGCCAGCGCGGTCAGCGGCGCGAACATCAGCCCGGTGCCGAGACCTTGGATGAAGCCGCTGATCTGGATCGGGCGGGCCGTCATCAGGAGGTCGAAGTGGCTCATCTGAATGAGGGCGAGGGCGGACAGGACGAGGCCGAGCACCAAGGTTGGCCGGGCGCCGAAGCGGGCCAACAGGAACGGCACGCTCATGAAGGCGATGAGCGAACCGATACCACGCGGCATCTGGGCGTAGCCGCTCTCCAGCACCGGGAAGCCCATCAACCCCTGCATCATCGTCGGCAACAGGGCGGAGGTCGAGAACAGCAGCGCTCCGACGAAGAAGCCGAACACCGTGGTGGCGACGAAATTGCGGTCGCCGATCAAGTCGCGATGGAAGAACGGCTGCTTGGCGGTGAGCGTCTGGGCGATGAACACCCACAGCCCCGCCGCCGCGGCCGCCGCCTCGATCCAGATCTCCTTGGACTGGAACCAATCCTGGCTCGGTCCGCGGTCGAGCAGGAGTTGGAAACCGAAGATGAAGGTGATGAGCGAGCCGAAGCCCAGGAAGTCGAACTTGCGTTCAAGTCCCCCCGGGTCGCGATCCATGAACAGGGTCAGGCCGAGATAGGCCAGGATGCCGATGGGGACGTTGATATAGAACACCCAGCGCCAGGTGTAGTTTTCGGTCAGCCAGCCGCCCAGCACCGGACCAAGAATCGGCCCCACGATGATGGCCGAACTCCACACCGCCATCACCACCGGGATCCGCTCTGGCGGGAACAGGTCCAGCATCATTCCTTGCGACAAGGGTATGGTCGAGGCCCCGGCGATCCCCTGGAGCAGGCGGAAGAAGACGATTTCGGGCAGGCTGGTGGCGATGCCGCACAACATCGAGGCGATGGTGAAGCTGGCGATGGAAATCAGCAGCATGCGGCGGCGCCCGATCTTCTGCGCCAGCCAGCCCGAGAGCGGCGTCATCATCGCCGCGGCGATGATGTAGGATGTCAGCACCCAGGTGATCTGATCCTGCGCCGCCGAGACGCTGCCCTGGATATGCGGCAGGGCGACGTTGGCGATGGTCGAATCGAGGGTGTTCATGAGCGTCGCCAGCATCAGCGAGCCGGTGATCATCCAGCGGTTGTCAATGTCACGCTTGCTGGCCACGAATGCACTCTAGCGAACCTTGTCGCGCGCGCCGATCTAATCGGTGTTCACGGCAAACTAAATGGTGATAAGTCAGGCCATGGAGCATTTCGACGCGCTCATTGTCGGTGCCGGAATCTCGGGGATCGGCGCCGCCTATCACCTGAAGGCGCGCTGCCCGAAACGATCCTTCGCCGTCCTCGAGGCGCGGGCGGCGATGGGCGGCACCTGGGATCTGTTCCGCTATCCGGGGGTGCGCTCGGATTCGGACATGTTCACCCTCGGCTTCAACTTCCGCCCGTGGACCGAGGCCAAGGCGATCGCCGATGGACCGGCAATCCTCGCCTATCTATCGCAGACCGCCCGCGCCTACGGCATCGATCGCCACATCCGCTATGGCTGCAAGGTGACCAGGGCGGCGTGGGACTCCGGCGAGGCGCGCTGGACGGTGACCTTCGAGGTGGCGGGCCTCACCCGCCAGGTGACCTGCAGCTTCCTGCATATGTGCGCCGGCTATTACAACTACGAGCACGGCTACCGACCGACGTTCCCCGGCGAGCAAGCGTTCGGCGGCCGAATTATCCACCCGCAGTTCTGGCCCGCCGATCTCGACTACGCCGGTAAACAGGTGGTGGTGATCGGCAGCGGGGCGACGGCCGTCACCCTGGTCCCGGAAATGGCCAAGGCCGCCAGCCATGTGGTGATGCTGCAGCGCTCGCCGAGCTATGTCGTCTCGCGCCCGGCCGAAGACGCCTTCGCCAATCGTCTTCGCCGTCGCCTGCCGATCCGGCTGGCCTACGCCATCATCCGCTGGCGCAATGTCCTGATGCAGTTGTGGATGTACAACATGACCCGCCGCCAGCCCGAAAAGGTGAAGAAGGCGATCATCGACATGGCCGCCAAGCAGCTCGGTCCGGGCTACGACGTGGCCACCCATTTCACCCCGCGGTACAATCCCTGGGACCAGCGGCTCTGCCTCGTGCCCGACGCCGATCTGTTCGCGGCGATCAGGACGGGGGCCGCTTCGGTGGTCACCGACGAGATCGAGACCTTCACCGCGACCGGCATCCGCCTGAAGTCTGGCCAGGCGCTCGCGGCCGACATCATTGTCACCGCCACCGGCCTCGATCTGCAGCTCATGGGTGGCCTCGAGGTCAGCGTCGACGGCGCGCCGGTCAACCTGCCATCCTGCTTCAGCTACAAAGGCATGATGTATAGCGGCGTCCCCAACCTGGCCTCGAGTTTCGGCTACACCAACGCCTCCTGGACGCTGAAGGCCGATCTAACCGCCGAGTACATGTGCCGGCTGCTGAACCACATGGCTCGCCACGGGTATGCAGAATGCCGGCCGGTGAATGACGACCCCAGCCTGACCCCCGAGCCGTGGCTCAGTTTCTCCTCGGGCTATGTGCAGCGGGCCATCGCCCGCCTGCCTAAGCAGGGCGCCCGCATCCCCTGGCGCGTGCACCAGAACTACGCGCTGGACGTGATGGCGTTTCGCTTCGGGCGTCTTGAGGACGGCGTGATGCGGTTTTCCAGGGTCCGTCGGGCGGCGGCGCAGCCGTTCACCGCTGAGCGGGAAGCGGCCTGAGCAGCCACTGAAACACCAGCGTCGCGGTCACCGCGCCCAGCACCTGGGCGACAACGAACTGTGGCGCGGAGACCGCGGCGATGCCGGCGAAAGTATTCGACAGGCTTCTCGCCACCGTCACCGCTGGATTGGCGAATGAGGTCGAGGCGGTGAACCAGTAGGCGGCGATAATGTACAGGCCGACCACCCACGGGGTGGCGTCGGGCCGGAAACGCAGGGCGCCCAGGATCGAACCGATGAGCCCGAACGTGGCCACGAACTCGGCCAGGCCCTGAGGCAAGCCGGAGCGCAACCTGGTCGAGGCCTGAAAGATCGGTTCGGCGAACATGGCATGCGCGGTCCAAACGCCGGCGACGGCCGCGACCATCTGCACGGCGACATAGGCCAGCGCCAGGGGCCAAGCGATTTCGCGGCGGATGGTGAAAGCCAGCGTCACGGCGGGGTTGAAGTGCGCCCCGGATATGGGCCCCAGTATGGTGATGAGGACAATCAGCCCGGTCCCCGTCGCCAGGGTGTTGCCGAGCAGCGCGATGGCGGCGTTGCCCGCGGCCAGACGATCGCCCATGATCCCCGAGCCGATTACGATGGCGAGCAGCAGGGCCGTCCCCAGCCCTTCGGCGGCAAGGCGATGGGCGAGGCCGAAAGCCTCGAGCGGCGGCTCCAGGCTGGCATCGCCGACCACGGCAATGTCTCTCATCCCCTCCCTCCTAGCCGCAGCTCGTGATCGCCGCGAGCGGCGCACAAATCTCCGGTTTCCCGGCGCAACAGTCCTCCACCAGGAAGGACAGCAAGCTCCCCATCCGGGCATAGTCCGCCGCATAGATGATCGAGCGCCCCGCCCGGCGGGAGGTGACGAGTCCAGCGCCGGCGAGCAGGTTCAGGTTCGTCGACAGCGTGTTGGAAAGCGTCGAGGTTGCGCGCGCGATCTCCCCCGCCGCCAGTCCGTCGGGCCCGGCCCGCACCAACAGGCGGAACACCTCGAGCCGGCCGGCGTGGGCGAGCGCTGAGAGAGCGGTGATGGCGGTGGTCGTTTCCATATTTCCGGATTAGAAGAACTGTTACCACCTGCCTAGTGAGCCAAGGTCAGGTCCCCGGCGCGCCGCAGCAGCTCGTCGGCGGCGCAGCGGTCTCCATCGTCCGATCCTCCCCGTAGTCTGTCGCCTCGCCGTAGGTGAAGAAGGTTTCCCAGCGCACCCCGGAAAGGTCGCGCACCCAGCTCTTGTCGCCGACCGCGTAGCAGCAGGCGATCGCCGCCTGATCGAGCGTCTGCGCGCCCGCGGCCTTGAGCCGGCCGGCCAGCTCGCCAAGCTCGGCGGCCGTCTCCACCTGAATGCCGACATGGTCGACGCCGATGGCTCCTCCACGTTGCGAAATGGCGAAATTCACCCGCGGGTCCTCCAGCATCCACTTGGCGTAGTCCGCCTTGGTCACCGTGGGAGGGGCTCCAAACAGGGTCTCGTAGAACTGGATGGACTGACCTAGGTCGGGCACGTTCAGGTGCAGGTGCATCCGCTTCATGAGCTCACTCCAGAAATCATTTCGATTATTCCGGAAATATAGAAATGTAAGTTTGTGGTCAAGCATCATTAATCAGCGCTTGCGCTCTCTGTGCTAGTTAACTATAACACTATGACTCCAGAACGGACCGGCCATGGATCTCCAGTGGAACGACAGCCAGCCGATCTACCGCCAGCTGCGCGACCGCGTGGTGGCGATGATCATCGACGGGGCTCTCGCCGAGGGCGACGCCTTGCCTTCGGTGCGCGCCGTGGCCGCCGAATACCGGGTCAATCCGCTGACGGTTCTCAAGGGCTATCAACAACTGGTCGACGAGAAGCTGGTCGAGAAGCGACGAGGGCTAGGCATGTTCATCAATTCCGGCGCGCGCCAGTCTCTGTTGGCAAACGAGCGCCAGCGGTTTCTTGCCGAGCAGTGGCCGGCGATCCTGGCCACCATCCGCCGCCTGGGTCTTGACGCCAGCGCGCTGCTGCACGCCGCGCCGGAAAAGGAAGGGTGATCAGATGGCGTGCATAGAAGCCCGCGGCCTGACCAAGGCCTTCGGTAAGACCGCCGCCCTTTCCGGGGTGGACTTTTCCATTGGCGAGGGCCGCATCGTCGGCCTGATCGGCCCGAACGGGGCCGGCAAGAGCACGGCGCTGAACGCTATCCTCGGCCTCATTCCCTACCAGGGCCAGCTTTCGGTGCTCGGGCGCGATCCGTGGAAAGAGCGCGCGGCGCTGATGCGCGAAGTGTGCTTCATCGCCGACGTCGCGGTGCTGCCGCGATGGATGCGCGTCAGCCAGGCGCTCGACTACGTCGCCGGCGTGCATCCGAGATTCGACCGGCCGAAAGCCGAGGCGCTGCTGGCCAAGACCCAGATCAAGCGCACCAGCCGGGTCAGGGAGCTATCCAAGGGCATGGTCACCCAGCTGCACCTGGCGCTGGTGATGGCCATCGACGCCCGTTTACTGGTGCTGGACGAGCCGACTCTCGGGCTCGACCTTCTCTATCGCAAGCAGTTCTACGATGCGTTGTTGAACGACTATTTCGACCACAGCCGCACCATTCTGGTGACCACCCACCAGGTCGACGAAATCGAGGACATCCTCACCGACGTCATGTTTCTCGACCGCGGCCGTCTGGTCCTCGACTGCAGCATGGACCAGGTCGAAAAGCGCTACGTGGAGCTGATGGCCCCGCCCGAGCAGGCGGTCGCGGCCCGGGCGCTGGGACCGTTGCGCGAGCGCCAGCTGTTCGGCCGCAACCTGTTCATCTTCGACGGCGCCGAGCGCGGCAAGCTCGCCGGCCTTGGCGAGCTGCGCACGCCGAGCATCTCCGACCTGTTCGTGGCCATGATGTCGGCCAAACCGGGAGTGGCCGCATGAGCCTCGCCGATACCTTGCCCAACCCCGAGGTCGCCAAGCCGGCGTCGGACGCCCCCGTTCGCCCCTTCTACTGGCGCCTTCGGTGCGAGATATGGGACAACCGCTCGCTCTACGTCGCGCCGCTGATCACCGGCGGCCTGATCGTCTTCGGCTTCATCATCGGCACGTCGCGCTCATCCGGCCATGTGAGCGGGGATTTCAACCTGGATGCCGGCGGCAGGGCCGCTCTGTCGATGATGCCCTATGCCGGCGCCGCCCTCGCCGTCTCGGCGACCGGCCTCATCGTCGCCGCCTTCTATTGCCTGGGCGCGCTCTACAATGAGCGCCGTGACCGCTCGGTCCTGTTCTGGAAGTCGATGCCGGTCTCCGATCTGACCACCGTGCTGGCCAAGGTCGCCATTCCTCTGGTGGTGTTGCCGGTGATCGTGTTCGTGATCACCGTCGCCGCTCAGTTCCTGTTGATGGTGATCGACACCGCGGCCCTGGCCGGCAGCGGCTCGCCCCTGGCCGCGTTGTGGTCGCACTGGCCGCTCGGCCGGATGACCCTCGGCCTCGCCTGGGCACTGATCGCCTTTTCCCTGTGGTACGCGCCGGTGTGGGCGTGGCTGCTGCTGGTTTCGGCCTGGGCCAGGCGCGCGCCCTTCCTGTGGGCAGTGCTGCCGCCACTGGGCCTTATGCTGCTCGAACAGGTGGCGCTGGGCACGCACGCGGTTTCCCGCTTCATCGGCGGGCGAGTTGGCGGCGCTTTCAACAACGCCTTCGCCGACGCCGGCCGCAATCAAGTGCCCAACCCTGACCCGGCCAGCTTTTTCTCCGACCCGGGCGTCTACATCGGCCTGGTCATCGCCGCGATTCTCATCGCCGGGGCCGTCTGGCTGCGCCGCTCGCGCGAGCCGACCTGAATCAGCGAGCGGGTTGCCTTCCGCGGCGTCACGGGCGAACCATCAGCGTCGTGCACGGGAGGAGGACCGATCCATGTCGCTGGCGGAACTGGCTCAGGTGCGCGCTTTCCTGGCGCGCGAGGAAGGCAAGCCGACCACCGAGGAGCTGAGAGCGCGTTACGACGCCATTGGCCTCATCTTTCCAACGCCCGACGACATCGCCCACGAGACCTTGAGCGCGGGCGGGGTTCCGGCCGAGTGGTCGCGGCCGACAAAATCGGCTGGTGACCGGGCCATTCTTTATCTGCATGGCGGCGGCTATGTGATCGGCTCGATCGCCAGCCACCGACATCTGGTCGGCGAGCTGGCCCGGCAAGCCGGCGCGCAAGCCCTGGCCCTCGATTATCGGCTGGCCCCCGAGCATCCCTTTCCCGCCGCCGTCGATGACGCCCTGGCCGGGTATCGGTTCCTGCTCGATTCCGGTTTCTCACCCGGCCGGCTGGCGATCGCCGGGGATTCGGCCGGCGGCGGACTAGCCGTGGCCGCGCTACTGGCCATCCGCGAGGCCGGATTGCCGCAGCCGGCGGCCGGGTTCTGCATCTCGCCTTGGGTCGACTTGGAAGGCCTTGGCGCCTCGATGACCACCAAGGCCGCACTCGATCCCATGGTGCAGCAGGAGGGTCTGAGCGAAATGGCCGGCGCCTATCTGGGCGGCGCATCGCCCCGCACGCCTTTGGCCGCGCCCCTCTATGCCGATCTGAAGGGGCTGGCGGCGTTGCTCATCCATGTCGGCTCGGCCGAGACCCTGCTCGATGACGCCACGCGCCTGGCGACCGCCGCCGCCGCCGCCGATGTCGACGTGCGCCTGGAATCGTGGCCGCGGATGATTCACGTCTGGCACTTCTTCCATCCCATGCTCGGCGAAGCGCGCGAGGCCCTGGCCAGCGCCGGCGGCTGGATCCGTTCGCGGATGGACGCGGCGGCGGAGCTCAGCCGGGCCGCGTGAGGCCTCTCAGGCGCCGGCGCGCCAGTGGAATGCGTAGAGCGAGGTGACCAGGTCGGCGCCGGTTTCGAGATTGCGCAGCCAGGCGCGGTCGCCTTCGAGGCTCATCACCCGATAGATCGGCAAACCCCCGGCGTCGGCCGAGATCAGATCGCCGGCACGCACCAGCGCCGCCGCTCCGCTCAGGAACTCCCAGTCGATGTGCGAAGCCAGCTCGGACATGGCGCGCTCCAAAATCAAGGCGCCACCCTGCAACGGCGAAGTTGAAGAAACCCTGAAGGCCTCGGTCAGCGGCCGTTCATCGCACCTTGACCATGCGCTTGCCGACGTTCTCGCCCGCCAGCAGGCCAATCAGGGCGCGGGGCAGGTTTTCCAGCCCCTCCATGACATCCTCGCGCACCTTGAGCTTGCCCTCGCGCACCCACCCCTGCAGCTCGGCCAGCGCCGCCTCGCGCCTGGCGTAGAAGTCGTAGAGGACGAAGCCGGTCAGAGTCAGCCGCTTGGTGACGATCAGGCCCGGCACCCCGCGCGGCCCGTGCGCCGGGGCGGCGCCGTCATACTGCGAGACCGCCCCGCAGCAGGCGATGCGGCCGTGATTGTTCATGGCGAAGAGGGCCGCCTCCAGGATGTCGCCGCCGGTGTTGTCGAAGTAGACATCCAGCCCATCGGGACACGTGGCGCGCAGCGCGCGGCGGACATCGCCGGCCTTGTAGTCTACGGCCTCGTCGAAGCCGAACTCGGACTTGAGCATGGCGCACTTCTCCGGTCCGCCGGCGATGCCGACCACACGGCAGCCTTTGATCTTGGCGATCTGGCCGACGAACGAGCCGACGGCCCCTGCGGCGGCGGAAACCGCCACCGTCTCGCCGGCGGTGGGCCGGCCGCATTCGAGAAGGCCGAAATAGGCGGTGAGTCCGGCCACTCCAAAGACGCTCAGCAGGTGGGTGCGCGGGGTGATATCCGGCAATGGCGTCAGGCCGCGCGCGGGCAGCGCCGCCCATTCCTGCCAACCGGTGTCGGCGAACACCAGATCGCCGGCCGCGAGGCCGGGCGCGCGGCTCTCGACCACCTCGGCCAGAGACCCGCCGGCCATCACCTGGCCGGCACTGAGCGCCGAGCGGTAGGTCACCCCTTGCATCCAGGCGCGATTGGCGGCGTCCAGCGACACATAGAGCGGGCGCACGAGCACCTCGCCATCGGCTGGCGATGGTCGCTCGCCCTCCACCAGGGCGAAATGCCGCTCGCTGAGGCGCTCGCCTCCCGGCAGTTGCGCCAGGACGATCTGGCGGTTGGTGTTGGTCATCGCGTCACCACCTTGATGAGGGTTTCGCCGGTCGTCCCGGCGGTTTAGGAGTCGAGCCCCATTTTGTGACGAAGGTAAAGCATTCGATGGCGTCCGCATGGACAGGTTCAGGTCCGGTCTCCACGCCGCCACGGGGTCTGGCCTATGGCGTGGGCGCGGCCCTGGTGCTGAGCGCGTTCGTCGGCCTGGGCATGGGGGTCAAGGCTGCCTGGCGGGAAAGCAGCGCCCCGCAGCTGGGTGCGGCGGCGGATAGCGTCGATTCCGCCGACACTCTGGTGGCCAAGCCGATCGTCGAACTGCCGGCCGTCGCCGCTCCGGCCAACAACACCGCCGAAGCTGACGCCTCGGAATCCGCCGCCGCCGAGAACAGGTCCGAAGCCATTCAGGAAAAGACCGCCGAAGCGCAGCAGGTGCAGGCCGCGACCTCCCGGTCTGGACGCGACATCGACACCATCCTGGCTTCCCCAACCGAGAAACCGACCGCGCCGGGCAAGTCCTCGACGGTCGAACCGGCCCCGCCGGGACCGCCGGTCAAGAGCGACGTGCCGTTCTAGCTTTCCGCCATCAGCCGATCGACCACCGCCCTGGCCGCCGGGCTCGACCAGTCGGCGCCCCCGGCCAGCCGCGCGCGCTCGATCCCATGCTTGTCGAGGATGACCGTGGTCGGCATGTCGCCGATCGGCGGGTTGAAGGCGAAGGTCAGGGTGTAGGTCGGCTCGGTGTAGAAGCTGAGGGGTGGGTTCTTGGCGATGAAGGCCCGCCCGGCGGTCTCGTCCTCGCCCTTGCCGACGCTGATTGGAACGATGGCCAGCGGCTTGCCGGCCTCGGCCTTGGCCAGCCGCGCCAGAGACGGAATCTCGGCCTTGCACGGGGCGCACCAGTTGGCCCAGAAGTTGACGATCGTCACCTTGCCCCTGAACTCGGCCAGGGTGTGAGTGGCGCCGGCGGCGTCCTTGAACGGGGCTGTGGGGGGCGCCGGTCCGCGGGCGACCTTCAGGGCCGCCATCTCGCCACTGGCCAGGGATTTCAGATCGCCGCTCGGCTTGGAACAGCCGGCGGCCGTGTATAGAAGCGCCAGGGCCCCGGCGAGGGCCAGCGGGATCCTCGAGTTCATGGCCGACGCACCTCCAAAAGCCGGTCACTCTCTATGGGGTGGACGGTTCTCCGCCAAGCCTGGCGAGGCGATGGCGGCGATCAATGTCTCCATCGATGTGGACAAACGCCTGGCGCGTGAGGACCTGGCGGGGTCGCGGGCCCACGCCGCCATGCTCGCCAAGCAAGGGATCATCAGCGAGGACGACGCGGGCGCCATCCGGCGCGGACTTGACGCCATCGGCGGCGAAATGGATGCCGAAATCTTTCCCTTCCGCGACGAATTCGAAGACATCCACATGAACATCGAGGCGCGCCTGGCCGAACTGATTGGCCCGGCCGCCGGGCGCCTGCACACCGCCCGCTCGCGCAACGACCAGGTGGCGGTCGACTTCCGCCTGTGGGTGCGGCGCGCCTGCGATGACGCCAATGTCGCGCTTGTCGATCTGCAAGGCGCCTTGCTGGCCAAGGCCGAGGCCCACTCCGGGACGCTCATGCCGGGCTTCACCCATCTGCAGTCGGCCCAGCCGGTCACCTTCGGTCATCACCTGATGGCCTATGTGGAAATGTTCGGCCGC
Organism: Caulobacteraceae bacterium; assembly: GCA_035999625.1. Lineage (GTDB taxonomy): Bacteria > Pseudomonadota > Alphaproteobacteria > Caulobacterales > Caulobacteraceae > Acaudatibacter. The sequence continues at coordinate 45,754 of DASYGN010000026.1, read as the reverse complement.
GATGCGGGCCGCTTCGCCGACGCCCGCCTGAGGCTCGACGAATGTCCCCTGGGGGCCGCGGCTCTGGCCGGAACCAGCTTTCCTATCGACCGTCACGCGACCGCCTCGGCGCTCGGGTTCGCCCGTCCGACCGCCAACTCGCTGGACAGCGTCTCGGCGCGCGATTTCGCGCTGGAGGCGTTGGCCGCCGCGGTCATCACCGCCACCCATCTCTCGCGCCTGGCCGAGGAGATCGTGCTGTGGGTGACGCCGCAGTTTGGCTTCATCCGCCTGTCGGACGCCTTCACCACCGGCTCTTCGATCATGCCCCAGAAGCGCAACCCAGACGCCGCCGAGCTGGTGCGGGCCAAGACCGGGCGCATCCTGGGAGCCTTCATCAGCCTCTGTGTGGTCATGAAAGGCCTGCCGTTGGCCTACGGCAAGGACATGCAGGAGGATAAGGCGCCGACGTTCGAAGCTTTCGATGCGCTGGCGCTGGCGATTGCGGCGATGACCGGAATGATCGCCGATCTCACTGTCGATGAGGACGTCATGGCGCGCGCCGCCGGGGCCGGCCACGCCACCGCCACCGATCTCGCCGACTGGCTGGTGCGCGAACTCGGCCTGCCGTTTCGTGAAGCGCATCACCTCGTCGGCGGGGCGGTGAAGCGCGCCGACGCGCTTGGCTGCGATCTCGCCCACCTGCCGCTGGCCGAACTTCAGGCGCTGGAGCCACGGATCACGCAAGCGGCCCAGGCGGTGCTGACGCCGGCGGTCTCGGTGGCCAGCCGGTCGAGCTATGGGGGAACCGCGCCCACCCGGGTGCGCGAGCAGATCGCCCAGTGGAAGGAGCGCCTGACATGAGGCTGGCCATCGCCCTGTTCGCCGCCGGCTCTCTCGCCGGTTGCGCCAAGGTAGGCACCCTGGATCGGCCGGCGCCCCTGTTTGGCGAGACGGCCAGGGCCCACTACCGCGCCGAGCAGGCTACGGCCGCGGCGGCCAAGGCCAAGGCGCCTGAGGACCAGCCCGAGCCATTGCCTTCCGGCATCGAAACCATCCCGCCACCGGAGACCTCGCCGGAAGGCAACCCGCCGGTGAGCGGAGCTTCGCACAAACACGGCGATCAACCATCGGAGCAGCCACCCGCCGTCCCGCAATGAACCATTTCGAGCTCCGGCAAGGGGCGCTCCACTGCGAGGACGTGTCGCTGGCCGACATCGCCGATGCGGTGGGGACGCCCTGTTACGTCTATTCCACGGCTACCCTGGAGCGGCATTTCCACGTCTTCCGTGGCGCTCTCGCCGGCGCTGGTCTGGGCGAGCCGCTGATCGCCTTCGCGGTCAAGGCCAATTCGAATCTCTCGGTGCTGAAGACCCTGGCGGCGCTGGGGGCCGGCGCCGATACCGTCTCGGAAGGTGAGATCCGCCGCGCGCTCGCCGCCGGCGTGCCGGCCGGGCGCATCGTCTTCTCCGGTGTCGGCAAGACCGAGGGCGAACTGGCCTTCGCCCTCGCCGCCGGTGTGCGCCAGATCAATGTCGAATCCGCCGACGAACTGGCGCTGCTTTCGCGCCTCGCCGGCGAGGTTGGCGCGCGCCCAGCGGTGGCGTTGCGGGTCAATCCCGATATCGGCGCCGGCGGCCACGCCAAGATCACCACCGGCGCCGCCCAGTCCAAGTTCGGCGTCTCGCTGGCCGAAGCCCAGGGCCTCTATGCCCGTGCGGCGAGGGATCCGCACGTCAACATGGTGGGCCTCGCCTGCCATATCGGCAGCCAGATCACCGACCTGCAGCCCCTGGAGCAGGCCTTCTCGCGCCTGCGCGCGTTGATGCTGTCCTTGCGTGCCGGCGGCTGCAGGGTCGAGCGGCTCGATCTCGGCGGCGGCCTTGGGGTTCCCTACTTCAACCAGCCCGACCCGCCGGATCCGGAGGCCTTCGCCGTCATGGTCGGGCGGGTGCTTGGCGGCGTCGAGGCGGAACTGGCCTTCGAGCCTGGTCGGGTGTTGGCCGCCAACGCCGGCGTGCTGCTGACGCGGGTTATCCGCATCCACGAAAGATCGGAGGGACCGCGGTTCCTGATCCTCGATGCGGCGATGAACGACCTCCTTCGGCCGGCGATGTACGACGCCTGGCACGACCTGCGGCCAGTGACGCCTCGGCCGGGCGCGCCCCTCAGCTACGATATCGTCGGTCCGGTGTGCGAGACCGGCGACACCTTCGCCAGAGCCCGATCGCTGCCGCCGATGCAGGCCGGCGATCTGGCCGCGTTCTTCTCCAGCGGGGCCTACGGCGCGGTGATGGCCAGCGAATACAACAGCCGACCCCTGGTTCCCGAGGTGCTGGTGAAGGGGGCCGATTTCGCCGTGGTCCGTCCGCGACCGAGCTACGCGGCGATGCTGGCTCGCGAGCCGCTCGCGCCCTGGCTTTAGGCCGGCCGGCGCGCGCGCAGGGCCTGGGCGATGGTGCCCTCGTCGAGCCAGTCCAGTTCGCCGCCAACCGGCACGCCGCGCGCCAGCATGGTCACCTCCACCGGGGTCCCGGCCAGCCTGTCGGTGAGATAGTGGGCGGTGGTCTGGCCATCGACCGTGGCCGGCAGGGCGAGCACCACCTCGCGCACATCGCCGGCCGCAACCCGGGCCACCAGGGCCTCGATCCGCAGGGCCTCGGGACCGACGCCATCGAGCGCCGAAAGCAGCCCGCCCAGCACATGGTAGCGGCCACGCCAGGCGGCGGCGCGCTCCATGGCCCATAGCGCTCCCACCTCCTCGACCACGCACACCAGCGAGGGATCGCGCTGGGCGTCCGCGCACACCACGCACGGATCGGTGGAATCGAGCGCGCCGCAGATCTGGCAGGCGCGCACCTTCTCGGCCGCGTCGGCTAGCGCTTGCCGCAGGGGCGAGAGCAGCTGATCGCGCCGCTTCAGCAGGGTGAGCGCCGCCCGCCTGGCCGAGCGAGGGCCGAGGCCGGGCAGCTTGGCCAGCAGGGCGATGAGACGCTCGATCTCGGGCCCGACCGAAGCCGTCATCCGATCTTCGGCATGCCCGGAAGGTTGGCGAGCGGTCCGGCGACCTCGCGCATCATGTTCGCCTGGGTCTCCTCGAGCTTGCGGCGCGCATCGCCATGCGCGGCGATGATCAGGTCGGCGATGATCTCGCCGTCACCGGGCTGGATCAGGCTATCATCGATGCTGAGCCGGGCCATGTCGCCATTGCCGCGCAGGGTCACCCGCACCAGCCCGCCGCCGGCGGCCCCCTCGACCTCCTGCTCGGCGAGTTTGCCCTGGGCCTCCTGCAGGCGCTGCTGCATGGCCTGAGCCTGTTTCATCAGCGATCCGATATCCTTCATGCGTCCTCGTCCTCGTTGTTGGGCTCCGCCGGCGGCGCAAGCTGGCGCACCTCGACGATTTCGGCCCCGGGAAATGTCTCCAGCACCCTTCTGACGAAGGGCTCGGTCAGGGCTTCGGCGTGGGCCGCGGCCAGTTCCCGCTGCTGGCGGTCGAACATCGTCTCCGCGCCGCCGCCGCCCTGGGCGGCGACCAGCCACGACTGCCCGGTCCATTCCTTGAGCCTCGCCGACAGGCGATGGGCGAGCTGGGCCGGACACCCCGGCGCCGGCTCGAACTCGATCGCGCCCGGCCGGAAGCTGACGAGGCGGACATACTTTTCGACATCGAGGCGCAGGCCGATGTCGCGGCGCTGGTCGATCAGCCGCACCACCTCTTCGAAGGATTGCGGCGCGGGCGGGCGGGGAGCAGGCGCCGGCGCCAGGGCCGCCGCCGAGCCACCGCCGCCGCGCGGTCCCGGCGGGGAGGGCGAGGCGCTGTCCTTCGAGGGCTCGTCGCGCAGGGCCTTCAGGGCCTCCTCCGGGCCCGGCAGATCGGCGGCGTAGGCCAGGCGGATGAGGCTCATCTCCAGCGCCGCGGCCGGATCGGGGGCGGCGCGCACTTCGCCATGTGCCCTCATCAACAGCTGCCAGAGGCGTGACAAGGTCCCGGTCGAGAGGGCTGCGCCAATGGCGGTGAGACGCGCGGCCTGATCCTTTGGCAGACCCGTCGCCTCCGGACCCAATGTCTTGGCGACCAGCGCGGCGTGACAGTGCTCCAGGAGATCGAGCATGGTCGTCACCGGGTCGGCGCCGAAAGCATGAAGGCTGCGCCAGGTTTCGAGCGCGGCCCCGGCCTCACCGCGCAGGGCCCGTTCAAAAAGCTCGATGGTCTGGGCGGCGTCGGCCAAGCCTAGCATGTCGCGCACGGCGGCGGCGTCGATCGTCTCCCCGCCCTGCAACAGGGCCTGGTCGAGCAGCGACTGGGCGTCGCGCACCGAGCCTTCGGCGGCCCGGGCGATGAGCGCCAGGGCCTCGCCTTCGATGGCGAAGCCTTCGGCCTCGGCGATCCTCGCCAAGCTGGCGGCGATCACCTCGGGCTCGACGCGGCGCAGATCGAAACGCTGACAGCGCGAGAGGATGGTCACCGGCACCTTGCGGATTTCGGTGGTGGCGAAAATGAACTTGGCGTGCGGCGGCGGTTCCTCGAGCGTCTTCAGCAAGGCGTTGAAAGCCTTGTCGGAGAGCATGTGCACTTCGTCGATGATATAGACCTTGAAGCGCGCCTGGGCCGGGGCGTAGCGGACCCCGTCCAGCAGCTCGCGCATTTCTTCGACCTTGCTGCGGCTGGCCGCGTCCAACTCCAGGACGTCGAGATGGCGACCCTCGAGGATCGCCCGGCAGTGGTGGCCCTCGATGGCGAGGCTGGCCAGGCTCGGCTGACGGATCTCGTCGGTTTCATAGTTGAGGGCGCGGGCGAGAAGGCGGGCGGTGGTGGTCTTGCCCACGCCGCGCACGCCGGTGAGCATGAAGGCGTGGGCGATGCGGCCGGCGGCGAAGGCGTTGGTCAAGGTCCTGACCATCGCCTCCTGGCCGATCAGATCCTCGAAGGTTCGCGGACGGTACTTGCGAGCGATAACCGTGTAGCCAGGCTCGGGCGCGCCGCCGAACATGTCGGTCGTCGCCGTGTCGCGCTCCTCCAAGCTGTCAAGAGGCGCGGGATCGGTCATTCGGCTCCGGAAACGCGGGTCACCGCGAAAGCGCAAGGGGTGGAGACCGGCAAACGACCCGGAGTGAATCTCGTTACGGCTGCTTCCTTCCGGACCTGACCGGATTGGCGAGGCCTCCGCCCATCGCCGATCTCCACCGCCTATATCGCGTGGCGGCTCGCCGGGCGCAAGCGCGCGCAGGCCGACTCGACCGCCGCCAGAGCGCGCCCTAGGATGATTACACCTAAGCCAAAAAGGGGGACGTTCAATGAAACAGTCAGAGCGTATTCTCATCCTGGCCGCGGCCGGGCTCGGCATTGTCTCCGGCGCCGCTCAAGCTGCGGCGACCAAAGGTCCGACCGCCGTCATTCGTCAGTCCATGGATGCGTTCAACCGCGGCGACATGGCCGCTTTCAAGGCCAGCTTTGGGCCGGCGCCGGCGATCATCGACGAGGTCGCGCCCCACGCCTGGAGCGGTCCTGGCTCGCTGGACGCGTGGATGAAAGACCTCAATGCGGACATGACCAAGAACGGCGAGACCGACGGCAAGGTCGTGCTCGGCAAAGCGACCCGCAGCCAGATCGACGGCGACACCGCCTACGTCGTCATCCGCTCCACCTTCGCCTACACGCAGAAAGGCGCAGCCATGGCCGAGCCGGCGTCGATGACCTTCGCCATGCGCAAGGGGAAGGGCGGCTGGAAGACCGCCGGCTTCTCGTGGAACGGCGGCACGCCTCATGCCGTCGCGGCAAAGGCGGCGGCCGCGCCGGCGGCCAAGCCGGCTGCGCCCAAGCACTGACCGGAGTAGGCGCCGCCGGGATGCCAAGGACCGCCCACACACCGGCCAAACGCATCTCGGCGGCGGAGGCGGCCGGCATGGTCCGTTCCGGCATGCGGCTGGATTTCGGCGGCGCCCTCAGCCAGCCGGACGTGTTCGACGCCGCCCTGGCGGGCCGGGCGGGCGAGCTCACCGAGGTTTCCATCCGCATCTGCCTGGTCACCTCGCCACGGCCGTTCATGGAAGCCGACCCGGACGGTGAGCATTTTCACGCCCTGAGCTGGCATTTCGGCGGCTACGAGCGGATCAAGTACGGCGCCGGCATCTGCCATTACGCCCCGCTCAACCTCGGCGAAGTGCCGGACTACTATCGGCGGTTCATTGATCCCATCGACATGGTGATCTTGCGGACGCGCCCTCTTGGCGCCGATGGCTGGTTCAACTTTGGCCCCACCAACGCCTGGCTGCGCGCCATCACCGAGCGGGCCAGGACCGTGATCGTCGAGACAACCCCGGGCCTGCCGCACGCCTTCGGACCCGACAACGGGCTGCGCGAAAGCGAGGTGGATTTCGTCATCGAAGGCGCTGAGGGGCCCCTCGACCAACTGCCCAATCACGCGCCCGACGAGATCGATACGGCGGTGGCGCACTTGATCGCCGCCGAGGTCGAGGACGGGGCCTGTCTGCAGATCGGCATTGGCGGCATGCCCAACGCCGTGTGCTCGATCCTGGCCAAGGGCGCCGCCACGGACCTGGGTATCCACACCGAGATGCTGACCGACGGCATCGCCGAACTCATCGCCAGCGGCGCGGTCACCGGCGCGCGCAAGCAGCTCGATCCCGGCAAGGTGGTCTACACGTTCGCCCTGGGATCGGCCGACCTCTATCGCTTCATCGATGGCAATGAGGACCTGCTCTGCTGCCCGACGGACTACACCAACCTGCCGCACATGATCATGCGCAACGACAAGGTGGTGTCGATCAACAGCACCACCCAGATCGATCTGCAGGGCCAGGCGGCCTCGGAATCCGACGGCCACCGGCATCTGACCGGCACCGGGGGCCAGTTGCAGTTCGTGCGCGGCGCCTACGCCTCGGCGGGGGGCAAGTCGTTCATCTGCCTGCCCTCGACCTACGAGCGAAAGGGGGTGCGCAAGAGCCGCATCGTGCTGGAGCATGCGCCGGGGACCATCGTCACCACGCCGCGCTCGGATGTCATGTACGTGGTCACCGAATATGGCAGCGCCAATCTCAAGGCTCGCTCGGTGGCCGAGCGGGCGCGCCTCCTGATCGGCCTCGCTCACCCCGACTTCCGCGAGGATCTCGACCGCCAGGCGCACGAGCATGGACTGATCGCTCGCGGCTGCTGATTTTGCCACCGCGCCGCTTAGCGCGTAAGCTGCGCTGTCCGCCTTGAGTGGCGTTTGAGGGATGGGGCGATGAAGCGGGGGCGCTTGACTGCGGCCATGGGCGTGGCTGCCGCTCTGGCATGCGGGGCGGCGCGGGCCCAGATGCTCGAGGTGCATGCCGACGGCACGGTGGTGTCATACGAAGGCGACAGCCAGCGGCTCTCTCCCGGCGCCCATCCGACAGCGCTGATCGTCTCGGCCCACAAGCGGCATGGGCGCGCCGGCGCGACGCCGGCTCCGCCACCGGCGGTGGCCGCCGCCATCCACGCGTCGGCCGAGCGTCACCAGATCGACGAGGGTCTGGTCACCGCCGTCGCCTGGCAGGAATCGCACTACCGGAACCAGGCCGTCTCCAGGAAGGGCGCGCGCGGGACCATGCAGCTGATGCCGGCCACCGCCCGGCGGATGGGCGTCGATTCAGCCAGCACCGAGGGCAATATCGAGGGCGGCGTCGTCTACCTCGCGCAGATGATGCAGCGCTATGACGGCGACACGGCCAAGGCCCTGGCCGCCTACAACGCCGGGCCGCAGCGCGTGGATCGCTATGGCGGAGTGCCGCCCTATCGCGAAACCCAGGGCTATGTGCATTCGATCATGGGCCGGATGGGCCGCATCGGCGGGGCCGAGGACGACCTGCCGCTCAAGACCCGGATGAGCGCCCAGTAACCGCTGACGCGCCGGCGCCTCTTGAGCTAAGAGGTCGCATGCCTCTGGACGCCTTCACCAATGTCTTCGCCGGCAATCCGCTGGAGCGGGCCAGCTATCGCCGCGCCGACGCGGCGTGGCTCGCCGAGCGCCTGGCGGATCCGGAATCACTGGCGCTGGCGCTGTGGAACGGCAAGCCGCTGCTCGAGAATGGCGAGAACGGCGCCGCGCGCATCGCCTACCTGCCGGCGAGCCTTGCCAAGGTCCACTCGGTGGGCTGGGAGAAGCTGCTGTTCCTTGGCCTGTGGCGCGAGACGGCGGTGTTCGGCCTCGACTTCGAGGGCGAGGCCGATCCGGCCGACGGGCCGCTGGAGGGCCTCGGGCGGTTCGAGGACCTGAGGCTGATCGCGCCATCGCTGGCCGGCGGGGAGGCGGCCATCCTGGCGACCGCCAAGCAGGTGTTCGAATGGCGCCGCAAACATCGCTTCTGCGCCGCTTGCGGGGCCGCCAGCGAGGCGGTGGAGGGCGGCTGGAAGCGGCTCTGCCCCGCCTGCGGGACCGAGCATTTCCCGCGCACCGATCCGGTGGTGATCATGCTGCCGGTGATCGGCGAGCGCTGCCTTCTGGGGCGCCAGGCGATGTGGCCCAAGGGGATGTATTCGGCGCTGGCCGGCTTCGTCGAGCCCGGCGAATCGATCGAGGAGGCCTGCGCGCGCGAGCTGTTCGAGGAAGCGAACGTGCCGACCCTGAGGGTCCGCTACCACTCCACCCAGCCCTGGCCGTATCCGATGTCGCTGATGATCGGGCTGATCGCCGAAATCGGCGCGGACGAGCCGCGCGCCGATCAAGTCGAGCTGGACGAGGTGCGCTGGTTCACCCGCGAGGAGGCCGCCGCCCTGGTGCGCGGCGATCACGCCAGCGCCAAAGCCCCGAGCGGGTTGGCCATCGCCCACCAATTGATCAAGGCCTGGGCCGAGGAGGTTTAAGCCTCGCCCCGCTCGAGATCGCGCTTCAACCGGGCCAGCAGGTCGATTGCGCCATCGGCGTAGGGCGAGATCCAGCGGTCGTAGATGTCCTTGAAAGGCCCGGCGTTGAGGTGGTTCCAGCGCCGCCGGCCCACCCGGTGGGCGATAATCAGCTCGGCCCGCTCCAGGACAGCGATATGCTGCATGACGGTGCATCGATCGAGGGTTTGCACGAACCGATCGCAAACCTCGCCGGTGGTGCAGGGGCGCTCTCTCAGCATGTCGAGGATGTCGCGCCGGCGGCTGTCGGCGAGGGCCTTGAAGACCAGATCGTCACCGCTTGACATGTTATATTTTTATAACATAAATACCGCCCTCGCAAGCGGAGACGGCGCCATGACGCCCAAATTCCAGGTCCATCTGAAGATCAGAAAGCCGGTGACGGAGGTGTTCGCTGCGGTGGTCGATGCGCAGAAGCTGAGCAGCTACTTCGTCAGGACGGCGAGCGGGCCGCTGGCGGCCGGGGCCACCGTCGAATGGAGCTTCGTCGAGGCGCCGCGGCCGATTCCGGTTCATGTGAGGGAGGTCGATCCCGACGCGCGCATCATCTTCGAATGGCCGGCGGCGGGCGGCTATGAGACCTGCGTGGAGATGGAGTTCGTTCCATTGGATGGCGCCAATACGATGGTCAAGATCAGCGAGCATGGCTGGCGCGAGGACGCCGAGGGCGTCAAAGGCTCGTACGACAACGCCGGCGGCTGGATGCATATGCTGTGCTGCCTCAAGGCGCGGCTCGAATACGACATCAACCTCAGGGCCGGCGGCGCCTTCTGAGCCGGCGGGGTGGGGCCCGGCGCCGACTCTTGCTAAGCACGGAGCGTGAACGGCGCCCCCCTGATCGATCTGGTGTTGCTGGCGGTGGCCGTTGGCGCGGTCATCTGGGCCATGGCCGAGCGCGCCAAGGGGCAGCGGGCGCTGGGCGAGTTGACCCGGGCGGGGACGAGCGAGGAGGCCGTCAAGGCCCAGGCGGCGCTGGCCGCCGGCGCCGTGGCCGACGCCCTGGTCAAGCGCGCGTCGGATAGCTTCGACGCCCAGCAGACGCTGGCCCAGACCCGGCTGGAGGCGCAGTTGAAGCCGATGGCCGACACCCTGGCCAAGTTCGAGCAGAAGGTGTCGGAAGCCGACGCGGCGCGGGAGCGCGAAGCGGGCGCCTTCCGCTCGCAGATCGACCAGCTGCTGCAGGTGACCGGTTCGGCCAGGGACGAGGCGCGCCGGCTGGCCACGGCTCTGAAACGCGGGGCCGGCGTCCAGGGCCGGTGGGGCGAGCAGATGCTGCGCAACGTCCTCGAGCTGGCCGGGATGCGCGCCGGAAGCGACTTTTTCGAACAGGTCTCGGTGAGCCAGGACGGCCAGACCCAGAGACCGGACGTGATCGTCAAACTGCCGGGCGCCGGTGTGTTCGTGATCGACGCCAAGTGCTCGTTCGCTGCCTATCTCGAGGCCCAGGAAGCGAGCGATGAGGCGGCGCGCGAGGCCGCCTATCAGCGTCACGCGGCAAGCGTGAAGGCGCACATGCAAACCCTGGCGGGCAAGGCTTACTGGGAGCAGTTCGAAGCCGCGCCCGATTTCGTGGTCATGTTCATCCCCGGCGACGCCTTCCTTTCGGCCGCCCAGGAGCGCCTGCCCGAGCTGCACACCCAGGCGATGGAAAAGCGGGTGATCCTGACCACCCCGTCCAGCCTGTTCGCCCTGTGCAAGGCGGTGGTCTACGGCTGGCGGGCCCAGGAGCAGAGCCTCAACGCCAAGGAGATCGCCGCCCTGGGCCGTGAATTGCACAAGCGCCTGGCGACCATGGGCCGGCATGTCTCCGGTCTCGGCAAGTCCCTGAGCGGCGCGGTGGCGAGCTACAACGAGTTTGTCGGCTCGCTCGAACGGCAGGTGATGACCCAGGCGCGCAAGTTCGAGACTCTCAAGGCCGATGCCGGCGCGCCGCTGGCCGAGTCGCCGTTGATCGAGGAGACGCCGCGCGGCCTGGTCAAACTGACCGCCGAGGAGCTGGCCTTGACGCCCCTGGAGGCCGCGCCTACCTCCGCCCAATGAGCGTTCGTCCCATCCTCACCGTCGACAAGGACCTGGCTGTCCTGAAGAAAGCGTCCACGCCGGTGGCCCAGGTCGATGATGCTCTGCGCGCGCTGATGGATGACATGCTGGAAACCATGTACGCCGCACCGGGCATTGGCCTGGCGGCGGTGCAGGTCGGCATCGCCAAGCGGGTGATTGTCATGGACCTTTCGCGCGACGAAGCGCCCAAGGCGCCGCGATATTTCGTCAATCCCGAAATCGTCTGGGCCTCGGAGGAGACCGTTCCTTACGAGGAAGGGTGCCTCTCGGTGCCGGAGATCTATGACGAGGTCGAACGCGCCGCCAAGGTAAGGGTCAAATATCTCGACTATCACGGCCAGGCCGTCGAGGAGGATGCCGAAGGTCTCTACGCGGTGTGCATCCAACATGAGATCGACCATCTGAACGGGGTGCTGTTCATCGATCATCTCTCGCGCCTGAAGCGGCAGCGGGCGGTGGCCAAGGTGCGCAAGACAGCCAGAGAAACGGAGCCGGCGATACTCTGACGCCGCCGCCCTCGCGGGAGGGAATTCATGCGCCTGGCCTTTCTTGGCACCCCGGCGTTCGCGGTCCCGACCTTGAGCGCTCTCTTGGCCGCGGGTCACGACATCGCCTGCGTCTATTCGCAGCCGCCGGCCAGGCGCGGCCGCGGCCAGCATCTGGTTGCATCACCCATCGAGGCGTTTGCGAACGCCAATCGACTGATGGTGCGCACGCCGACATCGTTGACAACACCGGACGAGGTGGCGGCCTTCGCGGCCCTCGATCTCGACGCCGCGGTGGTGGTGGCTTTCGGTCAGATCCTGAGCGCGGAGGTGCTCTCGGCCCCTCGGCTCGGCTGCTACAACCTGCACGCCTCGCTCCTGCCGCGCTGGCGCGGCGCCGCCCCCATCCACAGGGCGGTGATGGCCGGCGATACGATGACCGGCGTCAGTGTGATGCAGATGAGCGAAGGCCTCGACGAAGGACCGGTCCTGGCCGAGGCGCGGGCGCCCATCGGGGCCACCGACACCACTGCGGACGTGCATGACCGCCTGGCCGCGATGGGGGCGGAGCTGATGGCGACGACGCTGGCGAAGCTGGCGCGCGGCGAGGCCGTCGCCATCCCCCAGCCGGGGGAGGGGGCGACCTACGCCAAGAAGATCAGGGCCGCCGAGCGCGCCATCCGCTGGGACCGGCCGGCCGTGCGCGTCGATCGCCAGATCCGGGGTCTCTCGCCTCACCCCGGGGCCACGTTCACCGTCTCGGGATCCGATGGCTCGGTGCGCGTCAAAGCGCTGCTGTCGCGCCTCGAGGCCGGAAGCGGCCGCCCCGGGGAAGTGCTCGATGACGCTCTGCTTGTCGCCTGCGGCGAAGGCGCGGTGCGCCTTGTGCGGGTCCAGCGCGAAGGGCGCGCGGCGACGCCCGCCGCCGATTTCCTGCGCGGCTTTCCCATCAAGACGGGCGCGATCCTCGGCTGATGGCGCGCTATCGCCTCACCGTCGAATATGATGGCGGCCCCTATTGTGGCTTCCAGGCCCAGGCCGGCCAGTCCAGCGTCCAGGCTGAGCTGGAGCGGGCCATCTTCGCCTTCACCGCCGAACAGGTGCGGGTCAACGCCGCTGGCCGGACCGACGCCGGCGTCCACGCCACCGGTCAGGTGATCCATTTCGATCTCATTGGGGACTGGCCGGCCGATCGGGTGATGGGGGCGATCAACGCCCATTTGCGCCCCGCCCCGGTGGCGGTGCTGAGCGCCGAGATCGCGCCGGCCGGTTTCCACGCCCGTTTCTCGGCCCTTGGCCGCCACTACCTCTACCGGGTGCTCAACCGGGCCGGACCGCCGGCCCTGGAGGCGGGCAAGGTGTGGCATGTGCGGACGCCCCTCGATGAGCGGGCGATGCAGGCCGCGGCCCAGGTCCTCGTCGGCCGGCACGATTTCACCACCTTTCGCGACGCCGCCTGCCAGGCGGCCTCGCCGGTGAAGACCCTGGATTCGGCCGCGGTCACCCGCGAAGGCGAGAGCGTGTTGCTGGCGTTTTCCGCCCGCTCGTTCCTGCACCGCCAGGTGCGCTCGATGGTCGGCAGCCTGGTTCTCGTCGGCCAGGCCAAGTGGTCGGCGGCCGATCTGGCGGCGGCGCTGGAGGCGGCCGACCGTTCCGCCTGCGCCCCGGTGGCGCCGGCGCAGGGCCTGGCGCTGACCGGCGTCGACTATCCTGCGAACGTCGCGGCGTAGCCATCGATGAGCGCCGCGTAGATGTCGGTCAGCCGGCGGATATCTTCGATCGGAACCTGCTCGTCGATCTTGTGCATGGTGGTTCCCACCAGGCCCAGTTCGACCACCGGGCACAGGACGCGGATGAAGCGCGCATCGGAGGTGCCGCCGCTGGTGGACAGTTCCGGGGCCAGGCCGGTGACGCTCCGCGCCGCGCGCGCCGCCAGTTCGGTGAACGGTCCGGCTTCGGTAAGGAACGCCTCGCCGCCAACCCGCGAGCGCACCGTCACCTTGCCGGCGAAGCCCTCCGCGGCCGCCGCCCCTTCCGCCTCCAGCCAGGCGGCCAGATCGGCCCCGGCGTGGGTGGGGTTGAAGCGGATGTTGAACCGCGCCTCAGCCCTGGCCGGGATGACGTTGGAGGCCGTATTGCCGATGTCGATGCTGGTGATCTCCAGGTTCGAAGCCTGAAAGCCGGCGCAACCCTCGTCCAGCCGCCGGGCGTCGATGGCGGCCAGAAACCGCACCAGCACCGGAGCCGGATTGGCCGCCCGGTCCGGGTAAGCCACGTGGCCCTGGACCCCCTCGACGACGACCCGGCCATTGATCGTCCCGCGGCGGCCGATCTTGATCATATCGCCCAGCCGCGCGCGCGAGGTGGGCTCGCCGACCACACAGTGATCGATCCGCTCGCCCTCGGCGGCGAGGGCGGCGACCACCGCCTTGGTGCCGTGCTCGGCCTCGCCCTCCTCATCACCGGTGATCAGCAGGCTGAGGGACCCCGAACCGTCCCGCCGGCGGCTGGCGGCGGCGATGAAGCAGGCGATGGCGCTTTTCATGTCGGCCGCACCGCGGCCATGCACGATCCCCGCTTCCACCGATCCGGCGAAGGGCGGTCGCGACCAGGCGCCGACATCGCCGGGTGGCACGACGTCGGTATGTCCGGCGAAGCAGAGATTGGGCCCGGCGCCGCCGCGGCGCGCATACAGGTTCTCGATGCCGCCGAAAGGCATCCGCCGGCAGTGGAAGCCGATGCCGGTGAGGGCGCGCTCGACGATGTCCATCGCCCCCGCGTCGGCCGGGGTCACCGACGGCGCGCGGATCAGCTCCAGGGTCAGTTCGATCGGATCAATCGCCGCCATGCCCTCCCATAGCGGCGGCGGACGCCGTATCAAGGGCCTCGGAGGAGCCGTCATGAAGAAGATCGATATCGCCGCCGTTCCGGCCCGCCGGGGCACGGCCTATCCGGCGCCCTACGACGCTCCGTGCCAGGCCAGGGAGCGCCTGCCTTTGGGCGATGCCGGCGGCCTCAGCCAGTTCGGGATCAACCTGCTCACGCTCGCGCCGGGGGTGTGGTCCAGCCAGCGCCACTGGCACAGTCACGAGGACGAGTTCGTGTTTGTGCTGGAGGGCGAGGCGACCTTGGTCACCGGGGCCGGCGAGGAAATATTGCGCGCCGGCGACTGCGCCGCCTTCAAGGCCGGCGAGCCCGACGGCCATCACCTGGTCAATCGTTCGGATCGCCCGGTAAAGGTGCTGGAGATCGGCACGCGGGACGCGAGCGACGGCTGCGACTACCCGGACATCGACATGGTCTCGCGGCCGGGGGACGATTTCTACTGCCGCCGCGATGGGACTCCCTATCGCTGAGCCGGCCATCAGCCGCTATCTAAGCGCCGATGTGCAACCGGTTCGGCTATCTGGCGCCGATTTCCCGCCTGCAGGACGAGTTCAGCCAGACCCGGCTGCCGCTGCTGTTCAAGGACGGCGCGGTGCCTAACCTCGAGCCCAGAGAGCACATCCGGCCGACCGATCCGGCGGCAATCGTCCGGCCGGTGGATCGCGATGCGCCGGCGAACGGGGTGGAACTGGTCAGCGCCCGCTGGTGGCTGGTGCCCTATTTCCATCGCGGCCCGGTGAAGGCGTGGAAGCCGATGTGCACCAACGCCAGGGCCGAGGGCCTGGCGACCACGGCGACCTTTCGCGAACCCTTTCGGCGCCGCCGGTGCCTGGTCCCGGCGACCCACTTCTTCGAGTGGACTGGTCCCAAGGGGGCCAAGGTGATGTGGCGCTTCACCAAGCCGGGCGCGGATCTGTTCTGTTTCGCCGGCCTCTGGGACCGCGCCCGCACCGCCGATGGGATCATCGACAGCTTCACCATCATCACCTGCGCGGCGGGGCCGAGCATGGCTCCCTATCACGATCGCCAGCCGGTGATCCTCGAACCGCGCCAATGGGGCGCGTGGCTGGATCTCGCCGCCGATCCGGGCCCGCTGCTGGCCGCCGGCGATCTCGCCATCCCGGTCAAGGTGAGCGAAGCCGCCTGACTCACGGCAAGGTGATTCGCCCCGCGCGGCCGATGGGCGCACAGAACGTCAGCAAGAGAGGTCTTTCCCGAGACGACTCGACGCCCGTCGCCCACCGTTGGCGGCGGGCGTTGGTTTATTCCAAGAGCCGCGCCTTGACCTCGCGCCGGCGGGCGGCGTCCACACCAAGCTCGTTTTCGAGATACCGGTCGAGATCGCCATGGCGTTCGATCATCGTCTTGAAGGCCATCTCCAGATAGGCCGCCTCGACGCCCATGGCCACGCGCATGGCCGCGGGCGGCGCGGTGCGTCCGGTGAGCTCACGGATGGTCTCCAGCAGCAGGGGCATCCGCCGCTCGAACTCGCCGATCTCGTTGGTCATCAGATAGTCGGTCAGCATCTGCTCGCGGTCCACGCCAACGAGGTGGTGGGTGAGCGCCGCCAGGATGCCGGTCCGGTCCTTGCCCGCCGCGCAATGGATCAGCACCGGCCGATCGGTCGTCGCCAGAATCTCGAAATAGCGGGCGTAGAGCGCGGTGATGTGCGGCTTGAACGGCGCTGCGGCGTAGTAGCGAACCATGTAGTCGCGGAAAGAATCGGCGCTGAGGTCGGAGGTGGTCACGTGAGCCAGCCACGAATCCTCTTCCTCGAGGACAGTTTCGTTGACGATCACCTCGCCGGCGAAGGCGCCGTGGCGACGGGAGGGGTCGCGCTCGCGCTCCTGGGGACGGCGAAGATCGACCACGACGCCGATGTCGAGGGCGGCGATCAGGGCCAGGTCCGCGTCGGTGGCCCGGCCATGCGAGGCCGAGCGAAACAACCGGCCGGTTCGCAACCGCTTGCCGGATTGGGTCTCGTAGCCGCCGAAATCGCGGAAGTTGTGCACCCCGTCCAAGGGCAGATGGCGCGTCATGGCGTCCTGTTAGAGCACGATGCGACCAGACGAAACCGTCTGATCGCCCAATCGGGCGTGCGGCTCAAACACGCGCGCGCGCTCTTATCGAAAAACCAGTTCCCACCTTTCAGAACGCGCGCTTAGTGGGCTGTCACCCCCTCGCGGCGGCGCTCCATCAGGCGATCGAATTCGCTCCACACCCCGGCCTCGCCTTGCCAGGCGCCGCGGCTGGCGGCCTTGGAGTATTCGGTGGCCCTGGCCTCGAAGAAATTGGCGTGCTCGACGCCTGACAGCAGGCTCTGCAACCACGGCAGGGGATTCTCGGCGACGCCATAGACGCTCGGCAGGGCCAACTGGCGCAGCCGCCAGTCGGCGATGAAGCGGATGTAGGCCTTGATATCGTCCGGAGTCATGCCCTGGACCTCGCCGGCGTCGAAGGCCAGATCGATGAACCGGTCCTCGAGGGTGACCACCGTCTTGCAGCAGTCGACGATGTCGTCGGCCACCTTTTTGGTCACTGCCCGCGTCTCGGCGTTAAAGGCGTGGTAGAGCTTGACCATCCCCTCGCAGTGCAGGCTCTCGTCACGCACGCTCCAGGAGATGATCTGGCCCATGCCCTTCATCTTGTTGAAGCGCGGGAAGTTCATCAGCATGGCGAAGCTGGCGAACAGCTGCAGGCCCTCGGTGAAGCCGCCGAACATGGCCAGGGTGCGGGCGATATCGGCGTGGGTGTCGACGCCGAATTCCTGCATGTAGTCGTGCTTGGCCTTGAGCGCCTCGAGTTCCATGAACGCCGAGAACTCCGATTCCGGCATGCCGATGGTTTCCAGCAAGAGGGCGTAGGCGGCAATGTGGATGGTCTCCATGTTGGAGAACGAGGCCAGCATCATCTTGACCTCGATGGGCTTGAACACCCGGGCGTAGCGCTCGAGGTAGTTATCGTTCACCTCGACATCGGACTGGGTGAAAAAGCGGAAGATCTGGGTCAGCAGGTTGCGCTCGCGGTCATTGAGCCGGGCGGCCCAATCCTTGCAGTCCTCGCCCAGCGGGACCTCCTCGGGCATCCAGTGGACCTGCTGTTGCCGTTTCCAGAATTCATAGGCCCAGGGATAGCGGAAGGGCTTATAGCCAACCGAGGGAGTCATCAGTCCGGGTAGGGGGGAAACGACCATCGGAGTCTCCGAGCCAACGGAACCAGAGTCTATCAGGCTGAACGCCAACATCTAGTAGGTTGTCTTACGTTTCTATCAATATGGTGTGTGCAGACTGGGGATAAAGCGCATGGCCGAGTATGTGGTTCACGGCGCGGCCGGCAGCGGATCGGTGGCCGTGGAGGCGGCGCTGACCCTGATCGGCGCACCCTACAGCGTGAAGAAGCCAGCCGGCCGCACGCCCCCGTTCGGCGGACGATACACGCCGGTCGGGCAGGTCCCTGGCCTGGTGACGCCCACAGGCGAGCTGATCACCGAAAGCGCCGCCATCCTCATCTGGCTGGCCGAAACCCATCCCGAGGCGCGCCTGGCGCCCCTGGCAGGCGAGCCCGAGCGCGCCGCTTTTTTGCGCTGGATGAGTTTTGTTTCCGCCAACATCTACGCCCACTACTGGGCCAGGGACTTCCCGGTGCGGGTGGTGGATTCGAAACTCGGTCAGAAACAGGTCAAGGCGCGGCTGGAAGCGCGCATCGCCGCCTGCTGGGGGGTGATGGAGGCGGGCCTGGGGCCGACCGGACCCTATCTGCTGGGCGAGGATCTCACGGTGCTCGATATCTATGTCACCGTGGTTGGTCGCTGGACACCCCGGAAGGCGTTGCACGAGATCATCGCGCCCGGCATTGCCGCGGTCATTCGCCGCATCGAATCCGAGCCGCGGCTAGCGGAAGTATGGGCGAAGCGGTTTCCCCTGCGTTCCGCGTCGCCAGGCGCGTAAGGGTTTCGTCATGCTGATCGATGGCCGGCGCATGCGTACGATCTGGCCCGCGGGCGATGGCGCGGTGGAGATCATCGATCAGCGACTGCTGCCGCATCGCCTGGTCACCGCCCGCTTGACACGCCTTGCCGAGTTCGTGGCCGCCATCGCCGACATGCAGGTGCGCGGCGCGCCACTGATCGGCATCACCGCCGCCTACGGATTGGCGGCTGCACTGCGCGTCGATCCCTCCGATCGCGCCGTGGCCGAGGCGAGGACGGCGCTTCTCGCCGCGCGGCCGACGGCGGTCAATCTCGCCTGGGCGCTGGAGCGCGTGGCGCGGCGGATAGCACCGGCGCCAAACCAGCGCCGGGCGGCGGCGGCCTTCTCCGAAGCCTCGACGATGGCGGACGAGGACGTCCAATCCTGCCGTCACATAGGCGAGGCCGGCGCGCGGCTGCTGACCGATCTCGCCGCGCGCAAGAACGGCGACCTCAACCTGCTTACGCACTGCAACGCCGGATGGCTGGCGACCGTCGACTGGGGCACTGCGCTGGCGCCCGTCTATGTCGCCGCCGAACAGGGACTGAACCTGCATGTGTGGGTCGACGAGACCCGGCCACGCAACCAGGGCGCGGGCCTCACCGCCTTCGAGCTCGGTCAGCAGGGCGTCGATCACACCATCATCGTCGACAACGCCGGCGGTCATCTGATGCAGCACGGCCGGGTGGATGTGGTGATCGTGGGGGCGGATCGGGTGACGCGCACCGGCGATGCCGCCAACAAGATCGGCACCTACCTCAAGGCGCTGGCGGCGCATGACACCGGCGTGCCCTTCTACGTAGCGGTTCCCACCTCCACCATCGACTGGACCCTGAGCGATGGGCTGGCGGCGATCCCCATCGAGGAGCGCGATGGCCGCGAGGTCACCCACATGGTCGGCACAGATGCGGCCGGCGCCCTCACCGAGGTGCGGATCGCCGCGCCCGGCAGCGCCGCGGCCAATTACGCCTTCGACGTCACCCCGGCGCGACTGATCACCGGCTTCATCACCGAAAGGGGGGTCTGCGCGCCGGGCGAACTCGCGGCTCTGCTCTGCGATGTCGAGGTTCCCGCATGAGCTATTTGACCAGCCTGCCGCTGCCGATGCTGGTGCTGATAGCCCTCCTGTCCGGCATCGCCCTGCTTCTGGTGATCTCGCCGGGCGGGCGACGCATTCACGGCTCAGGCGGCGGAGCGGTGTGGATCCTGCTGCCGTTCCTTCTCGTCGTCGCCGGCCTGGCGGTCTGGGTGGTGGTGGGCGCGATCCGCTTCACCGGCTTCGACATCCTGCACTGATCGGCGTCGGCTAGAGGCCGGCGGTCACTGGCAGGCGAGGCACTCGTCGTAATCGGTGCGCGCCTCTGGCGTTGGCGCCGCAGCCTGCGCCGGCTCGGCGCCGGCGAAGGCCGCCCGTTGCACCGACTTGGAGCGCAGATAGTAGAGGCTCTTCACCCCCCGCTCCCACGCTTCCCAGTGCAGCATGTGCAGATCCCATTTGTCGACATCGCCGGGCAGGAAGACGTTGACGGACTGGGACTGGCAGATGTGCGGCGTGCGGTCGGCGGCCAGATCGATCACCCACCGCTGGTCGATTTCGAAGGCGGTTTTGAACACCGCCTTTTCATCGTCGGTAAGCCCGTCCAGATGCTGGACAGAGCCCTCGTTCTCCAGGATCGACGCCCACACCGCCGGGGTGTTGGCGCTCTTGGTTTCGAGCAAGGCCTCGAGATAGGGGTTCTTGACCGCGAACGACCCGGACAGGGTCTTGTGGGTGTAGATGTTGGCCGGGATGGGCTCGATGCCGGCGCTCGTGCCCCCGCAGATGATCGAGATCGACGCCGTCGGCGCGATGGCCAGCTTGTGCGAGAACCGTTCCATGACCCCGCGCTCGGCGGCGTCGGGGCACGGACCGCGCTCCTCGGCCAGAGCGGCGCTGGCGGCGTCGCAGGCGCGGCGCAGGTGCTTGAACAGACGCATGTTCCACGACTTGGCCAGGGCGCTCTCGAACGGCACGTCCTGGCTCTGCAGGAAGGAGTGGAAGCCCATCAGGCCAAGCCCTACCGAGCGCTCGCGGGCGGCGGCGTAGGCGGCCGGGGCCATCTCGGCCGGAGCGCGATCGATGAAGTCCTGCAGGACGTTGTCGAGGAAGCGCATGATGTCTTCGACAAAGGTCGGATGGTCGCGCCATTCGAGAAATTTCTCCGCGTTGACCGAGGAGAGGCAGCAGACAGCGGTGCGCTCGACGCCCAGATGATCCGGCCCCGAAGCCAGGGTGATTTCCGAGCACAGATTGGATTGTCGCACCTTCAGGCCCAGTTCGCGCTGATGGCGCGGCATGGCCCGGTTCACGGTGTCGGAGAAGATCAGATAGGGCTCGCCCGTCTGCAGGCGGAGTTCGAGCACCTTCTGCCACAGGGAGCGGGCGTCGAGCTCGCGCACCGCCTCATGGGTCTTGGGCGAGCGCAGGGCGAAGGGCGCGCCATCGCGCACCGCGTGCATGAATTCGTCGGTGATGGAAATTCCGTGGTGGAGGTTGAGCGACTTGCGGTTGAAATCGCCCGATGGTTTGCGGATCTCCAGGAACTCTTCGATCTCGGGATGATGGATGTCGACATAGACCGCCGCCGAGCCACGTCGCAGCGAGCCCTGGCTGATCGCCAGGGTCAGGCTGTCCATCACCCGGATGAAGGGGATGATGCCGCTGGTCTGGCCCGACCCCTTCACCTTCTCGCCGATCGAGCGCACGCCGCCCCAATAGGTGCCGATGCCGCCGCCATTGGCGGCCAGCCACACATTCTGATTCCAGGTGTCGACGATGCTCTCCAGCGAATCGCCGACGGCGTTGAGGAAGCAGGAGATCGGCAGGCCGCGGTTGGCGCCGCCGTTGGAGAGCACCGGGGTGGCCGGCATGAACCACAGCCTGGAAATGAAATCGTAGATGCGCTGGGCGTGGTCGGGATCGTCGGCGAAGGCCATGGCCACGCGGGCGAACATGTCCTGATAGGATTCGCCGGCCAGCAGATAGCGGTCCTCCAGGGTGGTGCGGCCGAAATCGGTGAGCAACGCATCGCGCGAGCGATCGATTTCCACCGCCCGCACGACCTGCAGGTTGGGCAGCCGCGGCGCCGCGCGCGGCGCTCCGGCGCGCGCCGGATTGACCGTCATTGTTGTCGCTGTCCGCGCCGCCATTGTCCTCGCCCGCCACCCTGTTTATTGGGGCCACCGCTACCGACAGAAGTCGGCTTCGATAGCTATATATAGTGGGCACATGCCCCTTGTTCCCCACTATATGGGGTCACAACGTTGAAAGACCGTCAACGGGCGCCGGGGCCGCGGACACAGGTTTTTCGTCACCGAAAGATTAACGCGAAAGGCTCAAGCCGCGTCGTTTCAACGCTTTGGCGGACACGCGCCGGGGTTCGATCACGCGACTGTGATCGGCCGGCCGCTAACCCCGCCGTCGCCGCCGGCGCCAGCCGAGAACCACGGCGGCGACCAGGCCGGCCACCACGAACTTGACCAGTTCGGTGAACGCGTTGGCCAGGGTGTAGTCGAGGTTGAAGCCGTACCAGTTCCAATAGGAGAAATTGGTGGCGATGGCGGCAATCACGCCGATCAGGACCGCCAGGCCCCAGCGAACGCCGAACCCGGTGGTGGCGGCGGCGAGTATCGCCGCCATGAGGATCGCCTCGATCACCTCGAGGCCGAGCTCGATGGCCAGCCGCCGCGGTGCGATCCCGCCCGAGCCGGGCGGATTGTAGACGATCAGGCCCGAGGGCGAGGTTTTCAGCTTCTCCATCTGCGCGGCCATCGCCTTGCTGTCGTGGCCGGGCATGTAGGGAAAGAAGTATTGGCCCTGCTTGTCGCCGAAACGCTCGTGCAGAGCGGCCACCGTGGCCTCGCCCCCCGGCGGCGCCTGCAGGCCGATGGACGCCAAGGGCGTCGCCATGTGGGCCACCGAGGCCCAGATGAACATGGCGATGCCGCCCAGAATTCCGGCTACGAGAACTCGCATTCTCGCCCCTCCCCAAGTGCGTCGGCGAGACTATGCCTTGCGCGACCCCGCGTCGAGTTCGAGGGTCCGCCGCGGTAGCTGCCGCCATAGTACGGCTGCCGATAGTAGCGATGGGAATAGTAGCCGTTGCCGTTGCAGTCGGTGGCGCTGCTACCGACAGCCGGCGCCCACTACGGCGCCAATGGCCGTGCCATCGGCGGTTCAGGGGCCTGCGCTTGACCGCCGTCGCCGCCAGGGCGCATAAGCCGCCCCTTTCCGGCGCCGCCCTGTTGCGCGCCTCCGCCACCACGACCCCCTGGCCTCGGGCCGAGGACGAGGGTGGAGAGGATCCCCGTCCGCGTGAACGCGCACGGGGCCGTTTGGCGCTGGCCATTGAGGAGTTGAGCGAGACTTCATGTTCGAAGGCTTGAGCGATCGTCTTGCGGGCGTTTTCGACCGGCTCTCCGGTCGCGGCGTCCTGACCGAAAAGGACATCGACGCGGCCATGCGCGAGGTGCGCGTGGCCCTGCTCGAGGCCGATGTCGCCCTGTCGGTGGTGCGCGCCTTCATCGACAAGGCGCGCGAGGCGGCCTCCGGCGAGGCGGTGATCCGCTCGGTCAAACCGGCCGACCAGGTGATCAAGATCGTCTACGACGGCCTGGTGGAGATGCTGGGCGGCGAGGGCGAGGCCGAACCGCTGCGCCTGGCCCTCAATCCGCCCACGGTGGTCCTCATCGCCGGCCTGCAGGGCTCGGGCAAGACCACCATGGCGGCCAAGCTCGCCCTGCGCCTGTCCAAGCTGGAGCGGGCGCGGGTGCTGATGGCCTCACTGGACGTTCGCCGGCCGGCGGCCATGGAGCAGCTGGCCATCCTCGGCAAGGAGGCGGGCGTCGACACCCTGCCGATCATCGCCGGCCAAGCCCCCGCCGACATCACCCGCCGGGCGCTTTCGGCGGCCAAGCTCGGCGGCTTCGACGTGCTGATTCTGGACACCGCCGGGCGCACTACGCTCGACGAAGCGATGATGAGCGAGGCGGCCGAAGTGGCGCGCATCGCCAGCCCGGCCGAGACCCTGCTGGTCGCCGACAGTCTCACCGGCCAGGACGCGGTGCGCACCGCCACCGCCTTCCACGCCCGCCTGCCGCTCACCGGCCTGGCCCTGACCCGGACCGACGGCGATGCCCGCGGTGGCGCGGCGCTATCCATGCGCGCGGTCACCGGGCTACCGATCAAGTTCCTGGGCACGGGCGAGCGCATCGACGCCCTCGACACCTTCGACGCTCGCCGCGTGGCCGGGCGCATCCTCGGGCACGGCGATGTGGTCGCCCTGGTGGAGAAGGCGGCCGCGGACTTCGACCGCGCCAAGGCCGAGACGACGGCGCGCAAGCTGGCCAAGGGCCAGTTCGATCTCGACGATCTGTCCGAGCAGCTGGCGCAGATGGAGCGCATGGGCGGCATGGAGGGCCTGATGGGCCTTCTGCCTGGGGTGCAGAGGATCAAGAAGCAGATCGCCGAGGCCGGGGTCAGCGACCGCGCCATCGCCCGCCAGCGGGCGATCATCGGCTCGATGACCAAGAAGGAGCGCAAGAAGCCGGACATCCTCCAGGCTTCGCGCAAGCGCCGTATCGCCGCTGGCGCCGGGGTCGAGGTGGCCGAAATCAATCGCCTGCTGAAACAGCATCGCCAGATGCAGGACGCCTTCAAGATGATGGCCCGAAACGGCGGCAAAGGTTTTTCCCGGATGGCCGGGATGATGGGCCTGGGTGCGCCCGGGGCGATGGAGAATCTCCAGGCCCTGACATCCGGCGCGGCCCAGTCAAATGCCCCCGGCGGCTCGCTCCCTGGCCTCGGCGGCCCGCCCTTCAACCCATTCCGCAAACCCTGACAACGCGAAGGAAACCATGCTCAAGATTCGTCTCGCCCGTGGTGGCGCCAAGAAGCGCCCCTACTATTCGATCGTCATCGCCGACAGCCATGCGCCGCGCGATGGCCGCTTCATCGAGAAGGTCGGCGCTTATGACCCGCTGCTGAAAAGGGACGACGCCCGCCGCGTGACGCTCAGGACCGAGCGGATCAACGAATGGCTGGCCAGGGGCGCGCAGCCGACCGAGCGCGTGGCCCGCTTCCTGGGCGCCCAGGGTCTGGCCAAGTGGGCGCCGAGCAGCAACCCCAAGAAGGGCGAGCCGCACGCCAAGGCCAAGGAGCGGGTCAAGGAGCGCGAGGAGCGCGCCGCCGCCAGAGCCGCCCAGCCCGAGCCGGAAGAGACGGTGAGCGAGGAGCCGGCTATCGCCGCCGAGGAGGCTGCGCCAGCCGCCGAGCCGGTCGCCGAAACCACCGAGGAGATCACCGCCGAACCGGTCGCCGAAGCCGCCGAGGCGGCGCAAGAGGAGCCTGCTCCAGCCGAGGAAGTCGCGCCCGCCGAAGAGGCCGCGCCGGAAACCGAAGCCGCGGCCGAGGCTGAAACCGCGCCGGAGACCGAAGCCGCGGCCGAGGCTGAAACCGCGCCGGAAACCGAAGCCGCGGCCGAGGAATAGTCCGCATGGCTCAGCGCCTGATCCTTGTTGGTCAGGCGGCGGGCGCGTTTGGCGTGCGCGGCGAAATCCGCATCACCACCCACACCGCCGAGCCGATGAGTCTGTTGGCCTACAGCCCCCTGCGCGACGCGGGCGGCGAGTTCGTCCTCACCCTGCTGAGCGCACGCCCGGCCAAGGGCGGCCTGATCGCCCGCGCCCGCGAGGTAACCAACCGCGAGCAGGGCGAGCGCTTGCGTGGACTGAAGCTCTACGTCGATCGCGCGGCGCTGCCGGCGACCGAGGCAGATGAATTCTATCTCGCCGATCTGATCGGCCTGCGCGTCCGCTCGACCTCCGGGGACCCGCTCGGGCTGGTCAAATCGGCGGCCGATTTCGGCGCCGGCGACCTGTTGGAGATCGAGCCCGCGAACGGCGGCCCGAGCTGGTGGACGCCATTCACCAGAGAGGCCGTGCCCGAGGTCGACATCGCCGGCGGCTGGGTGACGCTCGCCGAGGGGCCGCAACCCTAACCGCTACCGTCACGCCCGGGCGCCGATGCGCGTGTCAGCGCATCGCAAATTCATCCGTCGCCCGGATCAGGGCGTCCAGGATGCCTGGCTCGTCGAAGGCGTGGCCGGCGTCGGCGATGATCTCGAGCCGGGCGGTGGGCCAGGCCTGGGCCAGGCGCCAGGCGGCGCGCATCGGCGTGGCGACATCGTAGCGTCCCTGGATGATCACCCCCGGAATGGCGGCCACGCGGTGGGCCTCGCCGATCAGCTGATCCTCGGCGAGCCACGAGGCGTGGGTGAAATAGTGGTTCTCGATGCGCGCGAAAGCCAGAGCGTAGCGATCTTCGCCGAACTGCGCCGCCAGCTGGTTGGGAAGCAGGGTGATGGTGCCGGCTTCCCACAGGCTCCAGGCCTTGGCCGCCTCCAGCCGCGCCGCCGGGTCGGTCCCGGTCAGGCGGCGACGATACGCGCCCACCAGATCCCCCCGCTCGGCCTCGGGGATGGGGGCGACAAACCGCTCCCACAGGTCGGGAAACAGCCACGCCGCGCCGCCCTGGTAGTACCAGGCGATCTCGGCCGGGGTGGCGGTGAACACCCCGCGCAGGACCAGCGCGCTGACCCGTTCGGGATGGGCTTCGGCGTAGGCCAGCGCCAAGGTCGATCCCCAGGAGCCGCCGAACACCAGCCAGCGCTCGTATCCGAACCGCTCTCTCAGTCGCTCGATGTCGGCCACCAGGTCCCAGGTGGTATTGTCGTCCAGCGAGGCGTGGGGGGTGGAGCGGCCACAGCCGCGCTGATCGAACAGGGTGACGCAGTAACGCTCGGGATCGAACAGGCGTCTTTGGGTGGGAGAACAGCCAGCGCCTGGACCGCCGTGCAGAAACACCGCCGGCGCGCCCAGCCTCTGTCCGCACCGCTCCCAGTAGATTTGATGGCCGCCGCCGACGCCCAGCATGCCCGACTCGAAGGGCTCGATCGGCGGATAGAGTCCGCGTCGTACGGTGGAACCGGTATCGGCGCTCATCATCGGCCACCTCAATGTTCAAGATTTTGCTTTGGGGCAAGCCGGCCTTGTCTAGTGTGCTTTCGGATTTGCCGTTCGCCCGGAGAGTGACCCCATGATCAAACGACCTCCAAATCCGGCACACTAGAGAGATAATGATTCTCCCCGAAGGCATCCTTCCCTGCCAGTTGATCGAGGCGCTAACTGCCGAGGGCGCCCTTAGCGCGGCCGCACCGTTCGAAGCCGACCAGGTGCAGCCGGCCAGCCTCGATCTGCGCCTGGGCGCCCGCGCCTGGCGGATCAGGGCCTCGTTCCTGCCGAGGCGGGATGGGACCGTCGGCGAGCGTATCGACGAACTGGCGATGCACGAGCTCGATCTGGCTCGTGGCGCGGTGCTCGAGCGCGGCTGCGTCTACATCGCCGAGCTGCAAGAGCGCGTGGCTCTACCGGTTGGCGTTTCCGGCCGGGCCAACCCGAAGAGCTCGACCGGCCGCCTCGATGTGTTCGTCCGCCTGCTGACCAATGCCCAGCCGGCGTTCGACGATGTCGCCGCCGGCTACCACGGTCCGCTCTATCTGGAGATCGCGCCGCAGACCTTCTCGATCCTGGCCAGGACCGGCAGCCGCCTCAACCAGCTTCGCCTGCGTCACGGGCCAGCCGCGCCGCTGGCCGTGCGCACGGTGGGGGTCGATCTGTCCGGCGAGATCGCCGGTTTCCGCGCCCGCCGCCACGCCGGGGTGGTCGATCTCGATCTCGAGGATGGTTACGATCCGGCCGACTTCTGGGAGCCGCTGACCGCCAGGCGCGAGGCCCTGCTGCTCGATCCCGGCGAATTCTACATCCTCGCTTCCCGCGAGAGCGTCGAGATTCCGGTCCTGCAGGCGGCGGAGATGACGCCCATCGATCCGGCGGTGGGCGAATTCCGCGTCCACTACGCCGGCTTCTTCGATCCGGGTTTTGGCTCGGCGGAGGCCGGCGGCGAGGGCTCGCGCGCGGTCCTGGAGGTGAGAAGCCACGAAACCCCGTTCCTGCTCGAGCATGGCCAGGTGGTGGCGCGCCTGACCTTCGAGGCGATGGCCGAGCGCCCGGCGCGGCTCTATGGCTGGAACGGCTCCCACTACCAGCGCCAGGGCCTGCGCCTGGGCAAGCACTTCCGGGCTTGGTGAACACCCTAATCTAGGCGGCGGCTTTCTCGGTCTCGTGCGCATCGCGCAGGACATAGCCGCGGCCCCACACCGTCTCGATGTGATGATCGTCGGTGGCCGCCTTGAGCTTCTTGCGCAGCTTGCAGATGAACACGTCGATGATCTTCAGTTCCGGCTCGTCCATGCCGCCATAGAGATGATTGAGGAACATCTCCTTGGTCAGGGTGACGCCTTTGCGCAGGGAGAGCAGTTCCAGCATCTGGTATTCCTTGCCGGTGAGATGGACGCGGATGCCGCGCACCTCCACCGTCTTGCCTTCCAGATCGACGGCGATGTCGCCGGTGCGAATCACCGAGTGGGCGTGGCCCTTGGAGCGTCGGACAATGGCGTGGATGCGGGCGACCAGCTCCTCCCGGTGGAACGGCTTGGTCATGTAGTCGTCGGCGCCGCCGCCCAGGGTCCTGACCTTGGATTCGATCTCCTGGCTGCCCGAGAGGATCATGATCGGGGTGTTGATGCGCGCCACGCGCAGGGTGCGCAGCACATCCATGCCGCTCATATCCGGCAGGTTGAGATCGAGCAGGATCAGGTCGTAGTCGTAGATCTTGCCGAGATCGACGCCCTCTTCGCCGAGATCGGTGACATAGACGTTGAGGCCCTCGGCCTTGAGCATCATCTCGATGCCCCGGGCGACGATCTTGTCGTCCTCGATGAGCAGTACGCGCACGATCACTCCCTCCGCCTGCGCGGGCCCTGGCGCGCCCGCGTTCGCCGCCGCCTGAACCGACGCCTCATCGATTCTGCCAGCGAGGGGCTTGACGAGGCGTTAATGGTTAACAACGACCCGCGAATCGGTAGGCTGATTTGCCGGCCCGCGCCAACAGCGGACTAACCGATCCGCGCCTGCGCCAACGCCGCGGCCAGGTCGCCTCGGCCGTTGATGCGCACCGCGTCCAGCCCCAGCCAGTCGGCCATCAGCCGCAACTCGCCGGCCAGCGGGCCGACCACCGCCTCCGCCTCGGCGCCCGGCTCCAGGTGCGCCGCCTGCACCTCGAGGGCGCCGGCGGCCCGGCCGGCTTTCAGGTCGAGCCGGGCGGTGATCGTCTCGCCCTGCAGGAAGGGGAGCACATAATAGCCGTGCTGGCGGCGCTCGGCGGGCACATAGATTTCGATGCGGATGCGGGTCCCAAACAGCCGCTCGGCCCGCTCGCGCCGCCAGATCAGGCTATCGAAAGGCGAGATCAGCACCGCCGCGCCGTCCGGCCGGGCCGCGCGTGCGCCGGGGGTGAGATAGGCGCTCTGGCGCCAGCCCTGCACGTGCGCCGGCGCCAGCGCGCCATCCTCGACCAGTTCGGCCAGCCGGGTTCTGGTCTCCGCCACCGGAAGGCGGAAGTAGTCGCGCAGGTCGCCCTCGGTGGCGACGCCGAGCGCCCGGGCGGCGATTTTCAGCAGTTCGCGGTGAGCGTCGGCCTCGCTTGGCGTCGGTAGATTGAGAATCCTCTTCGGTAGCACCCGCTCGGTGAGATCATAGACGCGCTCGAAACCCCGCCGCGTCCTGGTGGTGATCAGTCCGGCCCAGAACAACCATTCCAGGGCCTGCTTGCCGTGGCTCCATTCCCACCAGCCGGCCTGGCGCTTGCCCTCGGCGAAGTCGCCGCCGGTGAGCGGGCCCTCGCGAGCGATGCGCGCCAGCACCGCGTCGATGAAATCGCGCCGCTCGCGGGCGAAGGTGATCAGATGACTCCACGTCCCGCGGCCGGCCCGGGCCCGGTCCATGCGCCAGCGAAACAGGGGTTGCATGGCCAGCGGCAGCAGCGAGCATTCGTGCCCCCAGTATTCGAACAGCGATGGCCGCTTGCCCCACGCCTCCGCCTCGAGCGCGGTGCGCGGATAGGCGCCCAGCCGCGAGAAGGCCGGCAGGTAATGGGCCCTGGCCAGCACGTTGACCGAATCGATCTGGATGACGCCGAGGTCGGCGGCCAACCGCCGCAGGTGACGCGCGCCCGGCAGGGCGTGGCGGCGGGGCCGGGAAAGGCCCTGGGCGTGGATGGCGATGCGTCTGGCCTGACGGGCCGAGAGCGAGAGGCGCCGCTCAGCCAACCGCCGCCTCGGCGGCGAAGCGATGGAAATCGCCGATCAGGCCGGCCCAGCTTGCGTCCATGGCCGGCGTCCAGGCCCCGCCGACGCTCTCGCGCAGCACCTCGGCGGTGACATCGAAGAACAGCGGGAAGACCTCCGGCGGCACGCCATAGCCGTCGTGGGTGATCACCTCGTTGCGGATCATGCCGGCGGCGTAGGCGCCCTCGCCGACATAGTCGAGCACCATCTCGAACACGCGGGCCAGCATCTCGCCCTTGACCGCGCCGGAGGTGTCGCGCGCGAACTGGGCCTCCATCTCCGGATGGCGGTCGAACAGGCGAGCGAACACCGGCGCGGTGAGATCGCCGGCGTGCTCGGCGGCCAGTTCGAGGGATTGGGTGATGGCATCGGCGTCGACCATCAGGCGTGATCCAGCACCGCCTTGGGCTTGTAGGGCTTTTCCAGCGCCTTGGCCTCGTCGTCGGTGAGCTTGATCGCCAGCGCCGCCACCGCGTCGGCGAGATGGTGGGCCTTGGAGGCGCCGATGATCGGCGCCGTGACCACCGGATGCCGGAGCACCCAGGCGAGCGCGACCTGGATGTTGGAAACGCCGCGGGCTTTGGCCACCGCGCCCACCGCATCCACCACCGCGTAATCGGGCTCGCGATAGTACAGCCGCGGCGAAAATTCATCCGTGCGGGCGCGCTCGGTGTCGCCCTCGCCGGGCGCGGTGCGGCCGCCGGCGAGGAAACCCCTGGCCAGCGGCGACCAGGGGATGACGCCGATGCCCATCTGAGCGCACAGGGGCAGCATCTCGCGCTCCTCCTCGCGATAGACGAGGTTCAACTGCGGCTGCATGGAGACAAAGGCCGTCCATCCGTTGGCGCGCGAGGTGGCGAGCATGTTCATGAACTGCCAGGCGTACATGGACGAGGCGCCGATGTAGCGGGCCTTGCCGGCGCGGACCACGTCGTTGAGCGCCTCCAGGGTTTCCTCGATCGGGGTGTGCGGATCGAAGCGGTGGATCTGATAGAGGTCGACATAGTCGACCCCGA
Organism: Caulobacteraceae bacterium; assembly: GCA_035999625.1. Taxonomy (GTDB): domain Bacteria; phylum Pseudomonadota; class Alphaproteobacteria; order Caulobacterales; family Caulobacteraceae; genus Acaudatibacter. The sequence continues at coordinate 15,191 of DASYGN010000026.1, read as the reverse complement.
GCCTGGAAAGGCTGCGGTCGATGGCGTCGAAAATGTGCTTGCGGGAGAGGCCGCGGTTGTTGGCGTCGGCGCCCATCGCCCCGTTGACCTTGGTGGCGATGACGATCTCATGGCGCTTGGCGTACTCCTTGAGCGCCTTGCCGGTCACCCGCTCGCTCTCGCCCTGGGAATAGACGTCCGCGGTATCGAAAAAGTTGATCCCGGCCTCGATGGCGGACTTGAAGAACGGCAGCGCCGCCGCCTCATCCAGCACCCAGGGTCGCCATTTGGAGCTGCCGTAGGTCATGCAGCCGAGGCACAGGCGCGAGACCTTGAGCCCCGTGGCGCCCAGTCTGACGTAGTCCATGGCTTCACCTCCTATTTGGCCAGGCGCCCGTCGCTCAGCGCCGCGGCCTCGAAGTGGAACAGCACCGCCGGATCGGGGGGTTGATAATCGGCCGCCAGGGCCTCGGGCGCCAGGGCTTGCAACAGATAGCGGATCACGTTCAGGCGCGCCGGCTTCTTGTGATCGGCGCGCACGCAGATCCACGGCGCATAGCCGGTGTGGGTGGTGGTGAGCATCTCGTTGCGGGCCGCCGAATAGGCCTTCCACTTGGTCTGGGCGGCGCGGTCGAGCGGACTGATCTTGAGGTGCTTGAGCGGGTCCGACTGGCGGGCGTCGAGGCGCTCGGCCTGCTCCTTCTTGGAGATATCGAGCCAGAACTTGACTAGGCGGATGTTGGCCGCCTCCAGCATTCGCTCCAGGGGAGGGGCCTCGCGCAGAAACTCGGCGTGCTCGGCGGGGGTGCAGAACCCCATCACCGGCTCGACCCCGGCCCGGTTGTACCAGGAGCGGTTGAACAGCACGATTTCGCACTCCGCCGGCAGATGGGCGATGTAGCGCTGGAAGTACCACTCCGAGCGGTCGCGCTCGGAGGGTTTGGGCAGCGAGATCACCCGGGTGTTGCGCGGGGCCAGATGGGCGGTGATGCGGGCGATGGTTCCGTCCTTGCCGGCTCCGTCGCGCCCCTCGAAGATGATCAGGGCCTTGGCCCCGGTCTTGATCGCCCACTGCTGATAGCGCACGAGGCCGATCTGCAGTCGGCGCAGGTCGTCTTCGTAGTCTTTGGTCTTGCCCATTCGCGCCACCTTAGCCGTTCGGGGAAAATAGTTGAGCCTGATCCGTCTCCATGTCGCCGACGACCTCGTCCAGGATGGCGCCGTCTTCCTCGGACCGCAGCAGACCCACTACCTCGCCAACGTCATGCGGGCGCGCATGGACGACGAGGTGCTGCTGTTCAACGGCCGCGACGGCGAATGGCTCAGCAGCATCGTCGAGATCTCCCGACGCGGGGCCGGGTTGCGGCTGCTCGGCCGGCACCGGCCGCAGGCCCAGGGCCCCGATCTCGACCTGCTGATCGCCGTGGTCAAGCGGCCGCGCCTGGAGACTATCATCGAGAAGGCGGCCGAACTGGGCGCGCGGCGGGTGCGTCCGGTGATCACCGCCAGGACCAACGCCAGCCAGGTCAATCTCGAGCGGCTGCACGCCATCGCCACCGAGGCCGCCGAGCAGACCGGTCGCCTGGATGTGCCGCAAATCCTTGAGGTGGCGCGCCTCGCCGAAGTGCTGGCCGAGTGGCCGGGTGATCGGCGGCTCCTGTTCTGCGACGAGGCGGGGGAAGCCGCCACCGCGCTCGATGCGCTCGCCGGCGCCGAGCGCGGCCTGTGGGCGATCCTGATCGGCCCGGAAGGCGGGTTCACGGCCGAGGAACGCCTGGCGGCGCGCGCGGTCACCGGGGCGGTTCCGGTCTCGCTGGGTCCGCGCATCCTGCGCGCCGACACTGCCGCCATCGCCGCCCTCAGCCTGTGGCAGGCCAGCCTGGGCGATTGGCGGGGACTTGAGCTTTCCTCGCGCGGCGCCCACTTGGCCCAATAGTTCGCGGCCGGACGGGGCCGCCTCACCGGGGGAAGCCAATGGCCGACACGATCTGTGACGACCGACCGCTCGCCTTCGACGACCTGACCGCCTGGTTCGCCGCCGGCGGCAAGGATTCAAGCCGGTTCAGGGTCGGGGCCGAGCACGAGAAGTTCGTGTTTCGCCTGAGCGATTTCGCACCCGTCCCCTACGACGGCGAGTGCGGCATCGAAGCCTTGATGAAGGGCCTGATGCGCTTTGGCTGGGGCCCGGTCACCGAGCATACCGCCGAAGGCGGCGAGACCCTGATCGGGCTCTCGCGCGGGGCGGCCAACATCAGCCTCGAGCCCGGCGGCCAGTTCGAGCTTTCCGGCGCTCCGCTCCTGACCATGCACGACATCTGCGAGGAGACCGGGCGCCATCTGGAGGAGGTCAAGCAGGTGGCCGCCGACCTGGGGCTCGGCTTCGCCGGCCTGGGGTTCACCCCCACCTGGCGGCGCGAAGACGTTCCGATCATGCCCAAGGGCCGCTACCAGATCATGCGCGCCTACATGCCCAAGGTGGGGAGGTTCGGCCTCGACATGATGCTGCGCACCTGCACCGTGCAGGCCAACCTCGATTTCGCCGACGAGGCCGACATGGTGGCCAAGTTCCGCGCCAGCCTGGCTTTGCAACCGATCGCCACCGCCCTGTTCGCCAATTCGCCATTCACTGAAGGCAAGCCCAACGGCTTCCTCTCCGGTCGCGCCCACGTGTGGACCGACACCGATCCCGACCGCACCGGCCTCCTGGACTTCGTGTTCGAGGATGGCTTCGGCTTCGCCGCCTACGCCCGCTATGCGCTGGATGTGCCGATGTATTTCGTCAAGCGCGACGGGCTCTACGTCGATGTCGCCGGGCGCTCGTTCCGCGATTTCATGGACGGCGTTCTGCCCGAACTGCCAGGGGCGCGTCCGACGCTGTCCGATTGGGCCGACCACGTCAGCACCATCTTCCCCGAGGTGCGGCTGAAGCAGTATCTGGAGATGCGCGGCGCCGACGCCGGCTCGTGGAGCCGGCTGTGCGCCCTGCCGGCGCTATGGGCCGGCCTGCTCTATTGTCCCGACTGCCTGGCGGCGGCCTGGGAGCTGTGCCGTGGCTGGACCGCCGAGGAGCGGGCGAGGTTACGGGAGGACGCGGCGCGGATCGGCCTCAAGGCCGAGGTTGGCGGCCGCACCGCCCAGGCGATCGCCAAGGACATGCTGGCCATCGCTCACGAAGGGCTCAAGCGCCGCGACGCCCTCTCGGCCGGAATGGTCGATGAGACCGGCTACCTGGCCGAGGTCGAGGAGATTGCCGAAACCGGGGTGACGGCCGCCGAGCGGCTGCTGGACCTCTACCATGGGCCGTGGAAAGGCGACGCCACCCGCGCCTTCGAGGCCTGCGCCTACTAGACCCTGACCGGAACTCGGAAGCGTGGCCGCGGGTTGTCTGCGCATGGCCATGCCGCTGCATCCGACGCTGGCCGACCTGGCCCTGCGCCTCATCCTCACCCTGGCGGCGGGCGGCCTTATCGGCCTCAATCGCGAGACGGGCGGCCACCCGGCGGGCTTCCGCACCACGCTGCTGGTGGCCCTGGCGGCCTGCGTGGCGACGATCCTCGCCAACCTGTTGCTCCCCGCCTTGTTGGGCAAGGGACAATCCAGTGACTTCGTGCGCGCGGATGTGATGCGGTTGCCGCTCGGCATACTGACCGGGATCGGGTTCATCGGCGGCGGGGCGATCCTCAAGCGCGGCAGCCTGGTGATCGGCATCACCACCGCCGCCACCTTGTGGATGGCGACCGTCATCGGCATCACACTCGGCGCCGGCCAGGCGGCGTTGGGCGCGGTCGCCACCGCTCTGACCTTGGCGGTCCTGATGGGCCTCAAGCCCGTCGAAGCGCGGCTTCGCCGGACCCATCGGGGGGCCCTGTCGATCACCATCGCCGGAACTGCCGCGCCGCTCCTCACCGCCGAGGCGCTGGGCGTCGAGCGGCTGGAGCTGATCGAGCGCCGCTGGTCCAAGGACGAGGCGCGGGAGTTCACCCGCTATCAGCTGAGCTGTCGCCAGGATCAGGCGGCGCTGGCGCAGATCCTCGAACGCCTGGCCGCCGAGCCGGACCGGATCACCGTTCACTGGACGCGGATGGCCGAGTAGCGGCTCAGATCGGCGGGTTCGGGGCCGTCGCCGCCCAGTGCTCGCCCTGCGAGGCGCCGGATCCCGAGTCGGTATGCTGGATGGCCGAGTCGGGCGCCTGCGCGCCGCCGACTGCGTGCAACTCGACCACATTGGGATAGAAGGCCACGCGATCCTTGATGATCTCCATGGCCGGATGGGGACTTTCGTAACTCCACACCGCGTTCTCGGCGATCTGGCCATCCTTGGAGATGGTGAAATAGGAGGCGTGGCCCTTGTAGGGGCAATAAGTGTCGAGCTTGGTCGACGCCAGATAGCCCATTTCAACGTCGCGGCGGGGGAAATAGGCCACCGGCTTGTAGCTCGCCTCCTTGAGCATCAGCACATCGTCGCTGTCGGCGATCAGATGGCCGTTGAACAGCGCCTGGACGCGTCCGCCATGGCCGGTGACGGAGATGGGGTGATCCGGGCCCGGGAGCTTGACGACATCCATGTCGATCCTCCTTCGCGCGGCCAGCGTAGCACAGCGCCAGGCCGTCAGCTTGTGAAAGCGCCGCCGGCGTGATTGTTTCCGCGCCGCATGAGCATCGTCATCATCGCCGGCGTCCTTCTCACCCTGGTCACCGGCGCCCCGGTGCTGATGCAGATGCTGCGCGGCCATCCGCGCGGTCTCCTGGTGCTGTTCTTCGCCGAGATGTGGGAGCGCTTCTCCTACTACGGCATGCGCGGGCTGCTGGTCTTCTACCTGACCCAGCAGTTCCTGTTCAGCGACGCCTTCGCCGCCAGCACCTACGGCTCCTACGCCACCTTGGTCTATCTCGTCCCCCTGGTCGGCGGGGTGATCGCCGACCGCTGGCTGGGGGCGCGCAAGGCGGTCGCCTTCGGCGCCCTGCTGCTGGTCGCCGGCCATTCGACCATGGCCATCGAGAGCCCGCCGGCGCACCAGGTGCTGACCTGGCGCGGCGCCCACTATGCCTTCGAGGCCAAGGGGCAAGGGGCGAACCGCGAGGCCAGGATCATGGTCGCCGGCAAGCCCTATGACTTTGGTCAGGACGCGGCCGGCGATTTCACCATCAAGGGCCTGCCGGCGAGCGCGCCGCTGCCGGGCCTGTTGGCCAAAGGCGACTATGCCCTCAGCGTCGAGGGCCGCCAGCCGAAGGCGGTCGACACCCTCTACCTGGCCCTGGCGCTGATCGTCATGGGGGTCGGGTTTCTGAAGTCGAACATCTCGGCCATCGTCGGCAAGCTCTACGGCGAGCGCGATCCGAGACGCGATCCCGGGTTCACCCTCTACTATTACGGCATCAACCTGGGGGCCTTCTGGGCCGCGGTGCTGTGCGGCTATCTGGGTGAGAGCTACGGCTGGTCGTGGGGATTCGGCGCCGCCGGCGTGGGCATGCTGGCCGGCTACATCACCTTCCAGGCCGGCCGCTCCTGGCTGGGCGGCCACGGCGAGCCGCCCGACCCGGCCAAGCTGGCCCGGCCGCGGGTGGGACCGCTGAACCTCGAATGGCTGATCTATCTCGGCGGGGTGGCGGCGGTCGGGCTCGTCTGGCTGCTGGTGCAGCACAATCAGGTGGTCGGCTGGGCCCTGGGCGTCGGCTGGATCGCCGCCCTGGCCTATATCACCTATGTCATGGCCACGCGCTTCGGGCGGGTGGAGCGTGAGCGGGTGATGCTGTCGTTCGTGTTCATGATCGGGGCGATCGTGTTCTTCGCCCTGTTCGAGCAGGCCGCCACCTCGCTCAATCTGTTCGCCGAGCGCAACACCCAGCTGGGGTTGATCTCGGCGCCCAAGAGCCTGACCGTGTTCGGGCAGCCGGTGTTTCTCGGCACCCGGGCGATGTGGCAGGCCGCGCCCCACGCCCCGGGCGCCCTGTGGATCGACATGGGCTTCGACGCCGCCCAGACCCAGTCGTTCAATGCCGGCTTCATCCTGCTGTTCGCGCCGGTGTTCGCCGCCTTGTGGGCCGCCCTCGGCCGGCGCCGGCGGGATCCCGATCCGATGATCAAATTCGGCTTGGGGCTGGGCCAGGTCGGGCTGGGGTTTCTGGTCATCGTCTGGAGCCAGGGCCTAGCCGACGCCCAGTTCCGCCTGCCGCTTTTGGTGCTGGCCTTCGCTTATCTGCTGCACACCACCGGCGAGCTGTGCCTCTCGCCGGTGGGCCTGTCGGAGATCACCAAGCTGGCCCCCGCCGAGCTGATCTCGACCCTGTTGTCGCTGTGGTTCCTGGCCACCTCCGCGGGCGAGTTCATCAGCGCGATGATCGCCAGGTTCGCCGGCAGCGCCGCCGCGGGCGGCAAGGTGCTCGATCCGCACGCTTCCCTGGTCACCTCGCTGGCGGTGTTCCAGATCATCGGCTGGGTGGGCATCGGCTTTGGCGCCGCCTTCCTGTTGGCCGCGCCGTTCACCCATCGCCTGGCGCACGGGGTCAACGATCTGGCGGCCGAGCCGGTCGCCGCCGAGTAGCGCGTCAGCCGAACTGCTTGATCAAGGTCAGGCGCACGAAGCGGCCGTTCTCAAGGTCGCGCGCCTCGGCGAAGATGAGCGGATCCTGATTGCGCGGGCCGCCATAGACCTGGCGGAAATGATCGAAGCCGCGGGCGCTGGCGTTCAGCAGATCGATCCGCAGGGTCAGGTCGGCCCGCGGCTGGTACTGGGCGAACAGGTCGACGTAGGTCTTGATCTTGTCGGTGTCGATCTCGTTGAAGCGGTAGGCCTTGGCGCCCATCTGGCCGATGACGTCGACGCCCCAGGTCGCCTTCCAGCGCGGGACGCCCTGGCTGAAGTGCGCCTCCCAGTCGCTGCCGTGCAGGCCGGAGATGCCGCGCGGCTGGCCGGTGGTCGGATCGATCACCCGCGAGCGGCGGAACGTCGCCTGGCCGGTGAGCTGCCCGTGTTTGAGACCCAGGCGGTCGGTCGGCAGGGTGAGGGCGAAAGCGGCGTCGTCCTCGGAGCCTGCGCCGATGTTGCCTGGGGCGTCGAACACGCCAGAGGGCGAGGCCACGCCGATCCGGTCCTCGACGTTCGAATACCAATAGTGGCGCAGGGTCGCGGTGGCGTCGCCGCCGCCCCAGAACTTGCGGTCGAAAGCCGCTTCGATCACCCAGTCCTGCTGAGGGTCGAGGCGCGGATTGCCGGCGTGCACCGTGCCGGTGCCGATCGCCGCCGCCTGGGCGGTGAAGTCGTCGAAGTTGAGCTGACCAACTTCGCGCTCGGCCCGGAAGCGGACCTGGTCGGCGGGGTCGGGAGACCAGGCGATCACCAGCCGCGGCTTGGGATAGTAGAGGCTGCGGCCGGAGACGACATCGCCCGAGGAGGCGACGCGCGAAGCCTCGGCGCGCAGGCCGGCCTCCAGGGTCAAGCTCGGACGAACCTGCAAGACAGCGGTGGCGAAGGCCTCGCCGCGCAGCTCCGTGACCACGACATCGGCCGCCGGAAGGGTCACCGGCGCGCCGTCCTGGACAAAGGCGGTCCGCGTTCGCAGCCAGTTGTAATCGCCTTCGAGGCCAGTCTCGAACGACAGCGATGCGGCGGGTGAGTATTTGATTACGGCGCGGGCGACGCTCTCGCTGGTCGATTTATGCAGGTTGAAGAGAGCGTTTTGGGCGTCGCCGGTCAGCGCCGCGGTGGCCGGATCGCTGGTGAACGCATCGGCGAGCCTGAATCGGCCGAACTGCTGCAGCCCATAGGTTTCCAGGCTGGCGCGGGCCCCGAGGGGACGCTCGAAACGCACCCCGACTTCGGCCGTGTTCTGCCGTTGGTCGAGCCGTTCGAAATCGCCGCCCGGCGGAGGCATGAGCTCGTCGCGCTGGGTGTAGTGATAGGGATCGATGAGATAGGAGGCGTTGATCCGCAGCTTGCCGCCGAAGGCCGGGAGCTCCACCGAGCCGGTGCCCTTGTAGTTGATCTCGTAGCCTTTGGTGATGTCGGCGGCGCGGACGATGGGGACGCCCTGGCCGTCGACCCGGGTCCAGATACCCGTACCCGCGCCATCGTCGAGAAAGCGGGCGGCCAGCAGTGATCCCTCAAGCTCCGCCGCGCCGATGCGCTTTTCACCCTGGAGCCGGAACTGGCCGCTCAGGCGACCATCGTAGCCGTGGGTTCCGGTGGCGGTGAGTGTGGCCTTGGCGGTGATATCCTGGCGCCGGATGACGTTGGCCAGAACCGTCTTGCCCTGCATGTCGATGCCGGGTGTTCCAGCCCGGATGACATCGATCCGCTCCACCGACGAGGCCGGAATGCGCTGCAGGATCTGATCCAGCGGATCGCCCTTGGCCGGCGGGCGGACGCCATCGATGAGCACATTCCCGGCCGCGCCGCCAAAACCGCGCACCGCGGCCCCGGTGTCGAGGGAAAACCCCGGCACGCGGTTGATCATATCCAGCGCGGTGCTTGGCTGGGCGGGGGCGAAGAACGCCGCCGGATAGCTGGTGACGCCGACCGGCGCGGCCTGGCTGACGACCGCCGCGGCGAAGATGGTTGCGATGCTCACCCGGTCCCCTCTCCGGCAGAGGGCTTAGCTCGCAAAGCCGGACCGGCGGCGCCAGTTAAATCGCGGTAAGCGTGGGCTCAGACGCTGGTGCCGCCGACGGTCAGGCCGGTGATCTTGAGCGAGGGCTGGCCGACGCCGACGGGCACCCCCTGGCCCGCCTTGCCGCACACGCCGATGCCGGGATCGAAGGCGAAGTCATCGCCGATCATGGTCACCCGGGTCAGCGCCGAGGGGCCATCGCCGATCAGGGTGGCGCCCTTCACCGGCGCGCTGATCCGGCCATCCTCGATCAGGTAGGCCTCGGTGCACTGAAACACGAACTTGCCGTTGGTGATATCGACCTGGCCGCCGCCGAAATTGGCGCAGTAGAGGCCACGCCGGGTGCTGGCGATCATCTCCGCATGGGGGACCTCGCCGGCCAGCATGCCGGTGTTGGTCATCCTGGGCATCGGCAGGTAGGCGTAGGACTGGCGCCGGCCGTTGCCGGTCGCTGCCAAGCCCATCAGGCGGGCGCTCTGACGGTCGTGCATGTAGCCTTTCAGGATCCCATCCTCGATCAGAATGGTGCGCTCGGTGGGGGTGCCCTCGTCATCGACCGTCAGCGATCCGCGCCGCCCCGCGATCGCCCCGTCGTCGAAGACCGTCACCCCGGGGGCCGCGACCCGCTCGCCGATGCGCCCGGAGAAAGCCGAGGTTCCCTTGCGGTTGAAATCGCCTTCCAGGCCATGGCCGACGGCTTCGTGCAGCAGGACGCCGTTCCAGCCTGGTCCCAGGACCACGTCCATCTCACCGGCCGGGCAGGCGATGGCGTCGAGATTGACCAGCCCCTGACGCAGGGCTTCGGCCACCTGCGCGCGCCATTTGTCGGGACTGATCCAGGCCTCCAGCCCGGCGCGCCCGCCGGCGCCCGACGTGCCAGTCTCCCGGCGACCGTCCTTCTCCACCGTGACGCTGACGTTGAGCCGGCACAGGGGGCGGATGTCGCGAATCAACCGCCCGTCGGCGCGCAAGATCTCGATCATCCGCCGCTCGCCGGTCAAGGACACCAGGACCTGGACCACGCGCGGGTCGGCGGCCCGGGCGTAGGCGTCGATCTCCTGCAGCAGGGCGACTTTTTCGGCGAATCCGGGCCGAGCCAGCGGATCATCGTCGCCATAGAGCTTGGCGTTGGTCGCGCGCGGACCGATGTCGGCGGTCCCGTGGTGGCCGCGCTTGGCCAGGGCGGCGGTGTCGGCGGCGCGGCGGATGGCGGCTTCGCTGATTTCGCTGGAGTGGGCATAGCCGGCCGTTTCACCGGCCACGACCCTGAGGCCGAAGCCTTCGGTGGCGTCATAGCTGGCTGATTTCAATCGGTTGTCGTCGAACACAAAAGCCTCGCTGTGCGAGCGTTCGGCGAAGATTTCACCATCTTCGGCGCCGGCGAGCGCCTCGCCGAGCAGCCGGGCGGCGATGTTCGGGTCAACCTCCGAGGCCTCCAAAATCGACGGCGCAAGCACGGCGGCGGTCATGATCATCTCGTTTGCTGGGGTTGTCGGCGGACACATAGGGCCGGGAGCCGGCCAGCGGAACACCCATGCGGCGTTTCGGCGGTCATGGCAGGCGCTTGGCAAGGCGGCGTCGGCCCGCTATGCACCCTCTCGCAAGCGCAACAGGCGAGCCGCTAGGGGCGGTGCGCGCCGGCTCGCGCTTTCGCCCGTTGGAACGTGGACGGGCCGGCAGCAATTCTGGGCCGTGAGGGACATGAGACTCAAGCTTTCCGGGATGTCACGGCTCGCTGCTGGCGTCGGCGTCTTGCTTACCGGCGCCGTGTGGTCGATGGGCGCTCTAGCCGATATTATCGGTCAGCCGGTGGACAAGGGCATCGATCTGCAACCGGCCGCCTCGCACATCCGCGCCGAGCAGATCGCCTTCAACAACTACATCGTCTCGCCGATCATCATCGGCATCACCGGCTTCGTGCTGATCATGCTGCTGGTGATCATCGTGCGCTTCAACAAGCGGGCCAATCCGACGCCGGCCAGGTTCAGCCACAACACTCCGATCGAGGTCATCTGGACGGTGACCCCGGTGCTGATCCTGATGTTCATCGCCATCTTCTCGTTCCGCCTGCTGTTCGAGGAACACGCGATGCCAAGGCCCTACATGACCGTGAAGGTCACCGGCCGGCAGTGGAACTGGGATTACGAGTACCCCGACCAGAAGATTTCCGCCTACACCTCGACGCCGATGAGCCAGGAGGACGCCAACACCAAGCATCTGCCCTATCTGCTGGAGACCAACGCGCCGATGGTGGCCCCGGTGAACCAGGTGGTTCGCGTGCAAGTGACCGGCGAGGATGTGATCCATTCGTGGTCGGTGCCGGCGTTCGGGGTCAAGATCGACGCCATCCCGGGCCGGCTCAACCAGACCTGGTTCAAGGCTGACCGCACCGGCACCTTCTATGGCCAGTGCTCCCAGCTGTGCGGCGCGAACCACTCCTACATGCCGATCGAGGTCAAGGTGGTGACCCAACCCGAGTTCGACGCCTGGGTGGCCAGCAAGCAGGCCAAGCCGACCACCGTGGCGCAAGCCGACACCGCCGCCGCGCGCTAGTTCCGAAAGACACAATCCTCATGGCCGATATCACCCACGATCGCGTCGCCCACCAGGAGGCCCACGGCTACGGCGCGCACGCCGACCGGCCCGGGTTCTTCACCCGCTGGTTCATGTCCACCAACCACAAGGATATCGGCACGCTGTACATCATCTTCGCCATTCAGGCGGGGATCATCGGGGCGCTGCTTTCCGGCCTGATCCGCTGGGAGCTGGCCGAGCCCGGCCTGCAGCTCTTCAGCCCCAATTCGACCATCAACCTGCTCGGCTTGGTCGAGCAGTCCAAGCACGGCTATTACACCGTGGTCACCGCTCACGCGCTGATCATGATCTTCTTCATGGTCATGCCGGCGATGATCGGCGGCTTTGGCAACTGGTTCGTGCCGCTGATGATCGGCGCGCCGGACATGGCCTTCCCGCGCATGAACAACGTCAGTTTCTGGCTGCTGGTCTCATCATGGGTGATGATGCTGACCTCGATGTTCGTCGACGGCGGGCCGGGCCGGGGCTTCGGCGGCGGCTGGACGATGTATCCGCCGCTGTCGACCATCGGTCACACCGGGCCGGCGATGGACTGCACCATCCTGGCTATCCACCTCGCCGGCGCCAGCTCGATCCTGGGCGCGATCAACTTCATCACCACCATCTTCAACATGCGCGCGCCGGGCATGACCCTGCACCGCATGCCATTGTTCGTGTGGTCGATCCTGGTCACCGTCTTCTTGCTGCTGCTGGCCCTGCCGGTGCTGGCCGGCGCGATCACCATGCTGCTCACCGACCGCAACTTCGGCACCCACTTCTTCGATCCCGCCGGCGGCGGCGATCCGACCATGTTCCAGCACCTGTTCTGGTTCTTCGGCCACCCGGAGGTCTACATCCTGATCATCCCCGGCTTCGGCATGATCAGCCACGTGGTCTCGACCTTCTCGCGCAAGCCGGTGTTCGGCTACCTGGCCATGGCCTACGCCATGGTCGCGATCGGCTTCCTCGGCTTCCTGGTCTGGGCCCACCACATGTTCACGGTCGGCATGCCGGTGGATCTGCAGGCCTATTTCGTCGCCGCCACCATGGTCATCGCCGTGCCCACGGGGGTGAAGGTGTTCTCGTGGATCGCCACCATGTGGGGCGGTTCGCTGGATTTCAAAACGCCGATGCTGTGGGCGATCGGCTTCATCTTCCTGTTCACCATCGGCGGCGTCACCGGCGTGGTGCTGGCCAACGCCGGCATCGACTATGCCCTGCACGATTCCTATTACGTCGTCGCCCACTTCCACTACGTGCTGAGCCTGGGGGCGGTGTTCGCCATCTTCGCGGGCTTCTACTACTGGTTCGAGAAGATGTGGGGCGTGCGCTACAACGAGTTCCTGGGCACGCTGCACTTCTGGATCACCTTCGTTGGCGTGAACCTGGTGTTCTTCCCGCAGCATTTCCTCGGCCTGCAGGGGATGCCCCGCCGCTCAGTAGACTACCCGGTGGCCTTCACCTTCTGGAACCACCTGAGCTCGATCGGCTACGCCATCACCTTTGTTGGCCTGATCGTTTTCCTGGTCATGCTGGCCGAAGCGGCGGTGCGCCGCCGGCCGGCCAGAGCCAATCCCTGGGGGGCCGGCGCTACGACACTGGAATGGACGCTGCCTTCGCCGCCGCCCTACCACCAGTTCCACGAGCTGCCGGTGTTCGACGCCGAGCACCACTGATGTTCGGAGCCGACCTCCCGGACGGAGGGGGCGAATGACGACCACGGCCCAGCTCGCCGTCCATCGGCCCGCCACCTGGCGCGACTTCGTGACCCTGATGAAACCCAGGGTGATGTCGCTGGTCATGCTGACCGCGGTCACCGGACTCATCTGTGCGCGCAGCACCATCAATCCCGTGCTCGCCGGCGTCGCGATCCTGTGCATTGCGCTTGGCGCCGGCGGCTCGGCGGCGCTCAACATGGGCTACGACGCCGATATCGACGCCCTGATGCGGCGCACCCGATCAAGACCGGTGCCGAGCGGGCGGGTGCAGCGCTCCGACGCGCTCGCCCTGGGGGTCATCCTGTCGCTGTTCTCGGTCGCGGTGATGGGACTGGCGACCAACCTTCTGGCCGCCGGCCTGCTGGCCTTCACCATCGCCTTCTACGCCATCGTCTACACCCGGCTGCTCAAGCGCAGGACGGCGCAGAACATCGTCATCGGCGGCCTGGCCGGCGCCCTGCCGCCGGCGGTGGGCTGGGCCGCGGCCAGCGGAACGGCGCCCTTGCCGGCCTGGGTGCTGGTGGCGATCATCTTCGTGTGGACGCCGCCGCACTTCTGGGCCCTGTCGCTCTACACCAGCGAGGACTATGCCCGGGCCGGCGTGCCGATGATGCCGCTGACCGCCGGGCCAGCATCCACCCGCCGCCAGATCCTCGCCTATAGCCTGGTTCTGGCCCCGCTCGGCCTCGCGCCCGCGTTCGTCGGCTTGGGCGGCCTGGCCTACGCCGGTGTCGCGGCGGCGGGCGGGGCGGTGTTCGTGATCCTGGCCGCGCGCCTGGCGATGAGCCGGGCCGGCGAATCGGGCGAGGCGCGCCAGGCTGACGGGCTCTACGCGGTCCGCGCGGGGGCCAAGGCGGCGCGCAATCTGTTCGCCTTCTCGATCGTCTACCTGTTCGTTCTGTTCGCGTGCTTGCTGGGCGAGCACCTGCTGGGCGCGGCGCCGCTGGCGAACCTCATCGGATGAGCAATCCGTTCAACGAGGATCCCGAGGCGGCCAAGGCCAGGCGCGGACGCAACATCGCCATCGCCCTTTCCCTGGCGGCGTTCGTGATCATCGTGTTCGTCATCACCCTGATCAAGAAGGGCGGCGGATGATGGATCGCAACGCTCGCCTCGCCCTGATCTGCGCCGGTTGCGTGGTCGTCATGGTCGGCGTCGCCTTCGCCGCCGTGCCCTTTTATCGCGCCTTCTGTCAGGCCACCGGCTTCAATGGCGCGGTCCGCCGCGCCGCCTTCATCCCCCAGGCGGCCGCCTCCACCGCTACGGTGACGGTGAGCTTCGACACCAACGTGCGCGGTCTTGATTGGCGCTTCACGCCGGTTCAGCGCAGCCAGGAGGTGACGCTTGGCAAGCCCAAACTGGCCTTCTTCACCGCCACCAACAACGGGCCGACGGCGATCACCGGCCGCGCGCTCTACAACGTGACGCCGGAATCGGCCGGGCCGTATTTCTCCAAGCTGGAATGCTTCTGCTTCAAGAACCAGACCATCAAGCCAGGCGAGACGGTCGAGTTCCCGGTGGTCTACTATGTCGACCCCCGCTACGCCGCCGACCGCGATGCCGTGGCGGCCGGGCCGATCACCCTTTCCTACACCTTCTTTCCGGCGGTGACCGGACCTAGAGTGGCCAGCGCCGCGGAGCCCCTTGGCGGGGCGCGCAAGGCGGGGCTATAGCACGGGCGCCAGCAAGGGGATCGGCAAGCACGGACATGGCTCACGAAGGCGTCAGACACGACTATCACCTGGTCAATCCCAGCCCATGGCCGCTGATCGGCTCGATCTTCGCCGTCGCCATGGCCCTTGGCCTGGTGGTGTGGATGAAGGGCCTGTTCGGCCTGCCCAAGCACAGCTGGGAGCTGTTCACCGTCGGCTTGATCGGGATTCTCATCACCATGGCCGGGTGGTGGACCAGTGTGGTCAAGGAAGCCAACGCCGGCGACCACACCCCGGTGGTCTCCATCGGCCTGCGCTACGGCATGATCCTGTTCATCGCCTCGGAGGTGATGTTTTTCGTCGCCTGGTTCTGGATCTTCTTCGAGATGGCCCTGTTCCATCACGCGCGCACCCTCTCACCGATCGACGACGTGCGGGCGGCCTGGGCGACATGGCCGCCCAAGGGCGTGGAGGCGGTGCCGGCCTTCGAACTGCCGCTGATCAACACCCTCACCTTGCTGCTGTCGGGCACCACCGTGACCTGGGCCCACCACGCCCTGCAGCAAGGCGACCGCAAGGGCGCCAAGTGGGGCCTGCTGATGACGATCGTGCTCGGCTGCCTGTTCACCTCGATCCAGGTCTACGAGTACCGCGAGATCCT
>DASYGN010000006.1:0-25996 GCA_035999625.1 Caulobacteraceae bacterium | reverse complement strand
CCGATCCTGGACCCTACGTGCGCTCGCGCAGCGGCCGCATCGACGCTCGCCAGCGGACCGTGCGCGACGATGACCTGGCCGGGTGCGTGATCGGCGAGACCTCTAGGTAAGGCGGAGTTCCTTCAGTCGCTGGTCGAGATAAGCTGCGGCGGTGATCGGCCGCGGGTAGCGGTCCGGCGCCCCGGGCGCGATGCATTCGGGCAGCGTTTCGATCACGAAGTCCGAGCGGAAGTGCATGAAGAAGGGCATCGAATAGCGCGCCACGCCGGCGCGATCGGGGTCCGGGTTGACCACCCGGTGGGTGGTCGAGGGCAGATGCTCGTTGGTCAGGCGCGAGAGCATGTCGCCGATGTTGACCACCACCGCGCCCGGCGGCGGGTTGATCGCCAGCCACTCGCCCTCGCGACTGAGGACCTCCAAGCCGGCTTCCTCGGCGCCCAGCAACAGGGTGATGGCGTTGATGTCCTCGTGCGGCGCGGCGCGCAGCGAGGGTCCGCTGAAATCGCCCACCGGATAGTGGAGAAAGCGCAGCACGCTGTTTCCGCCCGCCGCCGCGTTTGAGATCAGCGGCGCGGTCAGGCCAAGGTGGGTCTCGATGGCGGTGAGCAGCCGCTGACCAAGCGCTTCGAAGCTGGCGAACAGCGCCAGGGCGGCCGGCCTGAAGGGGGGAATTTCGGCGGGCCAGACATTGTCGAGCAGCGGGCCTTGCGGCCGTTCTGTTTCCCGCCCGACGTGCCAGAATTCCTTCAGGTCGGCGTCGGCATGATCCTTGGCCGTCTCCACCGCGAAGGGGGTGTAGCCGCGCTGCCCCGCGCCGCCGGCGATCCGATAACGAAGCTTGGTCTCGGCTGGCAGGGCGAACAGGGCCTTGGCGGCCTTGCGCGCGGTTTCGATGACCTTCGGGTCGAGGCCGTGATCGGCGACCACGGCGAAGCCAAAGCGCTCCAGGCTGTGGCCGAAGCCGGCGGTGAAGTCCGCCTCCGGCAGGCCCAGACTGACGGCGGGGATGGGTTCGGCGACCATGGCGCACGAACATCCATGCCTCGCGGTTGAAATCAATCGGCCATCGGGCCTATGGCTGCGCGCCCCGGCGAGCGAGGAGACAGCATGGCGCGCAAGACCTACGATGACGCCGCCAGCGCCGTGAGCGGGGTGCTCACCGATGGCATGACGATCATGGCCGGCGGGTTTGGCCTGTGCGGGATCCCTGAGAATCTGATCGCCGCCATCCGCGCCGCCGGCGTGCGCGAGCTGACGGTGATTTCCAACAATTGCGGGATCGACGACTTCGGCCTCGGCGTGCTGCTGGCCGGCGGTCAGATCAGGAAGATGATCAGTTCCTACGTCGGCGAGAACCGGCTGTTCGAGCAGCTCTATCTGGCGGGCAAGCTGGAACTGGAGTTCAACCCGCAGGGCACCCTGGCCGAGCGCATCCGCGCCGGCGGCGCCGGCATTCCCGCCTTCTACACCAAGACCGGCGTCGGCACGCCGGTGGCCGAAGGCAAGGAGACGCGGGAATTCGATGGCGCAACCTACCTGATGGAGCGCGGCCTCACCGCCGACCTGGCCATCGTCAAGGCGTGGAAAGGCGATGCCGAAGGCAATCTGGTCTATCGAAAAACCGCCAGGAACTTCAATCCGGTGATGGCCACCGCCGGCAAGGTGACGGTGGCCGAGGTCGAGCACCTGGTCCCGGTGGGCTCACTCGACAAGGACATGATCCATACGCCAGGCATCTTCGTCGACCGCATCTGCCAAGGTTCGGTCTACGAGAAGCGCATCGAACGGGTCACCACCCGCACCCGCGAGGCCGTCTGATGGCCTGGACGCGCGATCAGATAGCGGCCAGGGCGGCTCGCGAGCTCGAGGACGGATTCTACGTCAACCTGGGCATCGGCATCCCCACCCTGGTGGCCAATCACATTCCGGCCGGGGTTTCGGTCACCTTGCAGAGCGAGAACGGGATGCTGGGGATGGGGCCATTCCCGTATGAGGGCGAGGCCGATCCGGACCTGATCAACGCCGGCAAGCAGACGATCACCGAACTGCCGAGCTCCTCCTACTTTTCCAGCGCCGACAGCTTCGGGATGATCCGCGGCGGCCACATCGCCCTGTCGATCCTCGGCGGCATGCAGGTCTCGGAGATGGGCGATCTGGCCAACTGGATGGTGCCCGGCAAGATGGTCAAGGGCATGGGCGGGGCGATGGATCTGGTCGCCGGCGTGCGCAAGGTGGTGGTGGCCATGGACCATGTCGAGAAGTCCGGCGCCCCCAAGCTGCTCAAGCGCTGCACGCTGCCGCTGACCGGCGCCAGAGTGGTCGACCTGCTGATCACCGATCTGGGGGTGTTCGAGATCGATCGGCGGGGCGGCGGCGGCGTGCGCCTGACCGAAGTGGCCGAGGGCGCCAGCGTCGAGGAAATCACCGCCAAGACCGAAGCGGCGTTCCAGGTGAGCCTCTGAGCGTTTCTGACCTCATGAGCCATCCCGTTCCCGCCGAATGGGCCCCCCACAAGGCCATGTGGGTGGGCTTTCCCAGCCATGCCGAGCTCTGGGAGGATAATCTCGCCCCCGCCCGGGCGGAGACGGCGGCGTTGGCCAAGGCGCTGGCCGGCCTCGGTCGCGAACACGTCAAGCTGCTGGTCCAGGGTCCAGAGGCCAGGCAGGCGGCCGACGGCCTTCTGGAGGGCTTCCCCAACATCGAGATCATCGATGGCCGCTTCGGCGATATCTGGCTGCGCGACACCGGCCCGGTGTTCACCGCCCCCGGCGCAGCGGCGGCGTTCTCGTTCAACGGCTGGGGCGAAAAATATCGGCTCGAGGGTGACGAGGCGGTCGCCGAGCAACTGGCCAGCGGCGCCAAGCTGGTTCGCCATTCCTTCGTGCTCGAAGGCGGCGCGATCGACCATGACGGGGCGGGGACCGTGGTCACCACCCGTCAGTGCCTGCTCAATCCCAACCGCAACCTCGGCTGGCGGGAGGCCGACGCGGAACGCGCCCTGGCCGCCGCGCTCGGCGTGCGCAAGGTGCTGTGGCTTGACCAGGGCCTGATGAACGACCACACCGACGGCCACGTCGACAATGTCGCCCGGTTCGTCGCCCCCGGCGTCGTCGCCTGCCCCGCGTCCTACGGCGAGGACGACCCGAACGCGGCGGTCTATGATGCTGTCGCGCGCGCCCTGGCTGGCTTCACCGACGCCGAGGGCAAGCCCCTGGAGGTGGCGCGGCTGCCCTCGCCGGGGCGGCTGATGAGCGGCGACCACCGCGTCGTCCCGGCCTCGCATATGAACTTCGTCATCGCCAACGAGGCGGTGGTGGTTCCGGTCTACGACGCGCGCGCCGGGGCCTGGGCGGTCGAGGCGCTGGAGGTGCTGTTCCCGCGCCACAAGGTGATCGGCCTGCCGGCGCGGGCGCTGATCACCGGCGGCGGCGCTTTCCACTGCATCACCCAGCAGGAGCCGGGGTAATGGCCAGGACCCTTACCCTGGCGGTGATCCAGGCGGCGTTCGGCGACACGTTCGACGCCAATATCGCCAGGGTGGCCGAACTGGCGCGCGAAGCGGCCGCCAACGGGGCCCAGGTGGTCGTGCCCCCGGAACTATTCCAGGGGCCGTACTTCTGCGTGCGCCAGGACGAAGCCTGGTTCGCCACCGCCCACCCCTGGCGCGAGCATCCGTGCGTCACGATGCTGGCGCCGCTGGCGGCCGAGCTGGGCATCGCCCTGCCGATCTCGATCTTCGAGCGCGAGGGGCCGCATTATTTCAACAGCGTGGTGATGATCGACGCCGACGGCGCGCCGCTCGGCGTCTACCGCAAGAGCCATATCCCCGATGGCCCGGGCTACCAGGAGAAGTACTACTTCCGCCCAGGCGACACCGGCTTTCGGGTGTGGGCCACGCGCCACGGGCGCCTCGGCGTCGGCATCTGCTGGGACCAGTGGTACCCGGAGGCGGCCAGGGCCATGACCCTGATGGGCGCTCAGGCGCTGCTCTATCCGACCGCCATCGGCAGCGAACCGCATGATCCCGAGCTGGACACCGCCGCGCCCTGGCGGCGGGCGATGCAGGGCCACGCGGTGGCCAATGTCATCCCGGTCGCCGGGGCCAACCGCACCGGGTTCGAAGCCTGGCCGGATTACCCTGGCGGTGGTCAGCGGTTCTACGGCTCGAGTTTCGTCTGCGATCACCGAGGCGAAGTCGTCGCCGAGCTCGGCCGCGAGGCCGAGGGCGTGGCCCTGGCCAGCTTCGACCTCGACTTTCTCGATCGCCACCGCGCGGCGTGGGGCTTCTTCCGCGACCGCCGCTCCGATCTTTATGGCGCGCTGAGCGCCGGCCGGCCCAGCTGAGCCGCCTCACTGGCGGCTTTCCGGATCGCGGCGAGATTGGGCGGCCCGGCGGGAACCAGCCAGCTGCCGCCGACGCACAGCACCGCCGGGATCGCCAGCCAGTCGGCGGCGTTGGCCGCGCTGACCCCGCCGGTGGGGCAGAAGCGGGCTTGGTGGAACGGGGCGGCGAGGCTGGTCAGCGCCTTCCTTCCGCCCGCCGCCTCGGCCGGAAAGAACTTGAAGTGGCTAAGCTCGAGATCGAGGCCGCGCATGATGTCGCCGGCGGTGGCGATGCCGGGCAGGAAGGCGACGCCGGCTTCCCGCGCGCCCAGCGCCAGCCGTTCGGTGAGGCCGGGGCTGACGATGAACTGCGCGCCCGCCTCCAGGCTGGCGGCCAGCTGCAGCGGATTGAGCACTGTCCCGGCGCCGACCACCGCGCCCTCGACCCTGGCCATCTCGCGCATGGCTTCAAATGCGGCCGGTGTGCGCAGCGTGACCTCCAGGGCCTTCAGTCCGCCGGCCACCAGGGCTTCGGCGATCGGCCGCGCGTGGGCGGCGTCGGCGATGGTCAGCACCGGGATGACCGGTGAGAGGGTCATGATATCGCGGACTGAGGTCACGCCACCGGCTCCCTCGCCGGCTGGGTGATCCGGTCCATCGCGCCGAGCATGGCCGAGGCGCCGGCCTCGGCGCCGTCCACGCTCGCCCGCATGAAGGCGAAGAGTTCGCGCCCATGCCCCAGGGGCGAGGCCTTCGCGGTGGCCGGGCGGCGCGCAGCCCAGTCCGGTGGCTCGGGTGCTAGCGACAGTTCCCCCCGACGGGCGCAGAGACGGATGATGTCGCCATCGCGGACCTTGGCCAAGGGACCCCCGTCGGCCGCCTCCGGGGTCACGTGGATGGCCGCCGGAACCTTGCCCGAGGCGCCTGACATGCGTCCGTCGGTGACCAGCAGAACGGCGAAGCCCTTGTCCTGCAGCACGCCCAGCGCGGGGGTCAGCTTGTGCAGTTCCGGCATGCCGTTGGCCCTCGGGCCCTGGAATCTCACCACCACGGTTACGTCGTGGTTGAGCTCGCCGGCATGGAAGGCGGCCAGCACCTCGTCCTGATCGGCGAACACCCGCGCCGGGGCCTCGAGGGTCCAGCGGCTGTCCTCGACGGCGCTGGTCTTGAAGATCGCCCGGCCGAGAGCGCCGCTCACCAGGCGCATGCCGCCTTCCGGGCGGAAGGGATCGCCGGCCGGGCGAAGGATGGAGGGATCGAGTGACGCGGCCGGGGCCCCTGTCCACACCAGTCGCCCGTCTTCCAACCCCGGCCGGCGGCCGAAATCGGCCAGCGCTCCGGCCCCCGCGGTCAGCGTATCGGCATGAAGCAGACCTTCGCCGAGCAGGGTGGCGATGACGAAGCCGGTCCCGCCGGCGGCCTCGAAGGCGTTCACGTCGCCAGGCCCATTGGGATAGATGCGGGCGATCAGCGGCGTCACCGAGGAGATGAGGTCGAAGTCCTCCCAGTCGATGATCACCCCGGCGGCCCTGGCGATGGCCGGCAAATGGATGGCGTGATTGGTCGAGCCGCCGGTGGCCAGAAGGGCGACGGCGGCGTTGACGATCGCCCGCTCGTCGACGCAGCGGCCCAGCGGCCGATAGTCGGGCCCGTTCCAGCCGATGCTCGCCAACCGACGCACCGCCGCGCGGGTCAACTCCTGGCGCAGGCGCGCTCCGGGATTGACGAACGCCGCGCCCGGGACATGCAGGCCCATGGCCTCCATCATCATCTGGTTGGAGTTGGCGGTGCCGTAGAAGGTGCAGGTTCCCGCCCCGTGGTAGCTGGCGGCCTCGGCTTCCAGAAGGTGCTCGCGGGTGGCTTTGCCTTCGGCGTAGAGCTGGCGCACGCGCTGCTTTTCGCGGTTCGCCAGGCCCGATGGCATCGGCCCGCCGGGAACCATCAGCATCGGCAGGTGACCAAAGCGCAGGGCGCCGATCAGCAGGCCGGGCACGATCTTGTCGCAGATGCCGAGCAGCAGGGCGCCTTCGAACATGGCGTGGGTCAGGGCGACGGCGGTGGAAAGGGCGATGACGTCGCGGCTGAACAGCGACAGCTCCATCCCCGGCTGGCCCTGGGTGACGCCATCGCACATCGCCGGCACGCCGCCGGCCACCTGGGCGGTGATCCCGGCTTCGCGGGCGAAAAGCTTGATCTGCTCGGGATAGCGGCCATAGGGCTGATGGGCCGAGAGCATGTCGTTGTAGGCGGTGACGACGGCGATGTTCATCGTCTCGCCGGCGCGGATGGCCGGCTTGTCGTCCCCGGAGGCGGCGAAGGCGTGGGCGAGATTGCCGCAACTGAGGCGCGGACGCAGGGCCCCGCGCTCGCGCTCGGCGGCGATGAAATCCAGATAGGCCCGCCGCGTCGGCGCCGAGCGCTCGACGATCCGGCGCGTGACCCTGGCGATGTCCGGGTTGAGACCGGTCAAGTCAGATCCTCCTATTCGCGGCGCAGCAGCTTTTCGCTCATCAGCGAGCCGAGACGCCCGGCGCGAAACTCGGCCTTGATCGCCGCCGGATCGTAGTTTGGGCGCTCCACCCATTGGACGAAACTGAGACCGGCCGGCTCGCCCTCGGCCAGATAGCGCTCGAAGACATAGTCGAGAATCCCCGTCAGCCCGGCGCGCACATGGAGAAATTTCGGCGACAGCTGGGCCACGGCCTCGCGGATCGGCTTGCCCTGGCGAAAATGCTCGTAGAACACCGCCATCACCCCGGCCCGGTCGGCGCCCGACTTGCAGTGCATCAGCGCCGGATAGGTGAGGGACTGGAAAAGGTCGCGTGCGCCCAGCACCTGGTCGCGGCTGGGGGCCTCGCGCGAGGCGACGACAAAGTCCACCAGCTCCAGCCCCAGGCGTTGGCAAGCCTCGACCTCAAGGGCGCGGAAGCTGGCCCCAAAGCCGCCGCGCAGGTTGATCACCGTCCTGACGCCGCGCTCGGCCCAGGCCTTGAGCTGGAACGGCCAAGGCTGGTTGGTGCGCACCAGCTCGGGCGAAATCCAGTGGGCGTTGGAAAACGCCAGCCGCAGGTAGGCGTGGTCATGCCAGAGGTGGTCGAGGGTCGTGCGCAGGCGCCCGGCCGGCGTGGTGAGGTCGAACCTGGACAAGGGAAGGCCGGTCAATCCTTGCGTCCGAAGATGGCGTCGGCGGCGGCGCGGGTGGCCTCCTTCTTGACGATCTGGGCGCGGGCGCGACTGATCTCGGCGTTCAAGAGCTCGATGCGCTCGTTGAGTTCCTCGACGCCCATGAGGTCCAGGTCCTCGCGCGCCAGGTCGATCAGCGCCTGGCCGCGTTGGCGGCGGATGTCGGCCGGTTCGTCGGTCATGGCTGAGCTCCTTTCGCCAATCGGATTTGGGGCGCTATCTGAAGGCGTGAGCCGGTTCGCGCAAGGCAAGGAGTGACCATGGCAGAGGAGATGCGCGCCATCGCCATCAGCGGCGGCAAGGGCGCGGCCGAGGCGCTGCATGAGGCCAGGGCGCCAAAACCGAGCCCGGGGGAAGGCCAGATCCTGATCGCGGTCAGGGCCGCCGGCGTCAACCGGCCCGATATCCTCCAGCGCCTGGGGTTCTATCCGCCGCCGCCGGGCGCGCCCGCCACGCTCGGGCTGGAGGTCGCCGGCGAGGTGGTGGAAGGCGCCGGGCGCTGGCGCGAGGGCGATCGGGTCTGCGCTCTCCTGGGCGGCGGCGGCTATGCCGAATACGCCGTGTGCGATGCCCGCCACGCCCTGCCGATCCCCGCTGGCCTGAGCTTTACGGAAGCCGCCAGCCTGCCGGAGACCGTCTTCACCGTGTGGGCCAATCTGTTCGAGCACGGCGGCCTGAAGGCCGGCGAGACGGCGATGATCCACGGGGCCACCTCGGGGATCGGCGTCACCGCCATCCAGATGGCCAAGGCCGCGGGCGCCAAGGTGATCGCCACCGCTCGCGGGGAGGCCAAGGCCAGCCAGGCCAGGCGCATCGGGGCCGACGTGGCCGTGGACGCCACCAGCCAGGATTTCGAGGCTGTGGCCAAGGCCGAGGGCGGCGTCGACGTCATCCTCGACATGGTCGCCGGCGCCTATTTTCCCAAGAATCTCGAAGCCCTGAAGACCGGCGGACGCCTGGTCCATATCGCCGCCCAGGGCGGGGGAACCGTGGATCTGCCGATCATCAAGATCATGCAAAAGCGCCTGATCATCACCGGCTCGACCCTGCGCCCACGCTCGGCCGAGGAGAAGGCGCGGCTGGCCGGCGAGGTCGAGCGCCACGTCTGGCCCTGGATCGCGGCGGGCAAGGTCAGGCCGATGGTCGAGCGGGTGTTCCCGTTGGCCGAGGCGGCGTCGGCCCACGCTCTGTTGGAAGGCGGCGGTCACCTCGGCAAGGTGGTGCTGGAGGTTTAGCCCCTTCCGGCCATCGCCGGGTCTCCCCCCAGGGGTGAGAGAGCGCCGGAATTCTCCTCCCCGCTGGGGGAGGGGGGTTGGCCTCGGGCTCAGAAAAACTTGTGCGCGAGCCGCAGATTCTGACTTGCATCGACGCGCAAACGCAGGCCTTTGGCCGGCGGGCCACGCCCTCCCAACGGGGCGCAGCCCATCTGCAAGGATGGGAGACATTGTGATGACCACCGCCAAGCCGGCCATGCGGCCGGCGAGACCGTATTTCTCTTCCGGCCCATGCGCCAAGCGCCCCGGCTGGAGTCCCGAAAACCTCAGCTCCGCCCTGCTCGGTCGCTCGCACCGCTCGAGCCCGGGCAAGGCCCGCCTGAAGGCGGCGATCGACCAGATTCGCGCGCTGTTGGGCGTGCCCGCCGACTATCTGGTCGGCATCACCCCCGGCTCGGACACCGGGGCGGTGGAGATGGCCCTGTGGTCGCTGCTGGGCCCCAGGCCGGTGCAGGTGCTGGCGTTCGAATCCTTCGGCAAGGACTGGGTGACCGACATCACCAAGCAGCTCAAGCTTGAGGCCGAGATCCTTGACGCGCCCTACGGCCGGTTGCCCGATCTCAGCCGCGTGCGCGGCGAGGCCGACCTGGTGTTCACCTGGAACGGCACCACCTCCGGGGTGCGGGTCCCGAACGCCGATTTCATCGCCGCCGACCGAGCCGGCCTGACCCTCTGCGACGCCACCAGCGCCTGCTTCGCCCAGGCGCTCGACTGGGCCAAGCTGGATGTCACCACCTTCTCCTGGCAGAAGGCGCTGGGCGGCGAGGCGGCGCACGGGATGCTGATCCTCTCCCCGCGGGCGGTGGCGCGGCTGGAGAGCCACACGCCCGCCTGGCCGATGCCCAAGCTGTTCCGGATGGTGAAGGCCGGCAAGCTCAACGCCGAGATCTTCGAAGGCGCGACCATCAACACCCCTTCGATGCTGTGCGTGGAGGACCTGCTCGACACCTTGCGCTGGGCGGCCGGGGCCGGCGGCCTGGCCGAACTGCAGGCGCGCGCCGACCGCAACTTGGCGGTCCTCGAAGCTTGGGTGGCGAAGACGCCGTGGGTCGAGTTTCTGGCCGAGGACAAGGCCTGCCGGTCCAACACCTCGGTGTGCCTGAAGGTGGTCGATCCGGCCATCATCGCCCTTTCCGAGGCTCAGCAGGCTGATTTCGCCAAGCGCCTGGCCTCGATCCTGGAGAAAGAAAGCGTGGCGTTCGACATCGGCGGCTACCGCGACGCGCCGCCCGGCCTGCGCATCTGGTGCGGAGCCACCGTCGAGCACGACGATCTCGAAGCCCTGACGCCCTGGCTCGACTGGGCCTTCGCCGAGGTTTCCTCGGAACTCGCCCCCGCCTGAACATCACCCCCTCCACCCCTTCGGGGTCCCCCTCCCCCAGCGGGGGAGGAGAGCGTCGGAGTTCTCTCCCCCCACTGGGGGGAGGGCCGGCGAAGCCGGGAGGGGTAACCGACAAGGAAAGCCAACCCATGACTCCCCGTGTCCTCATCGCCGACCAACTGTCTCCCGCCGCGGTGGATATCTTCCGCCAGCGCGGCGTCGAAGCCGACGTCAAGGTCGGTCTCTCCAAGCCCGATCTCGAAGCCATCATCGGCGACTACGACGGCTTGGCGCTGCGCTCGGCCACCAAGGCCGACAAGGCCCTGATCGCCAAGGCGGGGCGGCTCAAGGTCATCGGCCGGGCCGGCATCGGCGTCGACAATATCGACATCCCCGCCGCCACCGCCGCCGGCATCGTGGTCATGAACACCCCGTTCGGCAACTCGATCACCACCGCCGAGCACGCCATCGCCATGATGTTCGCCCTGGCCCGCCAGCTGCCCGCCGCCGACGCCTCGACCCAGGCCGGCAAGTGGGAAAAGAACCGCTTCATGGGCATGGAGCTGTACGCCAAGACCCTGGGGATCATCGGGGCCGGCAACATCGGCTCGATCGTCGCCGACCGCGCCAACGGCCTGAAGATGAAGGTCATCGCCTACGATCCGTTTCTGGCCCCCGAGCGGGCGGTGGAGATGGGGGTGGAGAAGGTCGAACTGCCCGAGCTGCTGGCCAGGGCCGACATCATCAGCCTGCACACGCCGCTGACCGACAAGACCCGCAACATTC
Organism: Caulobacteraceae bacterium; assembly: GCA_035999625.1. Taxonomy (GTDB): domain Bacteria; phylum Pseudomonadota; class Alphaproteobacteria; order Caulobacterales; family Caulobacteraceae; genus Acaudatibacter. The sequence continues at coordinate 15,109 of DASYGN010000006.1, read as the reverse complement.
TCTCCAAGGAGGCCCTGGCGGCGACCAGGAAGGGGGTGCTGATCGTCAACTGCGCCCGCGGCGGGCTGGTGGACGAGCCGGCCCTGCGCGCGGGCCTGGACGCCGGCCGTATCGGCGGCGCGGCGTTCGACGTCTTCGTCGACGAGCCGGCCAAGGATAATGTCCTCTTCGGCGCGCCGCGCTTCGTGGCCACCCCGCACCTTGGGGCGGCGACCAGCGAGGCGCAGGAGAATGTCGCCCTGCAGGTGGCCGAGCAGATGAGCGATTACCTGCTCACCGGCGCGGTCACCAACGCCCTCAACTCGCCCTCGATCACCGCCGAGGAGGCGCCGCGGCTGAAGCCGTTCGTGGCCCTGGCCGAGCGGCTAGGGGCCTTCGCCGGCCAGATGGTCGATGTCGGCCTCAAGGGCGTCGATGTGGCTTTCGAGGGCGAGGTCGCCCAGCTCAACGTCAAGCCACTGGCGGCGGCGGCCCTGGCCGGAGTGATGCGGCCGATGTTGGCCGAGATCAACATGGTCTCCGCTCCGGCGGTGGCCCGCGAGCGCGGGGTGACGGTCTCGGAATCCCGCCAGGACGTCTCGCCGGTCTACGAAAGCCTGGTGCGCATCACCGTCAGGACCGAGATGGGCCGGCGTTCGTTCGCCGGCACCGTGGTCGCCGGCGCGCCGCGCATCGTCGAGGTCAAGGGCATGGACCTGGAAAGCGCCTTCGCTCCGGCCATGCTCTACGTCAACAACCTCGACAAGCCGGGCTTCATCGGCGCGCTGGGGGCGTTGCTGGGCCAGGCCGGGGTCAACATCGCCACCTTCAACCTCGGTCGGGTGGCGGCGGGCGACGACGCCATCGCCCTGGTGGGCGTCGATCAGGCCCCGGACGAGGATCTGATCAGCAAGATCCGCGCCCTGCCGCACGTCAAGGAGGCCCGGGCGCTCAGGTTCTGAGATCGTTGCGCCGGAGCACGGGGAGAGAGTCCAACCGTGTTGCGTGAACATTGCAAAACGTCAATTTCAACAACAGGGCCTCACCCGTCGTAGAAGAACGCCGGGTGGAGGCCGATGAGGCGCCGATCGCGTTCGGTCTCGGCCCGCGCCGCCGCTTCGGGCGCGATCTGGTTCGACTCGTCGGTGGGGTAGATGCGCTGGGCGAGGTCGCGGCGGGCGTAGTGGCACTGCAGGAAGAACCGGCCATGCTCGGCGTCCGCCGGCGTGCCGCGATGCCAGATGTCGGAGACGAACAGGATGGCGTCGCCCGCCTTGGCCGGCAGCAGCACCGGGCCGCGGCCATCGAAGGTGAGCTCCATCCCCTGCTCGTCGGCGTCCCTGGGCGGCAGGCGCCCGGAGCGGTGCGAGCCGGGGATGACCGCCGTCGGGCCGGCCTTCAGCGGACAGTCGATCAGGAACAGGTGCATGCCGATGGCGAACACCGGGTAGGGGATGGCGTCCGGCCAGTCGACGCCCTCGGGCCTGGGCACGTGCGGGCCGGCGTCCATGTGCCAACGCCCGCCCTGGTGGCCGGCCGGATTGCGCCAGGCGGTGTTGGCGATGATGTGGCAATCCTCACCCAAGAGCGGCTCGATGACATCGAGGATGGCTCGCGCGCCCACCGCCTGTTGGCTGAGGGGCGAGCGGTTGAACATAGCGTAGCGCCACTCGCCGCGCTCATCGCGCTCGCGGTCGGGTCCGGTGGCCTCGTAGATGGCGGCGATCTCATCGCGCAAGGCGTTGGTGGCCGAAGCGTCGAGCACGCCCGGCAGATGGGCGTAGCCGTCGCGTTCCAGCTGCGCCGACGCGTCGGGCGCCGGCCCGCTGCGCAAGATAAGGTTGCCATGACGACGGGAGATCATCGTCTCACCATTCCAGCATGGCCAGGCCCGGCACGTCACGGAAATCATCGCCGTTGCGGGTGACCAGGGTGGCTCTGTGGACAAGCGCCTGGGCGGCGATCATCCGGTCGAACGTTTTCCGGCGAGAAAAGCCGGCAGCCGCGAGGATCTTTCCATAGGCGACCGCCGCCGCGTCATCAAAAGGCAGGACAGCGATAGATTGGAGCATGATATCCAGACGCCGTCTGCGTACCTCCGCCTTGGCTCTATCGGTGTAGACGCCAGCTTCGAGCTCAACGCGGCTTACGACAGAGAGGGCGAGAGGCGCTTGCAGTTCATCGATCTTGGCCGCGATCTCCAGATCCCGGTCACGCAGGTGGATGGCGATATTCGTGTCGAGGATGAACGACACCGGTCAGAGGCCGGGCCGCTCAGGCGGCTCGATCACATCGCGCTCCTGCACATACCCTGGCCCGGGCAGTGCATTCAGCTGTTCGATCATTTCCCGGGTCGTCAGCCGCTTCTTGGGAAAGGCGGTGAGCACGTCACCGGAACGGACGATGGTCATTTCGACCCCGGGACCAAAAGCGACCTCTTTGGGCAGCCGGAGGGCTTCGCTGTTGCCGCTCTTGAAGGTGCGACTGGTCACGGTGGGCATCGGGCGCTCCAAGTAGATACGCGTATATACGCACCCGTCGCCGAGCTATCAATCACCACGCATCGACGAACCGGCGCCGGGGCGCGTGACGCGGCCGGCAGGCCTTCAGCCCGTCGACGATCCACCGGCGGGTGTCGGCCGGATCGATCACCGCGTCGATCTCCAGGCTGGCGGCGACGTTGATCGCCTTGCCGCGGCGATAGAGGGTGGCCAGGAGTTTATCGAACAGCGCCTGCCTGGCCGCCGGATCGCTCTCGGCCTCCAGCTCGCGCCGATAGCCCAGGCGGACCGAGCCCTCCAGGCCCATGCCACCGAACTCGCCGCTCGGCCAGGCGGCGCAGAACACCGGAGCCAGGGTCGAGCCGCCAGCCATGGCCTGGGCCCCCAAGCCGTAGGCCTTGCGCAGGACGATGGCGAACATCGGCGTTCCCAGGCGCGCGGCGTTGATGAACAGGCGCGAGGTCTTGCGCACCGCCGCCTCGGCTTCGCTCTCCGGCCCGACCATGAACCCTGGCGTGTCGATCAGGGAGACCACCGGCAGGTCGAAGGCGTCGGCGAGCTGAAAAATCCGCGAGCCCTTGTCGGAGCCATCGCAGTCCACCGCGCCGCCCAAATGGCGCGGATCGTTGGCGATCAGGGCCATGGGCCGGCCCTCGATGCGGATGAAGCCGGTGATGATGCCGGGCGCGAAATCCGGCCGCAGCTCCAGGAATGAGCCCTCGTCGGCCAAGGTGTCGATGACGGCGCGCACGTCGTAGACCCGCAGGCGGTTTTCCGGCACCGCGCGACGCAGCCGGCGCTGGTCGGCAGCGGTCCAGTGACCGACCGGGCCCTGGAAGTAGGAGAGGGTCTGTCTGGCGAGGCGGGTGGCGTCGGCCTCGTCCCGGGCCAACACGTCGACGACGCCATTGACGGTCTGCACGCTCATCGGGCCGATGTCCTCGGGCGCGAAGACGCCAAGGCCGCCGCCCTCGATCATCGCCGGCCCGCCCATGCCGATGTTGCAATCCTTCGTGCAGATCAGGATTTCACTGAGGCCGGCGAAGGCGGCGTTGCCGGCGAAGCAGCGGCCCGAGACGACGGCGATCTTGGGCACCATCCCGGCCAGGCGGGCGAAGGATTTGAAGCTCGGCGTGGCCAGGCCCGAGGCGCCGACACCATCGGTATCGCCCGGCCGCCCGCCGCCGCCCTCGGCGAACCACACCATCGGCAGTTCCTGGGCGTCGACGATCTCCAGCAGCCGATCGGTCTTGAGATGGTTCATGTGACCCTGGGTGCCGGCCAGGACGGTGAAGTCGTAGGCCAGGACCGCGCACCTGGCCTGCTCGGCGCCGACCAGCGCCCCGTTCACGCGCGCCAGGCCGCACACCAGGCCATCGGCCGGGCTCATGCGGCGCAACTCTTCCTCCGAACGCCGGCGGCGCTGGGCGGCCAGGGCGAAGGCGCCGTACTCTAGGAAACTGCCGGAATCGACGAGATCGGCGATGTTTTCGCGCGCCGTGCGCTGATTTCGGGCGCGCCGGCGGGCCACCGCTTGGGGCCGCGCCTGATCGCCAATCTCGCGCCAGCGCGCCTCGACCTCGGCCAGGTCGGGGCGGAAGTGGTCGAGGTCGGCGGCCTCGTCCTCGCCCGCAGCGGCGCCTTCGACGGCCTCGGGGATGATGAACAGGATCGGCTGTCCCTTGGCCAGCACTTCGCCGGGCGAGGCGGCCAACGCCGCGACGCGCCCGGATACCGGCGCGGCGACGACATGCTCCATCTTCATCGCCTCGAGCACGGCGAGGCTTTGACCCAGATGCACCATATCACCGACGGCGACGTCGATCTGGCCGAGAGTGGCGGCGAGGCCGGCGCTGGCCGCCTCGCTGCCGGGTGGCGCTTGGACACGGGGCGCGCGCGGAGATGCGGGCTCCGCGCCGATCTCGGCGCGACTTTCGCGGCCAGCCTCGGCGACAAGGTCGCCGGCGTTGGCGTCCACGAAGCGGGTGGTCGCCGTCCCGGCGGCGACCTCGGGCCGGCGCAGCAGGGCGCGCTGGAGGGCGATGTTGCTGTCCACGCCCTCGAGGCGAAATTCGCCCAGCGCCCGCCGGGTGCGAACGAGCGCCCGCTCCAGGGTGGGCCCCCAGCCGATCACCTTGGCGAGCAGGGAATCGTAGCGCGGATTGGTCTCGTAGCCGGCCCAGCCATAGCCGTCGACGCGCACGCCAGGACCCGAGGGCGGCTCGTGAGCGCTCAGGCGTCCGCCCGCCGGCGTCACCCCGCCATCGGCGTCCAGCGTCTCGAGATTGACCCGCGCCTCCACCGCATAGCCGCGCGGCGGCGGCGTCTCGGCCAGGCCAACCGCGGCCAGGCTTTCGCCGGCGGCCAGGCGGATCTGGGTCTGGACGAGGTCGATGCCGGTGACCGCCTCGGTGATGGTATGCTCGACCTGCAAGCGGGCGTTGGCCTCGATGAAGTAGAACCGGCCGTCATCGGCATCGAGCAGGAACTCGATCGTGCCCAGGGATCTGTAGCGCACCGCCGCGGCCAGGGTGACGGCGGCCTCGAACAGCTGCTGGCGCAGGCTCTCCGAGAGATTGGGCGCCGGGGCGATCTCGACCAGTTTCTGATGCCGGCGCTGCAGCGAGCAGTCGCGGTCGCCCACCGCCAGGACGCCGGTCCGATCGCCGGCCACCTGCACCTCGATGTGGCGGGCGTGCTCGATCAGCCGCTCGGCGTAGAGGCCCCTCTCGCCGAAGGCGCTCTCGGCTTCGCGCGCGGCGGCGGCGAAAGCCTCGTCGATCTCGTCCTTGCGGCGCACGACACGCAAGCCCCGCCCGCCGCCGCCGGCCACCGCCTTGATGATCATCGCCGCGCCGCCGGGAAGACGGGTGAAGAAGGCCTTGATCTCCGCCGGACTGGCCGGGCCGTTGACGCCATCGATGATCGGCACGCCCTTCTTGGCCGCCATGGCCCGGGCCCTGGCCTTGTCGCCGAGCGCCTCCAGGGCCTCGGGCGAGGGGCCGATGAAAGTCAGGCCGGCGCCCTGGCAGGCCTTGGCGAAGGCCGCGCTCTCGGCCAGGAAGCCATAGCCGGGATGGACGGCGGTGCAGCCGGCTGTCCTGGCGGCGGCGATCAGGGCTTGGATGTCGAGATAGGCGGCGGCGCCGGTTCCAGGCAGCGTCTGGGCGGTGTCGGCGGCCTTGAGATGCAGGGAATGGGCGTCGTCGGCGGGAAAGACCGCGGTCGAGCTCAGACCGAGGTCGGCGGCCGCCCTGGCGATGCGGATGGCGATCTCGCCGCGGTTGGCGATCAGGATGTTGGTGAACGCCATGCGCCGCCCCGTGTGCTGAATGGTTTTCACCATAGGGGGGGGAATGGCGCCCAGCCAATCCCACCGGCTTGACTCTCGGTTTCGCGAGACTAGAACAAAATGAGAACAAAGGTGATCCATGTCGCGCGCGGCGCAGCTGATGGCGGTGAGGGGGAAGCTCGCCGCCCTTGAAAACAGAAAGGGAGATGTCCTTCCCTTTGGCGATCGTCGCATCGATGCCTGTCTGCCTGGCGGGGGCCTGCCGCTCGGGTGCTGGCATGAAGCGATCGGCGAGGGACTGGAGAGCGAAACCGCCGCCGCCACCGGCGCCTTCATCGCCGCTTTGGCCGCGCCGCTGGCCAGCCGTGGCGCGGTGGTGTGGGTGATGCGCCGGCAGGACCTGCACGCGCCCGGCCTGGCCAGTCTCGGCTTCCCGGCCGAACGCCTGATCCAGGTCGGCGCGCCCAGCCAGACCGAGGCGTTGATCGCCCTGGAGGATGCGCTGCGCACGCCGGGTATCGCCGCCGCCATCGGCGAGGTGGAGAGGTTGGATCTGATCGCCGGGCGCCGGTTGCAACTGGCCTGCGAGCGGCATGGCGCCGCCGGCTTCGTCATCCGCCGACGCCTCTATGGCCGACGGCGGTCTGACGGTCTGGCGGCGGCGGCGACGACCCGCTGGCGGATCGCTTCGGCGCCCAGCGAACCCGAGCCAGGCGAGCCTGGCCTTGGCCCCCCGCGCTGGCGGGTGGAGCTGGAGCGGTGCCGGGGAGGGCGTCCGGGGGCCTGGATCATGGAGAAGGCCGATGGCCCGCTTTGTTTGCGCGTGGTCGCCGAACTGGGCGATCGAGGGCTGGATACGCCGTCACCCATCCGTCTCGCGGGGTGAGGCTTTCGCCCTCGCCGGCCTCGAAGCGGGCGTGCGTCGGCTGACCGCCGTCGATGGGCGGGCGGCCGCCTTGGGCCTGTTTCCCGGCCAGAAGGCGACCGATGCGACGGCCCTGGTTCCCGAACTGATCATCGCCGAGGCCGATCCGGCCGCCGACGCCGCCGCCCTGACCAAGCTTGTAGACTGGTGCGCAAGGTTTTCCCCGGCCGTGGCCGCCGATCCGCCCGATGGTCTCTTCCTCGACATCACCGGCGTGGCGCATCTGTGGGGCGGCGAAGCGGCGATGATCGACGATCTGGTCCGGCGACTGGCCGCCCACGGCCTCACCCTCCGCGTCGCCATCGCCGAGACCCCCGGCGCCGCCTGGGCCCTGGCTCATTTCGCGCCTGACCGCAGCCGCTGCGAAAATGGTCAAGCCGCCACCGCGCTAGCCCCGCTGCCGGTGGCGGCGCTGCGCCTCAGCCAGGCCGACGCCGGCCAGATCGGCCGCCTCGGCCTGCGCTCGATCGGATCGGTGGCCGCTTTGCCGCGCGGCGAACTTGGCCGTCGGTTCGGATCGGCGGTGCTGAAAAGGCTCGATCAGGCCCTCGGCCGCGCCCCCGAAGCCCTGACCTTTCGCCGCCCGCCCAATCCCTGGTTCGCCCGCCTAGCCTTCGCCGAACCGGTCAGCGCGCCGGAGGATCTGGCCACAGCCTGCAACGATATCGCGGCTGTGCTCGCCGCGCGGCTGGAAGCCGAAGGACAGGGGGCGCGGGTCTTCGATCTCGCTTTCCACCGTCTCGACGGCCGGGCCGAGCGTCTTTCCATCGCCCTTAGCCTGGCGGGGCGCGATCCGGCCGCCGTCGCGCGTCTGTTCCAGCCGCTGCTGGAAAGGATCGATCCCGGTTTCGGCATCGAGGTCGTCACCCTGGCGGCGCGCGAAACCGAGACTATCGGCTCGCGCCAAGCCTGTTTCTCCTCCTCCTTCGGGGGAGGGGGACCGCGAAGCGGTGGAGGGGCCCCAAACGCGTCGCCTGATCGGCATAGACCCCCCACCTCGGCTTCGCCGGTACTCCCCCCAGGGGGGGGAGAGAGAGATGATCAAGATCTCTCCCCCTTCATCGACCGGCTGACCAATCGCCTGGGCGCGGCCGTGGTGTGGCGGGCCGAGGCCTTTGCCTCGCATGCGCCGGAGCGGGCGGCCGCGCGTCGTCCGCCGCTGACCAGGCCCGCGGAAACCGCCTGGGATGCCGGGCGGCCAAGGCCGGTGCGGCTGTTTCGCCGTCCCGAACCGATCGAGGTGATCGCCCCCGTACCCGACGATCCGCCGGTGCTGTTCCGCTGGCGCGGCCAGGCCCGCCGGGTGCGTCGCGCCGAGGGGCCCGAGCGGCTCGCGCAGGAATGGTGGCGTCGCCCCTTCGACGATCCGGCGGCGGTGCGTGATTATTACCAGGTGGAGGACGAAACCGGGGCCCGCTTCTGGCTGTTCCGCGCCGGCCTCTATGACGCCGAGAACCCACCGCGGTGGTGGCTGCACGGCCTGTTCGGCTGATCCGCAGATGACACAGATGGGAAATTTGATTGGCGCAGATCAAAGGGATCCACGCACCGAAACCCTGATCGTCGAATTGAAAGCGCTAGCGCAGCTTACGGCCGGCGAAGAGGCGCAGGTTATCAACTATCTCAAAGCCTCTGACATGGGGCTTGGTTTGCTGCTGAACTTCGGCGGTGCGCGTCTGGAATACCGCCGCTTCATCCTGACAGACGCCTCTTGGCGACCATCTGTAAACGAGAAATCTGCGTCATCTGCGGATAAGACTGCGGAAGCCGGCTGATGGCCTATGCCGAGCTGCAGACAACCAGCAATTACAGCTTCCTGCGCGGGGCCTCGCATCCGGGCGAACTGGTGCTGGGCGCCAAGGCGCTGGGCCTGGCGGCGATCGGCGTTGCCGACCGCAACACCCTGGCCGGGGTGGTGCGCGCCTGGGCCAAGGGCCGCGAGATCGGCCAGCGGGTGTTGGCCGGCGCCCGGCTCGACTTCGCCGACGCCACCCCGAGCCTTGTTTGCTATCCGAGCGATCGCGAAGCCTGGGGCCGCCTGACGCGTCTCCTGACTCTTGGCCAGCGCCGCGCGGCCAAGGGCGAATGCCATCTGACCGCCGCCGATCTGGCCGTGCATGGCCAGGGCCAGCTGCTGCTGGTGGTTCCACCGCCAAGGCTCGACGAGGCCTTCGCCGCCGAACTGGCCCGCCTGGGCGAGGCCTTCGCCGGCCACATCTGGCTGCTGGCGTCCAGACCCTACGGCGCGCGCGATCTCAAGCGCCTCCATCGGCTGAACGGTCTGGCCGCGCGGTGCGCAACGCCGCTGATCGCCAGCAACGATGTCCTCTACCACGGCCCCGAGCGGCGGGCGTTGCAGGACATCCTCACCTGCGTGCGCGAGAAATGCACCATCGAGGCGGCCGGCCTCGTCCTCGAAGCCAATGCCGAACGGCACCTGAAATCGCCGGCCGAGATGGCGCGGCTGTTTTCGGCCTGGCCGGAGGCGGTGGAGCGGACCATCGATCTCGCCGGCCGGGTCCGCTTCGATCTTGGCGAGCTGAAATACGAATATCCCGACGAGCCGGTCCCGCCCGGCAAGACCGCCATCGCCCATCTGCGCGATCTGGCCTGGAAGGGCGCGGCCTGGCGCTACCCGGCCGGGATTCCGGACAAGGTCGCCGATCTGCTCGACCACGAGCTGGCCCTGATCGAGGCGCTCGACTATCCCAACTACTTCCTCACCGTGCACGATATCGTCGCCTGGGCGCGCGGCCAGGGCATTCTCTGCCAGGGGCGCGGCTCGGCGGCCAATTCGGTGGTCTGCTTCTGCCTTGGCGTCACCGCGGTCGATCCCACCGAGCCCGACCACGACATGCTGTTCGCCCGCTTCATCTCCAAGGAGCGCGACGAGCCGCCGGACATCGATGTCGATTTCGAGCACGAGCGGCGCGAGGAGGTGATGCAGTATGTCTACGCCCGCTATGGCCGCGAGCGGGCGGCGATCTGCGCCACGGTGATCCACTACCGCCCGCGCAGCGCCATCCGCGACGTCGGCAAGGCCCTGGGGTTGACCGAGGACGTGACCGCGGCCCTGGCCGGCACGGTCTGGGGCGGCTGGGGCGATGGCCTGCCCGACGATCACATCCGCCAGGCGGGTCTCGATCCCGAGAGTCCGGAAATTCGCCGCGCGGTCACCCTGGCCGAGCAGATTCTGGGCTTTCCCCGCCATCTCTCCCAGCACGTCGGCGGCTTCGTGCTGACCAGGCGCCGGCTCGACGAGACGGTCCCGATCGGCAACGCGGCGATGAAGGACCGCACCTTCCTGGAGTGGGACAAGGATGACATCGACGCCTTGGGCCTGATGAAGGTCGATGTCCTGGCGCTGGGCATGCTGAGCGCCATCCGCAAGGCCATGGTCAGTCTCGGCATCGCCGACATGGCCGACATCCCCAGGGAGGATCCGGCCGTCTACGCCATGCTGTCGAAGGCCGACTCGGTGGGCGTGTTCCAGGTCGAGAGCCGGGCCCAGATGTCGATGCTGCCGCGCATGAAGCCGAGACGCTTCTACGATCTGGTGATCGAGGTGGCGATCGTGCGACCCGGCCCCATCCAGGGCGATATGGTGCATCCGTATCTGCGTCGACGGGAGGGGAGCGAGCCGGTGAGCTTTCCCGCCCCCGCCCCTGAGCATGGCCCGGCCGACGAACTGAAGAAGGTGCTCGGCAAGACCCTGGGCGTGCCCCTGTTCCAGGAGCAGGCCATGCGCCTGGCCATCGAGGCGGCCAAATTCACCCCCGAGGAGGCCAACGGCCTGCGCCGGTCGATGGCCACCTTCCGCCACAATGGCGATGTCGGCGTCTATGGAGCCAAGTTCGTCCACGGCATGGTGGCGCGCGGCTACGATGCCGAGTTCGCCGATCGTTGTTTCCGCCAGATCGAGGGCTTCGGCTCCTATGGCTTTCCGGAGAGCCACGCGATCAGCTTCGCCAAGCTGGTCTATGTCTCGGCGTGGCTGAAGCGCCACCATCCGGACGCCTTCTGTGCGGCCATGCTCAACAGCCAGCCGATGGGCTTCTATCAGCCGGCCCAGCTGGTCCGCGACGCCCGCGAGCATGGCGTGGAGGTGCGCTCCGTGGACATCCTGATGAGCGACTGGGACTGCACGCTGGAGGACCCTCCACCGCTTCGCGTTCCCCCTCCCCCAGGGGGGTGCGGCGCGCTCAAATCCGTTCGCCTCGGCCTGCGCCAGATCAGCGGCCTGAAGAAGGCCGAGGCGCAGCGCCTGATCGACGCGCGGGGTGCGGGCGCGCGCGACCTGCGCCAGATCGCCGCCCGCGCCGGCCTGTCGCGCCAGAGCCTGGAGCTGCTGGCCGAGGCCGACGCCCTGCGCTCGCTGGGGCTGGATCGCCGCCAGGGCCTGTGGGCGGTCAAGGCCCTGGCGCCGGAGGCCAAGGCCGAGACCCAGGCCCCGCTTTTGGCGCTCATGGGGCCACCGAAGGAAACTCCGGCCGCGCTTCCAACCATGACCCTCGGCCATCACGTGGCCGAGGATTACCGCACCGCCGGCCTGTCGCTCAAAGCCCATCCGTGCGTTTTCTTCCGCACCCTGCTGACCAGCCTGGGGGCGGTCAACGCGGCGCATCTGAAGCAGATGCAGGATGGGACCCGGCTCAGCGTCGGCGGCCTGGTGCTGATCCGCCAGCGACCAGGCACCGCCAAGGGGGTGGTGTTCGCCACCCTGGAGGACGAGACCGGGATCGCCAACGCGGTGATCTGGCCGGACGTTTTTCAGGCCAACCGGCGGGTGGTGATGGCCTCGCGCTTGCTCATCGTCCATGGCCGCCTGCAGCGGGCGGGCGAGGTGATCCACGTGGTCGCCGAGCGCTTCACCGACCTTACCGGCCGGCTGAACGACCTGCGCGAAAGCGAGCTCAGCCCGGTCCGATCACGCCCCGCCCGCCTCCAGGCGAGCCGCGATTTTCACTAGCGCGAAGTGGTCATCGTCGATGGCACCCAGGCGCGGTTGCCGTTCTCGTCATCGACCTCCATCCACACGCCGCTCCGCTGTCCGGTGGGATAGACCGAGGCGCCGGCGGCCAGATGATAGGCGATCCTGGCCGTGGCCGAGGGACTGATGCGGGCGTTCAGCGCCTGGGTGGTGCGCTGCGAGGCGGCCGGCGCGGCGGCGGCCTGGGCCCCCGGCTGCTGGTTCTGCATGTAGTGCACCAGATCGACGAAGGCGTTGAAGTAGGCGGCGCTGATCACCTTGCCGATGTCGGTGTTGGCGTAGCTGCTGCCGGCCAGGGCGCCCCAGCCGCCCCAGCCGCCGGCAAAGCCGCCGCCACCGAAGGAAATGTCGCTCTTCTGCGCCAGGCCCTCGGCGACATAGAGCTGCTCGGTGGTGCGCGCATCCTCCAGGGTGATGAGCGTGTGCGCCTCGCTCTTCTTGATGTTCAGGCCCCCGGCGATGGCCCCGAACCCGCCGGGAAGGAAGTGGCCAAAGGCGCCGCCGATATTGGAGCCGCCGGAGTTGCGGTTGGAGTTGGCGATGTCGGGCACGATGAAGAAGTCGGCGGCGGCGATCTGGCCGCGGCCGATGTTGGAGCCGCGCTGCAGATCGCCGGAGGAGTTGAGGGCCGATTCCTCGTTGCGCATGGCCAGGCCCGCGCCGCGGTCGACGATCCGCAGGCACCCCGAACGCAAGGCGAAGAGCTTGAGCAGCGCCTCGGGATTGGAGAGCCCCAAGCCCGTCCACCAGTCGTGGTCCGGCTCGTGGATGGCGGCCCGGCCGAGCGGCCTGGCGCACTGTGGCAATGCGGGCGTGGCCCCGTTCTTGGGCCCGTTCTTGTCCATGCCGTACTGGGCGAAAGCCGGCGCGGCGGGCGCGGCCAGAGCCAGACACAAGGCGGCGGCGGTCAATCTGCGCATGTCGTGGAACCCCTTCCCCGTGGAGGGAGGAGACCTTAACCGAGGCTACCCCGCGGTCAACGGCGCGCTTTAGCGCAGGCTGGCGAAGGTCTTGCCCTCGGCGACCAGGGTTTCCAGCAGGGCGGCGGGCTTGAAGTCATCGCCCATGCGCCCCTGGAAGGCCTTCATCGTTTCCAGCACCTTGGTGAGGCCGATCTGATCGCCATAGAACATCGGCCCGCCGCGATAGAGCGGCCAGCCGTAGCCGTTCTCCCACACCACATCGATGTCCGAGGCGCGGATGGCCTTCTTCTCAGCGAGTATTTTCGCTCCTTCGTTGATCATCGGATAGACGCAGCGCTCGAGAATTTCCTCATCCGAGATGGTTCGGGGGTTCGCCCCCGACTTGACGATGAAGTCGTGGATGATCTTCTCGGTCACCGGCGAGGGCTTGGCGTTGCGGTTCTCGTCGTAGTCGTAATAGCCGGCCCCGGTCTTCTGGCCGCGCCGGTCCATCTCGCACAGCACATCGCGGATGGTCTCGCCCTTGGATTTCTCCTTCACCCAGCCGATGTCGAGGCCGGCCAGATCGCTCATCGCGAACGGGCCCATGGGGAAGCCGAAGTCGTAGAGCACGCGGTCGACGTCCCACGGCATCGCCCCTTCCAGCACCAGCTTCTGGGCTTCGCGCTGGCGCTGGAACAGCATCCGGTTGCCGACGAAACCCGGCGTGACCCCGACCAGGACGGCGATTTTGCCGATCCTCCTGGCCAGCTTCATGCAGGTGGCGATGACGCTCTTGCCGGTCATCTCGGCGCGGACGATCTCCAGCAGGCGCATGACATTGGCCGGCGAGAAGAAGTGCAGGCCGATCACCGCCTCCGGCCGCCCGGTCACCGAGGCGATCTCATCGATGTTGAGCGCCGAGGTGTTGGTGGCCAGGATGGCGCCTTGCTTGCAGATGGCGTCCAGCTTGGCGAACACCTCCTTCTTGATGTCCATGCGCTCGAACACCGCCTCGATGACCAGGTCGGCGCCGGCGAAATCGTTCATGTCGAGCGAACCCTTGATCAGGGCCATGCGCTTGTCGACATCCTCGGCCTTGAGGCCGCCGCGCGCGGCGGTGCGCTCGTAGTTCCGCCGGATGATGGCCAGGCCGCGATCCAGCGCCTCCTGCTTCACCTCGACCAGGGTCACCGGCAGGCCGGCGTTGGCGAAATTCATGGCGATGCCGCCGCCCATGGTGCCGGCGCCCAGGACCCCGACGGTGTTCACCGGAATGATCGGGGTGTCGTCGGGAACATCGGGGATCTTGGCCGCCGCGCGCTCGGCGAAGAAGGCGTAACGCTGGGCGGCGCTCTGCGGTCCGGTCATCAGTTCCATGAACAGGCGCCGCTCGGTCTTCAGGCCCTCTTCGAAAGGCTGATTCACCGCCGCCTCGACGCAGCGGATGTTGTATTCGGGGGCCAGGAAGCCGCGGAATTTGCGCGCGTTGGCCTTGCGGAAGTCGGCGAAGATTTCCGGGTGGCCGCGCGCCGCCTCGACCTTGTCGTTGAGTTCGCGGACCTTCTTCAGCGGCCGCTTCTCGGCGGCCACCTGATGGGCAAAGGCGACCGCGCCTTCCTTCAGCTTGCCCTCCTCGACCAGGGCGTCCACCAGGCCCATGTCCAGGCACGCCTTCGCCGGTACGTGGGCGCCGCTGGTCATCATCTCCATGGCCTTTTGCGGTCCGACGATCCTGGGCAGGCGCTGGGTGCCGCCCGCGCCGGGCAGCAGGCCGAGGTTGACCTCGGGCAGGCCGCAGCGGGCCGAGGCCACGGCGACGCGGTAATGGCAGGCCAGCGCCACCTCCAGGCCGCCGCCAAGCGCGGTCCCGTGGATGGCGGCGATCACCGGCTTTGGCGCGCCTTCGATGGCGTCCTGGACATCGAACAGGCTGGCGCCCTTCTGGGCCCCGCCGAATTCGGTGATGTCGGCCCCGGCGATGAAGGTCCGACCCTCGCAGATGATCACGATGGCCTTGGCGCCGGGATCGGCGAGCGCGGCCTTCATGCCTTCCGACAGGCCATCCCTGACCGGCGCGGAAAGGGCGTTCACCGGCGGCGAGTTGAGGGTGATGACGCCGACATCGCCATCCAGGGCATAGGCGGTCACGGCGTTGATGGCGGTCATGGCGGCGTCCCTCGGTTTTCAAACGCTTGTATTGGCCGGGGCGCGCAAGCTCAATCGGATTTGGAACGCGGAGCTAGTCCGCCAGGACCCCATAAGCCGGCAGGGTGAGGAACTCCTCGAACCGTTCCGACAAGGTCATGGCCGAGAACAGGCGGATCGCCTCGGGGAAGGCGCCGCCGCCGAAGGGGGCCATCTCCTCGGCCAGGAGTGTCTGGAACAGGGCCGCATCGACCGTCCGCCCATCGTCGAGCTGCGCGCCGTGGGCGATCCATTGCCAGATCTGGGCCCGGCTGATCTCGGCCGTGGCCGCGTCCTCCATCAGATTGTAGAGGGGCACGGCCCCGCGGCCGC
>DASYGN010000082.1:0-70512 GCA_035999625.1 Caulobacteraceae bacterium | reverse complement strand
TGGCGGCGTGGTCGCCTATCCCAGGCTCGTCTCCTCAGAGCATTACAGCCTCTTCGAACGTAAGCAGGTGACCAGCGACATCGCCGAACTCGACGCTCTCCTGGGCGGCGGCGTTGAACAGGGATCGAGCACGCTGGTGTTGGGCCCCGCCGGCGCCGGGAAGAGCTTGTTGACGCTGCAGTTCGTCGCCGCCGCCATCCGCCGCGGAGAAAAGGCGGCGATGTTCGTATTCGACGAGGAACTCGGCCTGCTCTTCGGGCGCGCCCAAACGCTGGGATTCGACCTCGTCGCGATGCGGGAGGGCGGCAAGCTTCAGATCGACCAGATCGACACCGCCGAACTGGCCCCCGGCGAGTTCGCCCACCGGGTCCGCGACCGCGTCGTAACGGCCAAGGCCAGAACGGTGGTCATCGATAGCGTCAATGGCTACCAGGCCGCGATGCCGAACGATAACGCCCTGATTCTGCACCTACACGAGTTGCTGCAATACCTGAACCGCCAAGGCGCCTCGACGTTTCTGACCGTGGCGCAACATGGCCTGGTCAGCGACATGAAGGCTCCAGTTGATCTCACCTACCTGGCCGACACGGTGATCCTGCTGCGCTATTTCGAGGCCTTTGGGAGAGTGCGCCGGGCGATCTCGGTGATCAAGAAACGCACTGGCGCCCATGAGGAGACCATTCGCGAGTATCGCATTGGCTCGGCCGGGATCAACCTTGGTCCCCCGTTGACGGAATTCCACGGTATCCTGCGCGGCGTGCCGACTTTGATCGGAACCCACGCGCCGGATTTCGACGTCTCCGCCTGAGGAGGGACGATATCCCCGACACAGGCACTCAGACTCTGATCCACGCGCCCGGCGGGCGCGACGCGCAAGTGGCGCAGGCGCTCCTCGCGGAAGCCGGCATCGAAAGTCGGATCTGCGCGGGGCTTGCCGATCTCGAAAGGTCGATCGACGATCAAACCCGATTCGTCGTGCTGGCGGAGGAAGCGCTGCGGACCGCCGACCTTCGCCGCCTCTCCGTCGCCATCAAGGCCCAGCCCCTGTGGTCGGATCTGCCGTTCATCGTCTTGACCCAACACGGCGGCGGCGCCGAGCGCGACCCTGCCGCCATGCGCTTGTCGGAGATTTTGGGCAACGTCTCGTTTCTCGAGCGTCCGTTTCATCCGACCACCTTCATCAGCCTGGCGAGATCGGCGGCGCGCGCCAGGCGGCGTCAGTTCGAAGCCAGGGCCCGAATGGCCGAGCTGCGCGAAAGCGGGGAGCGGCTGCAGGCCGCGCTGGAAGCGGGGCGGCGGCTCAACGACACCCTCGAAGAACGGGTCGTGGAGCGAACCGCGGAACTCAACAACGCCCACGTGGCGATGCTGACCGAGATCGGCCAGCGCGAACGCGCGGAAGATCTCCTGCGGCAATCGCAGAAGATGGAGATGATCGGCCAACTCACCGGCGGAGTTGCTCACGATTTCAATAACCTGCTTATGGCCGTGCTGGGCAACCTCGAGCTGCTTGCCAAGCACCTCCCGAGAGATCCGCGAGCCGCGCGCCTGATCGATGCGGCCTCGCAGGGCGCGCAGCGCGGCGCCGCGCTGACCCAGCGTCTGCTTGCTTTCGCCCGCCGTCAGGATCTGCAGATACGGCCCACCGACCTGGTCGCGCTCATGAAGGGGATGACCGATCTGCTGGAGCACTCGCTCGGGCCGCAAATTGAGCTGAGGACGGATCTGCCCCTAACCCTGCCGCCCGCGCTGATCGATGCCAACCAAGTCGAACTGGCGCTCCTTAATCTGGCCGTGAACGCCCGCGACGCGATGCCAGAGGGGGGAACCTTATCGATCAAGGCCGAGGCGGTGAAAACGGCGGCCTGCGCCGATCTGAGGGAAGGCGCCTACGTCCGCCTGTCCATCGCCGACGCCGGTTTGGGGATGGATTCCGAGACCTTGTCGAAGGCCACCGAGCCGTTCTTCTCCACCAAGGAGGTGGGCAAGGGAACCGGGCTCGGCCTTTCCATGGTGCACGGGCTCGCCGTCCAGCTGGAAGGCGCCCTGCGGCTCACCAGCACAGAGGGCGTGGGGACGGTCGCCGAGCTCTGGTTGCCGGTTACGGAATCCGCCGTTCGGGACGCCGATGACCTCGGACGAGAGCCGCCAAGAGATCCATCCGCGCCACCGATGAAGATTCTCCTCGTCGACGACGACGAGCTCATCGCCGCGAGCACCGCCGATATGCTCGAGGATCTCGGACACGAGGTGTCCAAGGTCAATTCGGGCGAATCCGCCCTGCGCCTCCTCGGCGGTGGCCAATCATTCGACCTGATGATCACCGACTATCTGATGCCGAGGATGACCGGCGCCCAACTCGCCCGCAAGGCGCGCCGGATACGACCCCAGATGCCAATTCTCCTGGCCACCGGTTACGCGGATCTGGCCGCCGGGGCTGAAATGCACCTGCCGCGACTTTTCAAGCCCTACCAGCAAGCGCAGCTTGCCGAGGAGATCAATCGGGTGGGGAGATCCCCAAGCGGATGACCGCGACCCGCGCGGTTGCCGACCGCGCCGCCGTCGCCGGGGCGAGAGCCGGGCTCTCGAGGCGACGTTTCCGGGGTGCCGAGCCGGCCCTCCTGTGGCAAACTCCGCGCAGGACAACGGGGGATGGCATGGTTCGCGCATTTCTAGGCTTGCTGGCGCTGGCGTGGCTCCTTGCCTCGCCGGCGGTGGCGGCGGACAAGCTGTTCGCGGCCGATGCGCCGCCGCTGCGCATCACCCTGACCGCGCCGTGGCCGGCCCTGGTGCGCGAGGCGAAGACCAGCCTTAAACCCTATCCGGCGAGCCTGGCGCTGACCGATGAGACCGGCGCCACCCGGACGTATCCGATCCAGGTGCGCCCGCGCGGCATCAGCCGGCGCAAATACTACTGCAACTTCCCGCCGATCTATCTGCTGTTCGACAAGCAGGCGATGAAGGGCAGCGTGTTCCACGGCCAGCACCACCTGAAGCTGGTCGCCTATTGCCGCACCCAGCGCGATTTCGAACAGCGGGTGATGCTCGAATACCTGGTCTACAAGATCTACAACCTGATCACGCCGCTGAGCCTGCGCGTCCGCGCCGCCGAGGTCACTTACCGGGAAAGCCCGACCGATCCGGGGATCACCCGCTTCGGTTATCTGATCGAGGAGATCGGCGGGGTGGCGGAACGCAACGACCGCGGCGAGTTGAAGGGGCCATCGCACATGGTCCAGCTGGCCCAGCTCGATCCCCACGCCACCACCCGCGCGGCCCTGCTGGAGTATATGATCGGCAACCTGGACTGGGAGTTCCTGGCCGCCGCCGCCGGCGAGACCTGTTGCCACAACACCCGCCTGCTGGCCTCGCCCGGGGCGACGCCGGCGAGCGCCAAGGACGTGGTTCCGGTGCCCTACGACTTCGACTTCTCCGGCTTCGTCGATGCGCCCTACGCCGGACCGCCCGTCGGCATCCCGATCGAGAAGAACACCGATCGCTTCTTCCGCGGCTATTGCGCCATGAGCGGCGAGATCCCGTCCGTGGCCCAGGAGTATCTGGCCCGCCGCGCCGACATGCACGCTCTGATCGATGGCCAGCCGGGTCTGGACGCCAGCTTCCGCAACAAGACCGACCGGTTCCTGGACGGGTTCTTCGCGGTCATCGAGGACCCCGGCAAGATGCAGAGCCAGCTCGTCAAGCACTGCCGTTGAACGACCGCCTATCCGGGCGGCGGCTGAGGCATCGCGTACTCGACGTTCCCGCACGGCGCGTTCGAAGGGGTGTCGGTCTTGTCCACGGCCGCCACCTTGGCCAGGTAATCGGCCTGCGCCTGGCCGCCGACGCCAAGCGCCAGGGCGTGGCCTCGGTAGACGGTGGTCAGCTTGTCGCCCTCCTTGATCAGAAACGCGTGCGGATCGAGGCAGCGGCTGCCCGCGAACACGTCGGTCAGGATCACCTTGCCGCCGAAGCGCGTGTTGACCTCGCGGTAGGCCTTGGTGTGGCCGATGACGATGTGGCTGACGCGATAGCGGGCCAGGATGGCGTCGACGTTGGCGGCCTCGCTCGCCTCCTTGTTCCAGGCCAGTCCGCGGTACCAGAGGGGACCCTGTTCGTTCCACAGGATGTCGTGCGGCCCGCCGGCGACTTCCGGCTGATGATTGAGCGCGGTGATCACCGCCTTGTTCATCGCCTCGATGTCGAAGGGGACGAAGTCCGGCCCCAGGCCGCCATGCATGTAGAGCGCGTCATCGATGCGGATGATCGCCGGGTGGGTCAGCACCCAGCGGCCATAGGGCCCCTGGGTTGACCAGGCGATCTGGTGCTCGACCCAGCCGAGCGGGTGTGCGGCGTCGAACTTGGCCCTGAACGCCGCATCGAAGGTCACCCGGCCGGTTGGCGGCGGATGCGCCTTCAGCGCCGCCACCACCGCGGCGTAATAGCGGTCGCGGATGGCCGCCGAATCGCGGCCGGCGAAGGCGGCGAATTCGCCTGGCGTGGTGTAGCGGAGGTCGCCCTCCATGTTCATGGCTTCATGATCGCCGATCAACGCGTGGACATAGCCGCCGGCGCGTCTGGCCTGCGGCTCGAGCTTGATCAACAGATCGACGATCTTGCGCGTGTCCGGCGCCCGGTCGGGCACATCGCCGACCTGCACCAGATGCGTCTTTCCCCCGCTCCAGTTGTCATGGGCGTCGATCAGGCCCGCCTGGCTCAGCATGTCGTGGAACTTGGCGTAGTCGCCGTGCAGGTCGCCGAACACCACCACCTTGGCGACATTGTCCCAGGCCGTCTGGACGGCAAGCGCCGGGCCGGCCAGCGCCACGGCCAGCGCGATCGCCACCCCTGCCAGAAGCCTAGCCATCACCCTCTCGTAGGGCGATGGACCGCGCTTGCCAAGCCGCGCCGCTGCCGCCAAGCTGAGTGGGTGGGGGAATGACATGAGCGTTCTGGGTCAGTCTGTGCTTTCCTTGCATGGATTGGGCGCGGCCAGCGCCACGCTGTTCGGGGATTCGCCCGGCCAGCTGAGGGCGATCGGCTGGGCCGGCTTCTTCGACCGGCAGTTCATCCTCGATTCGCTGGGCTCGCTGCTCCTGGCGATGCTGCTCGGCGCGGCGATCGGCTACCACCCGAAGATGCGGCGCACGGTCGATTCCCTGATCGAGGCCGACATGCCCAAGGTGTACATCATGTACGCCTTCATCGGCGCGGTGATCGGCGTCACCGTGCGCGAGTTCGGCATGGTGATCGGGGTGGTGGTGTTCGGCATCGGCGGTCTGATCCGCTTCCGCTCCGATACGGCCTCGACGCGCGACACCGGCCGGCTGATCGTGGTCACCCTGGTGGGCCTGATCACCGGCGTCGGCCTGCCGCACCTGGCGACGCTGACGACGCTGTTCGCCTTCCTCCTGATCTGGCTGTTCGACTCGCGGCCGGCCTGCCGGGTGCGGATCGAGGATCTGCCCAAGGGCCGCACCATCGAATGCGCCGAAGCCTATCGCCGCGCCCTGGAGGGCCAGGGCTGCCGGATCATCAGCGAGCGCCGCTATTCCGCCAAGGGCCGGCTGGACTTCGTCATCCGCTTGCCAAGCAAGGCCACGCGCCAGAGCGTCGATGTGGCTCTCGATGGCCTGCCGCCGGAGGTGTGCGGCGACATTGACTGGCAGATCGATTAGCCAGCCGCTTTGCTCGGCGCGCCGACGCTGATCTGCGCGGGGCTGGGCGCGGCGCGCTTTTCGACCACCGCCAGCGAGTCATAGACGTGGATGGCCGACACATCGGCGATGCGGCCATGCCAGTGGTAGGCCCGGTTCACCTCGTCCATGAGCGCCTTGACCATTTCGACCGCGGTTCCGGCGCGCCGGAAGCCGCCCCGGTAGTTACCCGGCCAATAGGCGGTGTGCAGATCCTCGATCACATAGAGGCCGCCATCGCTCAGCAGCGGCCAGAGCGCCTCGAACGAGGCCCGCTGATGGTCGGCGATGTGCGAGCCGTCATCGATGAGGATATCGAGGCCGCCCATCTCTTTGACCACCGTGCGGACAAAGCCCTTGTCGGCCTGTGAGCCGATCCGGACCTGGTTCGGGGGATCGACCCGGCCGGCGCAGGCGGGGTCGATGTCGAGACCGAAGATGACCGCCTGCGGGCCAAGGTAGTCGCGCCACAGCTCGAGCGAGCCGCCGTTCCAGACCCCGATCTCCAGCAGGCGGACCTGGCGACCGCGCCAGGGGCCGAGGTGGCGCTCGTAGGCATCCAGATAGTGGGTCCATTTGTACGCCGGCCGGCCGCGATGGGCGTAAAACAGGCGCGCGAAATCGCTGCTAGCGGCGCGCCCGAGGGCCTCGGCGGCGCTGGGTGGCAGCTCGGCGGTATCGGGCGTCACCAGGTCGGGCTTGCCTAAGGCGCGCCGGCGCCATCGCCGGATGACGCGCCAGGGGAGGCTCCGCAGGATTTCCATGGCGCCGCTCTTAGCCGCTGGCGTCCTGGCTGTCGCCAAGCGTGACCCTTTTTTGCTGTGTTAGAAGCCATCAGGCTCTAGCGGGGAGGACGGCTGGATGCGCAAAGCCAGGCTGGCCCATTGGGTGTTCGCGGCGACGTTGATCGCCCTTGGGATCATGGGGCTGGTCAGCGCCGACCTCACCGGCCTGTGGGCGCCGGTTCCCAAGGCGTGGCCGGGGCGCGCGGCGCTGGTGTGGATGTGCGCCCTCGTCTGCCTTGGAGCCGGCGCCGGTCTCCTCTGGCGGGGCTCGGCCGCCCTGGCGGCGCGGGTTCTTCTGGCCTGGCTGCTGCTCTGGGTGCTGGTGTTCAGGGTCCGGGTCATCGTCCTGGCGCCCGGGTCGATGGATACCTGGGAAAATTGCGCCGAGACCGTGGTCGTTCTCGCCGGCGCCTGGACGCTCTACGCCGGGACCGCCAATGCCTGGGATCGCCGCCACCTTGGCTTCGCCGCCGGCGAGCCTGGCCTGCGCATCGCCCGCACCCTCTTCGGCGCGTCCCTGATCGCCTTCGGTGCGGCCCATTTCGCCTACCTCAAGGAGACCGCGAGCCTGGTTCCGGCCTGGCTGCCTGGCCATCCCGGGTGGGCCTACTTCACCGGCGGCGCCTACATCGCCGCCGGCGTGGCGATCATCGCCGGCGTCCTGGCCAGGCTGGCCGCCAGCCTGGCCACGCTACAGATCGCCGGGTTCACGTTTCTGGTGTGGGCGCCGATCGCCGCCGCCGGCCACCCGAGCGCCTTCGCGTGGAGCGAAACGGTGATCTCCTGGACCCTCACCGCCGCCGCCTGGGTTATCGCCGATTCCTACCGCGGCCGCCGCTGGCTCCGGCTGCGCTAACCGGCCGCCGGCCGGCGCATGCGCCGCCGGC
Source organism: Caulobacteraceae bacterium (assembly GCA_035999625.1). Taxonomy (GTDB): domain Bacteria; phylum Pseudomonadota; class Alphaproteobacteria; order Caulobacterales; family Caulobacteraceae; genus Acaudatibacter. The sequence continues at coordinate 63,147 of DASYGN010000082.1, read as the reverse complement.
GACGCACGGCGATCAGCAGCCACAGCAGGCCGGCGACCGCCACCGCGGCCAGGACCGGTGCGGCGATCGCCGCCACCGCCATCAGGCCCGAGAGCAGATCCTCGATCAGGGACAGGTAGGGATTGGCGATTCCGGCGGTGGTCGTGGTGCTGACCACCCGGGCCCCCGACTGCACCGCGTGGAAGGCGAGCGCCGTCGGCACGCCGATGACCAGGCCGGCCAGCGCCGCCGTGCCCGGGTCGAGGTGGGCGAACACCGCCCCGGCGGCCAGAGCCCCGGCGGCGGGGCGGGTGATGGTTCCAACCAGACCAAGGAAATGATCGACGATCGGGATTTTGTCGGCCGCCAGCTCGGCGATCGTAGCCACCACCAGGCCAATGAGGAACGGGGTCGAGGTCAGCCAGGCGGCGTGGGGGTTGAGGGTCGCGCCGAACAGGCCGAAGCGCGCGGCCAGCGCCAGCAGGGTGATCGGCAGGAAGGTACGAAGGCCGCTGGCCGCCGCCAGGCCAAGACCGAGAAAGGCCGGAATGACCCAGGCCTGCAGATGCAGCGCCTCCATGCGCCAGTGTGACCACAGGGTGGCGCGAAAGGCAAAATCTTCAGGCGCGGAAGGCGATGGCGACGTGCAGCGCCGGCGCCGGCTCGAAGGCGCGCAGCGACCACCCCGGCGGTCCGCTCAGCAACGGCGCGGGACAGTCCGGCGCCACCGATACATCGAAGTCCTCGAGCGGCAGGGAGAGACCCAGCCCGACGCCTTTGATCAAGGCCTCCTTGCGGGTCCAGCAAGCGAAGAAGGCGCGGGTGAACGCCGCCTCGGTGTCGATCGCCCGCAGCTGGGCTTTCTCGCTGGGCGAAAACAGCCTTTCCGCGGTCCGGCGGCTGGCGAGATCGGGCCGCCGCCATTCGATGTCGCAGCCGACGTCGAGATCCTCGGCCAGCACCACCAGCGCCAGATCGCCTGAAGAAGACAGATTGAGGCGCAGGCTCGCGCCCTCGACGAACGGCTTGCCGAACGGTCCCTCGGCGAGCGGAACCTGGCTCGGAGCGCACCCCAGGCGATCGGCGCACAGCTGACGCAACCGCCCGCGACGGACGATGAAGCGCCGGCGATCGCGCGCCTGGCGATAGCGAGCGGCGCGATCAGCCTCGGCCGGCGCGAGCCAGGCGGCCAGCTCGGCTTGCCTCGCGGCGCTGACGCTGAGCGGCGCCCAATGCGCCGCCAACCCCGGGATTGACGCCGTCACGCCCACGCGCGGAGAGCCGCCAGACCCCCTTCCCCCATCGTCCTCGTCTCCTTTCTCGGGGCCTGGCCATCGGCCTTGGCGATGCAGCGGCTCAACTGCGCCGCCAGGGTTTCCACGAACGGCCGCTCCATGATCCGCTCGTGGCGCCCTTCGATCTCGAACAGATCGACGGCGGCGGCGGCGCGGCGCCAGATCGGCATCGGATCGCAGGCGTCGAACCGGGGTCCACGGCTGCGGAAGACGCTCAAGCGACCATCGAAGGCGCCGGGGCGGAAGCGCCGGAATTCGTCGACGCCGATGGCGTACATCCGCCGGTAGCGCTCGAGCATCTGCGGCGAGAGACCGCCGATCTCGGCGAAATCATCGGGAAGGACCGAACCGGCGCCGAGCCGGCGGAGCTTGCCGAGCACGTAGGGTCCCAGCATTTTCGGCGGCAGCCGGATGAGGCGCCGGGCGACCCGCGCCGGCCACGAGGCGTGGTGGGCGAGACGCCCCGACAGCGGCAGCAGGCTGTCGTGGAGATCGGTCTCCAGCATGGCCAGGAGATCGACCGCTTCCCCGGCCGCCCGCAGGCGGACGCCCATCTCATAGGCGATGAGGCCGCCAAACGAGTAGCCGGCGAGCGCGTAGGGGCCGCTGTCCTGGACCTCCCGGATCGCCGCCAGATAGGCCTCAGCCATCTCTTCGATGCGGGTGTGGGGGGCTTCGCGCGGATCGGCGCCACGCGCCTGCAGGGCGTAGACCGGTCGCGGCGCCTCGAGCAGCTCGGCCAGATCGCGCAGCTGCAGCACGTTGCCGAAGATGCCGTGGACGATAAACAGCGGCCGGCCCTGGCCGGCGGTGCGCAGCGGCACCAGATGGGCGAAACGCGGCACGCTGGGGGCCCGCAGATGCTCGGCCAGGGTGGCGATGGTCGGCGCGCGGAAGAAGGTCACCAGGGGCAGCTCGCGCCCCAGGGCGCCTTGGATCTTGGCCATGAGAATGCAGGCGAGCAGCGAATGGCCGCCAAGCTCGAAGAAGTCGTCGTCCCGGCCGATCTCGCCCACACCCAGGCACTCCTGGAACAGGTCGGCCAGCAGGCGCTCGAGATCATCACGAGGCGGACTGGCGGCGCCGGCGCTGGCCGGCGCCGTCGGCCCTGGCAGGCGCCGTCGGTCGATCTTCCCGTTGGCGGTCAGCGGCAGGCTCGGCAGCACGTGATAGCGGCTGGGCGCCATGTACGCTGGCAGGACTTCGCGCAGCCGGGCCCTGATGCCCGGAATCTCGGTTTCCGAAAGGCCTGGCCCGACGAGATAGGCGGTCAGGCTGGCTTCGCCGGACGCGTCCGGGGCGGCGCGCACCGCGCAGGCGGCGATCCTCGGGTGCTGGGCGAGAGCGGCTTCGACCTCCTCGACGCCGACCCGATAGCCGCGGATCTTGGCCTGATTGTCGAGCCGGCCGAGAAACTCGACGGTCCCGTCGGCGCGCCAGCGGGCGAGGTCGCCGGTGCGATAGAGCCTTCCCGGCGCGAGGTGCGGAAGTCTGACGAACTTCGCCGCGGTCAGCGCCGGATCCCCGCGGTAGCCGAGCGCCACGCCATCGCCGCCGATCAACAGCTGGCCGGGAACCAGATCGGGGACCAGCGCGTCGTGGCGATCGACGATGAACACCTGGGTATTGGCCAGCGGCCGGCCGATGGGGACCGGATCATCACCGGGCCGCACCTTGTGGATGAGCGACCAGATCGTGGTCTCGGTGGGGCCGTACATGTTCCACAGGCCGGCGCCGCGGCTCAGCAGCTCGGCGGCCAGCGCGGCCGGCAAGGCTTCGCCGCCACACAGGATCTTGAGCCGCGAATCGCCGGCCCAGCCGTTGGCCAGGAGGCCGCGGAAGGTCGCCGGCGTGGCCTGGATGACGGTGCATCCGCTGTCGTGAATGCGGCGCACCAGGCGGCCCGGATCGCCAGCTTCGTCGCGAGAGGCCAGGATGAGCCGCCCGCCGGCGACCAGCGGCAGAAACAGCTCCAGGGCGGCGATGTCGAAGGAGAGGGTGGTCACCGCCAAGAGGCCATCGTCGGGGCCGAAGCCGATCGACTCGCCCACCGCCGCCAGCAGATTGACCACCGCCCGGCAGGCAACCTCGACCGCCTTGGGCCGGCCGGTGGAACCGGAGGTGTAGAGCACATAAGCGAGTGACTGCGGCCCCCCGGCCGTGGGCGAAGGCGCCGGGATCGCCTGGTCATTCGCGCCATCGGCGATGACCGTCCTGGCTGCGGTCCTGGGCAGAGCGCCCAGGGAAGCGGTGTCGGTCAGCACCAGGGCGGGCGCGGCGTCGTCCAGCAATTGGGCGATGCGCGCGCGCGGCAGGGCGGTGTCGATCGGCAGATAGGCGGCCCCGAGCCTCAGGATCGCCAGCAGGGCGGCGATGAGGTCGAACGACCGCTCCATGGCGATGGCCGCCAGAGCCCCATCGCCGAGGCCCGCCTGGTGAAGTCTGGCCGCCAGGACATCCGCCCGCGCCATCAATTCGCGATACCGCCAGGCGCGGCCATCGGCGATGACGGCGATGGCTTCCGGCCGCGCCTTGGCCTGGGCTTCGATCAGCGTTGGCAGCGTCTCCGGGGAAGCCGCGCGCTGGGTCTGGTTGCGGCCGATAAGCACCTCGGCGCGCTCGGCGCCGCTCAGCAGCGGCAGATCGCCCAGCAAGGCGTGCGGGTCGTTGACGATGGCCGCCAGCAAGGTTTGCCAGTGGCCGATCATGCGCCGGATGCTGGCCGCCTCGAACAGATCGGTGCTGTAGAGAAAGCGCCCGATCAGGCGCCCCTCGTACTCGTCGAGTTCGAGATAGAGGTCGAACTTAGCCGCTCCGACGACGACGTCCATCTGGGTCAGGTCCCAGCCGTCGGCGAAGCGCGGGGCCGGGGGCTCGACGGAAAACAGCACCTGGAACAGAGGATGGCGCCCGCCGGTCCGGCGCGGACGCAAGGCGCGCACCACCCGATCGAAGGGCAGATTGCTGGCGTCGAGGGCGCCGATCACGCTCGCCTGCACCTGTTGCAAATAGTCGGTGAACGGCAGGTCCGGTTTCGGCCGGGTGCGCAGCGCCAGGCTGTTGAGAAAGTAGCCCATCACCGGCTGGAGTTCGGGTCGGCGGCGCATGTCGGTCACCCCGCCGATGACCATGTCTTCCTGTCCGCTGTAGCGATGCAGCATGGCCTTGAAGGCGGCCAGCAAGGTCGCATAGAGGGTGACGCCCTCCTGGCGGCTGAGCGCCTTGAGCTGATCGGTGGTCTGGCGCGAAAGGGTGAAGCATTCCATCGACCCGCGGTAGCTCGGCGTCGCCGGCGGACTGCGGTCGGCGGGAAGGTTCAGCTCCGGCGGCTCCTCGCCCAGGGTCTCGCGCCAGTAGGCCAGCTCGCGGGTGAAGGGCGCGGTCTCCAGCTGCCGTTCGCGCCATAGCGCGTAGTCGCCGTACTGAAGCCGTGGCCCGGGTGGCGGCGGCGTCCCGCCGTCGGCGTAGACGGCATAAAGCTTCGCCAGCTCGGGCATGAACAGGCGATAGATCGACACGCCATCGAAGATGATGTGGTGCAGGGTGATCAGCAGCCGATGGACATCCGGGCCCATGCGCACCAGGCGCGCGCGCAGCAACGGCGCCTCGTCGAGCTTGAACGGCGCGCGCGCATCCTCGGCGGCCAGGTCCAGCGCCCGCCGCTCGCGCTCCTCGGCCGGCAGGTGGGCCAGATCGAGGTAGGCGATCCGCAGGCTGACCTCGGGCCTGACCAGCATATGCGGCTGGCCGTCGATGAGCGTGATCGCGCTGCGCCAGATCTCGTGGCGTCTGAGGATCTCGTCCATCGCCCTCTGCAGGGCGGCGATGTCGAGAGGACCGCGGCGATGGACGGTGATGGCTTCGTTATAGGGGCTCACGCCATCGGCCATAGCGCAGTGGAACCAGACGTCGCGCTGCTCGGCGGAAAGGGGAATGGCGGCCCCCTCCGCGCGCCGCGGGATGGCCTGACCGGCGATCGGCCCGCCCGCGCCCGACAGCAGACCTTCGAGCAGCTGGCGGCGCTCGGCGGAGAGGGCGCTGGCGGCGTCCATCAGCCAAACTCGACCGGCAGGGCGGTGAGACCGCGCAGGCCGAGATTCTGCCGCCACACCAGCGGCTCCTGGCCAAGGCGTGGATTGGGCAGCCGGGCCAGGAGGGTCGCGAACGCCACCTGACCCTCGATGCGGGCCAGAGGCGCGCCGAAGCAGAAATGGGCCGCCCAGCCGAACGCCAGATGGCGATTGTTCGGGCGGGTCAGGTCGAGCCGGTCGGGATCCTCGAACCGCGACGGGTCGCGATTGGCGGCGGCCATCACCGCCATCACCGCATCCTTGCGCCGGATCGGCTTGCCGCCCAGCACCATGTCGGCCGGGGCCAGCCTGGCGGTGTGCTGGCTCGGGCTCTCGTAGCGCAGCAGCTCCTCGACCGCCGGTTCGATGATCGCCGGATCGTCGCGCAGCTGAGCCAGGGCGCGCGGATTGCGGATCAGGCTCAGCAGGCCGTTGCCGATCAGATTGGTGGTCGTCTCCTGGCCGCCGACCATGGTGACGATGACATTGGCGATGACCTCGTCCTCGGAGAGGCTGGTTCCCGCTTCGCTGGCGCCGACGAGCAGCCCGATCAGCCCGGCGTCCCCCGTGCGCGCCTGTTCACGGATCGCCGAGCGGAAGTAGGCTGCCATCTCGGCGACGCTGCGCGCCGCCAGGGCGACGTGGTCGGGATTGTGCTGGAAGTTGCCGAGCATGCCGGCGAAGTCGGCTGACCAGCTCTTGAGCTGCGCATGATCGGCGGTCGGGACGCCGAGCAGCTCGGCGGTGACGATCGCCGGCAGCGGGTTGGCGAAGTCGGCGACGACGTCCAATCGCCCCTTGCTCGCGGCCCGGTCGATGAGGTCGTCGGCGATGTCCTGGATGTGCGGCCGCAGATGGTCGACCCGCCGCGAGGTGAAGGCGCTGGAGCACAGGCCGCGCAGGCGCGTATGGGCGGGGGCGTCCATGAACAGCATCTGGCGGACCATCAACGCGGCGACCGGCTCCAGCGCGCCCATGCCCATGGCCGCCAGCTGGTCCGGGCTCGGGGTGCGATCGGCCGAGAACCGGTGCAGAACTTCGACTACCCCGGCGTAGCTGGTCACCACCCAGGCATGCAGGAACGGATCCCAGGCGACCGGGTCGCGCTCGCGCAGCCGTCGGTAGAGCGGATAGGGATCGGCCAGCACCGCCGGGTCGAGCAGCTGATAGAGCGACGGCTCCCGCTCGCGAGTGGCGATGGCGCTGGATTCGGCGGTCATGGCTAGCGCGCCAGCCGGAGCTGCAACTCCTCCTCGCTCATCGCCGCCACCATGGCGACGACCGCGCCTTCGACCTTGGCCGCCAGTTCCTGGACGGTCGGGGCCTCGAACAGGTCGCGCAGCGCCAGCTCGGCGCCGAAGGAGTCCTGGAGGCGCAGCACCAGCTGGGTGCCGAGCAGGGAGTGGCCGCCGAGCAGGAAGAAGTTGTCGTCCAGACCAACGCCGTTGACATCGAGCAGCTCTTCGATCAGCGCCGCCACCCGGCGCTCGACCGCCGAGACCGGCATCCGATAGGGGGCGTTCGGCAGGCTGTTGGCCGCCGACGGCGGCGGCAGGGCGGCCTTGTCCAGCTTGCCGTTGGCGGTGATCGGGAGATCGGCGATGCGGACGAACGCCGCCGGCAGCATGTAGTGGGGCAGGCGGGTGGCCAGGAAGGCGCGCAGATCCGATCCGCGCAGCGTGGCCCCGGCCGCCGGGGCCACATAGGCGATCAGCCCCTCGCCGCCGCCGATCACCGCGCTTTGGCCGACGAATGGGTGGCGGGCCAGCGCCGCCGCCACCTCGTCGGGTTCGATCCGCTGGCCGTGGTGCTGTATCTGATCATCGTTGCGCCCGCGGAAGGCGATCTCGCCGGTGGCGGTGAGGCAGCCGAGGTCGCCGGTGCGATAGCAGCGCTCCGGAGGCCGTCCGCCTACGGACAGTTCGACGAACTTCTCCGCGGTCAGGGCTGGCTGGTGGCGATAGCCACGGCCGAGACCAAGGCCGGCAATGCAGATTTCGCCGATCTGGCCGACACTCGCGGCCCTGCCGGCGGCGGTGACGATCAGCACGCGGGCGCCGGCGATCGGCCAGCCGATCGTCGGCAGGCCTGAGCCGGCCGGATTGACAAGCCCGGACGTGGCGACCACGGCGCACTCGGCCGGGCCATAGTTGTTGGCCACCGCGAACGGCAGCCCCGGCCTCGGCCGCGCGTGCAGCGTATCGCCACCGGTCAACAGCCATCTGAGGGCGGTGTTGGCCGGCCAATCGATGCCGATCAACGCTTCGGCCAGCGGCGTGGGCACGAAGGCGATGCTCACCCGCGCCGCCAGCAGCCAGCGCCGGAGCCCTTCGGCGGACACCCGGTCGCGCTCGCTGGCGACACACAGTGTGGTCCCCGACGCCAGGGCGCCGAACAGCTCCCAGACCGAGGCGTCGAAGCCGAGACCGGCGAGCCAGCTGGCTCGGTCGTCGGCGGTCACCTCGAAGCTCCGCCGGTGCCACGCCGCCAGATTGGCCAGCGCCCGGTGGGGGATCTCGACTCCCTTCGGCTGGCCGGTGGAGCCCGAGGTGTAGATGACATAGGCGAGTTGCTCGGGGCCGACCGCTGGCGGCGCCAGGCGCTCGGTTCGGGGGCGATCGGCGATCTGACTGCCGACGACGCTGCGTCCAGGGGTTGAGAGCGGTTCCTTCATGGCCTCGGAGGCGATCACGATCCTGGCTCCGGCGTCGTCCAGGATCCAGCGCAGGCGATCGGCGGGCCAGGCCGGATCGAGCGGCAGGAACGCCGCGCCCGACCACAGCACACCCAGGGTGGCGACAGCGTGCTCGATCGAGCGCTCGACGCAGACGCCGACCACCGTCTCGGCCTCGGCCCCCAGCTGGCGCAGGCTCGCGGCCAGTTCGGCGGCGCGCGCGACCAGGGCTTGGTAGGTCAGGGTTCGGCCGGAGCATTCGATGGCGCCACGATCGGGGTTGGCGCGCGCGATAGCGGCTATCAGCCCGACCACCGAGACAGGCTCGGCCAGGCGCGCCTCACCTCCGACCAGGGGAGACAAATCGTGCATCATCTAGGCCCCTACCTCCCGAACATTCAGGCCCCGGCTCCGCCAGTGCGCCGAATTTGCAACGCTTCCATGCCGCTAATGTTCCTCTCCCGGCGGGCCCCCTCGATGTGCGCCAAAGATGGCCGCTGGCGACCGCTCGCCTGGCCCGTGCGCGGCGGATGTTCGCGCTCCAGGCCAAGCTTTTCGCGAACGTAGGGGGTCGGGTCGGCGAGCAGGAACTTCAGGGTCGGCCAGGCGGTCTCACGAAAGCTGTGGGGGCTCCGAAGGGCGCTGGCGAAGGCCCTGGGAAAATGGATCCGGACGGGACTCTGGGGGGCCACCAGCGGCTCGCCTGCTTCAGCCTCCGCCAATCCCAGGCGCAGGAAGTTGATCCCCGCCAGGGCCGCCATCTTCATGCTGAAGAATACCCTGGGATTGCATTCCAGGAAGTAGACGCGGCCGCTCGCGTCGGTGCGCAGATCGAAGTTGAACATGCCTTCGAGGCGCAGGCTGGCGGCGATGCGGGTCAGTTGCCGATGGATGCCTGCATCATGGTAGGCGGTGTAGAGCCCACGCGTGTAGGCCTGGGTGACGCAGGCGCGGATCGCCCCCTCGCGGCAATGGATGCTGGCGCTGAGGTCGGCGCCGTTTATGAATTCCTGCACCAGGATCGGCTGGTAGTCGATGCGCGCCGCCGCCCGCCGCCGCCGCGGGCCCTGAAGGCGGACATGACCACGCCCGCCATCCCAGTCGAGGGGCTTGGCCAGCAGCGCGCGGCTCTCCGGCCAGTCGGCCAGCTTGGCCTCGAGGTCGGCGAGGCTGTCGCACAGGGTGGTCGCGGGGCGCGCCAGCCCCAGCTCCTGGCAAAGGCCGCCGAAGCGCCATTTGTCGTTCAGCAGATCGAAGCTGGCCAGGTCGGGCATTGGAAAGCAGCGCGTCTGCAGCCAAGGCCGCGAAGCGATCAGGCTGCGGGTCGCCGGGGCGTCGGCGGCGATCACCGCATCGATACCGAGCCGCTGCGCCACCGCGTCGATCTCCGCCGCCAGCGCCTCGCTCGGCTGGCCGTCGATCGCCGCCGCGGCCGGGACGAACCGCCGGCAGAAGGTGGATGACTCCAGGCCGCGCGCGCCCGGACCGCCGAGGACACAAACCTCGGCCGGCATCGCCGCGGCGCAGCGCAGCACCCGGTAGGGGAGCTTGAACAGCGTGGCCAGGAGCAGGACGTTCATCGCGCCACCGCGGGCCGCCTCAGCGGGCGCGGCTTTGCAGACCCGCGGCCGGAGCGGCGATCGGCGCCGGGGCGCTCGATGGCCGGTTCCGCCGCTGGTGCGCGAAGCGCCGCGTCAGGGTCTGGGCGGCGTGCTCGACGCCATAGACGAACCGGGCCACCGGGCCATGGCTGGGCGCCGCCGCGGCGCCGATGAAATGTAGCCCGGGGACCGAACTCTCGTAGGCGGCGTTCAGCAGCGGCGCGCCACCGGCGGTGCGAATGTCGACCCGCAGCTTCGGCGGCAGGAAATCGAGCCGGCCGAGATCGGTCCGATAGCCGGTGGCGGCGATAACGTGCTCGACTTCGATGGGCGGCGGCGCCGAAGTTCCGGCAAAACTGATCCGTATACGGTCTTTACCAGATTCGACAGCCGCGAGATCGCGCCCGAGGTAGGTCGGCGTACCGGCCAGGCGTTCCCGCAAGCCGGGTCCGGCCAGCGGTCCCAGGGTGTGGCGAACCAGATGCCGGCGGAGCGGCCCCGGCAAGGCGTGCATTACCTGCGGGGCGTTGGCGCACAGCCACAGATACCAGCCCGTTCCCAGCCCCGAATTGGGTTTCAGCGCCGCCTTGAGCGCCGAGCGCGGCAAAGGCGAGGCGGGTGGCAGGAAAGCCAGCGCCTTGGTGCGCGCCACCAGGGTCGGTTCGGCTCCGGCCTCGCGCAGCAGGACCGTCAGATCGATCGCCGAAGCCCCGCCGCCGACCACCGCCACGCGGCGCCCGACCATGGCGTCCAGCGGGCCGTAGTCGGCGCTATGGCTCACGCGGCCCTCGGGCAGGGCCGCCAGCACCGGCGGCGTGTAGGCGAACGGACGGATGCCGGTGGCCACGACCACTCGTCGCGCCTCGCTGACATCGCCGTCGGCGAAGGTCAGGCGGAAGCCGCCCGCGACCGGCTCCAGACGCTGCAGGGTCTTGTCCGCCAGGTCGGCGGCGTACCGTTGCTGAAACGCCCGCCCGTAGCCGATGAACAGTTCACGGGAAACCATCAGCAGCGCGTGGTCATAGGCGACACCCTGCTCGCGGCAATAGTCCTGCAGGGTGTAGCCCTCGCCGGGAGCCGACAGGTTCGACGACCATGGATGCGACTTCAGTTGCATGCCGGGCGGCATGAAGGCTTCCCACGACTCCATCGCCCGGCCGTAGATCCGGAACGACACCCCGGCGGCGCGCAGGTGCGCGGCGAGGGAAAGGCCGTAGGGGCCCGCGCCGATAATCGCTAATCCGATCAATGTCCCAACTCCCGAAGGCGGTCTGGTGTGGTTTCAGCGTCCATGCCGTTCGCCGGCGTGGCCGAGGGCGGTGTGGTCATTGCCGGGGCCGGCTTCGGCGAGGCGAGATATCCGCCGCGCGGCGGCCATGGCGAAGGCTTGGTCGTGGGCGGCGCCGCAGGCGGTCGTCTCGCCGGCGTCATTGATCACCGCCCAGGTCCAACCGTGCTCGACCCGGCTCACCATGATGGCAGAACTCATTTTTCCCCTCACCCTGGCTTCCCCGATCAACGGCTCTCGACGCCTCTCTGCAACGTGACCGGGCGCCAGTTCGTTCCGCCGTCCGGAGCGGGGCTTAGCGGGGCTTGGCGGGGTGCGCCGGAACAGGGGGTTGGCGCTGGCGTTAACAAGCGGCGAGCCGAAACAGCCCCGCGAGCGGCGAGAATGGTTGACCAGGCAAACAGTCTTTCAGCCACGCTTTCGCCGGCGCCGAGCGAGGACGCGTTCGAGGTCAGCCGGGCCACCATCCCTTGTCCGCGGTGCGGCGGGGCCAACCCGGCCTGGCGCCGCTATTGCGCCACCTGCGATCAGCTGATGGCCCTCGAGCCGGTTCCGGCGGAGCGGCCGGCGCGGCGAAATCCAAGCGCCGCGCCCGTCGAGATCGGCGCGCCGGCGCCGCCCGCCTCGCCCTGGTCAACGGCGGCGCAAGAACCAAGCCCCGGTTCGGGCCGCCTGTCCGCCTGGAGCCTGGCGCTGGTGCTCGCCGCCGGCGCGATCGGCGTCGCCGCCGCCGGGCTGGGCCTTGGCCGGCTGCCGGCGGTTCACGCGGCCCGGCCCCCGGCGATCGTCGCGCAACCGCCCGCGCCGGAGCATCTCGCTGCGCCCAGCCTGAGCCCGGCGCCCCCGGCCCTGGCCCCGATGCGCCCCAGGGTTCGCCACCCGGCGGTCGGCCACCATCGCCTTCATCGTCCGCGCGTTCGCGCCACGGCCCATGCCCGACGCCCTGTCGCCGCCGCCCATCATCGCCACCACCATCATCATGCGGTCGCGCAGCGGCGCCATCACCGGCGGCCTGACCACCGGGATCGGCTGACCCCCGCTTACGGATTCCCTTACGAGCGTCTAGGCGGCGCGGTGGAGGAGCCAGTAGGCGATGGCCGCCAGGATGGCGAAGTTAATCACTAGCCCAAGAACCAACGGCCAGTTGAACCAGATCTTGCCTGGCTGCTCGGAGCGCTCTTTGTCGGACATCCATCCCAAGCTGTGCGCGTAGACCACCGGTGCTCACCACATCCCACGCCGCACCCTTGCGGCGCGGCGGCATGGAAGCACAACCGGAGGCCGGCGCCCAGCGGGATTTGCGCCAGCGTGTGCGGCCTAATAGCAGCCGCGGCGAATGAGCACGGCGGGAATTGTGCGCACCAGCAACCAGCCGTCATAGGCCAGGCTCTTCTTGCGCACATAGAGGCAATCCATGGCCACCCGGCGGCGATAATCGATGTCGTTGCGGCCGCTCACCTGCCACAGACCGGTGATCCCGGGCTTGACCGCCTGATAGTAGGCGATGCGCCGGCCGTAGCGGCAGACCTCCGCCTGAACGATGGGGCGTGGGCCGACCAGGCTCATCTCGCCGCGCAGCACGTTGACCAGCTGCGGCAGCTCGTCGAGGCTTGACTTGCGCAGGATCGCGCCCAGGCGGGTGATGCGGGGATCCTGGCGCAACTTCTGGTCCTTCGCCCACTCGGCGCGGGCGCGCGGGTCGGTGGCCAACAGGCGCTCCAGCCGCGACTCCGCGTTGACCGTCATGGTACGGAATTTCAGGCAGCGGAAGGTTCGGCCTCGGCGACCGACTCGCTCCTGACTGAACAGAACCGGACCGCCGTCTTGTAGATAGATGGCGGTCGCCACGATCACCAGTAACGGGATCAATAGCAACAGGATCGTCAACGACAATACAAAATTGAAGGTCGATACGACCTGGTCCTGTTGATAGCTCTTTTGCCTGGTGCGCAAAGCTGAGCCATGCGCGGAACCATCGACAAGGGCGAAGTTCAACATCTATCGAGGGATCCCGGTGGATTGAACAGCTAACCTTCGGCGTCAATGTCCGCCCTATCCTTAAGGTTCCACCTTGACCGCAACCGAAGCGGTCACAACTGGAGCCGCGCCACCGGCGCGACGCAGCAGCCGCTTGCTCCAGCCGATCAGCGGCCGTTCGGCCATCGCGTAGGTGGCGAGCCCGGCGGCGGCCACCAGCACGAAGATCACCGGAATCAGCAGGCCGATGGCCAGCGGCGCCGCGAGGCCGAGGACCACGGCGGTCTTGATCACCGCCTGGGTGACGAAAAAATGCGAGAGGTAGGTCGAATAGCTGGCATCGCCCAACCGCCGCGCCCACGGCGAGCGGACAACGCGTCCTGTCTCCTCAAGGTGGATGGCCGACAGCACCAGGATGGCGCTGGGCAGTCCGAAGGCGACAAAACGGTCCGCCTGTGGCCACAGCACCGGGCCGGTCAGAATCGCGCCGGCCATCACGGCGTCGACGACAAGGACGAGGGCTGTGGGCGCGCGGACGGCGTTCAGGCGCCCGATCGCCCCGCCGATGATCATCCCCAGGCCGAATTCCAGCACCAGGGGGGCCGTGTAGAAACGAGCCAGGCCGCCCGCCGGATGGGCCAGCAGGCCGGCGATGACCGCGCTCAGCAGCAGGCCAAGGACCACGGCCACGCCAGCCTGCCAGCGCCGGAACGCCAAGCCGGCGGCGAACAGCAGATAGAAGGCCATCTCATAGTTGAGCGTCCAGCCGACGAAGACCACCGGGGCCATGCGCCCGTCGGCCCGCTGGAAGGGGATGAAGAACAGCGACTTGGCCAGCGCCACGCCGTCGGGATGGGTGGCGTCGAACAGCGAGGGGGCGACTTGCGCGGCGCAGAACACCACCGCGGTGATCAGCCAGTAGAGCGGCGCGATGCGGGCGATGCGGTTGGCGAGGAAGGTCTGCGGGCCCTGCGGCCGGCGGCGCACGGTGACAACCATGATCGCGCCGCTGATGACGAAGAACAGATCGACGCCGGAATTGCCGAAAACAAAGGCGTTCGGACCCCAGCCGAGCAGCAGGGCCAGCGCCTGGAGGTGCACGAACACCACCAGAAAGGCGGCCACCGCTCTCAGGGCCTGGACATTGACCAGCATGCCGCCAACCGACGCGAACCGCGCGACCACCCGCGCCCGGCTAATCGAACGCCCGGCGCCTTCGCCAGTTGCTGACCGGGAACCGGAGCGCGTCTGACGAACTTTGGCAGAGCTACCAATGAGCGCCGTGTGCTGGCGTGGGGTGTGACCCGAATGATCTCTCCGACGGTGTCGATCGCGATCGCCAACCATAATGGCGCGCGCTTCCTTGAAGCGGCGATCGCCTCGGCGCTGGCGCAGGACCTGAGCGCCATCGAGGTCATCCTCGTCGACGACGCCTCCACCGACGACAGCGTGGCCAGGGCCGAGGCGATCGCCAGCCACGACGGGCGCGTGCGCATCGCCCGCCTGCATGCACAGCACGGCCCGGGCGCGGCCCGCAACCTGGCCCTGGAAATGGCGCGCGGCGAATGGCTGGCGGTGCTCGACGCCGACGATCTGATGCACCCCGCGCGGCTCGCCCGGCTGATGGCGCGAGCCCGCGCCGACGATGCGCAGATCATCGCCGACGATCTGCTGATTTTCGCTGACGACCAGCGCAGCCGCCCCCAACGATTCCTTCGCGGCCGGCGCGCCGCGGCGCCAACCTGGCTGACCCTTGGCGAGATGCTGGCGGCGAGCCGGCTGTTCGGCCCCGGTCCAGACCTTGGCTACCTCAAGCCGATGATCCGGCTGGCCGACTGGCGGCGCAGCGGCGTGCGTTACGATGAAACCCTCGGCCTCGTCGAGGACCAGGACCTGCTGATCCGCCTGCTCGCGGCCGGCCTCAGCTGCCGCATCGATCCGTTCCTCGGCTATTTCTACCGGCGACACGCGGGGTCGCAGTCGCACCGGCTGAGCGGCGAGGCCCTGCGGACGATCGCTGACGCCGAACAGCGGCGGCGGGTGGCGCTCGCCGACCGGCCCGGCCTTGTCCCGGTCATCGATCAGCGGCTGGCGGCGATCGCCAACGCCCAGGCGTTCACCGACGCCATCGCCGCGCTCAAGGCCAGGCGTCCGTGGGCGGCCGCACGCACCATCCTCTCCCGTCCCCAATCGGCGCTGCTGTTCCGCATGCCGGCGGCCGGTCTGATCAGGCGGCTGGCGCAGCGTCTGGCGCCGCCAGGCCGCATCGCGCCACGCGACGAGGTGTGGTTCATCTCCCGCCAGCGACTGGTCGGCCGCGCCAACGGCAGCTCGGTCTATCTGCTCGACATCGCCGCCGCCGTCCGGCGGGCCGGCCTGACGCCGAAACTGCTGCAGCCTTCGCCAGACGTTCTCGGCCGCTGGCCGGTGCTGCGCCTCAAGCGCGAGATGGCGGTGTTCGAGACCATCCGCCACCGCGGCCTCATCCGCCTTGGCCGCTGGGTGTTCGCGCGCGATCCCGGGGTCTACGCGGCGGCGGCAATCGGGGCGCTGGCGGCGCTGCTGACCCGGCTTGGCCTGCCCGCCGCCTGGCTGGGCGCAAAGCCGGCGCCGTTCGCCCCGGCGGCGCCCTGGTCGAGCGCCGATCGGCTGTATGTCGCCAGGGCCCTTCGTTGCCGGCCCGTCGCGGTGATCGCCGACTACGCCTGGCAGACCGAGGCCCTGGCCTATGCGCTGGCCCCCGCCGCCCGGACAGCGGTGATCATGCACGATCTGTGGCATCGGCGGCTGGCCCTGTTCGGCGCGCCGCCGGTTGGCGCACCGGTGATCGACCGACGTGAGGAGCTCGAACTCCTGGCCCGGGCCCAGACGATCATCGCCATCCAGAAGACCGAAGCGGCCGACATCGCCGAACTGGCCTCCACCCACGAACTGGTGGTGACGCCGATCTCGGCCACGGCGGTCCCGGCCCCCCGCCCGGGCGATGGACAGCACGTCCTCTTTGTCGGCGGCAACGCCGCGTCCAACAGCGAGGCCGTGGACTGGATGCTGGAGGCCGTTTGGCCGCGCATACGCGCCACCTGCCCGAAGGCTACGCTCCTCGTCGCCGGCAGCGTCTGCCGCGGCCGCCCGCCGCCGCCCGCCGGGGTGCGCTACCTGGGTTATGTCGACAATCTCGACCGTCTCTATGGGGACGCGGCAGTCGTGGTTTCGCCGCTGCTCTCCGGCTCCGGCCTCAAGGTCAAGCTGGTCGAAGCCCTGGCTCAGGGCAAGGCCTGCGTGGTGACCTCGGTCACCCTCCAGGGGGTGGAAGAGGAGACCGCTTCGGCGGTGGCTGTGGCCGATGATCCGGTGGCGTTCGCCGAGGCGGTGCTGCGGCTGCTCGCCGATCGGGCGGCGCGGACAGCCATGGGGACCCGCGCCCTGGAGGTGGTGCGAGCGCGGTTTTCGGCCGAGATCGCCGGCGTCGCCTTCGACCGCTGGCTGCAGGGCTGCGCCGGGGCGCGCCCGCTTGGGCCTCCGGCGCCAACGGCCACCGCACGGCCGGAACCGGCCCTGTTGGCCAGGGCCTGAGCCGACATGGACGGCGGTCAACCCCTCTCCGAGGTCCTCTCCCACCCGGCGCTGGCGCCCGGCGGGCCGGCGCCGCGCGTCGCCTATCTGGCCCACGACCTCTCGGACCAGGGGGTGGTCCGCCGGGTCAGGATGCTGCACGTGGCCGGCGCGGAGGTGCGGCTGTTCGGCTTCCGGCGCACCGATCAGGCGATCGGCGAGGTTGACGGAGCGCCGGCGATGGATCTGGGCCGCAGCTACGATGGCGCTCTGCTGCAGCGGGCGTTGGCGACCGGCGCCCAGGCCCTCCTCGCCGCCGGCTGGGGCGCCGATCTGCGCGGCTGCGATGTCATCCTGGCGCGTAATCTGGAGATGCTGACCATCGCCGCCCTCGCCCGGCGCCTGCATGCCCCCCGGGCGCGCCTCGTCTACGAATGTCTCGACGTCCACCGGCTGATGACATCGCCCGGCCCGGCCGGTGTGCTGCTGCGCCGTCTCGAACGCAGCCTGCTCGCCCAGACCCAGGCCCTGGTGGTGAGCTCGCCGGCCTATGTGAGGGCCTATTTCGGACCCTGGCAGGGATTGGGCGCACGCTTCGATCTGCCGGTCGTCACCCTGGAGAATCGGGTGTTCGAATGCGTCGCGCCGCCGGCCGGGTGGGCGGTGCGGCCCCCGGGACCGCCCTGGCGCATCGGCTGGTTCGGCATTCTGCGCTGCCGGCAAAGCTTCGCCGAACTCGCCAGCCTCGCCGCCGCCAGCCAGGGGCGGATCGAGGTGGTGCTCGCGGGGCGGCCCTCGGAGCGCGAGTTTCCCGACTTCGCCGCCCAGGTCGAGGCGGCCCCCGGAATGCGGTTCATCGGCGCCTACCGGCCGGAGGATCTGGCGCGCCTCTATGGCGGCGTGCATTTCAACTGGGCGGTGGACCACTTCCAGGCCGGCGGCAATTCGCAGTGGCTGCTGCCCAATCGGCTCTACGAAGGTGGCCAGTCGCGCGTCGTTCCCATCGCGCTGGCCGGCGGCGAGACCGCCCGCTGGCTCCAGCGCCGCGGCCTTGGGGTCGTGGTCGCCCAGCCGGTCACCGAACTGCGCCGCTTCTTCGCCCACCTCGACGCGCCGCGCTACCAGGCGCTCGAGCAGCGCTGCGCCTCGGCGCCGAAGGAATGGTTCGTCGCCACCCCCGACACGTGCCGGGACCTGATCCACGCCCTGGCGGCCGCCTGATGGAGACCCCGGCATCCGATCCGATGGCCCGCTCGGCGCTGGCGATCATTCCCTGCCTCAACGAGGCCGAGCGCCTTCCCGGCCTGATCGCCCGAGTGCTCGACGACCCCGGCTGGACCGACCCTCTGGTGGTGATCGCCGATGGCGGCAGCAAGGATGGCGGCTTCGAGCGGGCGCAGGCGATCGCCGCCACCGATCCCAGGGTGCGCGTCATCCGCAACCCCAAGCGCATTCAATCGGCGGCCATCAACCTGGCGGTGGCCCACTTCGGCCTTGGCCGGCGGTGGCTCGCGCGCATCGACGCCCATTGTCGCTATCCGCCGGGCTATGTCTCGAGCCTGATCGAGGACGCCACGCGCACCGGGGCGGTCTCGGTGGTGGTGTCGATGCGCAGCGAGGGCGTGGATGGGTTCCAGCGCGGCGTGGCCAGCGCGCAGAATTCCTGGCTGGGCGCGGGAGGCGCCGCGCACCGGCGCGCGCCGCGGCCGGGATTCGTCGACCATGGCCATCACGCGCTCATGGACCTGGCCGCCTTTCGCGCCGCCGGCGGCTATGACGAAAGCTTCAGCCACAACGAGGACGCCGAACTCGACGCCCGGCTGCGGCGGCTGGGCGGCCGCATCTGGCTGACCGACCGGGCGCGCCTGGCCTATTTGCCCCGCGGCTCGCCGGCGGCGCTGTTTCGCCAATACCTGAACTACGGCGCCGGGCGCGCGCGCACCCTCAAGCGGCATCGGGAGCGGCCGAAGCTGCGCCAACTCGCCCCGCTGCTGGTCGCCCCGGCCCTGGCGGCGCTGGCGTTCGCCCCGGTGGCGCCGCTCCTGGCGATCCCGGCGCTGGCCTGGGCCACGAGCTGCTGCCTCGCCGGGGCCGCGCTGGCGCTCGCCAAGCGCGATCCGGCCGCCGTGCTCGCCGGGCCGGCGGCGATGACCATGCACCTCGGCTGGTCACTGGGCTTCTGGCGCGAAGCGCTGCGCTTTCCTCGCAAGGGCCCGGCGTTCGCCAGGGCCGAGGCCGGGGGCTAGCTAGGCCGGACCGGCGAGAATCGGCGCCGCTCCGAAGCGGGCTGCGGGCAACGGCTGCCGGCCCTGGGCGCGGCCGAACCCGAAACCCAGCGCCGCAACGATGAACAGGAACGAGAAGTCGACCGAGTTTGGCGACAGGCTCTCGAACGGCGCGCGGGCGAGATTGAACACCAGCAGGGCGACGAAGAAGGCGCTGATCAGCGATGGCGCGCGGACCGCCCGGCGCAGGAGGGCGAAGAAGGCGACGGCGAACACCGCCAGCAGCAGCGCCGCGCCCAGCCAGCCGAAGTCGATCAGCATCTCGATCAGGGTGTTGTGGAACGAGAAGCCGCTGCGCTGGGTGACCTTGGCGTATTGCCAGAAGCCTTCGGCGTCGATGTTGCCCCTGACCCAGAAGGCTTCGAAACCGTGGCCCAGCAACGCCCGCTCGCGAATGATGTCGCCGGCGCGATACCAGAGGTAGCTGCGGCCGGTCAGGGTCGGGTCCTTGTGGAAGATTCCGAGCGCGGTGGCGGTGACGCTGCCGGCGAAGGTGTAGCCCCAGGCGCCCAGCGCGCCCAGCGCGGCGATCAGGGCGGCGCTGACCCAGGCCCGGGCGCGAGGGGGGAAGGCCCGCAACGTGGCGACGATGGCGAAGGCGAACACCGCCAGCAGGGTGGCCACGGTGGCTCCGGCCGAACGCGCCGCCCACAGGAGATAACCCTCCATGGCCAGCGCCGCGGCGGCCATGGCGACGCCGACGAGCGAGAGGCGCCGCGCCGAATAGCTGAGCACGAACAGGGATAACAGGGCCGCCATGGCCGCGGTCATGCCCAGCAGGTTCTTGCCGCCATTGAGGCCGGCGAACGCCTGCTCGTCCCCACTGCTGGCGACATCGCCGACATCGCCGACGCCCACCGAATGGCCGAGGACCAACGAGGCGGCCAGGAACACCGCGAAAGCGGCGAAGGCGCCGGTGAGCATGCTCGCCGGCCTGGGGCTGGCCGACAGCATGAGGCCGCCGGCCACGGTCATGGTGAGTTCGAGCGAATGCTTGGCGGTCAGATCCGGATAGCTGGACCAGATGGTCGAGACGATGGCCAGGGCCGGGACCAGCAACAATGGCCAGCGGCGGGCGAAGGTCTCGCCCAGGCGCGCCCGGTGGACCCACGCGTAGAGGCCGGTGGCGGCGAACGAGGCGGCCGGCCCGGCCGAGGTGATCTGATTGACGAACAGCAGCGGCAGCACGATGGCGAAGGCGAGCGCCGCCTCGATGGCCCCCTGATGCAAGCCTGACTTCGGAAGTGTCTGCCCGACGCTGGTCAATGATCCGCCGCGATCCTGCGCTCCGGCCCGCCCGGGCTTTCCGATAACCGCCGGGGCCGGCCCGGGTTCCTGCGCCGGCCAACCGGAACGATAGGCGATCGGCCGGCGTTCCGGCCCCGAATGGGGGTCAGGATGCGAACGTCCGTCCCCTGGCCTCCAGTTCATCGCACGGGCGATTTCCCGCGGTGACTTCGGTGGAGGGATTAAGATGCCGCCGTTCTCCTCCAAGGCCCTGGCCGGCCCAGCGCTCCTGCTATGCCTCGCCTGGCCGGCGCTCGCGCGGGAGACCCCCGCCACCCCGGTCAGCGCCACCGCCGTCACCGGAGTCGGCGCTGATTACAAGATCGGACCGGACGATCAGCTGGACGTCACCGTGTTCGACGTTCCCGAGCTGAGCCGTTCGGTGCAGGTCGACGCCGGCGGCAAGATCACCATGCCGCTCATCGGTCAGTTGACCGCGGCCGGCCAGACCCCCACCCAGCTCGCCGAGTTGGTAACCGCCGACTTCAAGCAGAAGTACGTCAAGAACCCGCTGGTCACGGTGACGGTGAAGGACGCGGTCAGCGAGCGCGTGACCGTCGATGGGGCCGTCATCCAGCCCGGCATCTATCCGCTGCCCGGGCCCACCAGCCTGCTTCAGGCCATCGCCCTGGCCAAGGGCCCCGACCCGAAGAGATCCGAAGAGCATCACGTGTCGCTGATCCGGCTGGTCAATGGCGCGCGCGAGACGACCCACTACGACCTTGTCGCCATCCGCGCTGGTCGCGCCGCCGACCCCGCCGTTGAGGCGCGCGACATCATCGTCGTACCGGAGTCGGGCTCGAAAGCCTTCTGGCATGGTCTGGTCAGTCTGGCCCCGGCTCTGGCCATGCTGCGTCCCTGACGGTCGTGCGCCGCGCACCAGACCGCGAAACCCTTCTCTCACCACAGGCGAGATCATGACCCAACTCCTCGGCAATTTCGGCCAGCTGCCAGCTGTCGGCGGCGAGGCCTATCTTCCCGCCCCGACCCGGGCCGGCGATTCCTCGCGGGTGCGGGAGCTGCTCGGCGTCATCCTGCAACGCCTGTGGCCGGCGCTGGCGATCGGCATCGCCGTGAGTTCCCTGGTGATGATCGCCGTGGCCCTGACGCCGCCGACCTACGTCGCCACCGGAGCCTTGATGATCGAGCCCAGCCGGGAAAATCTGGCCAAGACCACCGAGCCGAGCGACACCGGCCTGCCGCCCGACACCAGCGCCATCGATACCCAGGTCGAGGTGCTGAAATCGCCGGCGCTGGCCCAGGCGGTCAGTGAGCGCCTGAAGCTTTATCAGGATCCCGAGTTCAATCCGGCGATCCGCCACGACAGCCCGGCGGCCCGGGCTTTGGCGGGGCCGAACAGCGACGTGATCGCCGCGGTCCAGAAGCATCTGCGGATCAAGCGCGCCGGCCTGACCTATGTCGTCGACGTCGGTTTCGCCTCGCACTCGCCGACCAAGGCCGAGCTGGTCGCCAACACCTACATGGCCGCTTTCCTGCGCCGCGAGCTGGATGAAAAGATCGCCCAGGTCAACCGCGCCAACGCCGAGCTCGGCGGCCAGGTCGAGCGTCTGCGCGCCAGCGCCGAGCAGGCCGAGGCGGGCGTGCAGCAGTACAAGATCGCCCACAAGCTCTACAGCGCCGAGGGCGCGACCATCGCCGAGCAGGAGGTGTCGACCCTCAACCAGCAGGTCGCCCAGGCCAAGGCCGACGCGGCCGAAAAGCAGGCCCGGCTGGCGGCCGCCGTCGGTCAGGTCGCCCGCGGTAGCGGCGGCGCCGATGTCACCGCGGCGGTGACCTCCGATACGGTGAGGGATCTGCGCAAGGAGGAGGCGGAAACCAGCCAGAAGCTGGCCCAGTTGCAGGCCATCTTCCAGAAGGATTATCCCGAGGTCCAGAAGACCCAGGCCGAGCTCAACGACATCCGCGCCGAGATCCAGGCCCAGCTGAACCGGATCATGTCGAGCGTGCGCGCCGAGGCCTCGGCGTCCAGCCAGCGCGAGGGTTCGCTGCTGTCCAGCCGCGGCTCGGCTCAGGCCGGCCTGGTGTCCAACAACCGCGCCCAGGTTGGGTTGGTGGCGCTGCAGCAACGCGCTGACGCCGCCCAGAAGATCTACGACGCCTATCTGGCCAGGGCCGATCAGGTGGCCAGCGAAGGCTCCCTGCAACAGCCCGACGCGGTCGTCTCCTCGCAGGCCCTGCGCCCGCTGCGTCCGACCTCGCCCAACCTCAAGGTGGGCGCGCTTCTGGCCCTCATTCTGGGAGCCATGTCGGCGGCGGCGGCGATCGTCCTGGCCGAGCTTTGGGACCGCAAGCTGCGCAGCCGCGGCGATATCGAGCAGCTGCTCCGCCTGCCGTTGGCGGCCGTCATTCCGTCCTTGTCGGTGCGCACGTTGCGCGGCGGCGAGGGCGGCGGCCAGATCGCCAAGAGCATCATCGACAACCGCCACTCGGCGTTCGCCGAAAGCTTCCGCAACGTCAGGGCGTTCCTCAAGTTCTCCGAGCATGACGCGGGCGTCAAAACCCTGGCGGTCACCTCGGCCCTGCCGCGCGAGGGCAAGACCGTCACCTCCCTGTGTCTGGGCCGATCCCTGGCCCTCAGTGGCGCGCGGGTGCTGGTGATCGACTGCGACCTGCGCAAGCGGGGCCTCTCGCGGCTCACCGGGCACCAGAGCGGTGGCCTGGTGGAGGTCATCGAGGGCAAACTCAAGGCCGACGAGGCGATGATCCACGACCGCTCGTCCGGGGCCTGGATCCTGCCCACCTCGCCCACCGGGCCGTTGCCGCACGAGCTGTTCTCCGACCCGAGGACCGACGCCTTGCTTAAGGAGCTGGAGCCGCACTTCGACCACGTCATCCTCGAGTTGCCGCCGGTGCTGGGGCTGGCGGACGCCCGCATACTGGCCGCCAAGGCCGACCGGGTGCTCTATGTGGTGCGCTGGAACAAGACCCCGGCCCGGGCGGCCCAAGCCGGTCTCGACGTCTTGCGCGAACTCGGCGCCAACGTCGTCGGCGCGGCGCTGACCCAGGTCAATATCAAGCAGCAGTCGCGCTACGGCTATTGCGACGGCACCGACTATTTCAACTACTTCCGTAACTACTACCTGCCGCCGACCCGGGTGGGCGCCGGCCAGGCATGAGACCGCCAGGCCGAGGTTGGCTCGCCTTCGCCTTCGCGGTCCTGCTTAGCCTGCCCACTCTGGCGCTGGCCGCCAGCCCCGCGCCACTCGTCCGCTCGCCGGATGGGCGGCGCCTGGCGCTCACCTTCGAGGAGACATTCCGGGCTCCGCCGGTCGCGCCCGGACGGCGGACATGGCGCACGACCTTCGGCGGCGGCGGCGATCTCGGCATCGACAAGCGCACCTTGGCCGGCAACGGCGAGGAAGAGGTCTACGTCGATCCGGCCTTTGGCGCGCGGATCGGATCGCCCGGCCTTGACCCGTTCCGGATCGGCGCCGGCGGCCTCACCATCACCGCCCAACCGGCGCCGCCGCGCGTGGCCGGCGCGCTCCAGGGCCGGCGCTACATCTCCGGCCTGATCTCCAGCCAGCCATCGTTCGCCCAGCGCTACGGCTACTTCGAGGCCCGCGCCAGGCTGCCGGCCGGCAAGGGTCTGTGGCCGGCGCTGTGGCTGCTGCCGGCCAACCTTTCCTGGCCGCCGGAGATCGACATCATGGAGAGCATCGGCGATCCGGGGACCGTCTATGTCTCGCTGCACAGCCACGCCGGTGACTTCACCCAGCCGGTCAGCGTCACTGGGGATGGCTTCCACACCTTCGCGGTCAGCTGGGATCCGCGCCAGGTGGCGTGGTTCGTCGATGGCCGCCAGGTGGCGCGCCGGCCGACGCCGTCGGACATGAACCAGCCGATGTTCCTCCTCGCCAACCTCGCCGTGGGCGGCCACTGGCCAGGCGCGCCGGACGCCGCCACCCGCTTCCCGGCCCGGTTCGCCATCCAGTTCATCCGCGCCTATCGGTTCGATTGAGTGGGCGGCATGGTTGACACCGCGGCTGCGTCACCGGTCACTCCCGCTTCCAGGAACGAGACTCTCGCCAGGCGCGCCTTCTTCGGCTCGCTGGCGCTCGGCGGGGCCAACTTCGCCCGCCTCGCGTTGCAGGCGGCGATCATCCCCATCCTGGCGCGGATTCTGGGTCCAGCGGCGGTGGGCATACTCGCCCTGGCGATGCCCTTCGTGTTGCTCGCCAACCTGCTTGCCGACGCCGGCATGGGGGCGGCGCTGGTCCGCCAGGCCGACCCGCCGCCGGCCCTGGAGACCACCGTCTTCTGGCTGTCGAGCGCGATCGGCGCAGCTCTCGCCCTGCTGCTGTGCCTGATCGCCGCGCCGGCGGCGAGCCTGCTGGGCCAGCCCGCGCTCACCAGCGTGCTGATGGCGCTAAGCCCGATCCTCATCCTCAGCAGCAGCCTGGCCCCGGCCAATGCGCGCATCTCCCGCGCCCGCCGTTTCCACCTCTACGCCATCGGCGATCTGCTCTCGGTGGTCCTGAGCGCCGGGGCGGCCATCCTCGCCGCGGTCGCCGGCCTCGGGGCCTGGAGCCTGGTCATCCAGCAACTGACGCTGTGGAGCGTCAAATGCCTGTGGATCCTGCCGGCTTCCGGCTTCCGGCCCAGCCTTGACATCCGTCCGTCCTTGGCTAGGCCGCTGCTCGGCTTCGGACTCAATAATGTCGGCGCCAACATCGCCGATTTCGCCGGCAAGAGCGCGGCGGCCCTGGTCGTGGGGGCCGCGCTCGGCGTCGTCGCCACCGGCCAGTACGCGCTCGCCTACCAACTGGTGCGCATCCCTGAGCTGGTGATCTCCGGACCGTTGATGCTGGCCACCTTCACCGCCGTCTCCGCGCTCGCCAGTGAGGGGACCGATCCGGCCGCGGCGATCACCCGCACCTTGCGCCTGACCTTGGCCGTCCTCGCGCCGCTGTTCTGCGGCCTGGCCCTTACCGGCGATCTGATCGTCGATGTGTTCCTCGGCCCGGCCTGGCGCGGCGCCGGCCCGGCGCTGATGGCGCTGGCGCCCGCGGGCGTGTTCCTGTGTCTCTATTCCCTGATCGGGGCGGCGCTGATGGGCCTTGGCCGCTCAGACCTGCAGTTCCGCCTGGCGCTCGCCTGCGGTCTGGCGATGCTGGCCGGGGCCGGGATCGGCGCGCGCTTCGGCCTCACCGGCGCGGCCATCGGCGTGACCCTGGCGGCGGCGGCGCCGGCGCCGGTCTATCTCACCACCCTCGCCGCCCGGCTTGGCCCCCCGCGCAGCCTGATCGCCGGGCTCGGCGCGCCGATCGCCGCCACCCTGGTCATGGCCGGCGCCGTGGCCCTGGCCAGGGACTGGCTGCGCCCCGTCTCGCCAGCGCCGCAACTGGTCGCCGCGGTCGCCCTCGGCATGGCGGTCTACGCCGTGGTGCTCGGCCTTATCGCCCGGCGCCAGATTGGCGCCGATCTGCGCGGCTTGGCGCCCAGCCTTCGCGCCTCACCAAATCAGGTCGTGGCTTGGAATGAGGCTTGACGGCGCCACCCCGTGCAGATCGGTGATCAGGTAGGCGTGGTGCGATCCGTTGTGCGGGTTGAACCAGACGTTCGTCCCGCCGTGGTTGTCACCAGCGAAGGTGATGTAGTGGTCGGCGATCGGATTGGTCCCGTGATAGTGCGCCGCGGTGATCAGCGGGGTGAGATCCAGGTGGTCGATCCCGGGCAGGAAGTTGTTGATCGCGCCGGCGTGGGCCGGCAGCACCGGAAACTCGAAGGTATCCGGTCCTGAGCCGCCGTTCAGGGTGTCCGGCCCGTTGCCGGCGATCAGGGTGTAAGGCCCCGAGCCGGCCGTCAGCGTGGTTCCGTGGTCGTTCGTGGCTGGCGCCTGAAGCACGGTCGGCGTCGGTGTCGGGGTCGGAGTCGGAGTCGGAGTTGGGGTCGGGGTCGGCGTTGCGGTTCCGAACAGAACATCGCTGCCCACCGCAAGGTGCGAGGGCGCGATCCCCTGCACGTCGGTGATCAGCCACGGATTGCCGTTGTTCGAGCCGTTGTGCGGATTGAACAGGATGTCGGTCCCGCCCGCGCCGTCCGACGACAGGCTGAGATAGCCGTCGGCGACCGGATTGGTTCCGTGATAGCCGGCGGCGCTGAACAGGGCCGACATGTCGATGTGGTCGATCCCCGCGAGGAAATTCTCCACCACCCCGGCGTGATACGGGAGCACCGGGAAGACGAAGGTGTCCGGGCCCGAGCTGGCGATCAGGGTGTCCGGCCCATTGCCGGCGATCAGCGTGTAGGCGCCGGTCCCGGCGGTCAGGGTCGCGCCGGTATCGCTGGCCGGCGCCTGCAGCACCGTCGGCGTCGGCGTCGGCGTGGGCGTGGGCGTTGGGGTCGGGGTCGGAGTGGGCGTGGGCGTTGGGGTCGGGGTGGGCGTCGTTGCCCCGAACAGCACGTTGCTTCCCACCACCAGCTGCGTCGGCGCGATCGCCTGCACGTCGGTGATCAGCCACGGATAGCCGCTGTTCGAGCCGTCGTGCGGGTTGAAAAAGATGAGCGTCCCGCCCGAACCGTCCTGCGACAGGCTCAGATAGCCGTCGGCGACCGGATTGGTTCCCGAGTAGTGGGCGGCGCTGAACAGGGCCGAGAGGTCGATCTTGTCGGTTCCAGGGACGAAGTTCTCCACCACGCCGGCGTGGTAGGGCAGCACTGGGAAGACGAAGGTGTCCGTTCCCGAGCCGCCAATCAGCGTATCCGGCCCGTTGCCGGCGATCAGCGTGTAGACGCCGGTCCCGGCGGTCAGGGTCGCGCCGGTATCGCTGGCCGGCGCCTGCAACACTGGGTCCCCCGGCGGCGGGGTCGGTGTGGGCGTCGGCGTTGGGGTTGGGGTTGGGGTTGGCGTTGGAGTCGGGGTTGGCGTTGGGGTTGGTGTCGGCGTCGGGGTTGGCGTGCCGGAGGCCCCCGACTCATAGGCGCGCACGTAGTCGACCTGCATGGTCGAGGGCATCGGCGTCGTCGCATCGACATTGCCCGGCCAGGAGCCACCCGCCGCCAGGTTGACTATCATGTACATCGGCTGATGCATGTCGGCCGGCGTGGGGATCTGATAGACTTCCTTGCCGTCGAAATACCAGGTTATGTAGTTGGATTCCCAGTCGACACCGTAGGTATGGAACCCGGTTGACGTATTCGCGACCGTGTTACCTTGAGAGTACGAAGTATTGTTCGACCCCGTGTGCGCGGTGGTGTAGTCGATGAACGGGTTGTTGCCGAGCACCTCGGTGATGTCGATCTCGGGCGGCCACGAGCCGTTCTCCGGCAGCAGCCAGAAGGCCGGCCACAGTCCCTGGCCGGCGGGAAGCTCGGCCCGCATTTCGAAATAGCCATACTCCTGGCTGAAGGAGTGATAGCTGTTGATCATGCCGGAGGTGTACTGATAGCCGTTGATCAGCGACTGAATAGCCGAACTGGCCGGCGCCACGGTCAAGTCTAGAATGCCATTATTAACGGTCCATGGCGTTACTGACGAAGTCGCCGGATCGTTGGCGTTTATATACCATTCCTGCTCTCCGTTACCGCTTAACGTCGAGCCGTTTCCATTGAATGGATTATACCAGAAGTTGGTATCCCATGTGCCTGAAATCCCATTGTACAAACTCAGGCTGTTGAATTCATCGTCAAAAGTTAGATGCGCGGTCCCAGCCAGATTCGTTGGATCAATTGACACGGTGATACTTCCCCGACACTAGTAGGGTGAGCGCGCAATCATGCGATTGCGCGGATTACATATCAGTGGCGGAGAACGATTGCCTTGCACTCGCAAAGTTGCGAGTTAGTCAACGTTTCGCCTACTATCCCCGACCGAAAGACGGTGCGCCGGTCGTAATATACTAATTCGCCGAGGGAGCAAGCTTAAGTGTAGAAAAAAGTTCAGATAAATCAGCAAAGCTTGGAACCTTTTGGTCTACAAGCTCAACTGTAAATACTGCGTTCGAATGCTTAAAGTGAAGCTTCGCGGCGACCGGCGCGGCGGGCAAATCGCCCCGGATCGACCAGCTCGGCCAGCGGCCCCGGCAACGGCGAGGGGACGCCCAGCGCCCGCGCGGCGAGGTGCTCGGCCAGCAGCGGCGAGAGCGAGAATCCTCTCGAACCCAATCCGGTAAGGACGAACAGCCCCGGTCCGGCGCCGGGCGCCGGGCCCGCCAGAGGGAGATAGTCGGGCGTCGTCGCCCGCACCCCCACGTGCGCGGCCATCCGCGCGGCGGCAAGGCGCATGGCCAGCTCCGGAAGGGCGGCGCCGAGCGCGGCGAGATTGCGCGCATGGTCCTTTGGCCGCACGTCGAGCGAGACTTGGCCGCGATCGTGGGTGGCGCCGAACAGGATCCCTCCGGCGCCCGGGGCGGCGTAGCCGCCGAACAGCACCGGTCCGGCAAGGCCGCCCTGGCCTTGGGCGAAGCTCGCCTGACCGCGCACCGGGCTCAGAGGCAGCCCGCCTACCAGCCCGGTGCTGGCCATGGCGGCGGCGACGCACACGATCTCGGCCTCGGCGATCGGCGAGCCGTCAGCGCGCACCAGGCGCCAGCATCCCTCGCCAGCAACGATCCGCGCCACCTCCGCCGAGGTGCGCGCACCCCCAAGCCATGACCTCAGAATCTCAGCCGGAGCGATGACGCCGGCCCCGGCGATGGCCAGCGCCGCCGGCGCCGGCTCGCCCAGCATGCGCGAGGCCTCCGATGCGCTCCGGAGGACCATCGCCCCGGCCTCGAACAGCTCGGCGCCGGCGATGACCGCGAACCGCCGCGCGTCCTTGGGTCCGACCGCCAGCTGCAGGGCGGCCTCGCCGCTCAAGGCGGAGCCGTAGAGTTGGCGGGCGCGCGCGAAGGCCTGAGCATGCAGCGCCGCCGCCGCCCCCAGGCCCGCATCGAGCCGCGGCGAGACCAGCGCCGCCGGTCCAGCCGAGGCGCATGGCGCGCCAGCGTCGATCACCCGCGCGCCCACCCCCTGGGCGTCGAAGGCGCGCTTCAGCGACGCGCCGGCGATCCCGGCGCCGATGATCGCCACCCGCGGCGCCGGCTTGCTGGCCGACGATGCGCCGGCAAGCTGGCCGCGCAGTTGCTCGCGTTTGCCGGCGAAACCCGGCGCGCGGGTGACTTCGAAGCCGGCCCGGACCAGCCCTCGCCTGACCTCGCCAGCGGCGGCGTAGGTCGCCAGGCGGGCCCCCGGCGCGCTATGCGCCGCCACCTGCTCCAGAATCTGGGCGCGCCACATGTCTGGATTGAGCCTGGGGGCGAAGCCGTCCAGGAACCAGGCGTCGGCCTGCCCGCTCCAGGCGGCGAGCGCCTCGCCCACGTCCATGACCGCGACATCAAGGGTGGCGCGATAGGCCGGCAGATCGAGGCGATGGAACCCACGCGCCAGCCCCGGCCAGCGGCTCAGCAAAGCCGCGGCAGGCGCGGCCAGTTCGGGAAACGCGGCCAGGGCCCTGGCCGCATCCTTGGCCGAAAGCGGGAAGGCCTCGATGCTGAACAGGCAGAGTCGGCCCTCCGCCGGTCCCGCGCGGGCCCAAAGATCGAGCGCCGCGGCCATGTTGCGCCCGACGCCAAAGCCGAGCTCGGCGATGCAGTAGCGCTGGCGACCAGACCAGGCCTCGGGCAAGCCGCAGCCGTCCAGAAACACCTGCCGGGCTTCGGCAAGGCCGCCCTCGGCCGAGTGGAAGACATCGCCGAACAGCGCCGAGCGCGGCGGCTGGCCCAGGAGCCACTCCACCGGATGGGGGCCGATCATCTAGGCAAAGAAAAAGGGCCGCCCTGGTGGGCGGCCCTTCGTCATTGGAACGTAATGTTCCGCTGAAACTTACTGGCCCGACGTGTTGGTGGCGTCGGAAGCAGCGCCCATGGCGCTGTTGGCCGCGGTGTCAGCCGTGGCGGCCGCGTTCGTGGCGGCGGCGGCGGCGTTGTCAGCCGTGTTGGCGGCGGCGGCGCTGGCGTCGGCCGCATTTTCCGCCGGAGCGGCGGGCTTATTGCAGGCGGCGAGCGAAAGCGCACCGACGGCGGCGCCGGCGACGAGCAACGAACGAACGAAAGTAGAGGTCATGATCCCTGGTCCCCTTGGATGAGGTTATAGGCGTCGGCGGACACACTGACGCTGCGGGCGCAATATGCCGCGTTCGTCGCCGAACGCAAGGGAAGAGTTCACGGAAGCGTGATCGTGATGACGATTTTCCTTCCCCCGCGCCGCCATTTGCGCCTTCCGGGCGAGGCTGGCTAACTGCGCCTCGCCGCCATGGACGCCGAATCGCCGCCCAGCCTGCCGACGCGCTCGCTCGCGATCATCTTCGGGGTGTCGATCGTCACCGCGCTCGGCAACACCGGCATGCAGTCGGTGTTGCCGGCCATCGGCCGCTCGATCGGCTTTCCCGACTATCAGGTGGCGGCGATCTTCTCCCTGTCGGCGATCCTGTGGGCGTTCAGCTCGCCGTTCTGGGCCCGGCGCTCGGACATCGGCGGACGCAAGCCGATGATGCTGGTCGGGCTATTCGGCTTCCTGGTGTCGATGATCTGCTGCGGCGCGGTGGTCGGCGTCGGCGTCCGCCATCTGATGGCGCCGTTGATGGTGTTCGTCCTCTTCCTCCTCGCCAGGGCCCTGTTCGGCCTCTTCGGCGCCGCCTCCAATCCGGCCACCCAGGCCTATATCGCCGAGCGCACGGCGCGGGCGGAGCGCACCTCGGCCATGGCCGGCCTGGCCGGCGCGTTCGGTCTTGGCACCATCGTCGGGCCGGCGGTGGCGCCATTGTTCGTGCTGCCCGTGGTCGGCCTGGCCGGACCGATGTTCGCCTTCGCCCTGATGGCGGCGGCGATGATGGTGGTGGTCGCCAAGATGCTGCCGGAAACCCGCGCCGAGGCCGCCGTCAGCCTGGAGGCGGCCCTGCCGCGGCCCAAGGGCCGGCCGCTGCTCACCGATCCGCGTCTTACTCCGTTCCTCGTCTACGGCTTCCTGGTCGCCGCCTGCCAGACCGCCCAGGGCCAGACCCTCGGCTTCGTGGTCATCGACCAGCTCGGCCTGCCGCCGCTTCAGGCCCAGGGCTACACCGCCGTGGCGATGATGGCTGGCGCGGTGGCCGGACTGCTGGCGCAGTGGGGGCTGATCCGCATGTTCCGGATGAGCCCGAGGGACCTTTTGCGCTGGGGCGCGGCGGTGGCTGCGCTGGGAAACCTGATCACCGCGTTCGCCCATAGTTATCAGGCGGTGGTGATCGGCTTCGCCCTCTCCAGTCTCGGCTATGGCTTCTGCCGGCCCGGGTTCACCGCCGGCGCGTCGCTGGCGGTCAGCCAGGCCGAGCAGGCCAGGGCCGCCGGGGCCATCGCCGCGGTCAACGGGGTCAACGCCGTGGTCGCGCCGCTGTTCGTCATCCTCTACGGCGCCTCGCATCCGGCCCCGTTCGTGGTCAACGCCGCGCTGCTGGCGGCTCTGGTCGGCTACGCCATCGTCGATAAGGTGCTGGCCAGGGCCGGGGCGGCCGCGGCGACCGAGGACGAAGCGGCGCTCGCCAGCCTCGAGCGCGACCGCGAGGGAGTGAGCGTCTAGCTAGGCCCGCGTCGCGGCGCTGAGCCTGGCCAGCATCTGCGGCGAGAGATAGCCGTCGGCCGGCAGGCCCTGCTGCTTCTGCCAGGCGCGCAGCGCCTGGCGGGTGCCGGCGCCGATCATGCCATCGGGCGGACCGGGATCGTATCCCAGGCGGATGAGCGCGCTCTGCGCGGCCATGCGCTGGTCGAGCGAGAGCGGCGTCTCCACCGGCCAGGCGGCGCGCAGGCCGGCGCCGCCGGCGAAGCGGTCGGCCAGCAGCCCGACCGCCAGGGCGTAGGCGATGGAGTTGTTGTAGCCGCGGATGGCGAAGTGGTTGGGCAGCGCCAGGATGGCCGGTCCGGCGGCCCCGGCCGGCAGCAGCATGACCGCCGGCGCGTCGGCATCGGCGCTCGTCCAGGCGGAACCCGGGGCCAGTCGAACCCCCTTGGCCGACCACCAGGAGAAGGGCTCGCGCGGCCCTTCGCTGAGACCATAATCGAACCTTGGCGGCAGAATCGCCTCCACCGCCCAGCCCTCGCCGCGCCGCCAGCCGATCTTGGCCAGCAGATGGGCGGCGGTGGCCAGGGCGTCGGGGGCCGATCCCCAGATATCCGGCTGTGAGCCGCCGCCGGCGGTAACCCCGTCGGTCAGATAGACGCTGGGCAGGATCTGAGTCTGGCCCATGGCGCCGGCCCACGAGCCGGTAAGGCGCGGTCGGCTCACCGCCCCCCCGGCGATCATGCGCAGGGCGGCGATCAGCTGGTCTTCGGCCCAGGCGCGGCGGCGCCCTTGCGCCAGGGTGGCCAGGGAGCGGACGACGTCCATGTCCCCCTGATGGGTCCCGAAGTTCGACTCCATCGCCCACAGGGCGATCAGCACATCGCGCGGCGTGCCCCAGGCGCGCTCGATCTCCGGGAAGGCGGCGATCTCGGTCCGCTTGGCGCGCCCGGTGGCCACCCGCTGGGGACTGATGCAGCCGCTGACATAGGCGCTGACCGGGCGGGCGAACTCCGGCTGACGGGCGTCGAGCACGCTGACCCGCGGATCGGGCGACAGCCCGGAGAGCTCCCTGGCCAGCAAGGGGTGCGGCAGGCCCGCCGCCAGGGCCTTGGCGAAGAAGCCGTTCAGCCAGTCGACGAAATAGCCTTCGCTGGCCGACAACGGGTTCGGCGCCAGATACGTCTGGCCCTTGGCGGCGCCGGCCAGCGCACTGCCGGCGAGGGCGACGAACACGCGGCGATTCACCATCACCCGCCGAGCCTAGCCCTCGGCCATGGCCACGCTCAATCACAACCGCGCGAGAACCACCGCTTTGTCCGCCGCCCGGCGCGGCCTAAGCTCGCTTAGAGCCCGATGCGATCAGCGAACCGCCCGATCGTTGAATCGTGCTCGTGACTCGAGAGTTGAGCGCGTTCTTATCGAAACACCAGCGCCCACTTTTCGGACCGCGCTCTGGGCCCCATCAGCGGAAGGACCGGCATGCGCCTGAGGCAGATCGCGCTCGCGGTGAGCGACTTGGAATCGACCGCGAAGGCGTTGAACACCGCCTTCGGCCTTGGCATCGCCTATCGCGATCCGGCGATTATCCATTATGGCCTCGCCAATGCGCTGCTGCCGGTAGGCGGGGAATTCATCGAGGTCCTGACCCCGGTGCGCGACGATGTCACCGCCGCCCGCTTCCTGGCTCGCCATGGCGATGCCGGCTACATGCTGATCTTCCAGGTGGGCGACGCCGAGCGGGAGCGCGCGCGGATCGCGGCCATGGGCGTGCGGGTGGTCGACGACCTAGACCGGCCAAGCTATCGGGCCGCTCACTTCCACCCCAAGGACTTCGGCGGCATCCTGTGCTCGGTCGACCAGCAGCGCACGGTGCGCGACCACCTCGACCCCTATGGCGATTGGCAGCCGGCCGGGCGGAGCTGGCGCGACACCGGCTCCGGAAAGGTCACCGGCCTGAAGGCGGCGGTTCTCGCTTCGCCCGATCCGGCCGCCCTCGCCAGCCGCTTCTCGGCGTTGCTGGATCGGCCGCTCGACGCGAGCGATGCCTTGCGCCTGCCGCTGGACCGCGGCGAGCTGCGCTTCGTTGCTGGGGATGAGCCGCGCACCTCGCTCAGCGCCATCGAGCTGACGCTCGCCGACGCCAGCCTCGGCGGTCGCGAGGCGCGCATAGGCGGCGTGCGTTTCAAAGCCGTTGGCTGAACTGCTGGAGTTCGACTTGGCCCTGGACGGGGGGCGGGCGCCAAATGACCACCGGCGGGGCATCGGCGGCACCCTCGGCGTCGGCTTCAGCGTCCACTTCCTGATTGCCCTGATCAACCTCCTCGCCGTCCCGCTGTTCCTCAAGCTGCTGGGCGCGCAGGGCTATGGGCTGGTGACCTTCTCCCTCGTGTTGCAGGCGTGGATGGCGCTGATGGATCTGGGCGTCTCGCCGACCCTGGCCCGCCAGCTCTCCCGCTACCGGGCCGGAGCGGTGGCCGCCGAGGAAGCCGCCAGCCTGATGCGCGCCGCCGAGAGCCTGTTCGTCACCGCCGGGCTGATCGCCGGCCTGGTGTTCGTCTTCGGCGCGCCGTGGATCGGCTCGCGCTGGCTGGGCGGATCGAGCCTGGCCCCCGAGGTTCTCGATCGCTCGCTGCGCCTGATGGGCGCGCTTTTGGTGCTGCGCTGGCTGACGACGCTCTATCAATCGGCTCTGGTGGGCCTGGAACGGCAGAACCGGACCAATATCGTCGCCCTGATCGGGGCCATCGGCCGCTATGGCGGGGGACTGGTCGTCCTGGTCACGGTATCGGCCTCGCCGGTGGCGTTCTTCGTTGTCCAGGTGGTGTTCACCCTGGCCGAGGCGATCGCCTGCCGGGTGATGCTGAGCGCGGTGCTGCCCAGGCACGCCGGGGCCAGGGCGTGGCCGAACGGCTGGCGCCTGCTGCGCCGCGAGTTCCGTTTCGCCCTTGGCCTCACCGTGGCCGCGGCGGCGGGCGTGCTCATCAATCAGGCCGACAAGCTGACCCTTTCGCACACCCTGGCCCTCGAACAGTTCGGCGTCTTCGGGCTGATCGTCTCCATCGTCGGCGGCATCGCCATGATCGTGCCGCCGTTCGTCCAGGTCTTCCAGCCCCGGCTCACCACCCTGCTCGCCCAGGGCCACGGCGAGGCGTTCGTCCACGTCTACCGCCTGGCGGCGGCGATCATCGTGGCGCTGGCGGCGGGTCTGGCCGGGGTCATCGCCGCCCGGCCGGAGTGGGTGATCTGGGCCTGGACCGGGCGCGCCGATCTGGCCGTCGAGCTCGCCCCGGCGCTGTGCCTCTACGCCGCCGGCTCGGCCATCGCCTCCTACCTGTTCGTGCCCTACCTGTTGCAGTACGCCCAAGGGCGCGTGCGCCTGCACGTGATCGGGACCAGCGTCTGGGCGGCGATCGGCATTCCCTTGGCGGTGTGGGCGGCGTTCGCCTGGGGCGCGGTCGGGACCGGGGCGGTCTGGCTGGCCGGCAACCTCGCCTATCTGATCATCTGGGTGCCGGTGATCCATGATCGGCGGCTGAGCCGCCCCGAGCGCGCCGGCCTCGACGCCGCGCTGTGGATCCGCGGCGGCTTCGTCGCCGCCCTGCTGGCCGCCAGCCGGCTCATTCCCCTGCCGCCCCTGGCCAGGCCGGCGGCGTTCGTGGCCCTGGCGCTGACCAGCCTGGCGACCATGGTCCTCACCGCCGCCCTCTCGCCCGAGCTGAGGGCGTGGGCCGCCCACGGCCTGGCCAACCTTCGGGCGCGCCGTTGAGCCCCAGGATCGCGGTTCTGATCTCGACCTTCAACGGCGAGGCGTGGCTGGCGGCCCAACTCGACAGTCTTCTCGCCCAGCGTGGGGTGAGCCTGGAGGTGTTCGCCAGAGACGATGGCTCCAGTGACGGCACCCTCGCCATCCTGGCCGGTTACGCCCGCCACTGGCCGGCCCTGGCCGCGCCGCTCACCGGCGACAATCTCGGCCCGGCCGCCAGCTTTCTGACCCTCCTGGCCGCCGTTCCGGGTGATTTCGACGCCTACGCCTTTTGCGACCAGGACGATGTCTGGCTGCCGGACAAGCTGGCCAGGGCCGCCCAGCATTTGGCCGAAATCCCGGGTGCGGCCCTTTATTGCTCGCGGGTGATGTGCGTCGACACCGCCCTGCGAGCGATTGGCCCGGCGCCGATAAAGAACGACACCCGCTTCGAGGCCTTGCTGTTCGAGAACATCGCCTTCGGCGTCACCGTGGTGATGAACCCGGCCGCGGCCGGCCTGGTCCGCGAGCGGCTTCCCGCCCGCGGCGCGATCATCATGCACGACTGGTGGTGCGCCCTGGTCATTTCCGCTCTCGGCCGGGTGACCTACGACCCCGAGCCCGGCGTCCTCTACCGCCAGCACGGCGGCAACCAGATCGGCCAGACGATTGGCAAGGCGGGAGAGATCGTCCGCCTCACCCGCATGTTCCTGCGCGCCCCCAAACGCTTCTGGCCGGTGCGCGCCCAGGCGGCCGAGCTGCTGCGACTGCGGGGCGAGGCGCTGAAGCCCGCCGACCGGGCCCTGGCCGAAACCTTCGTCGCCTCGCGGCGCTCGCTGCGCAGCCGGCTCGCCTACGCCCTGACCGGCAAGGTTACGCGCACCGATCTCATGTGGGTCCTGGCGGCGCGTACGCTGATCGCCCTTGGGCTTTATTGACCGCGCGCGCGTAGATCAGGGCCCCGATCGCGATCAGAACCACCGAGGCGATCACCAGCTTGGCCACCGCCCAGGCCTTGTCGGTGGCGTCCGGACTGGGGACCAGGGTGCAGGCGATGGCGCTCGCGGTTACCGCTAGGCCGACGAGGGCCAGTATCCTGCGTCCGCGATCCCCGCCCGGCGCGGTCCACACCCCGGCTTCGGCCGCGCCGCGCACTCTGAAATAGCTCAGGAACAGGAACACGAACGGCAGGGTGTAGGAGATCACGCTCATCGACACCAGGAAGTCGTAGGCGGCCTTGACGCTGGTCCCCGCCTGGCCAAGCACCACCAGGGCCACCACCGCCGCCGCCTGGACCACGATGGCGATGGTCGGCGCTCCGGTGCGGGGATTGCGGCGGGCGAACCCGGGCGGAAAGTAGCGATCGACGCCGATGGCGAACGGCAGGCGGGCGGCGACCCCGAACCAGGCGCTGTAGCTGCCCAGCATTGCGACGCCGAGCAGCAGCGAGGGCAGGAACGCCAGACCCGGTTGGCCGAGGCGCGCGAAGCCGGCCGCGAACGCCTCGGGCAGGCCGGCCAGGCGCGAGGCCTCCACTGGCCGAACGATGGCCATCATCGCCAGCGAGGCGGCGGTGTAGGCGATGAACACCGCCGCCCCGACCACGGCCAGCACGCGCAGGATCTGGCGCACGCCGCCGTCGACGTCGCCGCGCAAGAACGCCAGGGCTTCGGGGCCGCCATAGGCGAACACCATGATCGCCCACAGCGCCGCGCCGTTGGCGTCCAACGGGG
The DNA here is from genome assembly GCA_035999625.1 of Caulobacteraceae bacterium. Taxonomy (GTDB): domain Bacteria; phylum Pseudomonadota; class Alphaproteobacteria; order Caulobacterales; family Caulobacteraceae; genus Acaudatibacter. The sequence goes on along the minus strand of DASYGN010000082.1, from coordinate 26,129 downwards.
GCGCGTAGCTGACGTGGGCGAAATCGCTCGCCGGTCCGGATCGCAGCGCCAAGGTCAGGCCGAGGGCGAGGAGGGTCACGGTCAGCAGGCCGACGGCGATCGAACCGAAGCTGGTCAACCACTTGCCGGTCCCCAGACCGGCGAGGTGCAACAGGCCCACCAGCACCGCCATGCCGCTGGCCAGCGCCGCCAGCACCCACGGATCGGCTACCGCGCGCGTCGCCGCCGGCCCGAAACCCGCCGCCAGCGAGGTCAGAATGAAATACAGCAGGCCGGAAAAGAACGGCAGATTGCACGTCCAGTAGAGCCAGCCGGCGATGAAACCGGCGAACGGTCCCAGCATTTCGCGCGCCCAGCCGTAGAGGCCGCCCTCGCCCGGAAACCGGCCGACCAACTCGGCGGTGGCCGCCGCCAAGGGAACCAGAAAGCCGATCAGGGCCAGCAGCCACAGCGGGAGCGAGGCCGGACCCGCCGCGGCGGCATAGGGTATCCAGCGGATGCTGAAACCGAGCGCCACCGCATAAAGGCTCAGATGCCAGAAGCCCAGCGGACGGCGCCGCTGGCTCACGACGCCTCGATCTCGGCCCGGCTGATCTCCCAGGCGCCGTCCAGCCAGGCGACCACTTCCCTGGCCCCCGGATGATCGAACGCCGCATAGCGCTCGCGCAGCTTGGCTTTGGTTTCCGCCCCGAGGCGGTCGAGGCCGGTGTCCTGGAACTGGGAAAGGTTGGCGCGCAACTGCGCGGCCAGGTCCGCGCCCAACACCTCGAGCGCGGCGGCATCGAAGGCGGCGCCGTAGTCGTAGGCCTCGCCAAGGCGATAGCTCCTCGCCAGGCTGAGCGCGGGAATGCGCGACAGCACCGTCTGCGAGGCCGGGTTGACCGCGTGCGCCCGGGTGACGCTGGCCATCGCCGCTGGCCGGCCGGTGACCGCGCGCAGGTGCAGCGACTGGCCCATCACCGGCCCGTCGTTGACCGGATAGTTGTCCCAGACCACCGGCGGGCGACGCAGGGCCTCGGCCACCCGCGCCAGGGAGGCGGGGCCGTAGGCCCGCGAGCACACCTCCTCGCCGGTCCAGAACACCTCGATCGCCGGATCCAGACCCACCCCCAGCGCCTCCAGGTATCCTTCTGGCCGATTGCCGAACGCCCGGTCGAGCACCGGATCGTCGCTGTAGTAGGTCGGGCAGAAGAGGATCCGCCGCGCATGCGAATGTTCGGCCGCCCAGTGCACGATCTCGATCTGCGAGGCGGCCAGGTTCGGAAGATCGCCGCGCATGTCGTCGAACAGGATGGCGAGGTCCCAGGCGCCGACCGCGTCCAGTTCGGCCAGCTTGCTGGCGAGGTCGGCCTTGGCGGCATCGTCGAAGGCGCGGTAGATTTCGAACGGGCTCAGGCCAACGCCGAAACGCACGCCGTTGGCGGCGCAACGAGCGGCCAGACCCTTGACGGCGGCGGCGGTCTCGGCCGGCCACGGCTCGCGCCATCGGCGGCGAAGGAAGGCGTCGGCCTTGGGCGCATACCAGTAGAAGCCGTAGCCGTGGCGGGCCAGGAAACCGATGGTCTCGGCCCGCTCTGCCCAGGTCCATGGCCGGCCATAGAACCCTTCGATCAGGCCGAGATCGACCGGCGCGCCTTCGGGCGTTTTCAGGGGCGAGACCATCAGTCGCGCCAGGTCTGAAGCGCCGGGCCGAGCGCCTCGGCCAGCGGAAACAGCCATGGCTCGAAGTTGCGCCAGTGCTCCAGGCCTTCGCGGAAGATCGGCCGGCGCACCTGCTCGGAGCTGGCGGTGCGCACCGCCCGCTCGGTGCGGTGAAATTCGAGGCAGCCCGGCTCGAACGGCAGGCGGAGATAGGCCAGGAGCCGGCGCGCCTCGCCTTCGAGATCGTCGACAAGCGCCTCGTGAATCACCCGGTGGACGCGTCCGGGCAGCACAGCGTCGAAATGGGCCATCAGCTCGACATAGCCCCGGTAATATCGTCCGATATCGGACAAATCGTACGAGAAGTTATGCCCCTGGGCGAAGTGCTGCTTGAAGGCCGAGAATCCGGCGGCCATCGGGTGACGCCGCGCGTCGATCACCCTGGCCTTCGGCAGGATCAGCGCGATAAGGCCCAGGTGGTGGAAATTATTCGGCATCTTGTCGATGAAGAACGCCGCGCCCAGCTTCCGCTGGACCTTCGTCCGTTCCAGGAATTCATCGCCGAGTGCTGAGACCGATCCTGGGTCCAGGCTGGAGATCACCTCCGGATAGGGATCGCCGCGTCCGCGCATGGCGTCGCGGACGAAGCGCCGTGCGATGGCGCCGATCTCCGGCAGCTCCATGGTTCCCTCGATTTGAGAATGGCTGGCGAGGATCTGTTCGATCAACGTAGAGCCGGACCTTGGCAGGCCGACGATGAAGATCGGCGCGTCGGAGGCCGAGCCCCAGTCTCGGCGCGCCATAAAGAATTGGTCGGTGAACATCGCCTTCGAGCGGGCCACGAGCGCTTCGAATTCGTCCCCGTCATAAGGTGTCAAATCGCGCCGCAACCGCGCGCCTTGCTCATAGTTCTCGAACGATCGGGCGAAGTCCCGCCGGTCCTCCAGCGCCTTGCCCAGCGCGAAATTGAGGTGGAGTCGATCTTCGCCGACCACCCTGTCGAGGGCCAGCTGGGTTTCGATCGCAGTCACCTCTTCATCAGTGAACGGCTCGGTCTTCAGGTTGGCCAGGCTCCAGTAGGCATCGCCGAGACTGGGTTCGTAGGCGAGGGCTTGCTTGTAGGCCGCGACGGCCTGCGCCCGGCGGCCCTCAGTGCGCAGAGCATGGCCGAGGCTGAGCCAGACGCGCGGCTGGCGCGGCGCCTTGGCCAGCGCCTCCTCGAAGATGGCCACGGCCCCGGCGTAGTCGCCCACCAGACTGAGACAGCTGGCATGCAGCAGGCGCCAATTGGGTTCGGCCGGGTCCAGCGCGCGCAGCGCCTCGACGTGCGGCAGGGCGTCCATCGCCTTCTGCTGGCGGAACAGGACGAGGGCCAGGTTGTGCCGCGCCGGCTGGAAGCTGGGGGCCAGCTCCAGGCACATCTCCAGCAGGCCCTGGGCGTCGGCGTAGCGTCCGAGCCGGGTGCCGATCTCGGCCAGCATCCGCATCGCGGCGACGTCCGAGGGGTGGGTCCTGAGCCGCTCGCGCAGCAGGCGTTCGGCCGTCGGAAGCGCATCATCCACCATCGCCTCGGCGGCGGCGCGCAGGGCCGGATCCTCGATCCCGGCCTGGATGTACCGGGCATAGGCGGCGTCGGCGCCGGCCGCGTCGCCGCGCAGATGCAGATGCTCGGCGATCAGCCGCCAGGCCTCCGGCATGGCGGGCTTCAGCCGCACCGCTTCACGCAGGCTCGCAAACGACGCTTCGTCCTCGCCGAGGGCGGCCAGGGCCATGGCCAGCTCCAGCCGCGTCTCAGCCGATCGAGGCTGCTCGCGGGCGAGACTTGAGAGCGTGTCGCGCGCTGCGTCGGGTCGGCCCTGCCGGCGAAGGGCGGCCCCCAGGATCAGGCGTGTGCGCGGCTCGGCTGGAGCCTGGCCCAGGATGGCGCGCGCCTGTTGTTCGGCCAGGTCCGGCCGCCGGTCCAGCATCTTGCGGGCGTGCGCCACCGCCTCGTCGAAGGACGCCGTCCTGGCTTCGCTCATGCCGCGGCTATAGCACGCCGGGCGGTGGCGCGGTCGGGATCAGAACTTCTGGCCGAGCCGGATGCCGATGGTCAGCGGTTGAATGGGCACCACATAGACCGCCGGCGGGGTCGCCGGGTAAGGCGTTCCGTCGGAGCCCACGCCGGCCGGATAGCCGGGCGCGCAGATCGAGGTCGTGCACGGCGTATAGCGGTTGATCTGGCCGCGCTCGTCGAAGGCGTTCTTCACGAACAGCTCGACCGAGCTCTTGTCGTGTTCGGCGCCGATCGAGAAGTCGACGGTCGCATAGCCGGGCATCTTGCCGAGGTTGGCGACATCGCTGGCGAAGGCGTCCGACGCCACCGAAAACACCGCCGGAAGCCGTGACGACTGATAGGCCACCGCCACCTGGGCGTGGGCGTTCCAACCCATGAACGGGAAAGTGTAGCGGGCGGTGAAATTGCCGTTGAATTTCGGCGTGTAGGGCAGTTGCTGACCCTTCGGCGCCCTAAGGAAATTGCCCTCGCAGGCCGCCACCGTGCCGTGGGCGTCGGTGCAGAAGTCCTGGGCCAGCACGGCGTCGTTGTAGGCCATGGCGGCCGCCAGGGTCAGGTGCTCGGTCGCGCGCCATTCGACGTTGGACTCGACGCCGAGAATCCGGGCCGACGGCGCATTGACCACGACGGTAAGGCTGTTGGTGCCTAGATAGGCGAACTGGAAGTTGCTCCAGTCCTCGTAATAGGCGGCGCCGTTCCAGACCAGGGAGCGGTCGAACCAGCTCGTTTTCCAGCCGATCTCGTAGTTGGACAGGTTGTCGGTATTGTAGGCGCCGAACTGGGAGTTGCGGTTGAATCCGCCCGGCCGGTAGCCGGTCGAATAGGTGAAATAGACCAGCTTGGTGTCGTCGAGGTGGTAGGTGGCGTTGACCTTGTGCGTCTCGCCGGTCCCTTTCAGGACGCCGTTCAAGTCGACGCACGGCGCATCGCGAAACTGCAGGCCGGCGATGCAGTGGGAGGTGCCGGTCGAGCTGAAGGCCGGATCGTTGAATCCGAAGAAGCCATAGAGCGAATTGGTAAAGCCATAATAGCGGGCGCCGGCGGTGATGGTCAGCCTGGGCGTGACGTCAAACGACACTTCGCCGAACACCGCCCTGTCGCTGTCGACCCGGTCCTGGTCGGTCAGCCACCAGGTGTGGGGCCAGCCCGGGACGGAGATTTGCGGGCCGAGGCCCTGGATCAGATAGTCCTGGATGATCCAGTGGGTCTGGCGTTCCTGGAACAGGCCGACAAGAAAGCGGAACCGGTCAGTAGCAGGCGAAGCAAGCCGCAGTTCGTTACTGCCCTTTTCGAACCGGTCCCGGCCGACGATGAACTGCGCCGGGTTCGACAGCGGAACGCCGTTGGCGTCCGTCCAGTAGGATCCGTAGCCGGAGGCCTGATCATAGGCGACCGAGTAGTCGGTGTAGTCCGAATTGGAATTGATCCAGCGCTTGAAGTAGCCGCCGGCGTAGGTCAGGTCGTACTTGCCGATCTTGCCGTTTATGGTCAGGCCCGCCTGCACCCAGCGGTCGTGGTCGCTGTCGGGCTGGAAGCGATTGACCTTCAGATCGCCGATCGCCGGGTTGAAGCCGAAAATGCCGTCGGCCCGCATATCCTGGGCGATGACCTGTGGGGTGATCGTCCAGTTGTCGCCGAGGTCGAATTTGACCGCGAGCCGACCGCCGTAGGTCTCGACCGGATTGAAGTTGCTCTTCACCCGACCGGCGTTGTTGATGATGCCGTCCACCGGTCCGGGCACTCCGTGCGATACTTCGACGAACGCCCGCTCGCCCAGCACGTTATCGATGAAGCCGGCATCGCGCTCGTCGAACGCCACCAGGCGCACGGCGATGTGGTCGGTCACCGGTACGTTGACGAAGCCCTCGACGACATAACCCTCCGAGCCGTGATCGACCCAGTTCCCCTCAGCGTTGAGGGCGCCATAGAGGTGCGAGGTGTCGGGCGTGTTGGTGATCAGGCGGAGGGTGCCGGATTCGGAGCTGGCGCCATAGAGCGTGCCTTGCGGTCCCGGCAACACTTCCACACGAGCCAGGTCATAAACGTGGACGTCGATGGTGCCGCCGATGGTGGTGATCGGCAGCTCGTCGAGATAGGCGCCGACGCTGGGCAGCGGGCCCGAGTGGTTGCCGTTGCCGCCGTCGGCCACGCCGCGCATGTAGATGGTGGTGACGCTGGGGGCGAAGGTCTCGTACTGGATCGTCGGCACGAACTTCACATAGTCCTGGAAGTTGGTCACGTTGAGTTCGCTCAGCCGCCTGGCGTCGATGGCGGTGATGCTCATCGGCACCTTCTGGATATTCTCGGCGCGCTTGGTGGCGGTGACGATGACCTCGCCCACCGCGGTGGGGCCGACAGTGTCGGTGCTCGCCTCGGCGGCGCGGGCAGGGCCGGCGGTCAGGCAGGTGGAGGCAAGCAGCATCGCGACGCCCGCGGGCGCGACACCCACGAAACGCGACATGAGCGCGGTCTTCATGATGGTATTCCCCCGGGCATTTAGCCTTGATGTGCTGATCTCGCGCCTGCGCCGGCGATCGTCAAGGCGCCGCTTGGCGCAAAGCCCCAATCGGGCCTCGCTCTGTGGCCAATTTGTCCTAAACGGTGGTCGGCATCGGAAAGCGGAGAACGCGATGAAGGATTTCAACGGCAAGATCGCGGTGATCACCGGCGGCGGGACCGGCATGGGGCGCGAGTTGGCCCGGCAGCTGACCGCCGAGGGGTGCAACGTCGCCATGTGCGATGTCTCGGCTGACACCATGGCCGCCACCAAGGCTCTGTGCGCGGCCGACGCGCCCCAGGGAACCAAGGTGGCGGGCTTCGTCGCCGACGTCGGCGACGAAGCCCAGGTCGGCCGCTTCCGCGACGAGATCGCCCGCGCGTTTGACACCGACAGGATCCACCTGCTGTTCAACAACGCCGGCATCGGCGGCGGCGGCAGCTTCGTCGCCGGCGAGCGCGCCGAATGGGAGCGGACGTTCAACGTCTGCTGGGGCGGGGTTTACGCCTGCACCCGGGTGTTCCTGCCCATGCTCGTGGCGGCGAGCGAGGCGCACATCGTCAACACCAGCAGCGTCAATGGCTTCTGGGGCTCCCTCGGCCCCGGCATTCCCCACACCGCCTATGTGGCCGCCAAGTTCGCCGTGAAGGGCTTCAGCGAAGCCTTGATGACCGATCTGGCGGTCAACGCCCCGCACGTGAAGTGCTCGGTGGTCATGCCCGGCCACATCGGCACCGAGATCGTCAGCAACTCCCGCAAGGTGCTGACCGGCGATGCGTCCGACAGCCTTTCGCCACGCCAGATCGCGCTCACCCGCGCGCGCCTGAGAGCGATGGGCATGGAAATCGACGCCGTCTCCGACGCCGAGATCAACGCCATGGCCGCCGAGCAGGCCAGGCGTTTTCGCGACGAGGCCCCGACCACCGCGGCGCGGGCCGCCACCGTCATTCTCGACGGGGTGAGGACCGATCGCTGGCGGATTCTGGTCGGCCACGACGCCGAGGTCATCGACACCCTGGTGCGGGCCGATCCCGAGCATGCCTACGAACCCGGCTTCTTCGCCCATATGGCCACGGAAGCCGGCTGGCGGCTGGGGCAGTCATGAGCGCCGATCACATCCGCTATCGGGTCGACGCCGGCCGGCCAATTTCACCGGCCGCTAGGGGAATGGCCAGCCTCGACATGCGCGACCGCGCCGCCCTGTTCGACGCCCTGGGGGCGAAGACCTTCGATGTCGCGATCATCGGCGGCGGCATCACTGGGGCGGGAATCGCCCGCGACGCGGCCCTGCGCGGCCTTTCCGTCGCCCTTGTCGAAGCCGGCGATTTCGCCAGCGGCACCTCCAGCCGATCCTCGAAGATGATTCACGGCGGCCTGCGCTATCTGGCCCAGGGCGACCTGGCGCTGGTGCGCGAGGCGGCCAGCGAGCGCAAGATCGTCCAGGCCATCGCCCCGCACTTGGCGGTGGAGACACCGTTCGTCATTCCCGCCCGCTCGGCCGCGGCGATCGCCAAGCTACGCGCGGGGTTATGGACCTTCGAGAAACTGGGTGGGGTCGCCAAGGACCACGCGCACCAGGTGTGGTCGACGGCCGAACTGGCCGAGCGCGAGCCGGCGCTTGCGGCCGCGGGTCTGGCCGGCGCGGTGGTCTATCCCGAATTTCTGACCAACGACGCGCGCCTCACCCTGGCCAATCTGCAGAGCGCCGCCGAACACGGCGCCGTCATCGTCAACTACGCCAGCGCCGAGCGGCTGACCGGAGAACCGCTGGCCAGCGCCGACATCGCCGACGCCGACGAGCCGGGACGGCGGACGCGGATCGCCGCCAAGGTGTTCGTCAACGCCGCCGGGCCGTGGGTGGACGCCATCCGCGCGCTCGAGTCCGCGGCGGCGGCTCCGAAACTGGCCCTCTCCCGCGGCATCCACATCGTCTTTCCGCGCGCCCTGGCCCCGGTGACCAGGACCTTGATCGTGCCGGCGGGTAACCGGCGCAGCATCTTCATCGTCCCCAAGGGGGCGGTGACCTACATCGGCACCACCGACGCCTTCCACGACGGGGCCGAGACCTGGCCGGCGATCGGACGGGAGGACATCGACTACCTGCTGAGCGCGACCAACGCCGCCCTTGCGGGGCGCCCGCTCCACGCCCGCCAGATCACCGCCGCCTGGGCGGGGGCGAGGCCGCTGGTGGCCGAGCCCGGCAAGGGCGCCTCGGAAACCTCACGCCGGGACGAGATCTGGCAGGGCCCTGGCGGCATGCTGTCGATCGCCGGCGGCAAGCTCACCGCCTACCGGCGCATGGCCGAACGGGTGGTCGATCGGGTCGAAACTGAACTCGGCCGCAAGCCCAGCCGCTGCCGCACCGCCAGTGAGCCGCTGCCGGGCGGCGAGACGCCGACGCGAACGGTGGGCGCGCAGCTCGCCGGGCTTGGCCTCGAGGCTCTGGCGGCCGAGCGTCTGGTCGGTCTCTACGGGGCGGCGGCGCCATTGGTCGCCGGCGGTCCGGCGATGGAAGCGGAGCGGGCGGTGCTGAGCGAGGGGGCGCTCACCCTCGAGGACTATTGGGTCAGGCGCGGCGCGCGGGCCTGGTTCGATGCCGACGGCGGGATCGCCTCGCTGCAGCCGGCGGCGCTGGCCATGGCCCCGTTGCTCGGCTGGACGGACGCGCAGACCGCCGCGCAGATTGTGGCTTGCCAGCATCGCCAGGCCATCGATTTGGAGGCGGCGCACTCTCAGCCTTGACCATGGGGAAGTTCGGCCCCAGCATTGGTCGCGAACCTTAGGCCGCCGTTGAAGAGCGCGCCTAGGTCAACGGGGAGTCGAACCATGAACGCCAAGCTGCTGTGCGGCGCCTCGGCCGCGGCTGTTTCACTGTGCATGAGCGCGCCTGCGGCGCTGGCGGCCAACGCCGCCGCGGCGGGCCCGGTCGCCGTCTCGGAGGTGATCGTCACCGCCCAGAAGCGAGAGCAGCGCCTGCAGGACGTGCCGGTGGCGGTCTCGGTGATCAACGCCCAGCAGCTCGAAAATCTCGGCGCCCGCAGCATCAAGGACATCACCCTGCTGACGCCGGGCTTCAACGCCACCACCAACGCCGGCGAGTCCACCACCACGGTGCGCATCCGCGGCATCGGCAGCGTGGCCGACAACGCCGGTCTGGAAGACGCGGTTGGGGTCTACATCGACGGCGTCTATCGGCCGCGCAACGGGGTCAGCTACAACGACCTTGGCGAGCTCTCCGACGTCGAGATCCTGAAAGGGCCACAGGGCACGCTGTTCGGCAAGAACACTGTCGCCGGCGTGGTCCAGATCAACACCCAGCGGCCGTCGTTCACCTTCGGCGCCTTCGCCGACGCGGAAGTCCAGAACTACAATGGCTGGGGGTTCGATACCGGCGTCACCGGGCCGATCATCGGCGATGTCGTCGCCGGACGGCTCTACTTCGCCACCCACCAGCGCGACGGCTACCTGCCCGTCGCCCAGCCGCCGGGAAGCACCATTCCGGCGCAGGACGACGAGCACATGTACACGCTGCGCGGGCAGCTGCTGATCGCGCCCACCGACGATTTCAAGCTCAACATCATCGGCGACTACACCCGGCGCGACGACCACTGCTGCGTCGCGGTCGACTTCCAGAACGGCTTTCCGGCCACCCTGCAGAACACCTTCTTCCCGGGATCGATCCTCAATCCGATCACCCGCAGCAATGTCACCGCCTCGATCAATGTCGGACCCCAGGAGCACATCCGCGACGAAGGCATCTCGGCGCAAATGGACTGGAAAACGCCCTGGCTCGGCGGCGCTCACCTGACCTCGATCACCGCCCTGCGCGACTGGCGCGACAAGGGCATCACCGACAGCGACTACACCCAGGCCGACCTGATCAATACGGTTCCCGACAACGTCCAGGAATTCAAGCAGTTCTCCGAGGAGATCAGGCTCAATGGCGACACCGGGCGCATCGCCTGGCAAGTCGGCGCCTTCTACAGCCACGAGGATCTCGACGTCTTCGCCCCGTTGAGCTTCGGGACCGACATCAACGAATATCTCGCCGTCCTGACCTCAGGCGCAGGACCGCTGGCGACCGGGACCTACAACCCGCCCGGCGGCGCCTTCCCGGCCGGCGTGGGCGCCCGCGACGCCTATCACCAGGCCGAGCACAGCCTGTCGGTCTACACCCAGGACGACTTCAAGATCACCGACAAGCTGATCTTCACCGGCGGCATCCGCTTCACCAGCGAGCACAAGTCACTGCTCAGCAACTACAACAACACCGACACCGCCGGCACCTGCGCCCATTTCACCGCCATCGCCGCCGGCCTCGGCCTGCCGCTGACCAAGGCCGTCCTCGGCATCCCCTGCCTGGATAATCCGGCCTTCTTTGGTCTCAACACCCACCAGTCGTTCACCGAAAACGACGTCACCGGCACCGCCAAGCTGACCTATCATTTCACCAATGAGACGATGGCTTACGCTTCCTACTCCAGAGGCAGTCTCGTGGCCGGCTACAATCTGGCCGAAGTGACCACGGCGGTGGGCAACAATCCCAACGCCTCGCTGGCCCCCGATCCCGACACCTTCTTCCCGGCCGAATACGTCAACGCCTTCGAGGTCGGGGCGAAATCGGAACTCCTCGGCCGCCGGCTGCTCCTGACCGCCGCCGCCTTCTACCAGAAGTACCAGAACTTCCAGCTGAACGCCTTCACCGGCACCCAGTTCGTCGAGAGCACCATTCCTGACGCGCTGTCCGAAGGCATCGAGACCGAGGACTACTGGCGGGCCACCGACGACCTGACCCTCAATTTCGGGGCCACCTACGCCAACACCGTCTACAGCAAGAGCGCCGCCAACCAGGCCGCGCTCGGCAACAACATCCCCGGCTCGCCCTTCTTCCAGACGACGCCCCTGTTCCGCCTGCCAGGCTCGCACCCCAGCTTCGCGCCGGTGTGGTCGGTGGTCGGCGGCGTCACCTACAGCCACCCGGTGATGAATGGCCTGAAGGCGACGATCAACTTCAACGGCAAGTTCCAGTCGGCCTACAACACCGGCTCCGACCACGATCCGGTCAAGACCCAGCCAGCCTACGCGCTGTTCAACGGCCGCCTGGCCATCGGCTCGGAAAATGGCCACTGGTCGCTGGAGGCCTGGGCGACCAACATCTTCAACACCCACTACAGCCAGGCGATCTTCGATGGCGTGGTCCAGACCTTCAGCGCTCCGCAGCCTGGTTCCGACGCGGCGCTGAACAATTACTACTACTTCCCCGGCCAGCCGCGCTTCTACGGTCTGACCGTGCGGGTGAAATACTGACGCAGGCTTGCCCGGCCTCGTCCACAGCTTAAGGACGGGGCCATGAGCCGATCGATTGCCGAGCGCCTGACCGCCGTTCTCGGGCCGGAGAAGGTCGAGACCGCCGAGACGGCGCTCCACGCCTACCGCCACGACTACTGGGTGCTGAGCCACCTGAAGGACCATCTCGGCCAGGGTGCGCCAAACGCGGCCTGCGTCGTACGGCCAACCTCAGTCGCCGATGTGCAGGCGAGCCTGAAGGCAGCCAGCGAGGCCGGCGCGCCGGTGATCCCCTTCGGCCTCGGCAGCGGCGTGGTCGGCGGTGTGATGGCTTCGCCCGAGGCGGTCATCCTCGATCTGGGGGCGATGAACGCCACCCGGTTCATCGACGAGACCAATCTCCTGGCCGGGTTCGATGCCGGCAAGCGCGGCAGCGAGGCGGAGGCGGAGGTGGCCGCCGCGGGACTGACCATCGGTCATTGGCCGCAGTCGGTGGCCATCAGCAGCGTCGGCGGCTGGATCGCCACCCGCGCCTCCGGCCAGTTCTCGACCCTGCACGGCAATATCGAGGATATCGTCTGGTCGATCGAGGCGGTGCTGCCGGATGGCCAGCTGGTCACCCTCGGCAAGGCTCCCCGGGCCTCGGCCGGACCGGACCTGCGCCATCTGCTGCTGGGCTCCGAGGGATGCCTGGGCGTCATCACCGGCGTCACCTTTTCCTTGCGCCGGGCCCCCGAGGCGCAGGCGTTTTCGGTGTTCGGCGCCGAGACCATGGATGCCGGCTTCGGCTTCCAGCGCGAGCTGATCCAGGCCGGCTGGCGACCACCGGTCATGCGCCAGTACGACGCCCGCGAGGCGGCCAGGCTCGACGTCCGCCTGAGCGCGCCGGCGGTGCTGATTATCCACGAGGGACCGGCCGGCCTGGTGGCGGCGGAGACGGCGGCGATATCCGAACTCGCCGCCAGGAGCGGTCTCGCGCCCGCGCCCGAGGACATCGCCCGCCACTGGTTGGAGCACCGCAACATCGTCCCCAACTGGAGTTCGTTCCTCGAGCGCAACCTGATCGTCGATACGGTGGAGATCTCGGCCCCGTGGACCGCCATCGGCCGCATCTACGCCGATGCGACGGCGGCGCTGCAGGCCCTGCCCGGCTGCCTGAACGGCTCGGCCCACAGCTCCCACGCCTACCGCAGCGGCCTCAATCTCTATTTCAGCTTCGCTATGCGCACCGAAGCGCCGGAAGCCATGGAGGGCGCCTATTTCGCCGCCTGGCGGGCGATCATGGAAGCCACCGACGCGCATGGCGGCGGCCTTTCGCACCACCACGGCATCGGTCGGGTGCGCGCGCCGTGGCTGGAGCGCGAGTTGGGCCCGGCCGGCGTGCGCCTGCTGCGCCAGGTCAAGCAATCGCTCGATCCAGCCGGGATGATGAACCCGGGCGTGCTCATCGCCGATGCCTGAACTGGTCCTGGCCCTTGATGTCGGCACCACCTCGGCGCGCGCCGCGGTGGTCGGCCCGGACGGCGGTTTCCTCGGCTTGGCCGCGAGCCCCATCGCCTCGGCGACGCCGGCGCCCGGCCTGGTCGAGCAGGACGCCGAGGCGGTGTTCCAGGTCACCGTGGCGGCGGCGAAGCGGGCTCTGGCCGAGGCTGGCCGGTCCGCCGGCGACATCGCCGCCATCGGCCTCACCACCCAGCGGGCCAGCGCCGTCCTCTGGGACAAGACCGACGGCGCGCCCCTCTCGCCCCTGGTGGTGTGGAACGACCTGCGCGGCGCCGCGCGGGCCGTGGAACTGCAAGCCGCCGGCTTTCCCCTCGCCCCGCAGCAGGCGGCGACCAAGCTCGAGGCGATGCTGGCCGGGCTCGACGCCGCCCCGGCGCGGATCGCCTGGGGAGCGATCGATTCCTATCTCATCTTCCGCCTGACCGGCCGCGCCCGCCACGTCACCGATCGCAGCCAGGCCTGGCCCACCGGCTATCTGGCTCCGCCAGGCTTTGGCTGGAGCGAGACTCTCATCGCGCACCAGAAACTCGATCCGGCCATGTTCCCGAACCTCATCGACACCTGGGGCGAGATCGGCGCAACAGATGGGGCGCTCTTCGGGGCCGAAATCCCAATCCGCGCCGACATCGCCGATCAGCAGAGCGCCCTGCTGGCCCACGGCGAGGCGCCGGGAACCGCCAAGATCACCTTCGGCACCGCCGGGGCCTTTGATCTGGCCACCGGCGATCAGTTCCTGTTTCCCGGCCCCGGGACGCCGCCGCTGATCGTCTCGTCGGTCAGCGGCGAGACCCGCTTCTGCGTCGAAGGCATGGTGCTTTCCGCCGGCGCGGCGCTCGACTGGGCCCGCTCGGCCTTTGAACTCGGCGATCACGCCGCCTTCGACGCCCTGGCAGGCAGCGTCGCCGACGCCGCTGGCGCCGCCTTCCTGCCGGCCCTGCACGGCCTTGGCGGCCCGTATCCCGATCCCACCCGGCGCGGCGGGGTGTTCGGGCTAACCTCGGCGGTCGGCCGGGAGCATCTGGCGCGGGCGACCTACGAGGGCCTCGCCTTCCGCGCCCGCGAGATCGTCGATCACCTCTATGCCGCCACCCCGTTCGAACGACCGCCGGCGATTGGCGTCGATGGCGGCCTGAGCCGCAGCCCGGTATTCCTGCAAACCTTGGCCGACCTCCTCGCCTGGCCGGTGCGCCGCCACGCCACGCCCGAGGCGACCGCGCTCGGGGCCGCCATGGCCGCCGGCCTGGCGCCCCCGGCCATCCGCTTCCAAGCCGTCGTCGAGCCACGCCTTGGCGCCGATGAAGCCGAAGCGCGCTTCGCCGCCTGGCGCACGCTGGTCTATGGTGGGCGCTGATGCAGCTGACCCGACTTGGACCGCTGGAGGGTGTCAGCCGCCTGACCCTGGGCGGTGGTGGCCTGGGCCGCGTCTGGGGCGAGACCTCCATCGACGAGGCCATCGCCACCGTGCACGCGGCGATCGAGGGCGGCATCACCCTCATCGACACCGCGCCGATGTACCGCGACTGCGAGCAGGTGATCGGCCGGGCGTTCAACGGCCGCCTGCCCGCCGGCGTCAGGATCACCACCAAGCATCAGCTGGGCGCGCCGCCTCCGGGTGAAACGGCCGCGCGGCTGGAGGCGTCGCTGGCCGCCAGCCTGGCCGCCATGGGCATCGAGCGGGCGGACGTGTTCTTCCTCCATTCCAACATCCGCCCGGACGCTTACGTCTATCCGCGGGATGCCGAGCGCCAGGATCGCTTCGCCACCCCGTGGAGCCTCTATGCCGCCGAGGTCGCGCCGGCGATGGAGAGCCTCGCGCGGCAGGGCCGCATCGGCGCCTGGGGGATCACCGGCGTCGGCGTTCCCGAGACCATCATCCAGGCCCTGGCCCACGATCCGGCGCCGGGCGTCGTGCAGGCGGTGACCAATCTGCTCGACAGTCCCGGCGGCATGCGGCGCTATGACGAGGCCCCGCGGCCGCGCGAAATCATCGCCGCCGCCAACACGCGCGGGATTGGGGTCATGGGCATCCGCGCCGTCCAGGCCGGCGCCCTGACGGCGGCGTTCGACCGCGACCTGCGAGCCGAACACCCGGAGGCGGCCGACTTCCGCCGCGCCGCGCCGTTTCGCGCCCTGTGCCGGGCGATCGGCGCCGACCCGGCGGTGATCGCCCACCGCTATGCCCTTTCCATGGCTGGCGTCGACACCGTCATCCTCGGGGTGAAAAACCGGGCCGAGCTCGACGATTGCCTGGCCGCCGAAGCCGCCGGGCCGCTGGATCCGGCGATCATCGCCCAGATCGACCAGCTCGGTTTGCGCGCCGATTAACCCGCGAACGGTGGCAACGGCAGGCCGGTGACGCCGGGCTCGAAGGCCAGCAGGCTCCCCGCCCAGTGCTGACGCGCCAAAGCCTCCTCGCTCAGCAGCCAGCGGGCGGTGGTGATGTAGAGGGTGGCCAGATCCTCGCCCCCGAAGGCGCAGCTGGACGGATGATCCACCGGCAGATCGACGATCCGATCAATGGCCCCGTCCGGGGCGTAGCGCACCAGCCGGCCCGCCCCCCACTGGGCGTTCCAGACGTAGCCATCGCAATCGACCGCCGAGCCATCCGGCCCGAAGGCTTCGCCGCGGGTATGGGCGAACGGCCGCCGCTCGCCGGGCGCGCCGGTCAGGGGGTCGAATTCCAGGATGTCGATGATCCGCGCCAGGGAGTCGGCGACGTAAAGCCTGTCGCCCCCCGGTCCACAGACCAGAGTGTTGGCGATGCCAAGGCCATCCAGCACCCGCTCGCAGGTCCAATCCGGATCGAGGCGATAGACCCCGCCGCTCGCCTCGGCTTCGCCATCGTCCATGGTGCCGAACCAGAACCGCCCGCCAAGATCGACATTGCCGTCGTTGGCCCGGTTCTGAGGCCGTTCGGGCTCGGGATCGAAGCGCAGGGTGAAGCTGCCGGTCTTGGGATCGAGAATGCCAAGACCGTCCTTGCGCGCCGCCAGCAGGCCCTCGCCGCAGGCTCTGGGGGCCACCGCGCTGACCTGGTTTTCCACCCCGACCCACCCGGTCTCCCCGCTCCCTGGATGCAGCCAGCGCAGGCGCCCGCCCTTGATGTCGACCCAATAGAGCCGGGCGGCGGCGGCGTCCCACACCGGTCCCTCGCCGAGAATATCCTCGGCCGCCACCGCCACGCGGACCTTGCTCGTGAGGGTCACGTCACTTGGCCCGGACGGCGCGGGGGCGCCTCTCGCCAGGCCCCGCTGGCCATGATCTGGCTGAGGATATCCACCGCGCGCCAGACGTCCTCGAAGCCGAGATAGAGCGGGGTGAGGCCAAAGCGCATCACGTCGGGATCGCGGAAATCGCCGATCACGCCGCGGTCGATCAGGGCCTGCATGATCGCAAAGCCGTCGGCGTGGGCGTAGGCGATGTGGCTGCCGCGGCGCGCCGGGTCGGCGGACGTGATCAGGCGGAAATCCTCGCCGCCCAGTCTCTCGGCCATGGTGTCGGCGAACAGCGACCACAGCGCCCGGGCCTTGGCCTCCAGCGCCGCCGGCGGGACCTCGAGGGCCAGGTCCACCGCCGCCTCCAGCGCCGCCAGGCCGAGCACCGGCGGCGTCCCGGTCAGGAACCGCTTGATGCCGGCGGCGGGCGACCAGGCGTCATCGAAGGCGAACGGCGCGGCGTGACCCATCCAGCCGGTCAGCGGCGAGGCCAGTTCATCCTGCACACCCTTGGCCACGAACAGGAAGGCCGGCGCGCCGGGCCCGCCGTTCAGGTACTTGTAGCCGCAGCCGACCGCCAGATCCGCGCCGCAGGCGTCCAGATCGACCTCGACCGCGCCGACGCTGTGGCTGAGATCCCAGAGCATCAACGCCCCGGCGGCGTGCGCGGCGGCGGTGATCCGCGCCATGTCGCGCCGCGCGGCGGTCTTGTAGTGGACGTGGGTCAGAAGGACGATGGCGATCTCCTCGTCGATCGCCGCCTCCACCGCTTCGGGCGCGACCGCCTTGACCTTGGCTCCGACTGCGCCCGCCGCGCCGCCGGCGATGTAGAGATCGGTGGGGAAGTTGCCGGTCTCGGTCAGGATCACCCGGCGTCCGGGCCGGGCGGCGAGGCCCGCGGCCAGCAGCTTGTAAAGGTTGACCGAGGTCGAGTCGGCCACCGCCACCTCGCCGGGCGAAGCGCCGATCAGCCGGGCGATCTTGTCGCCGACGCGCAGCGGCGCGCCGATCCAGTCAGCGTCGTTCCAGCTGCGGATCAGCCCCTCGCCCCACTCGGTCGCCGCCGTCTTCAGCAGAGCGTCCCTGGCCGCGAGCGGCAGGGCGCCCAGCGAATTGCCGTCGAGATAGATGACCCCCGCCGGCAGGGCGAAGCGGCCTCGGAAGGGGCGCAACGGATCGGCGGCGTCGAGCGCCTTTATCCTCTCCGGGATCATCGGGACCGCAACACCGCGCGCACCGGCGAGGCGTCGAGGCCGGCGAGCTTCAGCGGCAGGGCGATGAGCTCGTAATCGCCCTCCGGGACCTCATCCAGCACCACACCCTCGAGCACCCGCATGTCGGCCGCCAGGACCGCCCGGTGGGCGTCCATGGTCTTGGAACGCTCAGGATCCAGCGATGGCGAATCGATGCCCACCAGAATGACGCCGCGCGCGGCCAAGACGGCGATGGCCTCGGCGGCGATAGCGGTGAAAGCACTTGGCCACGCATCGGCCGGAAAGCGCTCGAACGTGCGGAACAGCACTCTGGGTGGCGGCTCGGTGAGGCGCGCGGCGAGGAAATCGGCCCCGATCACCCGCCCGGCGGACCTGGCGTCGACCACCCGGCAGTGGCCGATGTAGGCCGCCAGCGGCACGCCGGCGGCGTCGCTCCCGGCCGGATCGTAGTGCAGCGGCGCGTCGGCGTGGGTCCCGGCGTGCACCGTGGTGGCGAAGTGCGAGACGGTCACCGGCGAGCCATCGCCCTGGACCCAGCGCCGGGCGCCGGAAAAGGCGGTGTCTCCCGGCCACACCGGCAGGCCCGGGCGCAAGGTCTGGCTGATGTCCCATACAGTCACGCCACCGTCATAGCCGGGCCGGCCGCGGCTATCCATGCGCGCCGACAACGAGCCCCCTATATCTGGCGCCATGACCAGGCTTTCGCTCCTCGATCTGGCCCCGATCGTCGAGGGCGGTGACGCCGGCGAGGCGCTGCGCCGCAGTCTCGATCTCGCCCGCCACGCCGAGGCGCTCGGCTACCATCGCTTCTGGATGGCCGAGCACCACAATATGCCGGGGATCGCCAGCGCCGCCACCGCCGTGGCCCTGGCTTTCGTCGGCGCCGGCACCAGCAGCATTCGCATCGGCGCCGGCGGGGTGATGCTGCCCAACCACGCGCCGCTGATCATCGCCGAGCAGTTCGGCACCCTGGCGGCGCTCTATCCCGGCCGGGTCGATCTGGGTCTTGGCCGGGCGCCGGGGACCGACGCCATGACCGCCCGCGCGCTCCGCCGCCATCTGGCCGGCGGCGCGGAGAGCTTCCCCAGCGACGTGGTCGAGCTGCTGCGCTTCCTGGCCCCGGTCCGGGAGGGCCAGATGGTGCGCGCAGTGCCGGGGTCCGGGGCCGAGATGGAGGTGTGGATCCTGGGCTCGAGCACCTTCGGCGCCCAGCTGGCGGCGGTGCTTGGCCTGCCCTACGCCTTCGCCTCGCACTTCGCCCCGGCGCAGCTGGACGAAGCGGTCGCCATCTACCGCGCCCAGTTCCAGCCTTCCGAGCGGCTGGCCAAGCCCTGCCTCCTGCTTGGCCTCACCATCGTCGCCGCCGACACCGACGCCGAGGCCCGGCGCCTGTTCACGTCCCTCATTCAGTCCTTCATCGCCCTACGCGCCGGCCATCCCGGCCCGCTGCGGGCGCCGGTGGACGACATCGAGGCGCGCCTGGAGGGCCCGCTCGCCGAAGCCATCGTCGGTGGGCCCGATACGGTGCGCGCAAAACTGGCCAGTTTCATCGCCCGCACCGGGGCCGATGAGATCATGGTCACCTCCAGCATCTTCGACCACGCCGCGCGGCGACACTCCGTCGACATCATCGCGCAGGCCCACGCCGACATCGTCCAGCATGGCCAGGCGGCTCCAGCCGTGGCATAAGCCGGCCGAACAGCGCCGGGCGCTCGTCATCGCCGGCGCGCACAAGAATCAGCAAGGACCATGCAGCTTCGTTCCTCCGTCACCGCTCTGGCGGCGCCGTTGGCGCTCCTTTGCCCCTCGGCCGGCCACGCCCAGAGCACCTGCCAAGGCCAGCCGGGGCCGACCCGTCTCGACATCGATATCGAGGGGGTGCGCGCCTCGCGCGGCCTGATCACCGGCTCGCTCTATCCGGGCGATCGCAGCCAGTTCCTGGTCAAGGACGGCGCGGTCAAGGTGTGGAGCGTGCCCGCGGTCAGTCCTACCACCCACATGTGCATCTGGCTGAAGTGGGGACCGGGGACCTACGCCTTCGCCGTCTATCACGACCCGGATTCGAGCGGCGTGTTCCACCACAACCTGTTCGGTCGTTTCGACGGCTTCGGCTTTTCCGACAATCCGCACCTGATGTTCGCCGCGCCCAAGTACGATCAGGTCAAGTTCGAGGCCCGTGGACCGGAGACCACCTTGCACGTTCGCCTGCGCTACCCCTAATTGTGCGGCTGAAGGGGAGGCAGAGGAAGCCATATGCCGGGCGTCACTCTTGGGGACAGTGTGAAGCTGGCGGCGCGGGTGCTGGCCGACAAGGGCCGGCCGCTGCTCGCCCACCTGGTCATCACCCGCTACTGCAATCTCGAGTGCGCCTATTGCAGCGAGTACGACAAGGTCTCCAAGCCGGTCCCGGTCGCTGAGCTTACCGCCCGCGTCGACGCGCTGGCGGCGCTGGGCGCCCAGATCGTCACCCTGACCGGCGGCGAGCCGCTATCGCATCCCGGCCATGACGAGGTCGTGCGCCGCATCCGCGCCCACGGCATGGTGGCGACGACGATCACCAACGGCTTCCTGCTCACCGCCGCCAAGATCGCCGGCATGAACGCCGCCGGACTGCAGGGCCTGCAGATCTCCATCGACGGGGTGAAGCCGGATGCGATTTCGAAGAAGACCCTGAAATCCCTGGCCGGCAAGCTGCGCCTGCTGGAAAAGCACGCCCAGTTTCCGGTCAACATCAACTCGGTGCTCGGCATCTCCGAGGAGCGCACCCGGGACGCCCTGGAAGTGGCCAGGAGCGCCAAGGCGATGGGCTTTTCGCACACCGTAGGGGTGTTGCACGACGGCGAGGGAACGCTGGCCCCACTGTCGGCCTCGCAACGCGCCGTCTATGCCTCGCTGATGGCCGCCGGGTCGGTCACCCATCTAATCAACTATTTGATGTTCCAAAAGAATCTCATGGCCGGCAAGCCCAACGGCTGGCATTGCCGGGCCGGGGCCCGCTATCTCTACATCTGCGAGGACGGTCTGGTGCACTATTGCTCGCAGCAGCGCGGCCATCCTGGCGTGCCGCTGGCCGATTACGGCCGCGCCGACATCCTGCGCGAGTTCGACACCGCCAAGGCCTGCGCGCCCTTCTGCACCGTCAGCTGCGTCCATCAAGCGAGCATCCTCGACGCCTGGCGCGGCCGCCAGAGGCTGGCCGCGGCCTAGCGCCAGTCCACCGCCGTCCGCCGGGAGGTCCCCGCCAACCTCGCCACGGCATCGCCGATGCGCAAGCCGGCGTGAGCCAGGGCGCCGGCCAGAGGCGAGACCTGCCTGGCGTCCGCCAGGGCGGCGGCCAGCGCCGGGGCGATGATGCGGGCGCGAAAATCGGCGATCAGCGCCGGCTCGTCGATCACCGCCACCAGTTCCTCCTCGCCGGCAAGGCCGGCGAAATCGAAGTTGCACGAGCCAACGATGAGCTCGGTCCCGTCGATCAGCATGCCCTTGAGATGGCTCATCTTGGGCAGCAGGTGCACGCGAAGGCCGGCGCGGCGGGCGAAATCCAGCAGATAGTCGCGCACCAGCCGTTTGTTGCTCGCCCACGGGGTGATCAGGCTCACCTCGACCCCGCGGCGCACCGCCTCGGCCAGCGGCGCGGTGAAGGGAAAGGTCAGATAGGCGGAGAGCACCACGACTTCGCGCCTCGCCCGCCCGATGCGCTCGGCCATGGTCTCGTAGAAGCGTTGATTGGTGCGCCCGTCGAGACTGATCAGAGCGAGAGTGTCGAACGCGGTGTCGGCGGCCACGGGGCGGCCGGACCAGGTAGCGGCGAAATCGGCGGCCAGAAAGTCCGCCGTCGCCCGGCCCTCCAGGCGCAGCATGAAATCCCGCCAGGCGAAATTGTGGTCGCTGAAATTGATCCCGCCGATGTAGGCGACATCGTCGGCGACGATCAGCTTCTTGTGGTTGCGGGCCGGATAGTTGGTCAGCAGCGGACTGACCGGATTGGTCACCCGCACGCCGACGCCCTGCGCCGCCAGGTGGTCGAACATCGCCCGCGTCGCCGCCACCTCGCCGCGCAGGGCCGGGTTGAACCACGACGCCGCGACCCAGCGATCGGAGACCACCATCCGCGTGTATCCGTCCACCAGCACCCGGCGATCGGCGGCCGGACTTCCCCTGATCGCCCGAGCCACGGCCTGGCCGACCCCGTCGCCCTCGAAGGTCATCGCCTGCACCAGCAGCCGGCGCCGGGCGGCGGCGCTATCGGCGCTGGCGCGGGCCCAGAAGGCGTCGGCGCCGACCAGCAACTCCATCGCCGTCAAAACTCACCCCGCCAGATAGGTCGTTGCCTCGCCGCGCCCGGGGCGGCTAGAAGCCGCTTGCGGGTCGGTGGAGAGGACGGGGCATAGCATGACCGGAAAGCTGCGCGTCATGCTGCTGCTCTCCTCGCTGCATGGCGGCGGGGCCGAGCGGGTGGCCGTGCACCTGCTGAACCGCAGCGATCCCGACCAGTTCGACATCCGCATCGGCCTGCTGCGTCGCGCCGGACCATTCCTCGCCGACGCCGATCCCGAGCGGGTGATGGCCTCGCCGATCGGCCAGGACTGGCTGGCTTACGAAGGGGCCAACGCCAGCTTCTATCGGCCGCACAAGCTGATCCTCGGGGCCACCCTGGCGCCGCTCAACATCTCGCGCATGATCGCCGCCCACCGCCCGCACGTGGTGATGAGCTTCCTCAAGGGCATCAGCCTGATGACCTGGCCGGCGGTCAGGGCCATGGGCGCGCGCGCGCCCAGATGGATCGCCCGCGAGGGCAACAACACCGACGCGGTGATCGAGGACGAGCTCGCCAGCCCCGCCGCCCGCACCTTGATCGCCTGGCTGACCCGGCGCTGCTACCGCAACGCCGACTGTTTTCTGGCCAACTCGCACGAGATGGCCGCCGGCCTCGGCCAGCGCCTGGGCCTGGATCACGCCCGCATGCGGGTGGTGCAGAATCCCATCGACATCGCCAGGATCCAGAGCCTCGCCGGCGCGCCCGTCGACCAGCCGTCCGAGCGGCCGTTCGTGCTCGCCGTCGGCCGGCTCGAGCACCAGAAGGCCCACGATCTGCTGCTGGCGGCGTTCGCGGCCAGCTCAGCGGCGCGGGGCCTCGATCTGGTCATCATCGGACGAGGCTCGCGCGAGGCGCAGCTGAAAGCGCAGGCCGGCGCGCTCGGGCTCGGCGAGCGGGTGAGGTTCGTCGACTTCACCACCAACCCCTGGGCGTGGATGGCCAAGGCGGCCCTGTTCGTCCTGCCCTCGCGCTGGGAAGGTTTCCCGAGCGTACTGGTCGAGGCGCTGGCCTGCGGGGCCCCGGCGCTCGCCACCGCCTGCGACTTCGGCCCCGCCGAGGTGGTCGATCATGGCCAGAGCGGCTGGATCGTGCCGCCGAACGACACCGAAGCCTTCGCCGCGGCCATGGACCATCTCCTCCGCCAACCCGCGCTGACCGCGCGCCTAGCCGCCGCCGGGCCGGCGCGGGCGGCGATGTTCGACATCGAACGCATGGTCGAGGCCTACGGCCATCTGTTCATCGAGCAGGCCGCCCTGGCCCGCGCCGGACGCCGCGCCCCGCAGGTGGTGCTGGAGCCGCAGACCGCGGCGGCTTGATCAGGCGGCGGTCAGGGGTGGCCTCTTAGGCGCAGAGCTGCTCGGCGTGGCCGTGGGCGACGCCGTCGTCGACATCGAGCCAGAAGCGGTCGCCGATGTCGAACGTGCGCGCCAGGCCCTTGGCCGCCAGGGAGCGCACGCCATCGCTGAGGCCGCCTTGGCCGCCGGCCTCGACATCCTCGCGGATCGCCGCGATCAGCGCCTTTGAGGCCAGAAAGACCCCGGTGTCGTAGGCGTCATGGCCGCTCATCAGCTTGCCGATGCGTGCGATACGGCCGTGCTCGTCGATGGCCACCCGGGTGACATCCTCGAGGTCGACCAGCGGATTGCCCAGCCGGCGGTCGACCGCCAGCACCAGCTCCTCGGTCCCGGCCTCGGAGGCGATCAGATCGGCAAGGATGGTCGGATCCAGGAGATGGTCGGCCATCATCAGCACGAAGCGGTCGTCGAGGTGGGCCTCGGCGGCGGCCACCGAAAGGCCGTTGGCCCCCTTCCAGGCGAAATTGCGCACCGTCTGGATCGGAATCGAAAGCCGCGCGGAAAGGCCGACGAGGAAGGTCTCCAGGCGCTTGCCCTCATAGCCGGTGACGACCACGAAGCGGGACACGCCGGCCTTGTGGGCGGTAACGATCACCCGCTCGATCAGCGGCACGCCATTGATCAGCGCCAGCGGCTTGGAACGGGCCACATCGCGCATGCGGATGCCCTGGCCGGCGGCGATGATCAGACCTTGCATGCCGGTCCCGGAAGCGGCCGCGTCCGGATTGGCGTCCGCCGCCCTGACCAGCGATTGATTGGCCCCCGGCCGCGAGGCGCGATCGATGAAGGCGTTGGTCATCCGCTCGGCTTCATCGTCGGTGAACTGGATCGGCGGATGCTTGCAGAAGAAGGCCGAGGGGCCGATCAGCGGCCCGGCGTAGCCGCGGTCTAGCGCCAGCTTGCAGCAGCGGATGGCGTCGATCACCACCCCCGCTGAATTGGGCGAATCCTCCACCGACAGGCGGACCTCTATGTTCATCGGCACATTGCCGAACAGCGCCCCCTCGAGGCGCAGGAAGCAGAGCTTGTTGTCGTTCAGCCACGGCACATAGTCGCTCGGGCCGACATGGATGTTCTCGTCCTCCAGGCGCTTGGCCATGACCGACTGCACCGCCTCGGTCTTGGAGATCTTCTTCGACAGCAGGCGGCCGCGATCCATCATGTTGAGGAAGTCGGTGTTGCCGCCGGTGTTGAGCTGATAGGTGCGATCCATGCGCACGCCGCGCTGGCGCATCAGGTTGGTCAGCGCCCTGTGGACGATGGTGGCCCCGAACTGGGCCTTGATGTCGTCGCCGACGATCGGCAGGCCGGCGTCCTTGAACTTCGCCTCCCATTCCGGATCGGAGGCGATGAACACCGGCATGCAATTGACCACCCCAACGCCGGCCTTAAGAGCGCAGTCCATGTAGAATTTGACCGCGTCCTCCGAGCCGACGGGGAGGAAGTTGATCAGAACTTCGGTCCCCGATGCGCGCAGGGCCTCGATGACCGCGGCCTTGTCCGGCTCGGCCGCCTTGGCCTTCACGAAGCTGCGCTCGGCGGGCATGGTCTCCATGTGGTCGGCCATGCCGTCCAGAACCTTGCCCATGCGCACGTTGAGCCCCGAATCGGGCACCTCGGCGAACACCGCCGTGCAGTTGGGCTTGGCGAAGATGGCCCGGGATAGGTCTTGCCCGACCTTGCGCTCGTCGATGTCGTAGGCGAGGACGAACTCGACGTCGCTGGGCTCGAAGCCGCCCAGGCTCCAGTGCATCAGCCCGGCGCTGTTGTCGTTGGCGGCGCGATAATAGGCGACGCCCTGGACCAGTGAACTGGCGCAGTTGCCGACACCGACGATCGCCACGCGAATCTTAGCCATACTCGAAGCCCCTCGAGGGAGTGATTGATTGGGAGCAGGCGGTCCCCCGCGCGATTCACGCTATCGCAGTCTCGCCTACCGTCACAAGACTGCCATATACGACCCTCCCGTGGACACCAAGGCGCCAGCCGCAGCAATCGCCATCGAGACGCCGCCCCCGGCGCCGGCGCCTGGCCGCCCGCGCGAGATCGAAGCGGCCAGCAACCTCTATCTGGTGCACCCGGCCTCCCGCGCCCTGGCCGGGCTGCTGGCCAGGACGCCGGTGAGCCCCAATCAGGTCTCGGTGGCCGGGGTGGTCGCCGCCGGCGGCGCGGCGCTGGCCTATGTCGGCCTGGCCTGGCCGGCGAACGCTCTCATTGGCCTGGCGCTGCAATACCTCTGGCATGTGCTCGACGGCGCCGATGGCGATCTCGCCCGCCGCACCGGACGCGCCTCGCCGCTGGGCGAGCTCATCGACGGGGTGTGCGACCATGCCGCGCAGGTGCTGATCTACGTCGCCTTCGCCATTGCCGCCCAGGCGCGTTTCGGGCCCTGGGTGTGGGTCTTGGCCAGCGCCGCCGGAGCCTCGCACTTCGTCCAGGCCAACGCCTACGAGACCGGGCGCAAGGCCTATCGCCATTTCGTCTATGGCGCGCCGTGGATGCGCCAGACCGGGGCCGGCCAGGGCCTGGGCGCGGTGCTGTCCCGATTCTACATCGGCGTCTCCAGCGCCCTCAGCCCTGGCGAGCCGGCCGCCGAAACCGTCATGTCGGCGGAAACCCGCGATCTCTACCGCCGTCGCTTCGCGCCCCTGGTCAAGGCCAGCGGAGTGCTGGACTCCAACACCCGCACCCTGGTCGCCTTTCTGGCCGTCCTCGCCGGCAATCCGCTGTGGTTCTTCGTGTTCGAGCTCACCGTGCTCAATCTCGCCCTGGCGCTGTCGATCGTCTTCCGCACCCGCGCGAATGCGGCCTTGGCGGCCTAGGCCGCCGCCGCGCCGAACTGCAGGCGCGCCAGGCGCGCGTAGAGGCCGCCCCTGGCCATCAGCTCGCCGTGGCGGCCGATCTCGACCACCTTGCCGGCGTCCATGACCACGATGCGATCGGCCTCCAGCACCGTCGCCAGGCGGTGGGCGATGACCAGGGTCGTGCGTTCGCTCATCGCCTCGTTCAGCGCCATCTGCACCAGCCGCTCGTTCTCCGCGTCC
>DASYGN010000080.1:0-5868 GCA_035999625.1 Caulobacteraceae bacterium | reverse complement strand
GCCTCCCACAGGGCCATGAACCGGGCGACGAACCAGCTTTCCAGGTCGGCTTCGGCGGCGTCGATGTAGATCAAACAATCGATGAGATCGGGCGCGGACGGGCGCTCGAGGCCGAGGGCCAGGCCCTCGATAATCAACGTGTCCGGCGTCACGATCTGGCGCGCCAGGGCCGGATCCACATCGTAGGTGATGTGGGAATAGGCCGGGATGCTGACCGGGCCGCTACGCACGCTCCTGAGCGCGGTGGCCAGGGCCTCCAGATCATAGGTTTCCGGTCTGCCCTTGCGCAGCTCCAGACCGCGCTCGGCGAGGATCGCGTTGGGGTAGAGGAAGCCATCCGTGCACGCCACTTCGACTGCGCCGCCAAGCCGCGGGGCGAGCATCGCCGCCAGGGTGCTCTTGCCGGACGCCACCGCGCCGGTGATGCCGACGATGAACGGCCGGCTGCGGCGAAGCCCTTCGACGGCCTTGGCCAGATCCTCGAGGGTCATGCAAGCCGCACGATCGTCGCGCCCGGGATCGCCAGGAGCGGCTCGCCGGGAGACGAAACTCGCCGGGCGGAAAAATCGAACACGCAGCGCACGGTCTCGTCGTCCAAAACGCGGTCGAAAATGAGGACGTCGTCGCTGCATTCGACCACCCGCGCCGCGCCCAGCCGCAGCGCCGGCTCACGATTGCGCAGCGCAATCAGCTGGCCGGTGAAGGCGAGCATCGAGTCCGGATCACTCCGCTGCTGGTCGAGCGCCAGCGGTCGATGCCGAGGATCGAGCGGCAGCCAGGTATCGGCGCTGGCGGAGAAGCCGGCGCTGGGGCCGTCATGGGTCCACGGCATCGGCGTGCGCGCGCCATCGCGCCCGGCGCCGCCGGTCCAGGCGGCCTTGGCGAACGGATCGGCCAGGCGCTCGAAGGGCACCTCCGCCTGCGGCAGGCCAAGCTCCTCGCCCTGATAAAGGAAGATGGTCCCGGGCAGGCACATCAGCACCGCCATCAGCACCCGGGCCAGGGCCGGATCATCGCCCGCCAACCGGCTGGCGAACCTGGCCACGTCGTGATTGCCCAGCGACCAGGCGGGAGAACCTTCGACACCCTCCCAGGCCGCGATCGCCTCGGCGAACAGAGCCGGCGTGGCCTTGGCCGCCGAGAGGAAATGAAAGCTGTAGGCGCTGTGCAGGCGATCCGCGCCCTGCACGTATTCGATCTGTCGCGGCAGGGCTGGCTCGTCGACCACCTCGCCGACGCTGAACCGATCCGGATAGTCATCGAGCAGCCGGCGCAGATCGGCGATGAAAGCCAGCGTCTCCGGCCGGTTGCGGTCGTGCGCGTGGCGCTGGAACAGGGCCGGCATGGCCGGCGGCCGGGCTCGCTCGGCGCTCGGATTGTCGGTGAGCGAGCGGTCGTGGACCAGATAGTTGATCACATCCAGGCGAAAGCCATCGACGCCGCGCTCCAGCCAGAACCGCGCCGCCTCCAGGATCGCCGCCCTGACGTCAGGATTCCAATAGTTGAGGTCGGGCTGCTCGGGCAGGAAGTTGTGAAAGTAGTACTGCCGCCGCCTTGGTCCCCAGGTCCAGGAGGGGCCGCCAAAGCTCGCCTGCCAGTTGTTGGGCGGCGAGCCGTCGCTCCTGGCGTCGGCCCAGACGTACCAGTCGGCCTTGGGTCCCGCACTCGCCGCGGCGCTTTGCTTGAACCACGGGTGCTCATCGGAGGTGTGCGAGTAGACCTGGTCGATGATCACCTTGAGGCCGAGGGCGTGGGCGCGCGCCACCAGGGCGTCGAAATCGGCGAGCGTCCCGAACCTCGGATCGACGGCGGTGTAGTCGGCGACGTCGTAGCCGAAATCCTTCATCGGGGTGACGAAGAACGGCGAGAGCCAGATGCCGGCGACGCCCAGCGCGGCCACGTGATCCAGGTGGGCGATGACGCCCGGCAGGTCGCCCAGGCCATCACCGTTGCCGTCGGCGAAGCTGAGCGGATAGATCTGGTAGAGGACCGCCCCGCGCCACCACTCCGCCATCGCGCCCGCCCTCCTTGCCTTACCCGCCGGAATGGCGGCCAAGGTGGGCGCCATGCTTACCCTCTTCGAACACCCGCTGTCGCCCTACGCCCAGAAGGTCAAGATCGCCCTGCGCGAGAAGGGGACCCCCTTCGCCGCGCAGCTGCCGATGAACATCGGCGCCGGTGGCGCGGCCGGGGCGTTCCTCGACGCCAATCCCAGGGCCGAGGTCCCGGTGCTGATCGATGGCCAGACAGCGGTGTTCGATTCGACCATCATCCTCGAATACATCGAGGATCGCTGGCCCAAGCCGGCCCTGCTGCCGGCCGCGCCGGCCGAGCGCGCCCGGGTGCGGATGATCGAAGAGGTCATGGACACCCACTATGAGGCGATCAACTGGGGCCTGGGCGAAATCGGCTGGTTCAGGCGCGCCGAGGGCGACCTCGCCGAAACCCTGCGCGCCGCCGCCGCCAGCCAGACGCGCGCCTTCCATGCCTGGCTCGAGGGTCAGCTCGGCGACCGCTCCTGGTTCAATGGCGCCGCATTCGGCTGGGGCGATCTGGCGGTTGTCCCTTACCTCGCCGCCTCGGCGGCGCTCGGCAACGCCCCGCCGGCCGGCTCCAGGCTCGCCACCTGGCTGGAGCGGGCGCTGGAGCGGCCCTCGGCAGCCGCCACCGTGGGCGAGGCGCGCGCCTTCGACCCGGGCGCGGTCGATGTCGCCGAACTGGTTCGCCAGGGCCTCTTCAAGCGCGAATACCGCGATCACCGGCTGGAATGGATGATCAAGTCCGGCGGGCTGGAGGTGGTGCTGGCCGGGCTGAAGGCCGACAACATCCGGTTTACGGGGGAGTTTTCGTCCTAGGTCCCGGCTGTCGCGCCTCGCGCTCCGCCGGGATGACGCATTGTGAGGATGTCCGGGCGGCTGTAGGCCTTCACCCGTGCTCGACCGCTTCGATGACAGGCTCGATCCGACCTTCGCCGCGCCCGACCGCACGCGCCTGATCGCCCGCCTGAAGGGGGTGCTGCCGGCCGATGGCCTGCTGACCACGCCGGAAGCCATGTCCGTCTATGAAAGCGACGGCCTGGCGGCCTATCGCGGCCAGCCGGGGCTGGTGGCCCTGCCGCGCACCGCCGGGGAGGTGCGTCGTTGCTTGGCGGTATGCCATGAGATGGAGGTTCCGGTGGTCGCGCGCGGGGCCGGCACCGGGCTTTCCGGCGGCGCCCTGCCCTTCCCCGGCTGCGTGCTGCTCTCCCTTTCGCGGATGAACCAGATCCTGGCCATCGATCCGGCCGAGCGCCTGGCCAGGGTCCAGCCCGGCGTCTTCAACCTGGCCATCTCCCAGGCGGCCAAGCCGCACGGCTTGTTCTACGCCCCTGACCCCTCCTCGCAGGTCGCCTGCAGCATCGGCGGCAACGTGGCCGAGAACGCCGGCGGCGTGCATTGCCTGAAATATGGCCTCACGGTGCACAACATCGCCCGACTGGAAGTGATGACCATCGCCGGCGAGCGAGTGGTGATCGGCGGCGAGACCCTGGATGCGCCGGGCTTCGATCTGCTGGCCCTGATGACCGGCTCGGAGGGTCTTCTGGGGGTGATCACCGAGATCACCGTGCGCCTGCTGCCGCTGCCCACCCACACCCGCGCCCTGTTGGCCGCCTTCCCGCACGTGCGCGGCGGCGGCGAAGCGGTGGCCGCGATCATCGCCGCCGGCATCATCCCGGCCGGTCTGGAGATGATGGACCACCTGGCGATCATCGCCGCCGACACCTACGCCAAGGCCGGCTATCCTACCGATGCGCAGGCGATCCTGCTGGCCGAACTGGACGGGGCCGAGGCCGACGTCGCCGCCGGGCTCGAAGCGATCGCCCGCCTGTGCCGCGCCGCCGGGGCGAGCGCGGTGCGCGTGGCCGCCGACGAAGCCGAGCGGCTGCGCTTCTGGGCCGGGCGCAAGGGCGCCTTTCCGGCCATGGGCCGCATGGCCCCGGACTACTACTGCATCGATGGGACCATCCCCCGCGCCCGCCTCGCCGACGTGCTTGAGGCGATTTCAGCCCTCTCGGCCGAGCATGGCTTGCCGGTGGCCAACGTGTTCCACGCCGGCGATGGCAATCTGCACCCGCTGATCCTCTATGACGCCCACGCCGAGGGCGAGATGCAGCGCGCCGAGACCCTGGGCGGAGCGATCCTCGAGCTGTGCGTCGCCGTCGGCGGCACGATCACCGGCGAGCATGGCGTCGGACGCGAGAAGATCAACCAGATGTGCGCGCAGTTCACCCCCGACGAGATCGCCGCCTTCGCCGCCATCAAGGCCGCCTTCGACCCCAAGGGTCTGCTCAATCCCGGCAAGGCCATCCCGACACTCGCCCGCTGCGCCGAGTTCGGGGCCATGCATGTGCACCACGGCCAGGTTCCGTTTGCCGATCTCGACCGCCTCTGAGGATTGCGCTGAGGCGCTGGCCGAGCAGGTGCGGGACGCCGCCGCCCGGCGGACGCCGCTGAGCATCGTGGGCGGCGGGACCAAGGCCTTCCTCGGCCGGCGCACCCACGGCGAGCCGCTCGACGTCTCCAGGCACCGCGGCCTCATCGCCTATGAGCCGAGCGAACTGGTCATCAGCGCGCGCGCCGGAACGCGGCTCCGCGAGATCGAGGGCCTGATCGCCGGGCACGGCCAGATGCTGGCCTTCGAGCCGCCACGGTTCGGCGAGGCCTCGACCATCGGCGGGACGCTCGCCGCGGGGCTCTCTGGCGCGCGGCGTCCGTTCGCCGGCGCGGTGCGCGACTGTGTTCTGGGCGTCACCATCCTCGACGGCCAGGGGCGGCGGCTGCGGTTCGGGGGGACGGTGTTCAAGAATGTCGCCGGCTTCGATGTCTTTCGACTGATGGCCGGGGCCATGGGCCGGCTGGGCGTCCTCCTCGATGTGTCGCTGCGCCTCGCCCCCGCGCCGAAGGCCGTTCGCACGCTCGCCTTCGACGAGCCGTGGCCGGCCGCGCAATCCCGTCTCAACCGGCTGATGATGACGCCCTTGCCTCTGACTGGCGCGGCGCACAGGGATGGGCGGCTTTTCCTCCGTCTGGAAGGCGGTGAGGCCGGGGTGGCGGAAGCCAGCTCGGAGCTCGGCGGAGAAGGGCTCGCCTCGAGCACCTGGGATGAGCTTCGGGAATTCAAAGGCGAAGTGCTGGGCGCGCCCAGGCTCTGGCGGCTTTCGCTCCCGCGTCGGGCGGTGCTCGACCTCCCGGGTCGCTGGCTGATCAACTGGGCCGGGGCCGAGCGCTGGCTGGTGAGCGATGCGCCGACCGAGACCATCCGCGCCGCCGCCAGGGACGCCGGCGGACACGCGAGCCTGTTCCGCGGCGCGCGCGACGGCGAGGCGGTGTTTGAACCGCTGGACGATGAGCTCATGGCCTTGCATCGGCGGCTGGCCGGGGCCCTGGATCCAGCGGGCATCCTCAATCCCGGACGGATATACGAGGACCTCTGATGCGCACCGCCATCGTCAGTCCGCTGAAGGAAACCGCCCAGGGCGCCACGGCCGAGGCGGTGCTGCGCGCGTGCGTCCACTGCGGGATGTGCAACGCCGCCTGCCCGACCTATCGGTTGACCGGCGACGAACTGGATGGGCCGCGCGGCCGCATCTGGCTGATCAAGCAGGCGCTGGAGGGCGAGGCGGTCAGCGGCCTCAGCCTGGAGCACCTCGACCGCTGTCTGTCCTGCCGCGCCTGCGAGACCGCCTGCCCGTCCGGGGTCGAATATCATCGCCTGCTCGACATCGGACGCGGGGAGGTCGCCCGGCGCGCCTCGCGGCCAATTTCCCAGCGCTTTGCGCGCGCGGCCCTGCGTTGGCTGGCGTTGCGGCCGTCCCTGCTGGCGATTGTG
>DASYGN010000064.1:0-11009 GCA_035999625.1 Caulobacteraceae bacterium | reverse complement strand
CATTCCGGGCCTCAGGAAGGGCGCCCATCAGCTGGTGAAGCTCTATGGGAACGAGCGCGGTAAGGCGATTTTCGACCTTGCCGTGGAGGCGCGCGATCTGGTCGCCGGACTCGTCGAAACCCACGGCATGTCGTGCGACCTGGTTCTCGACGGTCATCTCGAAGCGGCGATCAAGTCCAGCCATTTACGTGACATGGAAGCGGAAGTTCTCTGTCTGGACGAAGTCATGGGCTATCCGCACGCCAGGCTTCTGGACGCCAGGGCGGCGCGCGAGATCGTCGATACCCCCTATCGCGGCGGCCTTCTCGATACGGCCGGAGGCCACTTCCACCCGCTGAACTACGCGCTCGGGCTGGCGCGGGCCGCCGAGGCGGCGGGGGTGAGGCTGTTCGAGGACTCCCTGGCGATCTCGCTCACCGACGATGGCGCCGGGGTCACCCTGTCGACCCGGGGAGGATCGGTCAGGGCCAGACACGCGGTGCTCGCCGGCGACGCCTACCTCACCGGCCTCTCGCGCGAGGCGGAAAGCCACATCATGCCGGTGGGGAGCTACATCGCCGTCACCGAGCCGCTAGCCTGCGCGCGCGCGCTGTTCCCGACCAACGCCGCGGTGTCCGACAGCAAGTTCGTAGTCGACTACTATCGCCTGACCGCCGATGACCGCCTGCTGTTCGGCGGCCGCGAGCGCTACACGCCCTCGGCGCCGGGGGATATCGCCGGCTTCGTCCGCCAACGCATCGAGGCGGTGTTCCCGCGCCTGAAGGGCGTCCGCATCGACTACGCCTGGGGCGGCCTGGTCTCGATCACCATGAGCCGCCTGCCGCATCTGGAACGGCGCGGAAGGGTGTGGACCGCACAGGGCTATTCGGGCCTCGGCGCGATCCTCTCGACCCTAACCGGCAAGCTGATCGGCGAGGCGATCGGGGGCGATGACGAGCGTTTCCAGCGCCTCAGCGCCATCGCCCCGCCGCCGTTTCCGGGCGGGCCGGCCCTGCGCGGACCGCTGCATGTGGCCGGGATGCTCTGGTACGCCCTGCGCGACCGAATCTAGTGGAGGCAGACGATGATGACCGACGACGACGCACTGGGCATGGGGAAGGCCATCGATCGGCGCGACTTCCTGAACGGGATGGCGGTAGGCGTTGGGGTGCTGGGAAGCGCCGGCGCCGGCAAGGCGCTGGCCGAGGCCGCCGCCGCTCCCTGGCCGCAGGACGTCACCGGCTATTACCCACCGGTGCTGACCGGCATGCGCGGCTCGCATCCCGGCAGCTTCGAAAACGCCCACAAGCTGCGCGACGGCGATTTCTGGCAGGGCGAGGGCGCGCCGAGGGAGACCGGCGAGACCTACGACCTGATCGTCGTCGGGGGCGGGATCAGCGGCCTGTCGTCGGCCTATTTCTTCAGGAAAGCAAAGCCTGACGCGCGCATTCTGATCCTGGACAATCACGATGATTTCGGCGGCCACGCCAAGCGCAACGAGTTCCATCTGGAGGGCAAGCTGCACCTCCTGAACGGCGGCACCCTGGAGATCGACAGTCCGTTTCCCTACAGCCCGGCGGCCGATGGGCTCCTGAGGGATCTGGGCATCGATCCGCCGGCGCTTTCCAAGACCTGCGACCACCCCGAGATCTACGGGACCCTCGGCCTCGGCCACGGGGTGTTCTTCGACAAGGAAACCTTCGGCCGCGACGCCACCGTGGCCGGCGCTCCCTTTCGCTGGGGTGGAGCGGGCGGGTCGTGGCCGGCGTTCGTGGCCAGAACGCCGCTCTCGGCCAGGGCCAGGGCCGACCTGCTGCGCGTCGAGACCGGCGAGGAGGACTATCTGCCGGGCCTCTCCGACGCGCAGAAGAAGGATGCCCTCTCGCGGATGAGCTACGCCAACTACCTGGCCAAGCTCGTCAAGGTCGATCCTGCGGTGCTGGCCTATTATCAGGCGATCACCCATGGCGAGTGGGGGGTGGGAATTGACGCGGTTTCGGCCCTCGACTGCTGGGGCTTCTTCATGCCCGGCTTCCAGGGCCTGAAGCTCAAGCCAGGGCCGGCGCCGCGGATGAGCTACACGCCCAGGGGCTATAGCCAGGGCGGCTCCTACACCTTCCACTTCCCGGACGGGAACGCCTCCATCGCCCGGTTGCTGGTGCGGAGCCTGATCCCGGGCGCCCTGCCTGGCCACGACTGCCGCGACGCCGTGACCGCAATCGCCGATTACCCGGTCCTGGACCGGCCGGCCAACCAGACCCGCATCCGCCTCAGCTCGATCTGCGTTCGCGCGCGCAATCTCGGCTCCGTGGAAAAACCCGAGGGCGTGGAGATCGCCTACGCCCGCGGCGATGGCGTCTACCTGGTCAGGGGCAAGACCTGCGTGCTGGCCTGCTACAACATGATGATCCCCTACCTCTGCCCGCAGATGGGCGAGGCGCAGAAGGCGGCCCTGCACAAGGTGGTCAAGACGCCCCTGGTCTACACCTCGGTGGCGCTCAAAAACTGGACAGCGTTTCACAAGCTGGGGGTGTCGAGCGTCTACGCGCCGGGGAGCTATCACAGCTCCTTCAACCTCAACTGGCCAGTGGATATCGGCGCCTATGCGAGCGAGCGCTCGCCCGACAAGCCGATCCTGGTCCACCTGACCCGCACGCCGTGCAAGCCCGGCCTGCCCGAGTTCACCCAGAACAAGATCGGCCGGGTCGAACTTCTGGGGACCCCGTTCGCGGTGTTCGAGCGCAATATCAGGAGCCAGCTCGGCCGCGCGCTTGGGGCCGGCGGCTTCGATCCGGCCACGGACATCACCGCCATCACCGTCAATCGCTGGCCGCACGGCTATGCGCCGGAATGGAACGCGCTTTGGGACGAGCCGCTACCGGAAGCCGAGCAGCCGAACGTGATCGGCCGGGCGCGCCTTGGTCTGATCGCCATCGCCAATTCCGACGCCGGCGCGGCGGCCTACACCTCCAGCGCCATCGATCAGGCCAGGCGGGCGGTGGACGAGCTGCTGGCGTTGTAACCCCCTCCAGCGCTTCGCGGTCCCGCCCCCCCCACCGGCGTTCTCTCCCCCCGTTGGGGGGAGGGCCGGCGATAGCCGGGAGGGGGGTAAGCCGCGCTACACGTTCAGCAGCAGGAACTCGCGCTCCCAGGGACTGATGACGCGCATGAAGGTGGCGAACTCGGCCCGCTTCACCGCCGCGAAGGTGGTGACGAAGCTGCGCCCGAGGACCTCGGCCAGGGGCTCACAGGCCTCGAACAGGCCGACCGCCTCCAGGAGGCCGACCGGCAGATCGAACTCTTCGCCCCTGGCGGCGCCGAGGGTGGGCTCGGAGGGGGCGAGACGCTGGGTGAGACCGAGCCAGCCGCAGGCCAGCGAGGCGGCCATGGCCAGGTACGGGTTGGCGTCCGAGGAGGGGACGCGGTTCTCCACCCGCCGGTTGGCCGGCGAGGATGGCGGGATCCTCAGTCCGGTGGTGCGGTTGTCGTAGCCCCAGGCGACGTTCACGGGGGCCGACAGTCCCCTGACCAGGCGGCGGTAGGAATTGACATAGGGGGCGATCATGCACGTCGCCGCAGGCAGATATTTCTGCTGGCCGGCGATAAAGTGGAAGAAGGCCTTGGTCGGCTCCCCCGCCGCGTCGGTGAAGATGGCGCCCCCGTCCGACTTGGCCACCACCGACTGGTGGATGTGCATGGCGCTGCCCGGCTCGTGAGCGATCGGCTTGGCCATGAAGGTGGCGTAGATGTCGTGCGCCAGGGCGGCCTCGCGGATAGTGCGCTTCAAGAGGAACACCTGATCGGCGAGGGCCATCGGATCGCCGTGGCGCAGGTTGATCTCCATCTGCGCCGCGCCCTCTTCGTGGATCAGGGTGTCGACCTCCAGGGCCTGGGCCTCGGCGAAGGCATAGATGTCCTCGAAGATGGCGTCGAACTCGTTGACGGCGCTGATCGAATACGAGCGCCGGCCGGCCTCGGAGCGGCCGCTGCGGCCGATCGGCGGCTCCAGCGGATAGTCGGGATCGGTGTTGCGCTTGACCAGATAGAACTCGATTTCCGGAGCGACCACCGGGCGCCACCCGCGCTCAGCGTAGAGGCCGACCACCCGCTGCAGGACCTGGCGAGGGGCGATCTCCACCGTGCGTCCGTCATGGTGGACGGCGTCATGGATCACCTGGGCGGTGGGTTCGGGCGCCCACGGCACCGCCGTCAGGGTGGCGAAATCCGGACGCATGACGATGTCGCCGTCCGAGGGGTCGTACCGAAAATCGGCATCCTCGTCCGGGTATTCGCCGGAGATGGTCTGCATGAAGATCGACGAGGGCAGGGACATGCCGATGTCGGCGAAGAACTTGGCCGCCGGCATGATCTTGCCGCGGGCCACTCCGGCGAGGTCCGGAACCAGACACTCGATCTCGGTGACGCCGCGGGCGGCGGCCCAGGCTTTGGCCCCGGCGAGATCGGTCACCGCCGGATCCGGGGGTGCGCTCGGTTTGCGCTTCTTCGACATGCAGGGGCGCCGCCGCACGGCGTACGGGCCCAGTGGTTTCCCTGGCGGCTGTTTGGACGGCAAGCTTAGCCCGGAGCGCGAGACCACGCCAGCCCTGCGCCCGCAAATTTGTGATCACAGAGCCTTGACGCTCCCATCCGGTGCGGGAAAGGTGTGGTCAAGATCAAGTCGAGGGGGGATCGTCATGACAATTCGCCGCGGGCGCCTCATCGCCCTTCTGGCCACGGTCGCGCCGCTGGGTCTCGCCGGTCACGCCCTGGCCGCCGACGCCGCAGCCGCCAACGGGGCGGTCAGCGTTGGCGAGGTGATCGTCACCGCCACCAGGCGCGAGGAGAGCCTGTCCAAGGTCACCGAGAGC
Organism: Caulobacteraceae bacterium; assembly: GCA_035999625.1. Lineage (GTDB taxonomy): Bacteria > Pseudomonadota > Alphaproteobacteria > Caulobacterales > Caulobacteraceae > Acaudatibacter. Next base: position 6,162 of record DASYGN010000064.1, on the reverse strand, counting down.
GTCAGCGCCTTTACCGCCGCCAAGATGGATATCCAGGGGATCAAGTCCTTCGCCGACGTCTCCAAGTTCACCCCTGGCGTGGAATTCAACGAGGCCAGCCACGACATTTCGATCCGCGGCATCGTCTCCACCGCCGGCTCGGGCACCACCGGGGTCTACATCGACGACGTACCGGTGCAGATGCGCAACCTGGGCTTCAACGCCAACAACACCCTGCCGGCGGTGTTCGACCTCGACCGCATCGAGGTGCTGCGCGGGCCACAGGGCACCCTTTTCGGGGCCGGCTCGGAAGGCGGCACGGTGCGCTACATCACCAACCAGCCGAGCCTGACCCACTTCTCCGGTTTCGCCCACGGCGAGGTGGCATGGACCGATTACGGCGCGCCGTCCTATGAACTCGGCTTCGCCGAAGGCGGCCCGCTGATCAGCGACAAGCTGGCCTTCCGCGTCAGCGCCTGGGCCCGGCGCGATGGCGGCTACATCGACCGGGTCGATTATCAGACCCTGACCCCAACCCAGAAGAACGCCAACGGGGTCGACACCTTCCAGGCCCGGGCGGCGCTCACCTGGGCCCCGACGCCGAACCTGAAGATCACCCCGGCGGTCGACTTCCAGAACCGCTACCAGCACAACTATGACGACTACTGGGTGGGCATCTCCGACCCGTCGGCCGGGGTCTTTCTGAGTGGCACGCCGGACCGCATGCCCGACCGCGATCACTTCCTGCTGCCGACCCTGAAGGTCGAGTGGCAGGGTCCGGGCGTCAGCTTCATTTCCGACACCGCCTATTACGCGCGCAAGGAGCGGGTCGGCGGCTATAGCGGCACGCTCTACAACCTAAGCTACTTTCAGCACTTCCTGATCGGCGACATCTACGGCATCCCGGACCCGGCCAACCCGGGCGGATTCCTCGGCACCGATCCCAACGGCAACATCTGCACCAACGGCTGCCAGAGCTTGTATCCGCTGCTGACGCCCACGGGGATCAACCTGCCGGGCATGCCCAACTACTATTCGTTCAATCAGATCACCAATAGTCAGTACGACTGGACGCAGGAATTCCGCCTGCAATCGAACAACGCCGATTCCCGCCTGCAGTGGGTGACCGGCCTGTTCATGGCCTTCAACTATCAACGGTCCACCGAGGAGATCAACGACCCGGAACTGCCGGCGCTCACCCAACTTCTGTGGGGACCGGGCGAGGACATGATCACCGCCTGGGGCGAGAACGTGCTGCCGGGCGGTGACGACTACATCAAGGACACCAAGTCGCACGACCGGCAGATCGCCCTGTTCGCCGACGCCACCCTGGCCATCACCTCCCAGCTGAAGGCCGAGGTCGGCCTGCGCTTCGCCTGGACCCACTTCGATTTCGTCAGCCTCGACGACGGGCCGCAGGACCTGTTGGACGATGGCGGGGTTCCGCACATCTCGACCGGAAACAAGGACGAAAAGCCGCTGACGCCGAAGTTCGGCCTTTCCTACCAGCTGACGCCGGACGACATGGTCTACGCCACGGTATCCAAGGGCTACCGCATCGGCGGCGCCTCGCCACCGCTGCCGGTGGTCGCCTGCCAGGGGGTTTTTCCCACCCAGTACAACTCCGATTCCGTGTGGAGTTACGAGGCCGGGGCCAAGGGCCGGTTCCTCGACCGCAGCCTGCAACTGGCCGGCAGCGTCTACTATCTGAAGTGGAGCAACATCCAGCAGGGCATCACCGTCCCCATCTGCGCCATCGTCTACACCACCAACGTCGGCGAGGCGGTGAGCAAGGGCTTCGACCTGCAGGGGCAGTGGAACCTGACCCACAATTTCGAGGTCGAGTTCGCCGTCGGCTACACCCACGCCGCGTTTTCGAAGACCGCCTTCGACAACTCCGGCAATATCCTGGCGGCCGAGGGCGATGCTCTGGATGTGGCCCCGTGGACGGTGACCCTTGGCGCGCAATACAATTTCGACCTGCTGGCGCGGCCGGCGTTCATCCGCGCCGACTACGAGTTCCGCTCCCACCGCACCAGGCCAACTCCGGCCGAGGATCCAACGACCACCTATTACGATCCGGGCCTGGTCGCCGATCCGGCCACGCACCTGGTGAACCTGCGCGCCGGCATGACCCTGTCGAACCTGGAGGTGGCGGCGTTCGTCAACAATGTCTTCAACGCCCATCCCCGGCTTGGCCTCACCCACCAGGACTCCTCGACCTTGCTGTTTGAGGCCCAGACCTTCCGTCCGCTCACCGTAGGCGTGTCGGCGACGATCAAGTATTAGGCGCGGACCCCCCTCCCGGCCTTCGGCCGTACTCTCCCGAAAAGGGGGAGAGAGGACTTGCGCGGTGGTGAGGGTCGCAAAGGAGAGAGCATGGACGCGCCTCGACCGGTCAATTCCCTGGAAGCCTTCTGGATGGGCTTCACCAACAACCGCGCCTTCAAGGCCGACCCGCGCCTGCTCTCCCGGGCCAAGGACATGCACTACTACACCCCTGACGGGCGGGCGATCCTGGACGGCGTCGCCGGCCTGTGGTGCGTCAACGCCGGCCACTCGCGCGACAAGATCGTCGAGGCGGTGCGCCGTCAGGCCGGCGAACTCGATTTCGCCCCCACCTTCAACCTCGGCCACCCGCTGATCTTCGAGCTGGCCTCGCGCCTCTCCGGCATCCTGCCCGAGGGCATCGACCATTTGTTCTTCTGCAACTCCGGCTCGGAGTCGGTGGATAGCGCGCTCAAGATCGCGCTCGCCTATCAGCGCGCCATCGGCCAGGGGACGCGCACCCGCCTGATCGGCCGCGAGCGTGGCTATCACGGGGTCGGCTTCGGCGGCATTAGCGTCGGCGGCATGGTCGCCAACCGCCGTCAGTTCGGGGCCCAGTTGCCGGGCGTTGACCATCTGCGTCACACCCACGGGGCGGGCGCGCCCTTCACCCGCGGCCAGGGCGAAGCCGGGGCCGAGCTTGCCGAGGATCTCGAGCGCCTGGTGGCTCTGCACGGCGCCGACACCATCGCCGCGGTGATCGTCGAACCGGTGGCCGGATCGACCGGGGTCCTGGTCCCGCCAAAGGGCTACCTCGAGCGCCTGCGCGAGATCGCCACCCGGCACGGCATTCTCCTCATCTTTGATGAGGTGATCACCGGTTTCGGGCGCCTGGGCGCGGCCACGGCCGCCGAATACTTCGGCGTCACCCCCGATCTGATCACCATGGCCAAGGGGATCACCAACGCCGCCGTGCCCATGGGCGCGGTGGGGGCCTCGGCCAAGGTCTATGAGGCGGTCGTCAACGGAGCCGGACCGGGCATCGAGCTGTTCCACGGCTACACCTATTCCGGCCACCCGCTGGCCGCCGCCGCCGGCCTGGCGACCCAGGAGGTCTATGCCGAGGAAGGCCTCTTCCAGCGCGCTGCTTCGCTCGCTCCTTATTGGGCCGACGCGGTGCATGCGCTCAGGGATCGGCCGCACGTGATCGACATCCGCAACCTCGGCCTGGTCGGGGCGGTGGAGATGGAGCCGCGTCCCGGCGCGCCGGGGGCCAGGGCGGCGGAGGTGTTCGCCCGCTGCTTCGATAAGGGGGCGCTGGTCCGCTACACCGGCGAGACCATCGCCCTCTCGCCGCCGCTGATCATCGACAAGGGCCAGATCGACCAGCTGGTGGGAACGCTCGCCGAAGCCATCGCCGCGGTGGCGTGATGGCCGATGCGCCGAGGGCCAAGATCGGCCCTGGGCAAGCGATCGCCCTGCGGTAAGAAGGGGCATGCGCGCCATGCTCATCGCCGCATCGCTGGCGGCCGTTGTCACCACCGCAAGAGCCGAGGCCGCCGATCCCTTCGCCTGGCTGGAGGACATCCATTCGCCGCGCGCCCTGGCCTGGGTGGCGCAGCAGAACGCGCACACCGCCGCCAGGCTAGAGGGCGACAAGCGCTACGCCCTGTTTCATCGCCGGGCGCTGGCTCTGCTGACCGCGAGCGACCGGATTGCGCAACCGAGCTTCCAGGGCGAGGCGATCAGCAACTTCTGGCAGGACGGCGCCCACGTGAAGGGGCTCTGGCGGCGCGCCAGCCGGGCCGCCTACGATGCTGGCAAGCCCGATTGGGAGACGCTGATCGATCTCGACGCCCTCTCCAGGGCCGAGAACAAGAACTGGATCTTCAAGGGCGCCAACTGCCTGCCGCCGGAAGATCGGCTGTGCCTGGTGCGCCTGTCCAATGGCGGCGGCGATGCCGTCGAGCTGCGCGAGTTCGACACCGCCAAAAAGGCGTTCGTTCCTGGCGGCTTCCACTTCGCGGTGGGCAAGCAGAGTGTCGCGTGGCTCGATCCCGACACCCTGCTCGTCGCCCGGGACTTCGGCCCCGGAACGCTCAGCGCATCTGGCTACCCCTTGGTCGTCAAGCAGGTGAAGCGCGGCCAGGGTGTGGACGAAGCGAAGGCGGTGTTTCGCGGCCAGCCATCGGACGTCTCGGCCGGGGCCGAGGTCCTGCGCGGGCCGATGGGCGAGGTCCAGCTGGTGCTGCTGCGCCGCGGCCTGAGCGCCTTCGAGACCCGCTATTTCGTGCTCGAGAAGGACGGTTCGGCGCGGCCGCTCGATCTGCCGCTCAAAACCCGTTTCCACGGCTGGCTCGATCGCCGGATGATCATCCTTCTGGAAGAGCCGTGGCCGGCCAAGGGCATGGCCGCCGGCGATCTGGTGGGCTTCGAGCCGACCACCGGGGCCACGGAACTGATCTTCCACCCCGGCCCGACCCAGACGGTGAACGACGCTGCCGTCACCCAGCACCACCTGCTGGTCGAGCTCTTGGATAACGTCAACGGCCAGGTCGAGGTGTTCAGACGCGGCCAGGGCGGCTGGCGCGGCCAGCGGTTGGCCTTTCCGCCCGGCCAGGCGCTGGCCATCGAGGCCGCCGACCACGGCTCCGACCACGCCTATGTGACCTCGGAAAGCTTTCTCGAGCCGACCACCTTGTGGGCGGTCGACACCGCCGCCGCCGAGATGCGCCCGGTGGCCCGCCTGCCGGGCCGGTTCGACGCCTCGAAAGATGTCACCGAGCAACACTTCGCGGTCTCCAGGGACGGGACCAGGATTCCCTATTGGCTGGTGCGACCCAGGGCGATGACGGCCGACGGGACAACGCCGACCCTGATGTTCGGCTACGGCGGCTTCCTGATCTCCGAGACGCCGACCTACAATCCGATCCTCGGCAAGCTGTGGCTGGAGCGCGGCGGGGCCTATGTGCTGGCCAATATCCGCGGCGGCGGTGAGTTCGGCCCAGCCTGGCACGAGGCCGCCCGGCGCGAGCATCGCCAGCGCGCCTTCGACGACTTCGCCGCCGTGGCCCGCGATGTCTTCGCCCGCAAGGTCAGCTCGCCGCGGCGGTTCGGCATCTACGGCCGCTCCAATGGCGGGGTGCTGACCAGCGTCTCCATGACCCAGCATCCGGAGCTCTTCCACGCCGTGGTCATCGAAAGCCCGCTCATCGACATGCTGCGCTATACCCACCTCTCCGCGGGGGCGTCATGGATCGGCGAGTATGGCGATCCGGATGTTCCCGCCGACCGGGCCTTCATCGCCCGCTATTCCGCCTACCAGAACGTGAAAGTCGGGATCGCCTATCCCGAGCCCTACATCACCACCAACACCGAGGACGACCGCGTGCACCCCGGACACGCGCGCAAGTTCGCCGCCAAGCTGGAGGCGCTCGGCCATCCGGTGCTCTATTACGAGAACACCTTCGGCGGCCACGCCAACGACGCCGATCCCGAGCTCAACGCCCGCCGTTGGGCCAGGCACTATGTCTATCTGGCGCAGAAACTGATGGACCGCTAGGAAGGCGCTATGGGTGATGCGCTGGCTCTCCAACGATGTCGGCCGCTCCAGCGTGCTGGCGAGGGCCCTGAGCGGTCGCCCCTCTAGCCGCCGCCGTTGATGTTGATCTTCTGACCGTTGGCGTAGGGGTTGGCGGGCGAGACCAGCCACAGGACCGCGGCGGCGACATCCTCTGGCGTGCTGACCCGGCCGAACGGCGAGGCGGCGTCCAAGGCGTGAATGTCATCCACGCCGCGCGTGGCCCTGGTCAGGCGCTTGCCCATCTCGGTCACGGTCAGACTGGGGGCGACGATGTTGGTGCGGATGCCATGCTCGCGCTCCTCCTTGGCCAGGGTGAAGGCCAGCGCCTCCAT
>DASYGN010000030.1:0-42204 GCA_035999625.1 Caulobacteraceae bacterium | reverse complement strand
GGCGTATTTGCCGGCGATGGCGCCCGCGGCCGCGATCGCCGCCGCCTTGGCATCGACCGGAGCGGGGGCCGGGGCGGCGGCCTTGGCTGGCGCGGCCGCCGGCGCGGCCGCCGGCGGCGTCGCTGGCGCGTGGTGCTGGTTCAGCAGCATCAGCCCGGCCCCGGCGGCGCCGGCGAGGACCACCGCCGCGCCGCCGAAGATCAGGTTGCGCGAGCTCGCGCGCGGGGCCTCGGGCGCGGTGGCGGCTACGGGCGCCGGGGCCGGCTTGGGCGCCGGGGCGGCCGCTGGGGCCGGGGCCGGAGCGAGCCTGGGCGCGGGGGCCGGCGGCGGGGCCGGCTCGATCGCCTTGGGCGCGGGGGCCGGCTCGATCGCCTTGGGCGCAGGCGGCGGCGCAGGCTCGGCCGCCTTTGGCGCGGGCGGCGGCGCAGGCTCGGGCGGCGGGGCGATCACCGGCGTGGGAGGGCTGGCCGCCTCCGGCGCCTTGTCGGCCGTCTTGGTCACCGGCGGCGCGGCCACCTGGGGCTTCTGGCCGGCATCGGGGCTCTCAAGCGCCGCCCTGGCCAGGGCCACTTCGCGGGTGGCGCCCTTGACCTCGGCCTTGGCCGCCCGCATCGCCCGATCGGCGTCTTCCTTGGCCGCCCGGGCGGCTTCGTATTCCTGCGCCGCCGCGCTCATGATCAGGTGGGTGGCGCGCATCTCCATCACCCGCACGTGCTGCTCCTCGGCGCGGGTGAAGGTGGCCGCCGCGATCTGGGCCGCCTCGGTGGTCTCGGCCTCGCGGACCTGGGCCTCCTCCAGCGCCTCCTGGGCGCGGGCCAGGGCCTGGTGGCGCTGCTTCAGCGCCTCCTCGCGGCGCTTGAGGGCGCCGGTGAACTCGCCCTTGGTGGCCCCGCCGGCGGTGACCACCTTTTCCTCGATGCTCTGGACCAGGCGCGTCCAGGCGCTGTTGGCCTCGTGCTCCTTCCAGTCGTCGAGCGGCAGGCCGTTGACCCGGTCGTAGGGATACGGCGGCTTGGGCAGGCCGAGCGTGATGTTGATCAGCTTGCTGTTCTCGAGCCCCAGGCGAGCCTCGTCCTTGACGTTGTCGCTGTTGACCGAACCGGGCGTCCACAGCACCACGACGGTGGCCAGCTCGACGATCTGTCGCTCCAGCTCCTTGTTCCAGTCGATGCTGTGCATGTCCTCGTCCCACCACACCGAGACGCCGACGCTGCGCAGGCCACGGATGATGGCGTTGGCGAAATCGCGGTCGCCACGCGAATAGGATAGGAAGACCCCCGACATGGGCGCTCGTCATAAGGAGAACGAGCGCGAAGGACAAGCGCGCGCCGCCGTCTCGCCCCATTGTGATCCGCGCTTCAAAGCCCTAGATGCGCGACAGGGCGAGGGAAGCCTTCATCTTTTCAGGCTACACGTCCCGCCCTCGCCGCCGGAGCCGACCTTGCCGCACACCGTCCATCAAGGCGACCTGCCCGCGGGCCTGTTCGCCGGCGCGGCCTCGGTGGCCATCGATTCGGAGACCATGGGCCTCAGACTCGGCCGCGATCCCCTGTGCGTGGTCCAGATTTGCGGGCCGGACAATATCGCCCACCTGGTGCAGCTGACCCGCAGCGACTACGCCTGCCCCAACCTCAAGGCCCTGCTGACCGATCCGGCGGTGCTGAAGATTTTCCACTTCGGCCGCTTCGACATCGCCATGTTCAACCTTCACCTGGGCGTGGTCACCAGCCCGGTCTACTGCACCAAGATCGCCTCGCGCCTGGCGCGCACCTATACCGACCGCCATGGCCTCAAGGACGTGGTCAGGGAACTCCTGGGGATCGAGCTCTCCAAGGCCCAGCAGAGCTCCGACTGGGGGGCCGCGCAGCTGAGCTCCGAGCAGATCAGCTACGCCGCCGCCGACGTCATCCACCTGCATGCCCTCAGGGCCAAGCTCGACGCCATGCTGGCGCGCGAGAGCCGCGCCGATCTGGCCCAGGCCTGCTTCGACTTCCTGCCCCAGCGCGCCCTGCTGGACGTCGCCGGCTGGGAGGATGTCGACATCTTTTCGCACGGTTCGACATGATCGGGACCGCCAGGACCCAGGGGATGCCGCGCGGCAAGGCCCGCGCCCACAGCCGCTTCGTCAAGGTGCTGCGCGTGGTCCTGCCGCTGATCATGATCGGGGTGATCGCCACCCTGGCGGCGCTGGTCATCGAGCACGCGGTGCGCCGTCACGCCGCCGCCCACCAGGATCAGGCGACGCCGATCCGGATGACCAATCCGCACTTCTTCGGCCGCGACAACCAGGGCCGCGCCTTCACCCTGGGCGCGCGCCTGGCGGCCAGGGACCAGACCTCCCTGCAGGTGGTGCTGCTCGACTTTCCGACCCTGATCCTCGACGTCGGCGGCCTGCATCCCTCCAACCTCTCGGCCGACAGCGGCGTCTATCACGAGGACACCCGCATGCTGTTCCTGATGGGGCACGTGCGCGGGGCCAACGCCGCGGGGGCCCGCTTCGCCACCAACAAGGCGGTGATCAACACCCGCACCGGAAGCGTGGTCGGGCCGGGGATGCTGGGGGCCCAGAACGGCCAGGGCAGCGTCACCTCCAACAGCTACGCGGTGAAGAACAAGGGCGAGACGGTGATCTTCAAGGGCGGCGTGCATGCCCGCCTCCACTAGTGGCGCCGCGACGGCGTTATCTCTAAAGGAGCGGCGATGAGACGTGCGCGCGCAATCTGGCCTGGCCTGGCTGTGGCGGCGGCCCTGGGCGCCGCGGGCCTGGTTCGGGCGCAGATCGAGACCAGGTCCAACGCCCCCATCGACATCACCGCCAACGAGGCCGAGGTGGTCAACGCCAAGTGCCTGGCCATCTGGCGCGGGGCCGCCGAGGCGCTGCAGGGCGACACCCGCCTGCGCGCCGACACCATCACCGTCCATCAGGCGATCAAGGGCGGCAAGGACGGCGCATCCTGCGGAGCCACCCAGGAGATCGTCGCCGAGGGCGATGTCTACTACGTCACTCCGACCCAGAACGCGCGCGGCGATCGGGCCGTCTACAGCGCCGCCACCGACCAGATCGTCATGACCGGCGATGTCATCGTCGTCCAGGGCAAGGACGTCGCCCGCGGCGACCGGCTGGTGATCAAGGTTTCGACCAAACGGTTCACCATGGAATCCAACGCCCGGGGGGCGCGCGCCCCGCATCGGGTGCGCGGGGTGTTCTATCCGGAACGTCAGAACGATACCGCCGCGCCGCCCGCCAGTCCCCCGGCCCCATGAACGACGCCACCCTGGTCAAAGAAGGGGCGGCGGCCGAGGTGCAGGCGCAGGGCCTGATCGTCGATCGCATCGGCAAGTCGTTCCGCGGCCGCGCCGTGGTCAAGGGCGTCTCGCTGCACCTGGCCAGGGGCGAGGTGGCCGGTCTCCTGGGTCCCAACGGGGCCGGCAAGACGACCTGCTTCTACATGATCACCGGCCTCATCGCCGCCGACTACGGGGCCATCTTTCTCGACGGCCACGACATCACCAACCAGCCGATGTACCAGCGCGCCCGCGAGGGCCTGGGCTATCTGCCACAGGAGACCTCGATCTTCCGCGGCATGACCGTCGAGCAGAACGTCATGGCGGTGGTCGAGATGCGCGAGAGCCGGCGCGAGAAGGTCAGGGCGATCACCGCCGAGCTGCTCGGCGAGCTGCATATCGACCATCTTCGCGCCGCCCCGGCGGTGTCGCTCTCGGGCGGCGAGCGGCGGCGGGTGGAGATCGCCAGGGCGCTGGCCAGCGAGCCGGCGTTCATGCTGCTCGATGAGCCTTTCGCCGGCATCGACCCCCTGGCCATCTCCGACATCCGCGATGTCATCGGCTATTTGCGCCGCCGCGGCATCGGCATCCTGATCACCGACCACAACGTGCGCGAGACCCTCGACATCATCGATCGGGCCTCGATCATCCACGCCGGCGAGGTGCTGTTCGAGGGCTCGCCCGAGGAGATCCTGGCCAATCCCGAGGTCCGCCGGGTCTATCTTGGCGACCGTTTTAGCTAAGCGGCCCTACGCTTGACACCTTCCGATCACGGGCGCGTTGATAGGGCCATGCGCGTCCAGGTTTCCGGCAGACATGTCGACGTGGGTGAGGCGCTGCGCACCCGGATCAACGACCAGCTTTCGGAGAGCATAGGCCGCTATTTCGAGCGCGGCGGCGATGCCGAGGTGGTCGTCGCCCGCGACAAGTACGGCTTCCGCGTCGACTGTTCGGTGGCCCTGGCCAGCGGCCAGATGCTGCAGAGCCACGGCATCGGCGCCGACGCCCCGGCGGCCTTCAATCAGGCGCTGGAAAAGATCGCCGTGCGCATCCGCCGCTACAAGCGCCGGCTCAAGAGCCACACCCCCGCGGCCAACGCCAAGGCGGCCGAGACCGCCGCCCTCTATGTCCTGCGCGCGCCGGGCGAGGACGACGAGCTCGACGGCTGGAGCGAGGGCGAGGCCGAGGCGCCGCCGGCGGGGATGATCATCGCCGAGACCGAAACCGCGCTCAGGACGATGACCGTGTCCATGGCCGTGCTGGAGCTAGATTTGATCGAAACTCAAACAATCGTGTTCCGCAACGCCGCGCACGGCGGATTGTCCGTGGTATATCGCCGCTCAGACGGCAACATCGGCTGGATCGATCCTGTGCGCACGGCTCAGGCGGGGGGCAGATCCAGGGCGGGGAGCCGACGCGAAGCCGCGGGCTGACATAAGCGGCGTTAGGGCTGGGAGATGAGGATTGGGTTCCGATGATGGCGGTCGGGGCGATGCTCGATAGCGGCTGCATCTCGCCCAGGGTCACGGCGACGTCCAAGCGACAGGCCCTGGCGGTAATTTCCGAAATCGCCGGCAGATCGTTCGGCCTTAAGCCCACCAAGGTGCTCGAGGCGTTGCTGGAACGCGAGGCGATCGCCCCCACCGGCGTTGGCAAGGGCATCGCCGTGCCGCACGCTCAGATCGAGGGCCTCGAGCGCATGCGGGCGATCTTCCTCAGGCTGGAAAAGCCGGTGGAGTTCGACGCCGTCGACGACAAGCCGGTGGATCTGATCTTCGCCATCCTGGCTCCGCCGGGCTCGGGATCGGAGCACCTGCGGGCGCTGGCCAGGGTGTCACGGATCATGCGCCGGGCCGACATCCGCGAGCAGCTGCGGGTGGCCCGCGGCGCCGACGCCATCCACGCCATCCTGGCCCAGGAAGTGCAAATCTCCGCGGCTTAGGATCCGTGGCGCGCAGCGCCTCCGTGTTCATCCGTGTGATTCTTATTCGCGTTGACACCGATCAACACGGATCGCGCCGAACGCATCGCGGATGAACGCGGATAGGAATGCCGTGTGGATTGATGCTCGGCCGAAATTACTTCTTGTGCGAGCGCTCGGTGGGCGAGACCACGTACCAGGGCATTTTCCAGCTGCCGTCCGCCTGGCGGCGCAACTCGGCGATGAAATGCACCTTGTGGGTCATCGGCACGCCGTCGTTGACGCTGTCCTCATGATAGAGTCCGCGATAGATGGCCATGTCGCCCGAACGGGCCACATCGACGTTCTCATCGATCAGACCCACCCGCCAACTCGGGGACTGGGCGAACGACATCTTGAAGCCGGCCCGATCCTGGGACCGGCCGAGGGTGTCCGGACGGCCGGCTTCCATCCCGATGGCGTCCGCCGTCTCGCCGGCGGTCGCTTGATCGGGGTTGTGGGCGTTGATGCCGGCGACCAGGTTCCTGACCGCGGCCTTGACGTCTTCGGCCGCCTTGGTGTGATCGACCATCGGCTTGGCCTGCGCGCTGCCGGCCAGGAGGAAGCTGGCCAGAACTATTTTGAAATTCATACCCGCGCACTCCCAGAAAAGCCCAGCCTAGCACGCGCGAAGCGTCAGTGCACCGAGACCGGGGCCAGTTCGTGGGCCAGGGCGGCGGCCATCGCCGAGTCCTTGTCGCCGAGCACCGCCAGGCGGGCGCCGTCGGCGCGGTGCAGCGCATACAGGGTCTGGTCGGGCTTGAGGTCGAACCCGCGAATCTGCTCGAGCGGCGTGTCGGCCATGATCTCGGCCGCGGTCACCGGGCGCACGTAGACGAGGTTCGGGCCGCCAAGGGCGGCGAATGCTTCGGGGGTCAGGTGCGGAAAGCTCATGACCATCTCCTCTCAACTAGTGAACGCACGGATGGGCTTGACTGTTCAGGCCATGGTCCGGATCGGCACCTGGCGGACGACGCTGGCCCTCTCTGGCCGCGCCGCGTCCACGTGCAGAAGGCCGTGCTCCAGGATCGCCCCTTCCACCTCCATTCCGTCGGCCAGGATGAAGCTGCGCACAAAGGCGCGCGCGGCGATCCCGCGGTGCAGGAAGGCCCTCTCCCCGTCGGGGGATTCGGCCTCGCGCCTGCCGGCGATGGTGAGGTGGTTATCCTCCACGCTCACGCTGAGTTGATCGGGGGTGAAGCCGGCGACGGCGATCGAGATCCGCACCCGGCCATCGCCGGAATCTTCCACGTTGTACGGAGGATAGCCTTCGCCGGCCGCCTTCGAGACGCGCTCGATCAGCGACCTGGTATGATCGAAGCCCAGCAGAAACGGGCTGTCGAAGAAGATGGCTCTGTTCATCGCGAGTCCTTCGAGAAGCGACCCCGCCGCCTCCCGCCCCGCAATCGGCGACGGGCAACGACGTGAGGCTAAGATGGCCATCGGCGGCGCCCAGTTCAATGATCCCCTCCTCCCCCTCGATGGGGGAGGTGGCCGCGAAGCGGCCGGAGGGGGTGGGGCGGCCCACCCCGCCCGATGCGGCTAGGCCGCGCCACCCTCCCATCAAGGGGAGGGAGGGCCGGCCTACCCCGCGTTCCTGAGGCCGGCGGCGATGCCGTTGATGGTCAGGTGGACGCCCTCGCGCACCGCCTCGCTGTCATCGCCGGCCCGCCGGCGGCCGATGAGCTCGATCTGCAGGTGATTGAGCGGATCGATATAGGGCAGGCGGGCGCGAATGATGCTCGACAGCGCCTCGTTGTGCTCCAGCAGGCGGCTCTGCCCGGTGATCGCCAGCACCGCGGCCAGGGTCCGCTCCCACTCGGCGCGGATGGCGGCGAACACCCGCTCGGCCAGGGCCTGGTCCGCGACCAGGCCGGCGTAGCGGCCGGCGATGGCCAGATCGCCCTTGGCCAGCACCATCTCCAGGTTGGCGATCGTGGCGGCGAAGAAGGGCCACTGCGCATGATAGGCGGCCAGTTCGGCGATCGGCGCCGGCGAGGCCTCGACCGCCGAGCCGAACCCGTACCAGCCCGGCAGCATGGCCCGCGATTGCGACCACGAGAACACCCAGGGGATGGCGCGCAGCGCGGCGATGCTCCGCGCGGCGGTGCGCGAGGTCGGCCGGCTGCCGATGTTGAGCTCGGCGATCTCGGTGATCGGGGTGGCGGCGAAGAAGTAGTCGGCGAACCCCGGCGTCTCGTGGACCAGCGCCCGGTAGGCGCGCATCGAGGCCCCCGCCAGCGCGTCCATGACCTCGCCGCGGCCGGAGGGTTCGGCGCCCGCGCGGCGCAGGGAGGCGAGGATGGTCCCCGCCGCCAGGGTCTCCAGGCTCTGCGCGGCCACTTGCGGGTCGGCGTATTTGTTGGCCACCACCTCGCCCTGCTCGGTGACCCGAATGCGGCCGTTCACGGTATCCGGCGGCTGGGCCAGCAAGGCCTCGAAGCTCGAGCCGCCGCCGCGTCCGACCGCGCCGCCGCGGCCGTGGAAGAGCTGCAGGCCGAGCCCGGCCGCGTTGGTGACCCCGGCCAGGGCGCGTGAGGTCTGGTGCAGCGCCCAGGTCGAGGTCAGATAGCTGCCGTCCTTGCTGGAGTCGGAATAGCCGATCATCACCTCCTGGCGCGCCTGGCCGGCGAGGAGATCGCGCACCAGCGGCAGGGCGAAATAGGCGGCGAGAGTCTTCGGCGCCGCGTCGAGATCGGCGATGGTCTCGAACAGCGGCTCGGCCTGGATGGCGGCGCTGGCCGGCGGGCCGGGCCGATAGAGGCCGACCTCCTTCAGCAGCACATAGACCTCGAGAAGGTCGGAGATGTCGGTGGTGTTGGAGACGATGTAGACCTTGATCGCGTCCGGGCCGTAGAGGCGCTTGATCCTCGCCGCCTGGGCCAGCACCGCATGCTCGGCCAGGGTCTCGGCGCTGTAGGCGGCGAACGGCGAATACAGCAGCCGGCCGTGAGCCAGCTCGCCCACCAGCAGCTGGCGGCGGGCGGTCTCGGCAAGGCCGGCGTAGTCGGCCTCCACCCCGGCCCTGGCGAGCAGCTCGCCCACCACCCGCTCGTGCACGGCGGCGTTCTGGCGCATGTCCAGGGTGGCGAGGTGAAAGCCGAAGCAATCCACCGCGCGGATGAGATCGGGCAACGGGCCGCTGGCAAACGCCGGTCCATGGTGGGCGATCAGCGAGGCGAGAACCGCCTGCAGATCGGCCGTCAACGCCGCCGGATCGGCATAGGGCTCGGCCGGCGCCGCCGCCGGCCTGGGCGGGGCTTCGCCGGCCAGGATCTGATAGCTCGCCGCCAGGCGCGCGTAGATGCCGGTCAGCGCCTGGCGATAGGGCTCGTCGGCGCGGTGCGGCGAGGGGTCATGGGCGGCGGCGGCCAGAGCCAGCACCGGCTCGCTGACCTCGGCCAGGTCGGCGGAGATCGACAGGTCCGCGCCGAGGCGGTGGACCGCCTCCAGGTAGGCGCCCAGGGCCACCCGCGCCTGGCGCTTGAGGGCGCTGGCCATCACCTCGGCGGTGACGTTGGGATTGCCGTCGCGGTCGCCGCCGACCCAGCTGCCGATGGTGAGGAAGCTCGGCGGCGTCTCGCCCAGCACCTCGCTCCAGCGCCGATAGAGAGCCGGCAGGACGCTGAGGAAGCTGCGCTCGAAGTAGGAGACGGCGTTGTCGATCTCGTCCTCGACCCCCAGGCGCACGCCGCGCAGCAGCCGGGTGCGCCAGAACACCGACACCTCCCGGGCCAGGGTCCGCTCGATCGGCCCGCGCTCGCTCTCCCCGGCGGCGCCCTGCCAGGCGGCCAGGCCGGCGGCGATGGCCAGCTGGCGGTCCAGCACGCTCTTGCGCCGCACCTCGCTGGGATGGGCGGTGATCACCGGGGCGATGAGGGCCCCGCCGATCAGTTCCCGCACCCGCTCCAGGCCGACGCCCTCGGCGGCCAGGGCGCTTAACGCGCCGGCCAGGGTGTCCGGCCGGGCCTCGCCGCCCGCCTCCCGTCTTTGCGCCACGTCCTCGGCGATGTTGGTCATCTGCAGGAAGCAGGCGAACGAATGGGCGAAGCGCACCGTCTCGGAAAGGCTGAGGCCTGACAGCCGCTGGGCCATGGCCTCGGCCGCTGCGGGCGTGCCCTCACGATGAAAGGCGACGCTGGCGCGGCGGATGGCCTCGATCTGATCGAACACCGCCTGGCCGTCTTCGGCGCGGATGACATCGCCGAGCACGCGGCCGAGGAGACGGATGCCCTGTTGCAGATCGCTGGCCATGGCCGTGGTCCTGCATCCTCTTTCGGAAGGGCGGGCGCCCAGCCCTTGCGGCGCAAGCGGCGGCCAGTCAACGGGGGGCTGTTGCCAAGCCGGCGCTGGCGTGCGAGGCGCCCGATATGACCCTGGCCAACGACAACCGCGCCTACGCCCAGCTGGCCGAGCGCTTCGCCACCGCCGGCAAGCTCGCCGGGGCGCGCGCGATCCTCAACTGGGATGCGCAGACGTACATGCCCAAGGGTGGCGCCTGGGGTCGCGGCGAGGTCCAGGGCGCCTTGCAGGCGGTGACCACCGACATCATCGCCGCGCCCGACGCCGCCGAGCTTCTCGCCGCCGCCGAGGAGGCCGACGACGCCCTGACCGCCGCCGAGAAGGCCAACCTCGCCGAGATGCGGCGCATCTGGCGCCACCGGGCGGCGGCGCCCAAGGAACTCTTGATCGCCAAGGCGCGCTGCTGCGCCCGGCTGGAGATCGACTGGCTGGAAGCCAAGACCAACAACGATTTCCCGCTGTTCGCCAAGGGCTTCGGCGAACTCCTGCCGATCATCCGCGAGACGGCGCAGGCCAAGGCCGCCGCGCTCGGCCTTTCGGCCCTGGACGCGCTGATCGACGCCGCCGATCCCGGCCTGACCGTGGCCGCCATCGAGCCGATCTTCGCCGACATGGAGGCCGCCCTGCCGGCTCTGCTGGCCGAGGCGGTCGAGCGCCAGAAGACCTGGCCGGCGCCCATTCCCCTGACCGGCGATTTTTCCATCCCGCGCCAGCGCGCGCTGTCGGAGAAGCTGGCCGCCGCCGTCGGTCACAGCCCCGAACACTTGCGCATCGATCCCACCGCCCATCCCTTCGCCCAGGCCGGGACGCCGGGCGACAACCGCATCACCACCCGCTTCGATGAGGACAACATCCGCTTCGCGGTCATGGCCACCCTGCACGAGAGCGGCCACGCGCTCTATGAGAGCGGCCTGCCAAGGGCCATGGCCTTCCAGCCGGCCGGGGTGGCGCGCGGGGCGAGCGCCCACGAGAGCCAGTCGCTGTCGATCGAGATGCAGGCCGGCCGCAGTCGCGAATTCCTCTCCTGGCTGGCCCCGCGGCTGGGCGAGGCGTTCGGCGAGGGCCCGTGCTGGGGCGAGGCCAATCTGATCAACCACTGGCGTCGGGTGGGCGAGGGCTACATCCGCGTCGAGGCTGACGAGATCTCCTATCCGCTGCATGTGATCCTGCGGTTCCGCCTCGAGCAGGCGCTGCTCTCCGGCGACCTGACCGTGGCCGACCTGCCGGGCGCGTGGAGCGATCTGTCGCAGAGGCTGTTCGGGCGGCGCCCACCGGACCACGCCCGCGGCTGCCTGCAGGATATCCACTGGGCGGCCGGCCTGTTCGGCTACTTCCCCAACTATGCGCTGGGCGCGGCGCTGGCGGCGCAGCTGTTCGCCGCCGCCGTGGGCGAGGACGGGGAGGTTCTGCGCGCCCTGGCTCTCGGCGACTTCGGGCCCTGGCGGGCGTGGATCGGACCGCGCTTCCATGGCCGCGCCAGCGAGGTGTCGTTCAGCCAGCTCGTCCACGACGCCACCGGAGCGCCGCTGTCGGCGGCGGCGCTGAAGCGTCACCTCCGGGCCCGCTACATCGACGAGCCGGCGCCGGCTTGACGGCCTCGCCGCCCTTCCCCTATATCGCCCGCTCTTCCGAGCCCCTTGGGAATCCGCGTTATGTCACGCCGCTGCGAGCTCACGGGCGTTGGTCCGATGACCGGCCACTATGTGAGCCACTCGAACATCAAGTCCAAGCGGCGCTTCCTGCCGGCGCTGGGCCCGGCCAGCGTGCATTCCGAGGCGCTCGGCCAGACCTTCCGCCTGCGCATCTCCAACGCCGCCCTGCGCACGCTGGATTTTCGCGGCGGCCTGGATCCCTTCCTGCTCAAGGCCAAGGACGAGGACCTCTCGCCGCGGGCGCTGAAGATCAAGCGCCAGGTCAAGGCCAAGAGCGCCGAGACGGCGGCCGGTTGAGCCGCGGCGCCGTCTGGGCGCGATGGGCTACGAAAAGACCCCGATCGACGGCTACATCTCCGCTGCCCCAACCGCGTTCCAGCCGATCCTGCAGCGGATCCGCGAGATCGTCCGGCGGGCCGCCCCAGAAGCGGCTGAAATCATCAGCTACCGCATGCCGGCGTTCCGCGGGCGTGGGATCATCCTCTATTTCGCCGCCTTCAGGGACCACATCGGCCTCTATCCTCCCGTCCACGGCGATGCGCGCCTCGAAGAGGACCTGGCGCGCTACCGGGGCCCGAAGGGCAACCTGCGCTTTCCCGTGAACGAACCCATGCCCTACGCGCTTATCAAACGCGTAGCGGAACTCAGGGCGCGACAGGATCGGACGAAGCGGAAGCCGCGCTAACGCCCCCGCGGCACGAATGATGTTGCCATGGGGTGCGCACCTCACGCAGGTGGTGGCTGACCGCCGGCCAGGAAATCCATCTTGCCAAGCGGAACGCCCTTGGCGCGCAGCAGCGCGTAGGCGGTGGTCACGTGGAAGAGGAAATTGGCCAGCGAGAAATTCATCAGGAAATCCGGAGCCGGGAAGCTCAGCGTCCGGCCGGGAATGGGCAGCTCGATGGTCGCCCCGGCGCGCGCGTCCACCTCGTCCTTCTTGATCGTATCCAGGTAGGCGATGGTCTTGGCGATCCGCGCCTTCAGCTCCGGAAAGGTGGTCTCGGTGTCCGGCATCGAGGGCGCTTCGAGGCCGGCCAGGCGCGCCGCGCCGCCCTTGGCCGTGTCGCAGGCTATCTGTACCTGGCGGGTGAAGGGATGCATGTCCGGGGCCAGCCGGGCCTCGGCGTAGGTCGTCAGGCTGGCGCCCTCGGCGGCGGCGTGCGCCTCGGCCTTGTCGAGGAAGCTCGACAGGTTCTGCAGGCCCCGCCGGTAGGTCGGGATCGAGATGTCGTAGAGGGAAATGGACACGTGCCAGGGCTCCAGGTGACGCTTGGGGCCTGCACATAGGATCGCCGACCGGCCTGCGCCATGGCCCGACAGCAACGCAAAGGCGACGGCTATCGAATCAGACGGTCCAGCTGGCGCGCATCGAGACCCGCCTGGCGATAGTGGCTCCGCGCCAGCTCCAGCATGGAGAAACCATCCTCGTAGGCCGCGAAGCCGCCGCCGTCCGCCTTGTCCAAGTAGATGAGCGCGCCTTCGACGACAAAGAGGATCAGCGCGGGCTCGGGAGAGTCGTCGGTGATCACCAGGGTGTGGGCTTCTCCGGCCGGTTCGTAGATGAACGTCCCGGGCCGCGCGACCCAGTCGTGCTCCAGGTACCGCCAATGACCGCGCATCGTGTACCCACGCACCGTTCCGACGTGGTAGTGGACGCCGAGTTTGGCCCCGGGCAGACCTTTGAGAAGAACGCTGAATCCTCCCGAGGTGACGTCGAAGCAGCAGGGCTGGAACCAGACCCCCTCGGCGTACGGAACCCACGGTCCCGCATCGTCCAGGTTGGTATCGTGGATGAAGTGACCCCGGCTCCTTCGATCCGGCTCCAAGCCATCGTCGGTGCTGCTGAAAGCGGTAATTGGCATCTCTGTTTGTCCTCCCCGTTCTGCAACCGATAGCACGACGCGCGTGGCGTGGGGGCGCATCGGGTCCCTAGCCCCCCTCCAACAGTCCCCCATCCGCCGCGCGCACGTCGGTGCAGCCGGTCAGGCACATGGCCACGCGCAGTTCGTTCCTGATGATCTCCAGCGCATGGGCGACGCCGGCCTCGCCGCGGGCGGCCAGGGCGAAAGCCCAGGCGCGGCCGATCAGGCAGGCTTTGGCCCCGAGCGCCAGGGCGCGGAGCACGTCGAGGCCCGAGCGAATACCGCCATCCATCAGCACCGTGGTCCGATCGCCCACCGCCTGGACAATGGCCGGCAGCGCCGCGGCCGATGAGGGCACCCCGTCGAGCTGGCGCCCGCCGTGGTTGGAGACCACGATCCCGTCCACCCCGCAGGCCAGCGCTTGCTTGGCGTCCTCGGCATCCAGCACCCCCTTGAGGATCAGGGGGCCCGGCCAGCGCTCGCGCACCCAGGCGATGTCCGCCCAGGTGACGGAGGGGTCGAAATTGCGCCCGATCCAGCCCCAGAACTGGCTCAGCGAGGAAAGGTCGGTGGCCACCTTGGCGATGTTGCCCGGCGTGTGCGGCCGGCCGCGCAGCCACACGTCCCACAGCCACGCCGGGTGGGCGAAGCCGCCCAGCGCCTGGCTGAGCCTGGCTTGAACGGTGTCGGCGTTCATGCCGCTGCGCGTATCGCGGTAGCGCGCGCCGGGCACCGGCAGATCGACAGTGAACAGCAGCGCCGGGCAGCCCGCCGTCCTGGCCCTGGCCAGCATCTCGTCCATGAACCCCCGATCGCGGATCATGTAGAGCTGCAGCCACGGCGCGGCGACGGCCTCGCTCACCTCCTCGAGCGAGCACACGCCCACCGTGGAGAGGGCGAAGGGCACGCCGGCGGCCTTGGCGGCTGTGGCGGCGGCGACCTCGCCCCGCCGCGCGTACATGCCGGCGATGCCGATCGGGGCCAGGATCACCGGCAGGTTCAGCCTCTGGCCGAAGAGCTCGGTGGCCATGTTGAGCCTGGAGACATCGCGCAGCACCCGCTGGCGCAGCTTCAGCGCCGCCAGGTCGGCGACGTTGGCCGCCAGGGTGGCTTCGGCGTACGAACCGCCGTCGATGTATTCGAACAGCACCCTGGGCAGGCGCGCCTTGGCCGCCTGGCGATAGTCGGCGATGCAGACCGGCTTCACGCTGGCTCGCGCACCCGGCGCGTCGGCTTGGGCGGTCCGCCCTGCACGCTCGGCAGCGCCTCCAGCAGCGAGGCGGCGGCGCGGTGGGTGGTGGACTTCGGCTCCTCCTCGAACAGGGCGGCGAGCTGCTCGGTGATCGCCCCGCCCAGCTGCTCGACATCGACGATGGTCACCGCCCGGCGGTAATAGCGGGTGACGTCGTGGCCGATGCCGATGGCGATCAGCTCCACCGGGCTCTTGCCCTCGATCTCGGCGATCACCCGGCGCAGGTGCCGCTCCAGATAGTGGCCGGAGTTCACGCTGAGGGTCGAATCGTCCACCGGCGCGCCATCGGAGATGACCATCAGGATGCGCCGCTGCTCTGAGCGCCAGACCAGGCGCTGGTGGGCCCACATCAGCGCCTCGCCGTCGATGTTCTCTTTCAGGAGGCCCTCGCGCATCATCAGGCCGAGGTTCTTGCGCGCCCGCCGCCAGGGGGCGTCGGCGGACTTGTAGATGATGTGGCGCAGGTCGTTGAGCCGGCCTGGCGAGGCCGGCTTGCCGGCCTTGAGCCAGTCGTCGCGAGAGGCGCCGCCCTTCCACGCCCGGGTGGTGAAGCCCAGGATCTCGACCTTGACCCCGCACCGCTCGAGCGTGCGGGCGAGGATGTCGGCGCACACCGCCGCGACCATGATCGGCCGTCCGCGCATGGAGCCGGAATTGTCGATCAACAGGCTGACCACGGTGTCGCGGAACTGGGTGTCGCGCTCCTGCTTGAACGACAGGGGCGAGGTCGGATCGGTGATCACCCGGGTCAGGCGGGCGACGTCCAGCATTCCTTCTTCGAGATCGAAGTTCCACGACCGGTTCTGCTGGGCCAGCAGTTTGCGTTGCAGCCGATTGGCCAGGCGCGAGACGACGTTGGAGAGGTTGGCCAGCTGCTGATCGAGATAGGCGCGCAGGCGGGTCAGCTCCTCGGGCTCGCACAGCTCCTCGGCGGCGATGGTCTCATCGTGCTCGGCGGTGAAGATCTTGTAGGCCGGCTCGGGCTTGCCGGTATCCTTGATGTCGGGCCTGGCCGGCTTGTCGCCATCGGCCATCTCCAGGTCGTCGCCGGCGGCGTCGTCGTCCTCGGCCTCGGCCAATTCGGAGTCGGCGGCGTCGGTGTCGCTGAGGCTTTCCTGCGCATCCTCCAGGGCCGAACCCTGGGCGGCCTCTTCCTCGCCCTCGCCCTCGCCCGAGGCCTCCGGCTCGCCCTCCTCGGAGCTGTCTTCCTCCGTGTCCTGGTCGGGCGCGTCGGAAACATCGTCGGAAAATTCCAGGTCACGGATCACCGCCCGGGCGATGCGCGCGAAGCCCTTCTGATCCTCGATCGACCCGGTCAGGCGGTCCAGGTCGGGTCCGGCCTTGGCCTCGATCTCGTCGCGAAACGAATCCACCAGCGCCTTGGCCGGCGCCGGCGGCGGCTCGCCGGTCAGGCGCTCGCGCACCAGCATAGCCAGGATGTCGGCCATCGGCGCGGCGTTGCGATCGACCAGATGGTTCATTCCCTGGCGCAGGGCGCTGTGCTCCAGCACCGCCGCCAGGTTGTCCTTGACCCCGGCCAGGGCGTTGGCGCCGATGGCCTCGATCCGCGCCTGTTCGAGGGCGTCGTAGATCTGCCCCCCCTCGAGCGATTTGGGCTTGGCGCGGGCGTGAACGGCGCCGTCGTGATGGGCGACGCGCAGGGCGAGCTGATCGGCGAGGCCGCGGATGCGGGTGGTCTCGGGCCCGGAAAGCTCGCGCGGGGGATGCGGCAGGATGGCCCGATGGCCGTTGAGCGCCGGCCCGTCGCCGGAGAACACCACCTCCAGGTCGGGCTGTTCGGCGAGCGACCTGGCGGCGTGAGCCAGGGCGCGCTTGAACACCTCGGTCGGGGTCTCCTTGCCGGACATGGCGCGAGCTTTAAGCGCGCCTTGCGGGCGAAGGAAGGCCCACGGCCCGGGCAAGCGCCGTCAGCCGGTGGGCGTAGGTGTGGTGGGCCAAGACCCGGGTCCTCCCGGCCACGGCCACGCGCTCGGCGAAGGCGGGCTCGGCCAGCACCCGCAGGTAATGGGCGTTGAGCTCCTCCGGGCTCTTCCAGGCCAGCACCTCGCGGCCGGGCTCGAAGCAGGCTGAAAGATCCGGCTGGTCGTCGGTGATCAGGCAGGCGCCGGCCAGGCAGGGCTCGAAATTCCGCTGGTTGAGGCCGGAAACCACGTTGATCTCGTTGCGGATGTTGAGCGCCGCGCGGTGCGCGCCGTAGAGCGCCGGGACGCGCCGGTCGGGAACCCGCCCGGCCTGGATGTCGTGGATGGCGACCTCGGTCGGCGCCCAGCCGGGTCCCCGGACCACCATCGGCCTTTCCACCGCCGCGATCACCGCCCGGCGCAGGGGCGTGGGATTGGCCACCATCAGCAGGCGCGGATCGCGGCTTTCGAACGCCACGGCCGGCGGCGCGCGCCGCGGATCGATGGCGTGCGGCAGGTGCATCGATCGACCGCCGAAACCGCGGGCCATCAACGCCCGATCCGTATAGGCCACGAGGTCATAAAGTCCGGCCCTGGCGGCCGCGTCGTCTCCGAAGACGTCGCCGACCCAACCGATGAGCGGCGCGCGGCCGGGAACGCCGGCGATCGCCTCCAGCAGGGCGTGCGGGACGTGGTAGGCGCCGACGGCGATGATCAGGTTGGGCGCGAACTGGGTCAGGCGCTGGCGCAGCATCCCGGCGATCGGACCGGCGAGGGCGCGCTCCAGCGCCTCGGCCAGCCACGGTCGGCGGACGATGAGCAGGCGCACGTCGTGGCCGTCGGCGCGCCAGGCGCCGGCGGCGTGCTCGAGCCAGTGGTTGAGGGCGCCGGCCTTGCCGACCAGCGCGATCTTCAACGGTGGCTGGCGAGCCAGGCGTGGCCGTCTTCGGCCACCAGCGACACCAGGTTGCCGATCGCCAGGTTGGCGTCGATCAGGTGCAGGCCCCAGTCGGGCTGCATCTGGCCGCCATAGACCACATCGCCGTTGATGTCGCTGGCGCGCGCCCCGCCCGGGCTCGGGGTCACATGGATGGCCAGATAGTTGAACGGGCCGGATGCGGCGCAGCGCGCGGAAAGCATCCCCGGCAGACTGACGAACGGGGTGGTGATCGGCTTGGCGCCGGCCCAGGCCGGCGGCGGCTCGGTGGCGGTGACGATGTTGCCGGCCCCCGACGCCAGATAGGCGTGCAGCTCTCCTGGCCCGCCCTCCAGGTTGGCCGGGTTGACACAGGCCGCGACCAGGCCGGCGGGCTCGCTTCCCTCGGGTCGGCCGAAGAGCGAGTTCGGCGGCGGCGGGGCGGTGTCGCGGAATGAGGCGTAGGCGATGGCGCAGCCGGTCTCGCCAGCCCGGTGGCACAGCGGAATGGACTGGAAATCGCCGCCGACATCCTTGCCCGCCGGAACCGCCAGGCGGGTCCCCATCAGGATCGCCAGCACCAGCTGCTTTTGCACCGGCTTGCCGTCGATCTCGCGCTTGATCAGGGCGGTGAGCAGGCCGGAGCCCTGGGAATGGCCGATCAGCACCACGCCGCGGCCGTGATTGGCGTGGGCCAGATAGTAGTTCCAGGCGTCGTGGACGTCCTCGTAAGGGGTCACCGGCCGCGACTTGGGATCGGCGAGCGGGTGGCCGCTCATCGCCGCCACCATGGCCGTCAGGGTGAACTGGCGGTAGACCGGCGCATAGAGCCGGCAGGCGGCGCCGAAACGGGCGAACTGCTGGGTCACCACGCGGGTTTCCGCCGGTTCGATAGCCATCGTCGCCAGCACGCCGGGATCGGTCGAGACCGTCGGATAGACGTAGAAGCAGTCGATCGGCGCGTTGGCGTCGGCCTTGAACGGCTCGATGCGGGTCGCACCGTCTGGCTCGACCACGGTGGTGGTCAGATCGACATCGCAGGCGTTCGGGCTGGCCCCTGGCCAGCACAGCCAGTCGGCCTTGTTGGCGTAGTCGTTAGCCGGAAGCGGCGCCGGCGGCGTCTGGGCTGCCGCGCCCCCGGCCAGGGCCAACACCGCCGTCGCGATCAACACCGCCAGATTCCGCATCGTCCGTCCCTCCTCGCCGCGCCGGGAGAATAGGCGCCGGCGTCCCCGGCGCAAGGCTGGGGAATAAATCGCCGCCGGGCGCCGTCTTGACCCTCGAACCTCTGCCGACGGAGCCTCCCATGACCGACCCCATCGATCGTCGCGGTTTCCTGCGTTGCGCCGGATGGGCCGGCGGGGGCGCGCTCTACGCCGTCTCTGGCGGCATGCTGAGTTCGGTGAGCTTCGATGAGGCCCTGGCCGCGCCGGCGCGGGCTTTCACCTTCGCCCAGATCAGCGACAGCCACATCGGCTTCGACAAGCCGGCCAATCCGGACGTCAAGGCCACCCTGCGCGCGGCGATCGCCAAGCTCCACGCCCTGCCGACCAAGCCCGACTTCGTCCTCCACACCGGTGACATCAGCCACCTCTCCACGGAGGCGCAATTCGCCGAGGCCCAGGAGATCCTGAGCGAGATCGGCCTGCCGATCTTCTTCACCCCCGGCGAGCACGACACCCTCGATGATGGCGGCGGGGCGCTCTATCTGGCCCGCTTCGGCAAGGGGACCAAGGGCGCCGGCTGGCAGAGTTTCGACCACGGCGGCGTCCATTTCGTCGGCTTGGTCAACGTCGTCGGCCTGCAGGCCGGCGGCATGGCCCACCTCGGCCCCGAGCAAATCGCCTGGCTGAAAAACGACCTCGCCGCCGTGCGCTCGAGCACCCCGCTGGTGGTGTTCGTCCACATTCCCCTGTGGACCGTCTGGGAGCCATGGGGCTGGGGCACCGACGACGCCCTGCCGGCCCTGGCGCTGATGCGCCGCTTCGGCTCGGTGACCGTGCTCAATGGCCACATCCATCAGATCCTGCAGAAGAGCGAAGGCAACATCACCTTCCACACCGCCCGCTCGACCGCCTATCCGCAGCCCGCGCCGGGCGCGGCCCCGGCCCCGGGACCGCTGAAGGTGCCGGCCGACCAGCTGCCGGCGGTGCTGGGCGTGCGCGAAGCGCGCCTCACCCGCGGGCGCGCGCCCATCGCCCTGATCGATTCCTCCCTCGCCTGAAAGGGCTCTTCCGCATGCGTCTTGTCATCCCCCTCGTCCTGGTCCTGGCCCTAGCCACGCCGGCCCTCGCCGCCACCCGCCAGGTGGACATCGCCAATTTCAATTTCTCTCCGCCAACGCTGAGCGTGCCGGCGGGAACCACGGTGCAGTGGACCAACACGGACGACGAGCCGCACACGGTCACCGCCCGCGACCGGAGCTTCCATTCCGGGGCGCTGGACACCAGCGGCAAATTCGCCTTCACCTTCGCCAAGCCGGGGGTTTACGCCTACTTCTGTTCGCTGCATCCGCACATGACCGGCCAGGTGGTGGTGAAATAGGCCGATGAGCCAGGGGCGTTCCGCAGATCGGCTGGTCCTTGTCCACGACGCTGATCGCCCCTTGTCGGCGACGGAATCCGAGCGGTTCCGCTCCCTGGTGCTGCCCCATCTCGACGCCGCCTACACCTTCGCCCGCTATCTCACCCGCGATCCGGCGGCGGCGGAGGATCTCACCCAGGACGCCTTTGTGCGCGCCCTGCGCGGCTTTCGCGGCTACGCCGGCGGCGAGGCCAAGGCCTGGTTGCTGGCCATCGTCCGCAACGCTTTTCGCGACCAGCTGCGCGCCAGGCGCGAGGACACCGGCGAGCCGCCCGAGATGGCCGATCCCGACGACCCGGAGGCGATCCTGATGCGCAAGCATTCGGCGCTCGGCATCCGCGCCACCCTGGAGCAGCTGCCGGAACCTTTCCGCGAGACCCTGGTGCTGCGCGAACTGGAGGAGCTTTCCTACAAGGAGATCGCCGCGGTCACCGCCGCGCCGCTGGGCACGGTGATGTCGCGCCTGGCCAGAGCGCGGGAGATGCTGGCCGCCCTGATCCTGCCCGCCGGCCAGGTCGGCATGGAGGTGAGGTCATGAGCGCCTGCGATCGCCCCGCCCTGCACGCCCTCCTCGACGGCGAACTCGACGCCGCCCATGCGCTGGCGATCGAAACCCATGCCGCCTCGTGCCCCGCCTGCGCCGCCGAGCTGCGGCGATTGGCGGCCGTGCGCGAGGCCTTGCGGACCGGCGATGCGCGCCACCCGGCCCCGCCGGCCCTCGCCCAGCGGATCGAGGCGATGATCGCCCCCGCCCGCGCGCCACGACGGGTGTGGCCGGCCGGCCTTCTTGGCGCCGCCCTGGCGGCGAGCCTGATGCTGGTGATCGGTCTGCCGATACTCGACGAGGCCCGGTTCGAGAACGAGCTGGTCGCCGGCCATGTCCGCTCGCTGCTGGCGGCGCACCTGACCGATGTCGCCTCGTCCGACAAGCACACGGTCAAGCCGTGGTTCAACGGCAAGGTCGACTTCTCGCCCCCGGCCCCCGACCTTGCGCAGCAGGGCTTTCCCCTGGCCGGCGGCAGGCTCGATTACCTTGCCGGCAAGGTGACCCCGGCGCTGGTCTATCGGCGCCGCCTGCATGTCATCAACGTGTTCGTGCGCAACGGCGGCGCTGGCCTCGCTGGCCTCTTCCCGCGCGGCGACGGCTACAACCTCGCCGCCTGGCGCGAGGGTGGGCTCAGCTTCTACGCGGTGTCCGATGTCGCCGCCGGCGACCTGGCCCAATTCCAGGCCGATTTCCAGGCGGCGACGAAGTAGGCGAGAGGGGTTACGCCACCTTCACCCGGGCGGCGCTTTCGGGCAGGTCGCCGCCGAAGGCGCGTTGGTAGAACTCGGCCACCGTCGGCCGCTCCAGCTCGTCGCACTTGTTGAGGAACGTCATCCTGAAGCCGAGCGCCAGATCGCCGCCGAAGATCTCGGCGTTCTGGGCCCAGGTGATCACCGTGCGCGGGCTCATCACCGTGGAGATGTCGCCGTTCATGAACGCGTTGCGGGTCATGTCGGCCACCCGCACCATGGCGGCGATCTTGCGTCGTCCCTCCGCCGTTCCGTAGCTCGGCGCCTTGGCCAGGACGATGTCGGCCTCCACGTCGTGGGCCAGGTAGTTGAGCGTGGCCACGACCGACCAGCGATCCATCTGCCCCTGATTGATCTGCTGGGTGCCGTGGTAGAGGCCGGTGGTGTCGCCAAGGCCGATGGTGTTGGTGGTCGAGAACAGGCGGAAATAGGGGTTGGGCCGGATTACCCGGTTCTGGTCCAGCAGGGTCAGCTTGCCCTGCGCCTCCAGCACCCGCTGGATGACGAACATCACGTCCGGGCGGCCGGCGTCGTATTCGTCGAACACCAGGGCCATCGGTCGCTGCAGGCACCAGGGCAGCATGCCCTCGCGGAACTCAGTCACCTGCTTGCCATCGCGCAGGACGATGGCGTCCTTGCCCACCAGGTCGATACGGCTGACGTGGCTGTCGAGGTTGACCCGGATCATCGGCCAGTTGAGCCGCGCGGCGACCTGCTCGATGTGGGTCGACTTGCCGGTGCCGTGATAGCCCTGGATCATCACCCGCCGGTCGTGGGCCAGGCCGGCGCAGATGGCCAAGGTGGTCTGCGGATCGAAGCGATAGGCGGTGTCGAGATCGGGCACATGGCTGTCGCGCTCGGAAAAGGCGGGCACGAGCATTTCGGAATCGACCCCGAACATCTCGCGGATCGAGACCAGACGGTTGGGTTTCAGCTCCAGCAGAGCATCGGATTCAGGGGCTTCGGACATCGCCGCCGTTCACTAGATTAACCGCCCGGCGGACGCAAACCGGTCAGGCCAGCTTGGCCTTGCGCAGGACCTTGTAGGCGCGGATCACCCGCTGCAGCCGGGTCTCGGCCGAGCGATCGCCGCCGTTGGCGTCGGGATGGCAGCGCTTGACCAGCTCGGCGTAGCGGGTGCGGATGGCGCTCTTGTCGGCCCCCGGCTCCAGTTCTAGATCGGCCAGGGCCTGGCGCTCCAGGCGGCCGAGACTCCGTTCCGCGGCCGCCGCCGGCGCACCCCGTCCCCCGAAGAGACCGAAGGCGTCGCGGAAAAACCCCCGCCCCGCGGCCGCCTCGCGGGCGCCGGGACCGGCCTTGAACGACCACGTGGGCCGCCCGCCGGTCGCCAGATCGTCGCTGATGCTGGCGCGCATTTCCTCTTCGCTCATGCCGGCGAAGAAATTCCACGAGCGGTTGTACTCGCTGGCATGGCCCTGGCAGAACCAATAGTGCTCGCCCAGCAGGTCGCGCGACTTGGGCGCCCTCGAGCGCGCCGCCAGCCGGCACCCGGGATGGTCGCAGGCCCGCTCGCCTGGGGCGATGACATCCTCGGCCGCTTCGCCCTCCGCAACCGGGGGGCGCACGCGGATGTCCACGAACCGCGGCTTGTAATGGAAGCGGATGTCCATGAGTGAAACTTAGGGTGGCCTTCGGCTACAGTTCAAGAATTGACATTTGGTGATCGCGTTGAGACCATTGGCCGATCACGGCGCGATCAGGCGAAACCGCCTGATCGTTGAATCGTGCTCGCAATTCAAACACTTGAGCGCGTTCTCGTCGAACAACCAGTACCCACTTTTTCGGAAAGCGCTCTAGCCATGGAGCGCAAGCTGCGGGCGGCGTTGCAGCCCACTAGGCTCGAGCTCATCGATGAATCGGCGCTGCACGCCGGCCATGCTCATGCCGGGGTGGAGAGCCATTTTCGCCTTACCGTTGAAAGCGCCGCCTTCCTAGGGCTAGACCGCCTCGCCCGCCAGCGGCTGGTGATGCGCATCGTGGCCGAGGAACTCGCCGGTCCGGTGCACGCGCTCTCGATCCGCGCTTTGACGCCGGGGGAAGATCAGACCTGAAGCGCGGCCTGCAGGGCCTCGGCCAGCTCGGTGGCGCGGAACGGCTTGCCGAGCACCGGGACGTTGCGGTCGATCTCGCGAAGGCCGTTCTGACCATAGCCGGTGGAGAACACCATCGGCACCTGGCGGGCCCGGAGCGCGTCGGCCACCTCGTAGACCGGTCGCCCGGCCAGATTGACATCAAGGATGGCGACATCGATCGGCGCCTCGCTCGAGGCCAGCTCCAGCGCCGGTCCGAGGGCGTAGGCCGGGCCGACAACCTCGCAGCCCAGATCGCCCAGCATGTCTTCGAGCAACATCGCGATCATCGCCTCGTCCTCAACCAGGAGAACGCGCCGCCCTGCGAGAGTCGTCACTGTGGCCGTGGTCAATGTTCCAACCCCACCCGCGCAACGCCTATGGAACGCGGTCACTTGAGGACCCCTATTATGGTCCCCAACCGGCCCGGGCTCAAGCCTCCCCTGAATCCGCGGGCGGGCTGACCGCCAGCAGGGTGATCTGATTGCGCGCCCGCCTCAGCACCCGGAATTGATGGCCATGAAAGCGGAATTTCTGGCCCGGCTCAGGGATGGCGCGCGCCTCGTGGATGACCAGTCCGGCGACGGTCACGGCATGATCGTCGGGCAGGTTCCAGTCCAGCGCCCGGTTGAGATCGCGCACGGTGACCTCGCCGGCGACATGCACCCAGCCGTCGGCCTGACGGCGGACGCCCTCGATGGCCTCGTCATGCTCGTCCTCGATCTCGCCGACGATCTCCTCGAGGATGTCTTCCAGGGTCACCAGCCCCTGCAAGGCGCCGTACTCGTCGACCACCAGGGCGAAGTGCCGGCGCGCCTTGAGGAAGGCGTCGAGCTGCTCCTTCAGGTGGGTGGTCTCGGGAATGAACCACGGCTCGCGCATCACCGCCGTCAGATCGATATCGATATCCTGGCTCCTGGCGCTGGCCAGGGCGCGGAACAGGTCCTTGGTGTGCAGGACGCCGACGACGTTGTCGCTCTCGCCGCGGTAGAGGGGCAGGCGCGAGTGCTCCGAGGCCAGCGCCTTGTCGATCAGCTCGTGGGCCGGAAGATCGGCATCCAGCGCCGCCATCGCCTGCCGGTGGACCATGACTTCCGAGACGGTGACCTCGGCCAGGTCGAGCACCCCGCCGATCATCCGCCGGTCGATGGGGCCGACGGCGCCTTCGGCGTGATGGTATTCGACCGCGCCGCGGATCTCCTGATGGGCGATATCGGAATCCGGCGCCGGTTCCAGATTGACGCCGAACAGGCGCAGAACGCCACCGACGATCGCCTGCACGGCGAAGATGATCGGGCCCAGCACCTTGACCGCGGTCAGCATCGGGCCGGAGAGCCTGCGCGCCACATCGTCGGCGTGGACGATGGCCAGGGTCTTGGGCAGCACCTCGACGAACACCACCACCAGCACGGTCATGATCACCGTCGAGATGGCCACGCCCAATGCGCCGGGCTCGAGCTTGGTGATGAAGGCGGTGGCCAGCGCCGAACTGAGGATATTGATCAGATTGTAGCTCAGCAGCACCGCGCCGATCATGGTTTCCTGATCGGAAATCAGCGCGTTGACCCGTCCCGCCGCCTTGTCGCCATCGCGCTCCAGCTGGTGCATGCGCCCGCGGCTGACGCGGGTGAGCGCGGTCTCGGCGGCGGAAAACACCGCCGCCACCGCCAGCAGAATGAGGATGATGATCACCAATCCGCCCAGCTCAGCGATCATGGCCTGGCTCCCTCGGCGAGCAGAAACGCGCGCGCCGCCGCCGCTTCGACCGCGGGGGCGATGAACGCCCGCCCGACGCCACGGGCGAGGATGAAGGTCAGCGCGCCACCCTTGGCCTTCTTGTCCTGCGCCATGCGAGCCATCAACGCGTCGGCGGCGAAGGGCGCTCCGGGCAGGTTTTCCAGCCCGATCGGCAGATCGGCCGCGGCGATCGCCCGCGCGGCGCGCTCGGCGTCCGCCGCCGCGCACAGGCCGAGACGGGCGGAAAGGCGGAACGCCAGGGCGCAGCCGACGGCGACGGCTTCGCCATGCTTGAGCGCCTGGCCATAGCCGGCCTCGGCCTCCAGAGCGTGGGCGAAGGTGTGGCCGAGGTTGAGCAACGCCCGTCGCCCGCTCTCGCGCTCGTCCTCGGCGACGATCGCCGCCTTCATCTCCACCGACCGGGCGATGGCGTGGGCAAGCGCCTCGCCCTGGCGAGCGATCACCTCGCGGCCGTTGACCTCCAGCCAAGCGAAGAAGTCGGCATCGCCGACAAGCCCGTATTTGACGATCTCGGCGTAGCCGCAGCGGACCTCGCGTTCGGGCAAGGTGCTCAGCACCGCCAGGTCGGCCAGCACCAGGCGCGGCTGATGGAAGGCGCCGATCAGGTTCTTGCCCTCGGGCATGTCGATCGCCGTCTTGCCGCCGACCGAAGCATCGACCTGGGCCAGAAGCGTGGTCGGGATCTGAACGAAATCCACGCCGCGCTTGAGGATGGCGGCGGCGAAGCCGGTCAGGTCGCCGACCACCCCACCGCCGAAGGCGATGATCAGATCGCCGCGCTCGACCTCCAGGGCGAGCAGATCATGGCAGAGCCGCTCCAGACCGGCGAAGCTCTTCTGCTCTTCGCCGGGAGGAATGAGGATGGTGTGGTTGCTGATCCCGGCCTCGGCGAGCGCTTTGCGCAGGCGTGCTCCATGCACGACCTCGACGGCCGCATCGGCGACGATCACCGCCCGCGGCCGGGTCAGGAGCGGCGCGATGCGCGCCCCGGCCGCATCCAGGGCCCCGGCGCCAATGACCACGTCATAGGCCGCGCCGGCCAGCGAAACCTCGATCGTTCTCACGCCCGGGCCCTCTCGCCCAGGGCGGTGATGATGGCGTCGACCGCGCCCTGATGAGCGGCGTCACCGGTCTCGATGACGATCTGGGCCTGCGCGTAGCAGGGATAGCGGGCCGCCGCGTGGGCCTTCAGCACCTCCAGCGGGTCCTTTCCCTTCAGGAGCGGGCGGGTGTCGCGCCGGGCCACGCGCCTGGCCAGCACCTCGACGTCGGCCTTGAGCCAGACCGAGATCGCCTTGGCGTTGATCAACGCTCGGGTCGCGGGATCGACGAACGCGCCGCCGCCGGTGGCCAGAACGTGCGGCGGACCTTCGAGCAGGCGGGCGATCACCCGCCGCTCACCGTCGCGAAACGCCTGCTCGCCGTAGGCGGCGAAGACATCCGAGACCGTCCGGCCCGCGGCCGCCTCGACCTCGGCGTCGGCGTCGGCGAAGGGCATGGCGAGCGCCGTGGCCAGCCGGCGGCCGATGGTCGACTTGCCCGCGCCCATCAGGCCCACGAGCACGATCGTCCGCGTGTTCAATGGCGCGCCCATGACCGGCCAGGGCTTTACACGAGGGGGGCCCTGCGCGCCATCATCGGCCCATGAGCGGGGAGCGGTGGGCAGAGGCGTTCCTGGAGATGCTGGCGGCCGAGCGCGGGGCCAGCCTGCACACGCTGCGCGCCTACGCCGGCGATCTGGCCGATCTCTCCGCCTTCCTGGCCCAGACGGGGCTGAACCTGGAAACCGCCAGCGCCGAGGCGGTCGAAGCCTGGTTCGCGGACCAGTCGCGGCGCGGTCTTTCCCCGGCCACCTCGGCCAGGCGGCGCGCGGCCGCGCGCCAGCTCTTTCAGTTCGTGCTCGGCGAAGGCTGGCGAGCCGACGATCCGTCTCGGCGCCTGGCCGCGCCGCGCCTTGGCCGGCCGCTGCCCAAGGTGCTCAGCCGCGCCGAGATGGATCGGCTGATCGAGGCGGCGCATGGCCAGGGCGCCGCCGCCGGCGCGCGGCTGGCGGCGATGATCGAGGTGGCCTACGCCGCCGGTCTCAGGGTCTCCGAGCTGGTCTCCCTGACCCTGGCCGCGGTCGCCGGCGATCCGGCCTACGTGATCGTCAAGGGCAAGGGCGGCAAGGAGCGGCTGGCCCCGCTGGGCTCCCGCGCCCGCGCCGCCATCAAGGCCTATCTGCCTCTGCGCGCCGGCTTCCTCGGCCGCTCGCCCGCCGCCAATCCCTGGCTGTTCGCTTCCCGGGGCGGGCGGCTCACCGCCCGCCGGTTCGCCCAGTTGCTCGAGCAGGCGGCGGTCAGGGCCGGCCTCGATCCGGCCGGCGTCAGCCCGCACGTGCTGCGCCACGCCTTCGCCACCCACCTCCTGGAGGGCGGCGCCGACCTCAGGGTCGTCCAGACCTTGCTCGGCCACGCCGACATCGCCACCACCCAGATCTACACCCACATTACCCAGGATCGCTTGCAGGAGGTGATGCGCACGCGCCATCCGCTGGCGCGGCGAGGCGATCGCCGATGAAGGCGGTTTCGCGGGCTACACCGCTTCGGCGGCCACCGGCGCGATGCGCGCGAACAGCCGGGCCAGCGGCTCGGGCGAGGCGATATCGAACAGCTGGTCCAGCACCTGGCCGAGGTCGGCGGCGCTGGCCAGGCTGCGCTCGTCCACTCGGCCATCGCGCCAGCGCTCGGTCAGCCAGCAGTTGACCAGGTTCCGGCGGACCTCGGGGGTGAGACGCTCGGCGATCAGCACTTTGGTGAACAGGCTCTCAGGGTTGGTCGAGGTGTACCAGTTGGCCATCTCATAATCAGCCGAAAGCTGCGCGGTCAGGTCGAACACATAGGCTCGCCGCCACCTGTCGCCATGACGGGCGGCGAGCGCGAACTCGGCGCCTTCACGGGTGATACGGTAAAGCGCGTGAGGGGTTCTCTGTTCGATATCGGTGGCGAAGCGCAGCGGCGCGTCGAGCAGGTGGGCGCCGAAGCCGACGTCGGCGATGAACGGACCCTCGGGCAGCTCGACCAGGAGCAGCATGTGGCTGCGCGCTCCAACCGGCGGTCCGTCGCCGCCCCAGGCCACCCGGCCAGCCAGGCCGGTCACGCTAAAGCCGATCGCCTCGAGAACGGCCCTGAACAGGGCGTTGTGCTCGAAACAATAGCCGCCGCGGCGGCCGAAAACGAGCTTGGCCTGGAGCGAGTCGAGATCGAGCCGCACCGGACGGCCGACGAGCGGGTCGATGCCTTCGAACGCAATCGCCGCCGGATGCAGGGCATGGAGCGCGGCCAGGGTGGCCAAATCCGGCCGCGCCTCGCCGGCGAAGCCGAGGCGGCGAAAATAGCCGTCCAGGTCAACGGCATTGGTCAACGGCGGCTCCCCTGGTAACCCGGCCGGCGCCGTCCCAATGACGCCCGGCGAACATACTAGACCATTAGTGCGGAACCGACGTCGAGGTTGCGAATCATCATCGGTCCATCAGCGCCGGGCGATCCGGACCTCGAGCAATGAACACAGACCTAGCGTGTCGCTCACCTTAACTTCGAAGCAACGCGTTGTTCATTGACGGTTGATCCGCCGCGTTGTCGCCGAATTCGGGAAATATTGTCGAGATGGATGCGCTGGCGTTCATCACAAGTTCATCGCCGCCAACGCAATCATCGGCCAAGGTGGCCGACAAAAGGGTGAGAGTCGCCATGAACATCCGGTCCTTCACGTTCGGTCTGATGGCCGGCAGCGCGCTGGGCGCGCTCGCCACCGCCGCCATCGCCGATCCGCCCACGCGCGTGGGCCGCATCGCCTATGTCGAGGGCGAGGTCTCCTTGCAGCCGCCGCAGGAGAATTTCTGGACCGACGCCAGCCAGAACTATCCGGTGGCCAGCGGCGAAGCCTTCTGGACCGGCGATGAGGGCCGCGCCGAACTGGAGGTCGGCTCGGCCGAATTCTGGCTCGACAATCAGACCGAACTCGACGTCGTCGATCTGGACTATGGCCGCTCGCGCCTTTCCCTGGCCCAAGGCTCGATGGAGGTGCGCCTGCGCCGTGCGCCGCGCGGCGGGGTGGAAATCGCCACGCCGGCGGGGGATGTCAATCTGAGCCAGGCCGGCCAGTACCGTATCGACGTCGCCGCCCCGCCCGAGGACGGCTCCTATCCGCAGGTCGAAGTCACCACCTTCGATGGCGAGGCCGGCGTGCCGAGCCGCGATGGCCTGGTGGCCGTGGACGCCGGCGAGTCGGCGCTCATCGATCCGGGGGCCGATCCCTACGCCGTCGATGTCCAGGACGCGGCTATCGACGATTGGGCTCAGGACCGCGAGGCCAGCGAGCGCTGGGCCGACTGGAACGGCGATGCGCCGGCCATGACCGGCTATGAGGACCTCGGCCGCTACGGCGCGTTCGTCGATAACGATCAGTACGGCCAGGTCTGGTTCCCCAGCGACGTGCCCGATGACTGGGCCCCCTATCGTTACGGCCACTGGGCCTCGGTGCAGCCCTGGGGCTGGACCTGGATCGACGACCAGCCGTGGGGCTTCGCCCCGTTCCACTATGGCCGCTGGGCGAGGATCGACGGCCGCTGGGGCTGGGTGCGTGGCCAGCGCGAATCCGAGCCGGCCTACGCCCCGGCGCTGGTCGCCTTCTTCGGCGGCGGCGGATGGAACCTGGGCTACGGCCAAGGGGGCGCGCTCGGCTGGGCGCCGCTGGCGCCGGACGAAGCCTACCGGCCCAGCTATCAGGTGAGCGACGACTATCTCCGCCGGCTCAACAGCGCCAATGTCAGCCAGAGCACGATCAACGCCCTCGCCTACGCGCCCCGCCAGAACAGCCTGAACACCTATCGCAACGCGTCGGCCGCGGTGGTGGTCGGGGCCAACGCCTTTTCGCAAGGCGCGCCGGTGCAAAGAGCCGTCCTGCCGGTGGCTCCCCAGACCCTGGCCTCGGCGCCGCCCAGCGTCGCTTTCCGGCCGCCCGCGGCCGGGCCGCAAGCGCGCGCCGGCGGACTGCCGCGGCCGACGAGCGAGGGACCTCGGGCGCGTCAGCCGATGATGGCCGCCGCCCCGCCGATCAACCTGCGTGCGGTGCGTCAGGGGCTCATCGCCCAGCAGCCCGGCGCCCTGCGTCCGCCGGTGATCGCCGGCGCCCAGCTGGAACCGCGCCAGCAGGCGCCTCGACCGCGCGGCTTCATAGCCCCCTCGCAGCTGCGCAATCCCGGAGCGCAAGCCAGGGTGGCCCCGCCGGTCGTGCGCGGCGCCCCGAACCCGCCCGCGCCGGGCGGCCAGGCCTTCCGCCCACTGCGGCCGGCCCCTGGCGTCGGGGCGCAGGCGCCGTTCCAGGCCCAGGAGCAGGAGCAGATGCGGCTGCAGCAGCAGCGGGCGGCCCAAGCGGCGCGGGCCCGCGAGCAACAGCAGCTCCAGTCTCAGCAACAGGAGCAGATGCGCTCGCAGCAGCAAGCCGCCCAGGCCCAGGCGGCCGAGCGCGCCCGCCAGCAGCAGGAATTCCGCACCCAGCAACAGGAACAGATGCGCGGCCAGCAGCAGGCGGCGCAGGCCCAGGCCGCCGCCCGCGCTCAGCAGGGGCAACAGATGCGCATGCAGCAGCAGCAGGCGGCGCAAGCCCAGGCCGCCGCCCGCGCTCAGCAGGGGCAACAGGTGCGCATGCAGCAGCAGCAGGCGGCGCAAGCCCGCGCGCGTCAGGAAGAAGAGCGCAAGCGCAAGCAGCCGCCCCCGGACGAGAAGGGCCAGCCACCGCAACACTGAAGCCAGGGGCTTGGGCAAACTTGCCGAGTCCGGCCTTCGGCCCTAGGGTCGCGCCGCCTCGCGGGGGAGCTGTTTCAAGGACCTGATGGCCGCTCATTACCTGGAATTCGAGCGCCCGATCGCCGAGCTCGAAGCCAAGATCGACGAGCTCGGCAAGCTCTCCGAGACCAGCGGCCACGGCGCCTTCGACGCCGAGATCGCCGCCATGCGGGCGCGGGTTTCCGAGCTGCGGGCCGAGACCTACGCCCATCTCGATCCCTGGCAGAAGACCCAGATCGCCCGCCATCCGGAGCGGCCGCATTTCGTCGACTATCTGGCCGGCCTGATCGAGGAGTTCGTCGAACTGCGCGGCGATCGTGCGTTTGCGGACGACCAGGCGATCCTGGGCGGCCTCGGCCGATTCCGTGGCCGGCCGGTAATGGTCATCGGCCAGGAGAAGGGTCATGACACGACCACCCGCATCAAGCACAACTTCGGCTCGGCGCGGCCGGAGGGCTACCGCAAGGCGGTGCGGCTGATGGACCTGGCCGAGCGCTTCAACCTGCCGGTGCTGAGCTTCATCGATACCGGCGGCGCCTATCCCGGCATCGGCAGCGAGGAGCGTGGCGTCGCCGAAGCCATCGCCCGCGGCACCGAGCGCTGCCTGACCCTTGGCGTCCCCATGGTCGCCACCATCACCGGCGAGGGCATGAGCGGCGGGGCGATCGGCATCGCCGCCGCCAACAAGGTGATCATCCTCGAACATTCGATCTACGCGGTGATTTCGCCCGAAGGCTGCGCCTCCATCCTCCTGCGCGACCGGGCGATGGCCGAAGGCGCCGCCAAGGCGATGAAGATCACCGCCCAGGACCTCGCCGCCCTGGGCATCGTCGACAAGATCGTCGAGGAGCCGGTGGGCGGGGCCCACGCCGACCCCGGCCTCGCCATCAGCCGCGTGGGCGACGCCATCGCCGCCGAGCTGGAGAGCCTGGCCGGCCTTTCGCCCGACGCCCTGCGCGAGCAGCGGGCGGAGCGCTTCTACGCCATCGGACGGGGGTGAGGGCCCGCCTTCCCCCTCCACCGCTTCGCGGTCCCTACCCCCGCCTCCCCCTCCCTCCAGGCCGGTGCGTGGGTGGGGTGAACCCGGACCGTCCGGGTCCGGATGATCTTGGCGGACCGCCGGGGCGCGTGGCGTCGCCGTCGTGATGCTTGGCCGCCAGACGCCTGGCGATGACCTCCCGGGCGTGCAGTTCGTGATCGGCGCGCCGGGCGGCGTAGGCGGCGAAGGCCCGGGTGGCGGCGACCTCCTCCGGATCGGCCGGGCGCATGGCCTCGGCGCGATCGCCCTCCTTGAGCCTCTGGGCGCGCTCGATCAGACCCGTCCACTCGGGGTCCAGATGGGCGATGGCCCAGGCCGAGCCAGCCTTCTTCGAGCCCACCTGCCCGGTGGCGATGGTGTGCAGGATGCGGCAGAAGAGGCCGACCCAGAAGCTCTGCCAGGCCTTCATCGCCATCGGTTCGAGGTCGACCGCCAGGGCGTCGTCCAGGGTCTGGCGCACTTCGGCGCGCAGCATCGCCGGCGTGACCGGATCGATCAGCGTCTTCGGCTCGGGGCCGAACAGCGTCACGCCTTTCTCGCGCAGAGACCAGCGCACCACCTGCGTGTTGTCGTGCTCGGATCGGACCAGCGTCTTGGCTCCGTGATCGAGGTAGACGAACGGATAGCGCCGGGCCGGTGAGCCGCTCAGACCCGGGTCCTTCCAGTCCGGACCGCGCGGCTCGCCCGGCGGATCGCGCGGCTCGGGGGTCAGGCGCCGGAGGATGGCGGCCGGCGCGTAGGAGCCTTCCAGCCGATGTCGCCAGGGCTCGTGCGGCAGATCGTGGATGGCGGCGTGCATGGCCTGCAACTGGGCCCGCGCGTCGGCCGCGAGGTCGTGGCGGACCACGGCGACGAAATCGCAATCGCTCATCTGATCGGCATCGCCGACCGCCAACGAGCCCTGCAGATAAAGGCCGATCAGATCCTCGCCGAGAATCCGGCGGATGTTGGCGGTCAGGTGGTCGAGGACGGCGTTGAGGCCCTCGAAAGGTGTCGGGAATGGCATTGGGTGTCCAATCGCTCAGGGAGAACGCGCGGCAAGGGCGCGCGCAGGCATCGGGTGGCGGCGGCCGGATGGCCGGAGGCTCAGAGCCTGATGCGGGAAGCGATCAACATAGTGGGGCGGCGTTTAGGCGTGTCCGCGCGCGAGTTCAATGCTGGCTCTGGGGCATCTTGACCACCAGACCGTCGAGCTCGTCGCTGACCTTGATCTGGCACGACAGGCGCGAGTTGTCCTCGACGTTCTCGGCGAAATCGAGCATCGATTCCTCCATCGCCGACTTGTCGCCGGTCTTACCCAGCCACGGCTCCTGCACGTAGACGTGACAGGTGGCGCAGGCGCAGGCGCCCCCGCAATCGGCGTCGATGCCGGGGATGTTGTTCTTGACCGCGCCTTCCATCACCGAAAGGCCGGTCTTCACCTCGACGACGTGCTCGGCGCCGTTGAACTCGATGTAGGTGATCTTGGCCATGGACTCCCCGTCTGCGCGCGCTTTCTAGGCCGCGACCTCTTTCATGGAAACTGAAACATCGGCAAGCCTCGCCGGATCGACCGGACGCCGCTGGCCGATGAGCAGTTTCCCGCCCATGAACTCGGCCGGCGCGTTGACCGCCTCCACCGCCTGGATCAGCGGCCCCTTGAGGTGAAAGACGGCGAACTTCGCCGCCGCCGGATCGCCGCGCACCAGTACTTGGTCGGCGTCGAAGGGCACGCCGGCGAATTGATATTTGAGATCGTACTGGTCGGACCAGTTCCAGGTCACTTCCGCCGCCGGCGGCGGGCGGCCGGTGATGGCGCTGGCCGCCTGCCTGGCCTGCTCGAGGGCGTTGGCGACGCTCTCCAGGCGGAACATGCGCCCATAGGCCGGCATCGGCCGCCAGGTGACATCGCCGATGGCGAAGATGGCCGGATCGGCGGTGCGCGCGGCCTCGTCGACCACGATCCCGCCCTGGAAGGGCAGACCGGCCTCGCGGGCAAGATCGGCGGCCGGCGGCGCGCCGACGCCGACCAGCACCACGTCGGCGCCGATGGTGCGGCCATCGCCCAGTTTCACGCCGGTGACGTGGCCGGCGCGGCCCTCGAAGGCCTGGACGTCGGCCCCGGTCTCGAAGGCCACGCCGCGCTGGGCGTGGTAGCCGGCGAAGAAGGCCGACAGCGCCTTGCAGGCCACGCGCGCCAGGATCTGCGGCTCCTTTTCGATCACCACCACCTCGGCCCCCAGGTGCCGGCCGGACGCGGCGACCTCGAGGCCGATATAGCCGCCGCCGATCACCGCCAGGCGCTTGCCGGGTCCTAGCCGCTGCTTGAGCGCTTCGGCGTCGGCGGCCGAGCGCAGGGTGAGGACGCCGTCGAGGTCGGCGCCGGGGATCGGCAGGGTGCGCGCCCGCGCCCCGGTGGCGAGGATAAGATTGTCGTAGGCGAAGCGCTGACCGTTCGCGAGCCGCACGGCGCGCGCGCCGGGCTCGATTGCCGCCACCGGGCTTGCGGTCATCAGCTCGATGGCCGCCTCGGCGTAGAAGCTCACCGGCTTGAGGGTGAGCGCCTCCTCGTCGGCCTCGCCCTTGAGCCAGGCCTTGCTCAGCGGCGGGCGCTGGTAGGGCGCGATCGGTTCGGCTCCGATCAGCCGGATCGGCTCCTGATAGCCGAACTGGCGCAGCATGGCCGCGGCCGTGCCCCCGGCGTGCCCGGCTCCGACGATGATGACGCCTGCGTCACTCATATTCGGTGTCGATGCCCACAAACCTCGCCAGCGTCAATCGAGACGGTGACACGCTCGCGCTCCGCCCCTCGCCGTCACCGCCGGGCGTCAGTCCCGGATTACGCTTCCGGCTTCGCCTCAGTGCGGCGAGGCCATGCCCATGGCCATGCCGGTCTGGCCGCCCATGGAAGGCCAGATGGCGGTCGACGACATCGGCCCGGCCTCGAAGCTCACCGTATCCACGACCGCACGCCCGGCGATGGGCTCGCCGCCGGCCCCGGCCGGGTTCAGGCGCACATGCTGCATCAGGATCAGCGCGGCTTCGCCGAAGCCGGCGTCGGCCGGCGTCTCGTGCTTCACCCAGCAATCGGTCAGTGACCCCGCCTGCGTGGCCAGGCAATCGATGGTCGCCTCGCCGGACTGATTGGCCCTGGCCGCGACGGCGGCGGTGAACGGCCGGGTCCACGATCCGTGCGGTGAGACGACCCATTGCGGACGGTGGATGGCTGGCGCGGGCGAAGCCTTGGGCTGGGCGGGCGCGGCCACCTGGAACCCCCGCGGCCCGGCGCTGACGGTCAACCGCGCGAGGATCTTGACCTTGGTTCCGGGCCTGGCCCCGGCGATCGCCGCCGGGTGGGCGTCGAGCCAGACCAGCTCGCTGGCAGCCTTGAGGCGCGCCTTCGGATCATCGATCGGCGCGTAGAAGACACAATGCGTCGAGGTCTGACTGGGGGTGACCGCGCATTGCAGGAATATCCGCTCGGCCCCGGGCGCGGTGTCCGGCGGCGCGTCCATCGCCGACGCGGGCGACGCCAAAGCCACAACCATTGCGATCAGGATCCGCATGAGCGCCTCGGCCCATTATGGCGCCAGTCGAGCCGCTACTCCATGGCCACGAAGGCGCGCATCTGGCGGGCGGTGCGCAGGACGTGGCGGCGCTTGAAGGGCGCGTGCAGGAAGCGGTTCACGGCCGCCAGAATCGTGGGCGCCGCGGCCGGATAGACCCTCGCCAGTTGGAGGCCGGCGTTCAGGGTCTTGAGCAGATGCACCGAGACGATGAAGCGCTCGAGGCCATGATCGAAGATCCGCTCGCGCGCCGCCGCGGCGAAGGCTCCGGCGTCGGCGATGGCGAACGCTTCAGTCTCCAGCGCGCGGTCGATAAAGCCGGCGTTGCGGCCGATGAAACAGGCCAGCTGCAGCAGCACCGCCGGCATCAGGTCCGCATCGCGCCGCGCCGCTTCCCCGCCGGCGGCGGCGAAAGTCAGCGTGTGGGTGAAATCCAGCCAGTTGACGTTGTCCCTGAGCTTGCCTTCGGCGCTGGTGAACACCCGCTCATCCGCATGCAGAAGCATCCACGCCCCACCTTCGATGAGCGTGGCGAGGATCGCCGTCGGTGGCTCGCGCTCGCTCCAGGCGGCGACGATGGCCATGGCCTCCCTGGCCGAGCGGCCGGTGACTGCTTCAGGCGCCAGGGGTGGCGCGGCGCGGCGCGCCTTGCCCCATTCCCCCAGACGCTGGGCGTAGGTGCGGAATTCCGGCAGCAGGTCCTCGCGGGTGGCGTAGATGAGGCTCCGGGTCAGCATCAACAGCAGCGGCCCCGCCGCCTCCGGGCCGAGACGCTCGGCAAGGGCGCAGGTCTTGACCGCATAGATGAGCGAATGACCGAAATCGGCGTAGTGGCCGAGCGCCGCCCGCGCCAGCACCGGCATCAGCGCGCCCGGCGTCAGGCCCTCGGCCAGCGCGCCGCGGATCAGGGCGATGGCGCCGGGCTCGTCCTCGGCCTCGACGGCGGCCAGGAATTGGCCGGCGTTCCACGCCCGCTGGCCCTCGGGGAAGGGATACAGGCGCGCGCCGCCGCGGGCTTCGTCGGCCAGATGGCCGAGAATCTCGCCCAGCGCCGCCAGCTGGCGATCGGCGCCAACGCTCCGGCGCTCGGCGAGGCCCAGCCATTCGACCCCGCCGGCGATGGCGTGGCCGGTCCCGAACTCCAGCCGCTCGGCCGCCCAGCCAATGGCCGCGGTGAGCGGAAGCGCCAGATCGGCGCCAAGGCGCATCTGCCGGGCCGCCTCGCGCACGATCCTGGCCTGATCTTCCTCGGCCATCGCCCGCAGCATCCCGGCCACGGCGCGCGCGCGGCGCGCCTCGGGATCCTCGGGTGAAAAATCGACCAGCACTTGGCCGTCTTCAGCCTTCACCGGATAGCGGCGCAGAACATCGCCGCCGACCAGGGTCCGGCCGCCGACGAGATCGAATTTCCAGTTGTGCCAGTTGCAGGTGAGAAGGCAGCCTTCGGTGAGCACGCCCTCGCTCAAGGGATAGCCCTCGTGCGGGCAGCGGTTGGCGCACGCGAAAAGGCCGCGCTCGGAGGCGATCAGCAGCACCTGCGCGCCCGCGTGGCGCACCACCGCGCGGCCCTTGGCCCTCAATGCCGCTTCGCTGATCACCGCGGTCCAGGGGATAGCGGAACCTCCTTCAATCCGCCGGCGTGATCCGATAGGCGCAACGCCGCGCGCCGGCGGCGATATGGTCGGTGCGGGTGACGGTGAGGCCGGGCCCGAGCAGGTCGCGAAAAAGCTCCAGCTCGGCGCGGCAGAAGCCCTGGCAGGCGCTGGCGGCGGCGCAGATCGGGCAGTGGTTTTCGGTGAGGAGAAAGACGCCGTCGAAATCCTGCCATTGGGCCATGTAGCCTTCGCGGGTGCGGATGGCCGCCAGCCGGGCCACGCGTTCGGCGGGGCCCGCCGCGCCGGCCAGTTCCTGTTCGTAGGCCGCCCGTTGCCGGCGCTCGTTGTTGATGACCAGGGCGTCCAGCGCCGCCTCGCCAAGCTCGGTCCGCACCGCCTCGATCAGGCGCACGGTGAGCGCCGCGTGAGCGTCGGGGAACCGCGCCTCGCCGGCCGGCGTCAGCGCCCAGCGCTGGGAAGGCCGCCCGCGGCGGCCACCGTCGATCTCCGGCGTGATCAGGCCATCGCGCGCCAGTCGGGCGAGCTGCTGGCGGACCGCTTCGACGCTCACCGCCAGGGCCTCGGCCAGCTCGCTGGCGCGCAGCGGCCCGCGGCGCTTGATCAGGCCGAGAAGGCGGTCCCTCGAATTATCCAAGCTCATACTTTGATAATGCGCCGATCCTCGCAGCGCGCAAGAGAAGTCGGCCATGGGTGGAGGGCGGTCACTGGCGTTCGCGGTGAGCAAGGCCAATTCGACCTTTCCCCTGATCGACTGAAATCCCAGGCGCCGACCGGGGCATGGCCCCCCTGCACGAGGACCCGCGCCCCTGTCACCATAAAATCCCGGACCCGCGCTGACGACCGATTACGGCGCGGGAGCGACGATTCCGCTGGCTGGATAGGCCGGGATCAGCGGCGGCGGGGCCGGAATCGGGGGGCCCGGCGGCTTGGCGGCGATCTGCTTCATCAGCACATCGACCGCGGTCTCCAGTTGGGCGTCGTGGCCGGCCAGGAGGTCGGCCGGCAGGTTCTCGACCTCGATGTCGGGATCGACGCCGTGGTTCTCCACCGCCCACTGCCCGGCCGGCGTGAACAGGGCCTCCTCGGGGATGGTGACATAGCCCCCGTCCATCATCTGCCAGTTGCCGCGGATGCCGCGCACGCCGCCCCACGAGCGGGTGCCGATCAGCTTGCCGAGGCCATAGAGGCGGAAGAGATAGGGGAAGATGTCGCCATCCGAGGCCGACCAGTGGTTGAGCAGGGCCACCTTGGGGCCGTTCAGCACCTGTTGCGGCTCGGTGGTGACGCCACGTTCGCGGTTGGCCCCCAGCGCCACCATCACCCGGCGCAAACGCTCGAGCGCGAAGGGGGCGATGAAGCCGCCGCCGTTCCAGCGGTCGTCGATGATCATCGCCTGCTTGTCGAGCTGGGCGTAGAACTGGCGCACGAACTGCTGCAGGCCGAGCTGCTCCATGTCCGACATGTAGACATAGCCGATGCGCCCGCCGGAGAGCCGGTCGACGGTGGCGCGGTTGTGGGCGATCCAGGCGGCTTCGCGCACCCCGAGTTCGGCCCCGATCGGCTTGACGCTCACGTGCCGGCGCGGGCCGGAGGGCGAGGCGGCGATGGCCAGATCAACGGTGGTCGCGTCATCGGCGGTCTGCAGCAGGGCGTCGGGAACGGTTGGCGCGATGAGCTCGATCCCGTTGATGGCGAGCAGATAATCGCCGGCGCTGACCGCCAGCCCCGGCTCGGCCAGCGGACTGCGGTAGTCGGCCCGGGTGTTGTCGCCGGGATAGATGGTGGCGATGCGATAGCGTCCCGACGCCGGATCGAGGGTCAGATCGGCGCCCAGCAGGGCGGTCTTGGTCGCCGGGCCGGTCTCGCCGT
The DNA here is from genome assembly GCA_035999625.1 of Caulobacteraceae bacterium. Classification (GTDB taxonomy): domain Bacteria; phylum Pseudomonadota; class Alphaproteobacteria; order Caulobacterales; family Caulobacteraceae; genus Acaudatibacter. Next base: position 3,432 of record DASYGN010000030.1, on the reverse strand, counting down.
CATCGCCGCCGCCGACATAGGTGTGGGAGTTGGACATCTCGCCGATCATCTGGCCGATCAGCCAGTCGAGGTCCTCGCGCGAGCCGAGGGCGGGGACCAGCTTGACGTAGCTGTCGTGCACGCCCTTCCAGTCGACCCCGTTCATGGCGGTGGAGAAGAACAGGTCGCGCTCCAGCCGCCAGGCGTTGTCGAACATCTCAGCCCATTCGGCCTTGGGGTCGACCACCATGCGCAGGTGGGAAAGATCGAGCTTGTGGGTGTCGTCCGCGTCCTTGGCCGCGTCGGCCTTGGCGTCGAGAACCGTGTAGTCCTTGTCCTTGCGGATCAGCACCCGCTGGCCATCGGCCGACAGCGAATAGGCGTCTACGTCCTCGCTCACCACGAAGCCCTTGCGCTTCTTGAAGTCGTAGAAACGCAGCGCCGACTTCTCGCCGGGCAGATTGCCTTCGATCAGGCTGATCGGATTGGTTAGGTAGAACACCCGGTCATCGCGGGCGTCGATCTGGGCGATGTTGGCGCCCTCGACCGGGACGGCCACGGCCCTGGCCATCATGCCCTGGAGGTCGACCCGGATCGGGGCGATGGTCCCGGCCGGCTCGGGGGCCGCCTTGCCGCCGCCCTTCTTGCCCTTCTCCACGTCCTTGTCTTTGACCGTCTCCTTCTCCGGTCCGCTATCGCCCTCGTCCGAGCGCGGGGCGACCGGCGAGAGCGTGTCACTGGCCAGGGGAATGGCGTAGATGCCGGCCGATTTCAGGATCGCGAAATTGAAGTCGAGATCGGAGCTGACCGGGTTTTCGTGCCGGTTGGAGACGAAGTAGAGATACTTGCCGTCGCTGGAGAACACCGGGTTGCCGTCGATGGTCGAGCCATCGCCGAGCCTGGTCAGCACGCCGCCGTCGAGGTGGTAGAGGTAGAGGTCGCGCCGCAGGTCGGTGGCCGCCATGCTGAAGGCCAGCCAGCGGCCATCGGGCGAAAACGCCTGGTCGTGAATCTCCGACTTGTTGTCCTGGGCCACCTGGCGCGCCGCCCCGCCATCGACGCCGACGATCCACAGCCGATGGGCGCTGTCGCTGAACGCCAGATTGCGCCCGTCCGGCGAGAACACCGGGCCATAGAGATAGCCCTCGCTGAAGTGCGTCAGCACCCGCTCGGGGCCGCCTTCCGCTGGCCGCACCGCGATCTGCTGCTCGCCGGAGGCGTCGGTGGTGTAGGCGATCAGGCGCCCGTCCGTCGACCACGCCGGGTGGTCCTCGTCGGCCCCTTGGGTGCCGGTGAGATCGCGCGTGGCCCCCTCCTCGGTGGGCACGGTGAAGATATCGCCGCGGGCGGAAAAGGCGGTGCGCTTGCCATTGGGGGCGAGGGCGAAATCGGGCTGCTGGGCGGCATCGCTGGCGCGGATCTCGTCCTTGACCTCGGCCACGTGGGCGCGGGTGCGCAGGTTGTCGTCGGGAACGTTGAGCGGCGCCTCGCGCAGCTGCTCGTCGGGCAGGCTCAGCAGGTAGAGCTTGCCGCCCTGCTGGAAGGCGATGGCGTCGCCGCCCAGGGCCGGGAAATCGATGTCGTAGTCGGTGAAGTGGGTGACCTCGCGGTCCTTGCCGGTGTCGAGGTCATGCACCCAGATGTTGGCGCGCCGGTTCTGATCGCGGTCGGCGAGATAGTAGATCTTCCGCCCCCACCACATCGGCGAGGTGTTGGTGCCCGACCAGTCGGTGACCTGGGTCAGCTTGCGGCTGTCGAAATCGTAGGTGAACACCTGCTGGGCGAGGCCGCCGTTGTAGCGCTTCCAGGTGCGGAAGTTCCGGAAGATGCGGTTGTAGGCGATGGTGTGGCCGTCGGGTGCGAAAGTGGCCAGGCCCACCGCGCTATCGATGGCCATCGGCGAGGGCGGACCGCCGGCGACCGGAACCTTCCACATGTTCTGGATCCAGCCGTTCCACTGATCGCGCTTGGTCAGATAGACGACGTACTGCGAATCCGGCGTCCAGGTGACGACCATGTTGTCGGGGCCATGGCGCCCGCCGGTGCCGGCCTCCACGGTCGGATGATAGGTCAGGCGCCGGGCCGCGCCGCCGGTGGCCGGTATCACCCACACGTCGGTGCCGGCCTTGCTGGCCTCGGTGTAGGCGATCCAGCGACCGTCGGGCGAGACGCGCGGGAACATGTCCTGGCCGGGGGCGCTGGTCAGGCGCACCGCCGTGCCCCCGGCCTTGTTCACCGACCAGACGTTGCCGTCGGCGACGAACACGATCTGATCGCCGAACGGCTGCGGAAATCTCGGCAGGGCGGCCATAGCCGCGCCGCCCGCCAGCGCCGCCAGGCAGATTCCGGCGGCCAGTTTGCCCAACACTTCGAGCCCTCCCTCAGGGTTTTCTCGCCACAGCGCGTTTCGAAACAGTGGCTAGCGCATTTTCGCCAGGCACGCGCTCAAACTGTTGAATCATGAGCAAGATTTAACGATAAAGCGGTTCCCCCCGATCGCATCGTGCTCAAGCGACCCGCTCGACCAGCATGGCCTTGATCTCGGCGATGGCCTCGGCGGGATTGAGCCCCTTGGGGCACACCTGGGCGCAGTTCATGATCGTGTGGCAGCGGTAGAGCTTGAACGGATCCTCGAGCGCGTCCAGGCGCTCGCCCTTGGCCTCGTCGCGGCTGTCGGCCAGCCAGCGGTAGGCCTGCAGCAGGGTCGCCGGGCCCAGGTACTTCTCCGGGTTCCACCAGTAGGACGGGCAGGACGTGGTGCAGCAGGCGCACAGGATGCACTCGTAGAGACCATCGAGCTTGGCCCGTTCTTCCTCCGACTGACGCCATTCGCCCTGTGGCTCGGGCGTGGTGGTGTGCAGCCACGGCTCGATCGAGGCGTACTGGGCGTAGAACAGGGTCAGATCCGGCACCAGGTCCTTGACCACCGGCTGGCTGGGCAGCGGGGCGATGGTGATGTCCTTGCCGGGGACTTCGGCCCAGCCGTGGGTGCAGGCCAGGGTGTTGCGCCCGCCGATGTTCATCGCGCACGAGCCGCACACCCCCTCGCGGCACGAGCGGCGGAAGGTCAGGGTCGGATCGATCGCGTTCTTGATGTGGATCAGGACATCCAGGACCATTGGCCCGCAGGCGTCGACGTCGACCTCATAGGTGTCCCAGGTCGGATTGCCGGGCGCCTCGGGGTCGTAGCGATAGACCTTGAACGTCTTGACCCGGCTCGCGCCCGCCGGCGCGGGATGGCGACGCCCTTTCCCGATCCTCGAGTTCTTCGGCAGGGTCAGCTGAACCATACAGCACCTCTCTCCCCCCTCCCTGAGGGGGGAGTACGGCCGAAGGCCGGGAGGGGGGTCCCCGCCCATCGGCGCTCCGCGCCCCTTCCCCCCGACGCGGGGCGAAGAGAACAATGGAGCCATCCCATCAATACACCCGCGCCTTGGGGGGCATGGCGGCGAC
>DASYGN010000136.1:0-10350 GCA_035999625.1 Caulobacteraceae bacterium | reverse complement strand
CGGTTCGAAGCGGCGCTCGGCGATCACGACGAAGCCGTGCGCGACAAGTTCTACGCCGAGAACTTCCTGCGCATCTTTCCGGGCGCCCGCGCCGCGCCGCTTCAGCGCAGGGTGAGCCCGCCGTCGATGACCAGCTCGGCCCCGGTGACGTAGCGCGACTCCTCAGAGGCCAGCCACAGCACACCATTGGCGATGTCTTCCGGCAGGCCCTTGACCGCCATCGGCACCGCCATTTGCGAGAGGGCGTCGAGATCGGGCGGCGCGTTGACGCCAGGCGCGCCCAGGATGCCGAGCCAGATCGGCGTTTCGATGATCCCGGGGTGCACCGAATTGACCCGCACCTTGTCGGCCGCGGCCTCCAGGGCAACCGCCTTGGTGAACAGGCGCACCGCCCCCTTGGTGGCGCAATAGCCGGCCAGGGTCGGCGATCCCTTGAGGCCAGCCACCGACGACATGTTGATGATCGACCCGCCGTTCCCGGCGGCGCGCATCAGCATGAGGCCATGCTTCACGCCCAGGAACACACCCTCGACATTGATCGCCTGCTGGCGGCGCCAATCGTCCAGGCTCATCTCGGTGATGCTGGCCGCGCCAACGCCGATGCCGGCGTTGTTGACCAGGATGTCGAGCCGGCCATGATCGGCCTTGATCTGGCCGATCAGGGCCACCCATTCGTCCTCGCGGGTGACGTCGTGATGCTGGTAGCGGGCGCCGATTCCGTGCGCCAGGTCTTCGCCCTTGGCGTCCTGGATGTCGCTCACGATCACCTGAGCGCCCGCCTTGGCGAGGGCGGCCGCACACGCCGCGCCGATGCCGCTCGCCCCGCCGGTGACCAGCGCCACCTTGCCCTTCAGATCGGCCATGCGATGCTCCTTACGCGTGCGTCAGCGTTGGGCCTTGCCCTGCCATCGCGAGGCTGGCAAGGGTCCGCGGGCTGATGAGCGACATCTTCATTTCCTATGCGCGCTCGACCGAGCGCGATGCCAAGCGGATTGGTGAGGCCCTGCGCGCCCTCGGCTATGGCGTCTGGCGCGACGACGAGATCCCCGCCCACCGCGCCTACGCCGATGTGATCTCCGAGCGGCTCAAGGCGGCCAAGGCGGTGCTGGTGGTGTGGTCGGTCGAGGCGGCGGCCTCGGAATGGGTGCGCTCGGAGGCCGAGCGGGCGAGGACCGAACGCAAGCTGGTGCAGCTCAATCTCGACGGCGCCGAGCTGCCGATGCCGTTCGACCAGATCCAGTGCGCCGATCTTTCCGGCTGGTCGGGCGAGGACGACCATCCCGGCTGGCGCAAGGTCGCCGCCAGCATCGGCGATCTGGTTGGCGAGCGCGCCCGAGCCGCGCCGACGGCCAAGGCCGGGCCGCGCAAACTGGCCATCTGCGTCTTGCCGTTCGTCAACATCTCCGGCGATCCCGAGCAGGAGTATTTCTCCGACGGCATCAGCGAGGACATCATCACCGACCTTTCCAAGGTCTCGGCCCTCAGCGTGACCGCGCGCAACAACGCCTTCACGTTCAAAGGCAAGACCTTGGAGGTGCAGCAGGTCGCCCGCCAGCTCGGTGTCAGCCACATCCTAGAAGGCTCTGTGCGCAAGGCCGGTGGCCGGGTGCGGATCACCGCCCAGCTGATCGACGGCGCCGCCGGCGACCATCTGTGGGCCGAGCGCTGGGATCGCGACCTCGACGACATCTTCGCCCTCCAGGACGAGATCAGCCAGGCGATCGTCACGGCGCTGAAACTGAAGCTTCTTCCGGAAGAGAAGAAGGCCATCGAGAAGCGGGGGACGGCCAACCCGGAGGCCTACAAGGTCTATCTGATGGCCCGGCAGTATCTGATGACCGGCACGCGCGGCAATTTCCAGCGTGAGGAGGCCATCGTGCGGCTGTGCCGGCGGGCGGTGGAGCTCGATCCGGATTACGCTCGCGCCTGGGCCCTTCTGGCCCACGCCGAGGCCCAGATGCGGGGTCGGGCCCCGGCCGAAGAAGCCCTCGCTCATGCCGACAAGGCCCTTGAGCTCGATGCCGACCTGGCCGAGCCGCATGCCGCCCGGGCCCGGGCGCTCCACCACCAAGGGGCGCGGGACGAGGCGTTCGCCGAGCTCGACCGCGCGCTGCGCGCCGATCCCGAGTCCTACGAAGTGAACGTGATCGCCGGCCAGCTATTCTACCTGGAGCGGCGACTCGAGGAGGCGGCGGTCTGCTTCGTCAAGCTGGCCGAACTTACTGACCTCGATTTCAGCTCATCAGGCATGTTGGCGAGTTGTTACACCGCCCTCGGCGATGATGAGCGCGCCAAAGCCGCCGCGCGCGTGACCTTGGCGCGGGTCGAGAAGATCGTCGCCCATGATCCGATCAACGGCCACGCCATGGCCTATGGGGCCGATTCCCTGGCCGTGTTGGGCGAAGCCGAGCGCGCCCGCGAGTGGATGGACCGCGCCGTGCTGATCGATCCCGACAATTGGCTGATGCGCTACAACTTCGCCTGCGCTCTCAGCGCCCATCTTCGCGACGGCGATGGCGCCCTCAAGCTGCTGGGACCCGTGCTGGAAAACGCCCCTTCGCGGCTGGTCTATGCGGCCACAAGCGATCCCGACCTGGATGCATTGCGCGACGATCCGCGCTTCCAGACCATGTTGGCGGCGGCCGAGGCGCGCCTGGCGGCCGGCTGACTGACTAACCGTGCGCCTGGAGCGGGCGCACCTCCAGCGCGCCGTCCATGAGGGCGATGATCGCCTGCGCCCCGGCCAGGGCCCCGGTGGCGGTGGTGTAGTAGGGAATCTTCATCATCAGCGCCGTGCGCCGCAGGGAGAAGCTATCCTCCAGCGACTGGCGCCCCTCGGTGGTGTTGAACACCAGTTGGACGTCACCGTTCTTCATCGCATCGACGATGTGCGGCCGCCCCTCCAGCACTTTCTTCACCGGGGCGGCGTCGAGGCCGACGTCGGTGAGGAACTGCTGAGTGCCACCGGTGGCGAGAATCCTGAAGCCGCGCGCCAACAGCAGCCGCACCGGCTCGACGATGCGCGGCTTGTCGGCGTCCCGCACCGAGACGAATACGCCCCCGGAGAGCGGCAGGGTGACGCCCCCGGCCATCTGGCTCTTGGCGAAGGCCCTGGCGAAAGCCGGTGCGGCGCTCTCGCCCGGGCGGCGCCAGTCGAGGCCCATGACCTCGCCGGTGGAGCGCATCTCCGGGCCAAGGACCGTATCAACGCCGGGGAACTTGGCGAACGGGAACACCGCTTCCTTGACCGCCACATGGTCGTAGACGGTGTCGGCGAGATTGAAGCTGGCCAGCTTTTCCCCGGCCATGATCTTGGCGGCGATGGCGGCGATCGGTTGGCCGATGGTCTTGGCCACGAACGGGGCGGTGCGGCTGGCGCGGGGATTGACCTCGAGGACGAAGATCCGCGGCCTCTCGCTAAGCGGCGCTTCGATGGCGAACTGAACGTTCATGAGCCCACGCACGTCCAACGCCTTGGCCAGGGCTTCGGTCTGGCGCTTGAGCTCGGCGACCGTCTCGGGCTTGAGCGAAAACGGCGGCAAGGTGCAAGCCGAATCGCCGGAATGCACGCCGGCCTCCTCGATGTGCTCCAGGACCCCGGCGACGAATACCGTCTCGCCGTCGGAAAGCGCGTCGACGTCGACCTCGGTCGCCTGGGAGAGATACTCATCGATCAGCACCGGGTGTTCGCCCGACACCCGGACCGCATCACGGATGTAGCGGGCGAATTGATCCTCGTCGCGGACGATCTCCATCGCCCTGCCGCCGAGCACGTGCGAAGGCCGCAGCACCACCGGAAATCCGACCCGTCTGGCGCCCTCCAGAGCTTCCTCGGCGGTGCGAGCAACGGCGTTCTGCGGCTGGGCGATGCCGAGCCGCTTGAGCAGCTGCTGGAACCGCTCGCGATCCTCGGCCAAATCGATGGCGTCGGGCGAGGTGCCGAGAATGGGCACGCCCGCGGCTTCCAGCGCCGGGGCGAGACCGAGCGGGGTCTGGCCGCCGAACTGGACGATGGCCCCCAGCAGCTCGCCGCGCGAAGCCTCGACGGCGATCAGCTCCAGCACGTCCTCGGCGGTCAGCGGCTCGAAGTACAGCCGATCGGAGGTGTCGTAGTCGGTGGAGACAGTCTCGGGATTGCAGTTGACCATCACCGATTCGATGCCGAGTTCGGCCAGGGCGAAGGCGGCGTGGCAGCAGCAGTAGTCGAACTCGATGCCCTGGCCGATGCGGTTGGGTCCGCCGCCGAGAATGATCGCCTTGCGCGCCTCGCTGGGTTCGGCCTCGCACTCAGGCGCCGCGCCCAGCACCCCGGTCTCATAGGTCGAATACATGTAGGGGGTGATGGCGGCGAACTCGGCGGCGCAGGAATCGATGCGCTTGTAGACCGGCCGCACGCCCAGAGCGTGGCGCGCCCGTCGCACCGCCAATTCGCTCTGCGTGGTCAAATGGGCCAGGCGGGCGTCGGAAAAGCCCAGCGCCTTGAGGCGGCGAAGGGCGGCGGGATCGGCGGGCAGGCCGTGGGCGCGGATACGGGTCTCTTCCGCCACCAGGGTCTCGATCTGGCGCAGGAACCACGGCTCATAGGCGCACGCGCCGGCCACCTCCTCGACCGAGAGGCCGTGGCGGAAGGCCTGGGCGATGATACGCAGGCGATCCGGCGTCGCCACCCCCAGCGCCCGCACCACCGCCGCCCGTCCGGTGTCCGCTTCCTCGGCCCCCTCGATGTCGATCTCGTCGAGGCCGGCGAGACCGGTCTCCAGGCCGCGCAGGGCCTTCTGCAGGCTCTCGGCGAAGGTGCGGCCGATGGCCATCACCTCGCCCACCGATTTCATCTGCGTGGTCAGGATCGGTTCGGCCCCGGGGAACTTCTCGAACGCGAAGCGGGGGATTTTGGTGACCACATAATCGAGCGTCGGCTCGAACGAGGCCGGAGTGGCGCCGGTAATGTCGTTGGTCAGCTCATCAAGGGTGTAGCCGACCGCCAGCTTGGCGGCCACCTTGGCGATCGGAAAGCCGGTGGCCTTGGAGGCCAGGGCCGATGAGCGGGAAACCCTGGGGTTCATCTCGATCACCAGCATGCGCCCGTCGGCCGGATTGACCGCGAACTGGACATTGGATCCGCCGGTCTCGACGCCGACCTCGCGCAGCACCGCGATCGAGGCGTCGCGCATGCGCTGGTATTCCTTGTCGGTGAGGGTCAGGGCCGGCGCGACGGTGATCGAATCGCCGGTGTGCACGCCCATCGGATCGACGTTCTCGATCGAGCAGACGATGATGCAGTTGTCGGCTTTGTCGCGGATCACCTCCATCTCGTATTCTTTCCAGCCGAGGACGCTTTCCTCGATCAGCACCTCGTGGGCCGGGGAGAGGTCGAGGCCGCGCTCGACGATGTCGCGAAACTCCTCGAGGTTGTAGGCGATGCCGCCACCGGCGCCGCCGAGGGTGAAGGATGGCCGGATGATGGTCGGCAGGCCGATTTCGCCCTGCGCCGCCAGCGCCGCCTCCAGCGAATCGGCCAGACGCGATCTGGGACTCTCCAGGCCGATGGCGTCCATGGCGTCGCGGAACTTGCGCCGGTCCTCGGCCTTGTCGATCGCCTCGGCCCTGGCCCCGATCAACTCCACGCCATAGCGGCCAAGGACGCCGCTGCGCTCCAGCGCCAGGGCGGTGTTGAGCGCCGTCTGGCCGCCCATGGTCGGCAACAGGGCGTCAGGCCGCTCCTTGGCGATGATCGCCTCGACCATATCCGTGGTGATCGGCTCGACATAGGTGGCGTCGGCGATATTGGGATCGGTCATGATCGTCGCTGGATTGGAGTTGACCAGGACGATCCGATAGCCTTCGGCGCGCAGGGCCTTGCACGCCTGCACCCCGGAATAGTCGAACTCGCACGCCTGGCCGATGACGATCGGACCCGCGCCGATGATCAGGATCGAGGCAATGTCGGTCCGTCTGGGCATCTTTGCTCGCGCGCGGAGGAGCGCGCGGACGGCGTCTCGCGCGCTGAAGCTGGAGTTGAAGGCTAAGACTTCCCTCTAGCGGCCGCCCGGCGCGCGCGCAAGGCGGCATCGCCCCTCACCTCGACTGGGAAGTGAGGGGGACTTTCGAAGAGCCGCTCAGCCCTTGAGCTGGCCCGCGGCCATCTTGCCGTTCTTAGGGTCGCGCTCGAGTTCGTAGGTCAGCTTCTGGCCTTCCTGCAGCGGTCCCAAGCCGGCGCGTTCCACCGCCGAGACATGGACGAAGATGTCCTGGCCGCCGGCATCGGGCTGGATGAAGCCGTAGCCTTTGGTGCCGTTGAACCATTTGACTGTGCCAGTTGGCATGTCGCTATTTCCTTAGATGTAGTTTCCAACGCGCCGAAGTTAGCGCGCCGGATCAAAGACGGAGAGGATCGGAAGGCGGGTCCGAGGTTCCCTTTTTAAGGGGTGGTCGAAGAGCGGCCGAACCCAAAACGAATTCGATCGCGCCCCACTAACGGGTCGCGACGCCCCCGGCAAGAGCGCCGCGCCTGTGCGCCATCAGTAGAGCGAAACGGGAGAAGGTGGGCAGGGCATCGCCGGGACCGGGCGAGGCTTCCGGGTGATGCTGAACCGAGAACACCGGTTTTCCCGCCATCGCCAAGCCGGCATTGGAGCCATCGAAGAGCGAGACGTGGGTTTCGGTGAGGCCGGGCGGCAGGCTCTCGCGGTCCACGGTGAAGCCGTGGTTCATGGACACGATCTCAACCCGGCCAGTGGCCAGATCCTTGACCGGGTGATTGGCCCCGTGGTGGCCCTGGTCCATCTTGCGGGTCGCCCCGCCCAGGGCCAGGGCGAGCAGCTGGTGGCCCAGGCAGATGCCGAACACCGGCGTTCCGGAGGCGATGAGATCGCGGATGACCGGGGCGGCGTAGGCCGCCGTGGCCGCCGGATCGCCGGGACCATTGGAGAGCACGATCCCGTCGGGCTTCATGGCCAGGATTTCGGCGGCGCTGGCGGCGGCCGGCGCGACACTGACCTTGGCCCCGATGGCCACCAACGAGCGCAGGATGTTGCGCTTGGTCCCATAGTCGACGACCACCACATGGAAGCGCTCTCGACCGCCGTTGGCGTGGCCGTGCGGCCAGCGCCAGGCGCTTTCGCCCCAGTCGAACGGCGTCGGGCACGAGGCGTCCTTGGCCAGATCGACGCCAACCAAGCCCCTCCAGCCGCGCGCCTGGGCGGCCAGCGCCTCGATGTCGAAGACGCCATCGGGGTGGTGGGCCACGACGCCCAGCGGCATGCCGCGCTCGCGGATGCGGCGGGTCAGGGAGCGGGTGTCGATGCCCGACAATCCGACCACGCCGCGCGCGGCCAGCCACGGGTCGAGGTCGCCGCTGGCGCGCCAGTTGGCGCTGGGTGTGGGCGCGTCGCGGAAAATCGCCCCCCTGGCCGCGGTCGCCGCCGAACCGGCCACCTGTTCGATGTCCTCGCCGTTGGCCCCGACATTGCCGATGTGCGGAAAGGTGAAGGTGACGATCTGATCCATGTAGGAGGGATCGGTCAGGATTTCCTGATAGCCGGTCATGGCGGTGTTGAAGCACACCTCGCCCAGAGCCTCGCCGACCGCGCCGCAGCCGGCGCCGGGGAAGCAGGTCCCATCGGCCAGGACCAGCAGTCCGGTGACGCCGGCGGGGAGGGTGTCGGGCAATGGGGTTTCCTTCGGGAAGGCCGGCGCGAGGTAGCGAGCCGGGACGGGATCGTCAACCGCCCGGTCGAGGGTTAGGGTAGGACCATGCTGGAGCTGCGTCCCAACTGCGAGTGCTGCGGCGCCACGCTGCCGCCGGAGAGCGCCGCGGCGCGCATCTGCACCTTCGAATGCACCTTCTGCGCCGCCTGCGCCGATGAGCGATTCGCCGGCCGCTGCCCCAACTGCGGCGGCGAACTTGTCCGCCGTCCGATCCGCCCGGCGGCGCTGCTGGGCGCCCATCCCGCCTCGCGCCAGCGGGTGATGAAGGCGCACGTCGCCTGCGCGCCTTGACCCCGCCGCGGCGGCCGGCGCAATCATTCCCCGGTGCGCTACGACGAGCGATTTCTGGATGAGGTCAAGGGGCGCCTCAGGCTCTCCGAGGTCATCGGCAAGACGGTCAAGCTGCGCCGCCAGGGGCGAGAATTCGTCGGCCTCTCGCCCTTCACCCAGGAACGCACGCCGTCGTTCTTCGTCAATGACGACAAGGGCTTCTTTCACGATTTCTCGTCCGGCAAGCATGGCGACCTGATCAGTTTCCTGCAGGAGACCGAGCGGCTCAGCTTCACCGAGGCGGTGGAGCGCCTGGCGGCCGAGGCCGGGGTGCCGTTGCCGACGCCCGATCCGCGCTCCGAGGCGCAGGAGCGCGAACGCCAGGGTCTGGTCCACTGGCTGGAGCTGGCCAGCGCCTGGTTCGAGGCCGAACTGCGCCGCCCGGCCGGGCGCGCCGCCGCCGCCTATCTGGCCGCTCGCGGGCTACCGGAGAGCGAGTGGGGCCGCTTCCATCTCGGCTATGCGCCCGGCGGGCGCACCGCCCTGAAGGATTATCTGATCGCCAAGGGCGCCAGGCCCGAGGATCTGATCGCCTCCGGTCTGGCCATCGCCCCTGACGACGGCGGCTCACCCTTCGACCGCTTCCGCGACCGGATCATGTTTCCGATCGGGGATCGGCGGATCGCCTCCTTCGGCGGCCGGGCGATGGATCCGGCGGCGCCGGCCAAGTACCTGAACGGTCCCGACACCGCCCTGTTCGACAAGGGCCGCACCCTCTACGGGCTGGCCGAGGCTCGGCGGCTGTTGCACGCCGGCGGCGCCGACGCCCCGCTGGTGGTGGTCGAAGGCTACATGGACGTCATCGCCTGTCAGCGGTCCGAAGTGGCCGCGGTGGCGGGCATGGGAACGGCGCTCACCGAAGCCCAGATGGAGATGCTGTGGCGGCTCCATCCCGAACCGACGCTGTGCTTCGACGCCGACCGGGCCGGCATGGCCGCCGCCGCCCGGGTGATCAAGCGCGCCCTGCCGAGGCTGCGCGCCGGCCGCAGCTTCCGGTTCGCTCAGCTCAGCGGCGGCAAGGACCCGGACGACGTGTTGCGCGAGCAGGGTTCGGCGGCGCTGAAGGCCCAGCTCGGCAAGACCATGCCCTTCGTCGAGGCGCTGTTTCGCCGCGAATGCGACCTTGCCCCGCTCGATACACCGGAGCGGCGGGCCGACCTGCGGGCCCGGCTGCGCGCCGCCGCCCAGGCGATCGCCGAGCCCGATCTGGCCGGCGAATACCGCCGCACCCTGGACGGCTTTTACGGGCGCCTGTTCGCCGCGCCGCCGAAGGCGGTTCGCGCGCCGGCGAGCGCACGCCGACGATGGGGCGAGGCGCCGTTCGTCGCCCCCTCCACCCCCGAAGGGCGGGCAGGGGCCAAGCGGCTGGCGCGGGCCCTGGCGCCGGGACCGGCCGCCCTTGCGCATTGGGCGATCCTCGACCCGGCGGTGGTGGACGACCACCTGGAGGCCCTCGCAGAGCATGGCTTCGGCGATCCGGCCCTGGCCGAACTGGCCGGGACCATCGTCCGCCTGCGTCTGTCCGCCGAACGTCTTGACAGCGACGCCCTCCAACGCCATCTGGCCGAGAGCGGATTTGCGCTGCTGAGCGACATCGACCGGGCCGCCGCGCAATCGGGCGCGCCCTTCATGAAACCGGATGTCACCCTCACCGCCGCCAGATCCCAGTGGTCGCGCGCCATGGAGGCCATGTGCCGCCTGGCGGCGTTGGATGAAGCCTTGACCGCCGCCAGGGACGACTTGGTGGCGGGCGTCGATTCCTCCGCGCACCGAGCGCTCAAGCTCGGACGCGACCGGCTGAGACGGGCGATCGAGACGGGAACAATTTGGGCCGATGAGCCAGACGCCTGACAGCCCCTTGGCCGCGGGCTCACCTGGAACTGTCATCGACGGCGCCGCGGCGAGCGATTTTTCGGAGAGAGGCATGACCAACACCACGACCGTCGAGGCGCCTGAGGCCCCGCCCGCGCCGGACGGGCCGCTGCTCGACCTCACCGACGCCGGGGTCAAGAAGTTCATCAAGCAGGCCAAGGCGCGCGGCTATGTGACCATGGACGAGCTGAACAAGGTGCTGCCCTCCGACGAGGTGACCTCCGAAGCCATCGAGGACACCCTGGCCATGCTCTCGGAGATGGGCGTCAACGTCGTCGAGGCCGAGGAGGAGCCGGCCGAGGGCGGCGAAGTCGCGGTGCGCGAGGAGACGGCTGTCGCCGAAACCCCCGGCAAGCCGAACGCCTTCGACCGCACCGACGATCCGGTGCGCATGTACCTGCGTGAGATGGGTTCGGTGGAGCTGCTCTCCCGCGAGGGCGA
>DASYGN010000109.1:0-3960 GCA_035999625.1 Caulobacteraceae bacterium | reverse complement strand
CTGTTCCTGGAGCTGGCTTCGATCCGCTGGTTCGCCGCCTACGTCGTCTTCCTGCAGTATTTCACCAATGTGGTGCTGATTGCCGCCTTCCTGGGCATGTCGTGCGGGTGCATGGCGGCGAGGAGCAAGCGCGACTGGCTGGGCGCGTTCCCGGTGCTCGCCTTGATCGCCGTCGGCGCGGCCATGGCCCTGTACATCGTTTATAATCTGTGGAGCGGGCTGGCGATCGATGTCGGCCACCAGAGTGATCCTCAGAGGGTGTTTTTCGGGGCCGAATACCGCAGTCCTGACCTGGCCCAGTTCGTCATTCCCCTGGAGTGGGTGGCCGGCCTGTTCTTCATCCTGGTGGCGATGATGTTCGTGGGCCTCGGCCAGGTGCTGGGCCGCGCCTTCGACGCCCACCCGGGCCGGGTGATGGCCTACACCTGGAACATCCTCGGCAGCCTGGCCGGCATCGCCGGCTTCTCCCTGCTGTCCTTCTTGCAGTCGCCGCCGGTGGTGTGGTTCGCGATCATCGTCGCCGGGGTCGCCTTCCTGCTGGCCAGGGCCGGCTCGCTGAGCGTGTTCCGCGTGGCCGCGCTCGCCGCCCTGGTGGGGGTGATCGCCACGCCGATGTTCAACACGCCGCGCACGGTGGAGACGCACTGGTCGCCCTACTACGACATCACCTACCACAAGGATTTGCGCTATCTGGTCGCCAACGCCATCGGCCATCAGTCGATCGATCCGTTCGACGAGAAAGGCGCCGCCTATTCCCTGATCCATCTGCTGCAGCAGCACAGCGGCGGGGCGCCGTTCGACAACGTGCTGATCATTGGCGCCGGCACCGGCAACGATGTCGATCGCGCCCTGCGCGCGGGGGCCAAGCACATCGATGCGGTGGAGATCGATCCGGCGATCAACGCCATCGGCATCCGCGAGAACCCCGACCATCCGTTCCAGGATCCGAGGGTGCATCGGATCATCGACGATGGCCGCCATTTCCTGCGCACCACCACGCACAAGTACGACCTGGTGATCTACGCGCGGGTGGATTCGCTGGTGCTGCACAGCAGCTACGCCAACCTCAGCCTGGAAAGCTATCTGTTCACCGACCAGGCCCTCGGCGACGTGCGCCGGGTGCTCACGCCGGGCGGCACGTTCGTGATGTACAACTACTTCCGCCAGGGCTGGATCGTGGAGCGGATCGCGGCCATGGCCCAGCGGACGTTCGGCTGCGCCCCGATGGTGATCAGCCTGCCCTACAGGGCGACCTTGGCCACCGATCAAACCTCCGGCTACTCGGTGATCATCGCCGGCTGCAACCCGGCCATCCGCGCCGCCTTCGCCCAGCACAAGACCTTCTGGCTGAACGCCCATCCGCCGACCAACCTCGGCATCGACGGCTTCTCCATCGACCCGGCGAAGCTGCCGCCCGCCGCCGCCAAGGCCTTCCAGCCGATCGGCCTGACCAGGCTCGTCCATGATGGCGGGCCGGTCGTCGCCGCCAGCGACGATTGGCCGTTCCTCTATCTGCGCGGCAGGTTGATTCCCGACTTCACCCTGCGCTCGATGGCGCTCCTGGGCGTCCTGGGCATCGGCATGGTGTGGCTGTTCCTGCCCAAGGGTAAGGTCGGTCTGCACAGCCGCATGTTCTTCCTGGGCGCGGCGTTCATGCTGCTGGAGACCCGGGCGGTGGTGCAGATGGCGCTGCTGTTCGGCTCGACCTGGGTGGTCAACTCGGCGGTGTTCTTCACCGCCCTGATCCTCATCCTGCTGGCCAACCTCTATGTCCTGAGGGTCAGGACCGTATCCCTGACGTGGGCCTACATCGGCCTGTTCGCGACCCTGGCCCTGGCCACCTTCCTGCCCGCCAGCCTGTTCCTCTCCGGCGGCGTGATGATGCGCTACGCCATCCCCTGCCTGCTGGCGCTGGGACCGATGGCCTTCTCCGGGGTGATCTTCGCGGTGAGCTTCAAGGACGCGCCCGATCCGGACCTCGCCTTCGGCTCCAACATCGCCGGCTCGGTGGTCGGTGGCCTGGCCGAGTCGCTGTCGATGATCCTCGGCTTCCAGCACCTGCTGCTGGTGGCCATGGCCCTTTACGCCTTGAGCGCCTGGACCCCCAGGTTCGCGGCCCGCAAGGCCCTGGCCACGGCTTGACATCGCGGGTCGCCGCACTGCCACAATGGGCGGCGCTGGCCGCACTGGCGCTGCTGGCGGGGATTATCGCCTACGGGGTCAGGCTGCCCGATGTGACCCGGCCCGATCCCCACCGTCCGCCGCCCAGCCGCACCGATATGGGATTCTATCGCCGGGTGGTGGCGCGGGTGCGCGCCGGCGAGCCCTATGAGGCCGCCGCGGTCACCGAGCAGCGGGCCGAGCACTATGCGCTGCGGCCGTTTCTGACCGTGCGCCCGCCGTGGCTGGCCGAGTTTCTGGCCTGGCTGCCGAGGGGCGCTGCGAGCCGGGTGATGGCGGTGCTGGCGCTGGCGGTCATCGGCGCCTGGATGGTGCGTCTCTGGCCCCTGGCCCCGGGTCCGGCGGGTCTGGCCTGGTCTGGAATCGGCCTCGCCTGCGGCGTCGGCTGGGCGTTTTTTTCCAAGGTCGAGCTCAGCCTGATCCACGAGGCCTGGGCCGGCCTGCTGATCGCCCTCTCGCTGGCGCTGCGCAGGGAGCGTCGCTTCGGCGCTGCTGTCCTGGTCGGACTCTTGGCGGCGTTGATACGCGAGTTGGCCATGCCCTATCTGCTGGTCATGGCCGCCCTTGCCGTCATGGACAAGAAACGCGGCGAAGCTCTGGCCT
This sequence comes from Caulobacteraceae bacterium, assembly GCA_035999625.1. Taxonomy (GTDB): domain Bacteria; phylum Pseudomonadota; class Alphaproteobacteria; order Caulobacterales; family Caulobacteraceae; genus Acaudatibacter. Next base: position 1,176 of record DASYGN010000109.1, on the reverse strand, counting down.
TCGCCGCCACCCTGGCGATCGCCTTGCTCGCCCTCGCCTGGCATGCGCACGCCCTGGCGCCGCTGATCCGCTCAACCGACAAGGCCTCGAAGGGCTGGCTGGCGCTCGGCGGCTGGCCCTTCGTGCTTTCGGCGGCGCGGTGGAATGTCCTCATTCTGCTGGCGGGCCAATGGCTGGCGGCGATCCTGGTCCCACTGGCGCTGCTGGGCGCGGCCGCCCGCAACGGTCCGCTCGCCACCCGCCTCGCCATCCTGCTCGCCGGCTACCTTGGCGGCTTCCTGATCTTTGGTCGGCCGGAGAATTATTATTGGGGTTTCATTATCGCCCCCCTCATCGGCGCCGGGGTTGTCCTCGCGCCACCGGCGATTGTCGATCTCATCCGCGCCGCCGCGCGCCGGCCGCGCTTGGCGCCGGCGTGAGCCCGGCGCGCTTCGCCCACTGGCCGCGATGGGCGGCGGCCGGCCTGCTGGCGCTGACCCTGGCCGTCACGGTTGTGAGTCTGGTTCAACCGCGCCATCCGCCGCCGCGCCTGCAGGCGGGCGATCACTCCGACATCCAGCTCTACGATGAGGTGATCGCTACCGAGCGCGCCGGCGCGCCCTACGAGGTGGCGGCGGTGCAGACCTACCGCGCGGCCGGCTCTCCGGTGCGCCCGTTCATCGCCGTCAGGCCGCCGTTGCTGCTCAGCCTGGTGTCGCGGCTGCCCAACGCGCGCATCGCCGATGGGCTGCTCGCGGCGCTGGCCTGGGGAGTGATCGGCGCCTGGGCGCTTCGGCTGCGGCGGGAAAGCCAGAGCCTCATCTGGCTGGCCGGAGTCCCGCTGGTGGTCTTCACCGGGGTCGAGGCGACGATGCCCATGGCCCGCCTCGGGGTTCTGCACGAGGCCTGGGCCGGCCTGCTGATCGCCCTCTCCCTGGCCTTGCGCACCGATCGCCGCTTCCTCGCCGCGGTGCTCGTCGGCCTGCTGGCGGGGCTGATCCGCGAGCTGGCCATGCCCTATCTCCTGGTCATGGCGGCTCTGGCCCTCCACGAGCATCGCCGCGCCGAGGCGGGAGCCTTCGCCGCCGCCCTGGCCATTTCCCTGCTGGCCCTCGCCTGGCATGGCTGGCAGGTGAGCCTGCTGACCGGACCCGCCGATGTGGCTTCCCCCGGGTGGCTCGGCCTTGGCGGCTGGCC
>DASYGN010000031.1:0-13790 GCA_035999625.1 Caulobacteraceae bacterium | reverse complement strand
GCGGCGATGACGTGCTGCTGAATTCGGCGCTTGGGCGCTGCATCCGCTTTTCGGTCACCGACGTTCGCGTTTTCGCCGGCCGCGATTCCATCGGCGTGCGCGGCATTCGCCTGGCCGACGGCGACGCGGTGATCTCCATGGCCATTCTGCGCGGCGTCGAGACCAGCGCCGCCGAGCGCGCCGCCTATCTGCGCCATGCCAGCGCCATGCGCGCCGCCACCAATGGCGAGGCCGAGGAAGCGGCTCTCGAAGAGGAGGACCTTGCCGAAGGAGAGATCAGCCTCTCCATCGAGCGCATCGCCGAGCTGGGCGCGGCGGAGGAGTTCATTCTCACTGTATCGTCAGAGGGCTATGGCAAGCGCACCTCGGCCTATGACTACCGACGCACCGGGCGCGGCGGGCAGGGCCTGATCGCCCAGGATCTCTCCCGGCGGCGCGGCAAGGTCGTAGGGGCCTTCCCGGTCGATGAGGCGGACGAGATCCTGCTGGTCAGCGACCAGGGCCAGCTGATCCGCGTGCCGGTGGGCCAGATCCGCTTCGCCAGCCGCAACACCCAGGGGGTGACCATCTTCCGCACCGCGGTGGAGGAGCATGTGGTCTCCGTCGAACGGCTCGTGGGCGGAGCCGACGATGGCGAGGGCGAAGGCGAGGCCGAGGCCGAGGAAAACGGCGAAGACTAGGGGAGGACGCCATGCAGCGCATCGGTCTTTACCCGGGCACCTTTGACCCGGTCACCAATGGTCATCTCGACATCATCAGCCGAGCGGTCAAGCTGGTCGACAAGCTGGTCATCGGCGTCGCCGTCAATCCCGCCAAGTCGCCCCTGTTCAGCCTCGAGGAGCGCGTCGACATCATCCGCGCGGAGACCACGGCCTGCGCTCAGATCGCCGAGATCGAGGTCAGACCCTACGACACCCTGACCATCCGTTTCGCGCGCGAGGTGGGGGCGCAGCTGGTCGTGCGGGGCCTCAGAGCGGTGGCCGACTTCGAATACGAATTCCAGATGACAGCCATGAACCAGCAGCTCGATCGCGACATCGAGACCGTGTTCCTGATGGCTGACCCTCGCCATCAGGCGATCGCCTCGCGCCTGGTCAAGGACATCGTCTCCATGGGCGGCGAGGTCAGCCGGTTCGTGCCGGCGGACGTGGCGCGCCGCCTGGCGGCCAAATTCGCCTAGCGACCAGATGAGCCTTGCCCGCCCGCGGGGCGCGCGCTAGGCGGACGCCGGATGAACACGCGGGTTGAGTTGCTCACCGTCCTGGCCCTCGCCGCAGCCCTGAGCGCCGGGACTGCCGACGCTCGCAAGCTGGCCCCGGCGCCACCGGCCCAGCCCAGCGAAGCCGACTGGCGGACCCCCGATCCCGCCAATGTCCTCATCATCGACACCACCAAGGGGCGGGTCATCGTCGAGCTGGCGCCCGAGGCAGCCCCCAAGTCTGTCGCCCAGGTGCGGCAATTGGCCAGGAACGGGCTCTATGATGGCCGCGCCTTCTTCCGCGTCATCGACGGCTTCATGGACCAGACCGGCGATCCGCAGGATACCGGCGTGGGCGGCTCGACCCTGCCCAATCTTCCGGCCGAGTTCACCTTCAGGCGCGATGCCTCGAGCGGCATGAGCGTGGTCGATACCCAGGGCGGGCGCGAAGCCGGCTTCATCGGCGCCCTGCCGGTGATCAGCCAGCCGCTGGCGCTGGCGGCGATGACCGCCGACCATACTGTCGGCGCCTATGTCACCTATTGTCCCGGGGTCGTCGGCATGGCCCGGGCCGAGGATCCGGACAGCGGCAACAGCCAGTTCTTCCTGATGCGCGCCGCCCAGCCCAATCTCGATCAGAAATACACCGCCGTCGGGCGGGTGATCGCCGGCGAGGACGTCGTGCGCCAGATCAAGACCGGCGAGCCGGTCGCCGCGCCGCAGGACAAGATGGTCAGCGTCAAGGTGCTGGCCGATCTTCCGGCGGCGAGCCGGCCGAGCGTCAGGGTGATCGACACCGCCGGCCCGTGGTTCAAGGCGTACGTCGCCCGCACGCGCGCCGAGAAGCTCATTGGCGTCTCGCCGTGCGATCTCGATCTTCCCAGCCAGGTAAAGTGAAAACCCATGAGTGAAGACACCCTGACCATGACCCTGGAGACCGGACCGGTCACCATCCGGCTGCGGCCCGACCTGGCGCCCGGCCACGTGGCCCGGATCAAGGAGCTGGCCGGCGAGGGCTTCTACGACGGGGTGGTTTTCCACCGGGTGATCGATGGCTTCATGGCCCAGGGCGGCGATCCTACCGGCACCGGACGCGGCGGCTCCAAGAGGCCGGATCTCAAGGCAGAGTTCTCCCCCGCCAAGCATCGCCGCGGCGTCTGTTCGATGGCGCGGACCAACAATCCGGACTCGGCCAACAGCCAGTTCTTCATCTGTTTGGCCGACGCCACCTTCCTAGACAACCAGTACACCGTCTGGGGCGAGGTGACCGAGGGCATGGAGCACATCGACGCCCTGCCCAAGGGCGAGCCGCCGCGCACGCCCGGCCGGATCATCACCATGCGCGTGGCGAGCCAATAGGCGCACCGGGCGGCGATGCGTCTCGCGGATTTCGACTTCGATCTCCCCGAGGCGCGGATAGCCCTGCGCCCGGCGGTTCCGCGCGATGCCGCCAGGCTGCTGGAAGTCGGTCCTGGCGGGAGGCTAGGCGATCATCACGTCGCCGATCTGCCGCAGCTTCTGCGTCCCGGTGACGCGCTGGTGCTCAACGACACCAGGGTCATCGCCGCGCGGCTGATCGGCCGGCGCGAGCGGGCGGGTAACGTGGCCAGGATCGAGGCGACTTTGCTGAAGCGCCTGGGCCCTTCGCGGTGGACGGCGCTGGCGCGGCCCTACAAGCGCCTGGAGGTGGGCGACCGCATCGCCTTCGGCGAGACCCGCGAGCGGGCCTGTGCGCTGACCACCCTCGACGCCACCGTGGCCGCAAAAGGCGAAGCCGGCGAAATCACCCTGGCCTTCGACCTGGCAGGCGATGATCTCGACCGCGGCGTGGACCAGGCCGGTCTGATGCCTTTGCCGCCCTACATCGTCGCTCAGCGCGGCGAGGACGAGCGCGACCGCACCGACTACCAGACCACCTTTGCGCGCATCGAAGGCTCGGTGGCCGCTCCCACCGCCGGCCTGCATTTCACGCCCGAGCTGCTCGAGCGGCTTCGGCGGGCCGGCGTGTCCACCCACTTCGTCACCCTTCACGTCGGGGCGGGCACCTTCCTGCCGGTCAAGGTCGATGAGATCGAAGAGCACCGCATGCACGCCGAGACCGGCGAGGTGAGCGCCGAGGTGGCGCAAGCGCTGAATGAGGCCCGCGCCGGCGGTGGGCGGCTGATCTGCGTCGGCACCACCAGCTTACGGCTCCTGGAGAGCGCCTCCGACGCCGCTGGCTGCTTGGGATCGTTCCTCGGCGACACCAGGCTCTACATCACGCCGGGATACCGATTTCGGCTCGCCGATGGCCTGATCACCAATTTTCACCTGCCGAGATCGACCCTGTTCATCCTCACCTGCGCCTTCGCCGGAACCGAGGTCATGCGCGCCGCCTACGCCCACGCCCTGGCCCAGGGCTACCGCTTCTATTCCTACGGCGACGCCAGCCTGCTCTGGCGGGCCTGATGACCGCCTTTCCGTTCGCCATTGACGCGGTCTGCGGGGCGGCGCGGGCCGGACGCCTGGCGAGCCCACGCGGGGTCATCGAAACCCCGGCCTTCATGCCCGTCGGCACCGCCGCCACGGTGAAGGCGTTGACGCCGGACCAGGTCCGCCAGTCCGGGGCCCAGATCCTTCTGGGCAACACCTACCATCTCATGCTCCGCCCCACGGCCGAGCGGGTGGCGCGGCTGGGCGGCTTGCACGCCTTCATGGGCTGGGCGGGACCGATCCTCACCGATTCCGGCGGCTTCCAGGTAATGTCGCTCGGCAAGATCAACCGGGTGAGCGAGGACGCGGTGACCTTCCAGAGCCATCTCGATGGTTCGCGCCATGTGCTCTCGCCCGAGCGCGCGGTGGAGATCCAGGCCGAACTGCTTGGGGCCGATATCGTCATGCAGCTTGACCAGTGCGTCGCCTGGCCGGCCGAAGCGCCGCGCGCGGCCGAGGCGATGCGGCTCTCGGCCCGCTGGGGCGCGCGGTGCAAGGCCGCGTTCGGCGAACGGCCGAACCAGGCGCTGTTTGGCATCCAGCAGGGATCGACCTTCGAGGCTCTGAGGCGCGAATCGGCCGAGCGCCTGGTGGAGATCGGCTTCGACGGCTATGCGATCGGCGGTCTGGCGGTGGGCGAGGGGCACGGCGCCATGGTCGAGGCGCTGGATTACGCTCCGGCGATGCTGCCCGCCGACCAGCCGCGCTATCTGATGGGCGTCGGCAAACCCATCGATCTGGTGGAGGCGGTGTGGCGCGGGGTCGACATGTTCGATTGCGTGCTGCCGACCCGCTCGGGTCGTCATGGGCAGGCGTGGACGGGGGAAGGCCTGCTCAACTTGAAGAACGCCCGCTTCGCCGACGATGCGACGCCGTTGGATCCGGCCACCGACTGCCCGGCCAGCCGCGACTACTCGCGCGCCTACCTGCACCACCTGGTCAAGTCGGGTGAAATACTGGGTCAGGTGCTGCTGTCGTGGCACAACCTCGCCTATTTCCAGCGCCTGATGACCGAGATGCGATCGGCCATCCGGCGCGGCGCGCTGGCAGGCCTGCGGCGCGAAGTGATCGCCGCCAACGGCCAGTGATCACCGTTCATGTTATGGTCAGGTAGGAAGGCCTAATGCCTCTCGCCAAGCGCCAGACAGCGCGTCTGGCTCAAGGAGTTTGGAGATGAAAAACCTCATTATTGGCGCGAGTTGTCTGGCGCTTGGCGCGCTGGCCGCCTCGGCCTCCGCCCAGCCGAACGACCAGGGCCGCGGGCAAGACCGCGCGCAACACGAGCAGAGGGGCGAGCAGCACCCCAATGTCCAGTATCACCCGAGCGGTAACCCCGGCGGGCGGCAGTGGCAGGGCGCGCCGAACATGGGTGGCCAACCCCGCGCCTGGCAGGGCGCCCCGAACATGGGTGGCCAACCCCGCGCCTGGCCGGGCAATCAAGGCTATGCCCGCCCCGGACCGGCCGCGCCGAACTACGCCCACCCGGGCGCGCCGTCGGCGCCCGAGGCGCCTCATTATGGCGTGACCCGCACGGCCCCGTGGTCGGGCCGCGGCGGCAACCAGTACAATGGTCAATACAATAGGCAGTACAACGGCCAGTATAACCGTCAGTACAACGGCCAGAATAACCGTCAGTACAACGGGCAATACAATCGGCAGTACGGCGGCCGCTATAATCAGCAATACAACGCCAACCGAGGCGACTGGCGGGCGCACGAAGGCGATCGCAGCTGGTGGTCCAACAACCACTGGGGCTGGAACGGTCACCGCTACCACTACGGCAATTGGAATTATCCCTACGGCTATGGTTATCAGCGCTGGAGCTTCGGTGAGTTCCTGCCCTCGATCTTCCTGGCCCCGGAATACTATTTCACCGATTACTATGACCTCGGCTTCGAGGCGCCGCCCTATGGTTTCCAATGGGTGCGCTATGGCCCCGATCTTCTGTTGGTCAACACCTACACCGGCGAGGTCGAGGACGTAGAGTACGGCGTCTTCTACTGATCCTTCGTCACCGGATCGGGTATTTTGGTCGGCGCGGCCCGTCGTAGATCGGCGGCGCCGCGCTGGCCAGATGCCGGGGCGAGGCGGGTTCGGGGCAGCGCCGGGCCTCGCCAAGGCCCTTGAGATAGGCGCGCCGGGCGCTGCCGGCCGCCAGCGCCCGCATCACCTTCTCGTCGCGCTTGTTGGCCCCGGTCAGATAGCCGATGAAGCCATGGAACGGCAGCAGGCTGCCGGCGGCGCTGTTCATCAGTTTCAGTCCCAGGCCGCCGCTCTCGGTCGCGCCGGGCGATCCGGGCGGGGGGGTGTCGAAGTCGGGTCCAAGCGCCAGGGTGAGATCATCGATCGCCGCCGACAGCGTGCGACAGTTGGTCGGCGTCAGGCGCGCGTAGGGATCGGCCATCGCCTCCAGCAGCACCGGCGGGATCTTCTGGCCGACCAGGTTCATCTCATGCAGCGGCGCCTCGGCGGCCGTGGTCACGCTCTTGGATCCCTCCTGGCCGGGCGTGACCAGTTGCGTTGTGGGCGGCGCACCCAGCTGAGCCGCATTTGGCGGCCCTTGGCCCTGATCCTCATAGGGTGGTGGGGGCGGTGGTTCGGGCGGACCGGACGGCGGGTACTGATAGATAGGCGGGGGCCCGCCCGGCGGCGGTGGCCACGGCGAATACTGGGCGTCCTGGGCCAGGGACGAGGCGGCCGAAGCGGCCACTCCCAGGCCCGCGATGCAAAAGGCGGCGAGGCGGCGTGTCATGGCTCATTTTTACGCGCGGCTGGAAGCGGCCCGCAAGCTCGGTTGACGGCGCCGCCCGCGGCTGTTCGTATGCCCGACCAGCCAGGGAGGTCGCCATGGATGACGCCGCGATCGACTTCCAGAGCGAGGTGACGGCCCGGGCCGGCGCCGAACCGCTGGAAACCCTCAATCCGGCTCAACCCGAGCTCTTCCGCCGCGACGCCATGTGGCCGTATTTCGATCGCCTGCGGGCCGAGGCGCCGGTGCACCGCACCCCGGAAAGCGACTATGGCCCGTTCTGGTCGGTCACCCGCTACAACGACATCATGGCGGTGGAGACCAACCACGCCCAGTTTTCCTCGGCCGACGGTATCGTCCTGCAGTCGCTGGAATCGCAGGCCGAGACGGCCAATCGCCCGACACGGCCGAGCTTCATCGCCATGGACCCGCCCAGGCACGATGTGCAGCGGCGCACGGTCAGTCCGGTGGTGGCCCCGGGCAATTTGGCCAATCTCGCGCCCATCATCCGCGAGCGCGCCGGCCTGATCCTCGATTCCCTGCCCATCGGCGTCGAGTTCGACTGGGTCGACCTGGTCTCCAAGGAACTGACGGCGATGACCCTGGCCACGCTGTTCGACTTCCCCTTCGAGGCGCGCCGGCGGCTGACCCACTGGTCGGACATGTTCACCAACCCGCCAGGCTATGGCCCGGTGCAAAGTTGGGAGCACAAGCGCCAGGAGGCGGATGCGTGCTTCGCCGCCTTCGACGACCTGCTGGCCGAGCGCGCGACCGCCCCGCCAGCGTTCGATCTCATCTCGATGCTGGCCCATGGCGAGGCCACACGCGGGATGGATCCGCTCGAGTACCACGGCAACGTCGTGCTCTTGATCATCGGCGGCAACGACACCACCCGGAACACCATTTCGGGATCGGTCTTTGCCCTGAACAAGAACCCCGATCAGTATGCCAAGCTGCGCGCCGATCCTGGCCTCATCCCCTCGATGGTGTCGGAAACCATCCGCTGGCAGACCCCCCTGGCCCACATGCGCCGCACCGCCCTCGAGGACGTCACCTTGGGCGGCAAGACCATCAACAAGGGTGACCGCGTGGTCATGTGGTACGTCTCGGCCAACCGCGACGACAGCGTGATCGACAATCCCAACGCCTACATCATCGACCGGGCCCGGCCGCGCATGCACATGTCGTTCGGCTTCGGCATCCACCGTTGTGTCGGCAATCGCCTGGCCGAGCTGCAGCTGACCATCATCTGGGAGGAGATCCTCAAGCGCTTTGCGGTCATTGAGCTGGCCGGCGAGCCGCTGCGGACCTTCTCCGTGTTCGTCAAGGGTTACGAGACCCTGCCGGTGGTCATTCCCCGGCGCAATTAGAACGCGGCTCAAGCCGCCAGGGGAGGGCAGAGATGGTGCGTAGGAGCCTGCTGGCCGGCGCCACAGTGGCGATGCTCGCGCTATCGTCGCAAGCGGTCCGCGCCGCCGACGCGGCGAGCCCTCAGACAGATGCCATCTCTACCGTCGCCGATGTGGTGGTCACTGCTCGGCGGGTCGCCGAGGATGCGCAGAAGATCCCGCTGGCGGTCACAGTGCTGGGCTCGCTCCAGCTCCAGAACCGCAATATCCGCACCCTCAACGACTTCGTCACCGCCGTGCCGGACGTGCAGCTGATCGATGCCGCCGACAACACCTCGGCCCCGGCGATCACCATCCGCGGCCAGGGCTCGCCCGACGACTCGATCACCACCGATCCGGCGGTCGGCGTGTACTATGACGGCGTCTACATCCCCCGCGCCAATGGCTTGAAGTTCATCCTTCAGGACTTCGACGAGATCGGTCAGGCGGAGGTGCTGCGCGGGCCGCAGGGCGCCTTGTTCGGCCGCAACACCACCGGCGGGGCGTTCAATATCACCAGCAAGGCGCCAGGGCCGGACTACGAGGCTTACGGCCGCGTCGATTTCGGCAATTTCAGCCTGCGCGATGTCGCCGTGGGGGCGAACATCCCCCTGGCCCCCGGCGCCGCCCTGCGCCTCGCCTACGAGCACGTCCAACATGACGGCTATGCGAGCGATAGCCTGGGCTTTCCTCAGCAGAGCCAGGACACCGACTTCGTCCACGGCCGGATTCTGGCCGAGCCCACCGATCGGCTGAGCTTCGACGCCAGCGTCAGCTACCTGCGTTTCACCCTCGGTGAGGCGATGATCAAGTTGCACGATTTCAATCCGGCCTCGCTTTTCGATCCGAATACCGCCCAGACGGCCGGCGCGGTCATCGCCGATGTCCTGGCCGAGAGCGGCCTCGATCCGACCAATCCGGCCAATTTCCCCATTGGCATTGGGCTCTTCGAGAGCTCGATCGGCGGCGATCCGAGCCATAACGGCGGCGCCCAGGATGTCCCACCCGATAGTGGCGGCTTCTTCAACGCGGCGCTCACCCTCACCTACAAGCTCAGCGGCGCCCTGAGCCTCAAATCGATCACCGGCGTCACCAACACCCGGCGCGAAGGCTTCCTCGACCTCGACGCTACGCCGTTCCACATCATCTCGGCCCAGTCGTTCACCGCCAGCCGGGCGTGGAGCGAGGAGCTGCAGGCGATCTTCACGTTCGGCCCCGTCGATGGCGTCGCCGGCGGCTATTTCTTCCGCGAGACCGGGGAGGATGCCCAGTTCGCCGGCATCCTCGCCGGCGTCGGCGCGCCGGCGTTCGTCTACGATGGCGATGCGGTCAATCGCAGCGACGCCGTCTTCGGCCAAGCCAACTGGCATGTCACCCCGCGCCTGACCCTCACCGGCGGCCTGCGCTACACCTGGGATTCCAAGGGCCTGACCTCGTTCAACCACACCGGCGGATCGGGCCTGGCGCGCGAGTTCGTGGTTCCCACCGACGCCTTTGGCCTGTCGACCAATCCGGCGTTCGGCTGCCTGATCGCCCCCAATCTGCAGAATGTCGCGCCTGGCGCCTGCGAGGCTCATTTCGTCAACAGCTATTCAGCCCTGACCTGGACCGGCTCGCTGAGTTATCAGGTGAGCGAGGAGGCCCTGGCCTACGCCAAGGCCTCGCGCGGCTACCGCGGCGGCGGCGAAAACCTGCGTGGCGGGGCGCTTACCTTCACCCCCTTCGGACCGGAATACGTCACCCAGTACGAGCTCGGCCTGAAATCCACCCTGTGGGACCGGCGCGCCCGCCTCAACCTGGCGGCCTTCTATTCCAACTATTCCAATATCCAGCTGACCAACATCATCGTCATCAACGTCGGTGGACAGACGATCGCCGGGACGACCATCCTCAACGCCGGCAAGGCCCATCTCGAAGGTGTCGAAGCCGAGGCTGTGGTCATTCCCGTCAGTAGGCTGACGCTATCGGCCACCGCCGACTGGTTCCATGGCAAGTACACGCAATATCAATATGCCGGCGTCGATGAGACCAGCCAGCCCTGGGGTCCGCCGGACTACACCGTCGATCTCCTGGGCCGTTATGAGGTCCCGGCGGCGTTCGGCGCGGTCTCGGCCCAGGCCGACCTGGCCATCAACGGCCGCACGCCGCTCTCGCTTGGCGATATCACCGCCTGCATCCCCACCGGCTCGGCCTGCGTCTACGACACCCGCCAGGTGGTCTGGGGGCCGGTGACCAAGCTCTTGAGCGCCCGCCTGACCGTTCACCTCGCCGGCTGGCGCACCGATGTCTCGCTGTGGGGCCGCAACCTCACCAACCAACGTTTCTATAACGAGCTGCTGGGCCCCATCGACTCGCGGGTGTTCAACGTGGGCTACCTCAACGATCCGCGCACCTACGGGGTCGAGATCAGCAAGCGGTTTTGAAGGCGCGAACCTTCGGCTATGGTCCCGCCCTTACCGGGCCGGTAGCTCAGAGGTAGAGCACCCGACTTTTAATCGAGTGGTCGTGGGTTCGATCCCCACCCGGCCCACCAACTCCCTCCTGAAACCGTCTCTTCACCGATGGCGAGCGATGCTGCCTGCCGGGCCGGGTGACAGGCGCCGCGCGCGCCCTTAAGAAGCCGCAAGGGGCCGCGGGAAGTAGACGATTGCAACGCACCGGCTCAGCCCTGGTCTTCTCGCTCGCCCTGATATCCGTCTGTCCCGCTCGCTCGGCCGAGCCCGCCGCCGCGCTCGAAGGCGTCACCGATCGAGGCTTGCGCTCGGACATCTCGCGGGCGATCGGCGAGGTCAAGACGCCGGCGGCGACGCGGGTTGAGGCCCGCCGCCGGGCTCGCGAGGCGGCCGAGAACGCCACCGCCCTGCTGCGCTCGGAGGGCTATTACGAGAGCCAGGTGGAGGCGCTGGTGAGCGAATCCGATCCGCCGAAGGCTAGCGTCAAGGTGACGCCTGGCCCGCGTTTCGTCCTCGCCGCGCCCCAGATCCAATGGGTCGGACGGCCGCCGGGGACGGGCGCGGCGGGGCGGGCGCGCAAGGCGCTGGGCCTCACCGCCGGCGCCCCCGGTCGGGCGGCCGACATCATCGCCGCCGAGACCCGCGCCGTCCTGGTTCTCGGCACGCTCGGCTATGCCGACGCCATCGCCCGGCCCCGGCAGGTGATCGTCGACCATGCCGACCACACGGTGCGCCCGACCTTTCGCCTCGAAGCCGGCTCGCTGGTGCGCCTGGGCGCGGTGGAGGTGCGCAATCCAAACGGCCGCACCAAGCCATCGTTCGTGCGCTCGCTGGCGCCCTGGAAGCCCGGCGACATCTACGATCCGGAAAGGCTCGCCCGCCTGGAGCGCCGGCTGACCGAGACCGGGGTGTTCGAATCGGCCTCCGCCCAGCTGGCGCCCCAGAGCGAGGCTACGGGCGAGGAGCGGCCGGTGATCGTGGCCCTGGTCGAGCGGCCCCGGCGGACCATCGAGGTCGGCGCCGCCTATTCGACCACCGCCGGGGCCGGCTTCAACGCCGCCGCCAGCATGGGTGGGTCGAGCTTCGGCGCCTATTCGACCATCGAGGGATCAGGCGTCGATGCCCGCTGGACCCACTACAACCTGCTGGGCGTGGCCGACACCTCGACCCTGACCGCCCGTCTCTACGACATCCAGCAGGTGCTCGACGCCGAGCTTGACCTGCCGGACTGGCGCCGGCCGGACCAGACTCTCAAGGCCGGGGCCGATGTGCTCAACGAGCGCACGCCGGCCTATGACGATACCGGCGCGGGCGTGCGGGTGGCCATCGAGCGCCACTGGACCAAGACCAACTACGTCAGCGTCGGTGGCTATTTCGACTATGTCTCCCTGTCGCAGAAGGAGGCGGTCAATCCGGAATCGACCCCGGTCGGCAAGCGCCTTCGCCTGGTCATCCCGACCGCGTTCGCGGCCTTCAGCCTCGACCACTCCAATGACATTCTCGACCCGACCCGCGGCTGGCGGCTCTACCTGCGGGCGGAGCCGACGTTGGTCACCGGCGACCGGTCGATCACCTACGTCAAGACCCAGGCCCAGGTGAGCGGCTACTGGCCGATCCTGGGAAGCGAGCGGACAGTGCTCGCGGGCCGGCTCGAGGTCGGCTCGATCCTCGGCGGGGCGCTCCCGGCGGTGCCGGCCGATCGCCGGTTCTACTCTGGCGGTGGTGGCTCGGTGCGTGGCTTCGCCTATCAGGCGGTCGGCCCAAGGCTGAGCGACAACACCCCGGAAGGGGGGCTGTCCCTGGCCGAAGCGTCATTTGAGGTGCGCCACCGGCTGAACGCCCAGTGGGGTCTGGCGGCGTTCGTCGATGCGGGTCAGGTGGGAACCAGCCCAGCGCCCACCCTTCGCGGCGCGCGCATCGGCGCCGGTGTCGGGGTGCGTTACGACCTCGGCTTTGGGCCCCTGCGGCTGGACATCGGCACGCCGATCAATCCGCGCAAGGGCGATGCGCCGGTGCAGGTCTACATCAGCATCGGCCAGAGTTTCTGATGGCGTCGGCGGCTTCCCTGCGCTTGCGCCCGCCAATCGCCTTGGCCAGCCTGCTGCTCCTGCTCGGCCTGATCCTGGCCGTGGCCCGGTTCGGCCCGGAGACCAGCCTCGGCCGGCAATGGATCGTCGGCGAGCTCAATGGACTGGATCTCGGGCCGGTCGGACGCCTGGGCGTCGAGGGCCTCACCGGCGATCCGTGGACCCATCCGCGCCTGGCGCGGGTGACGATCAGCGACAAGGCCGGCGTGTGGCTCGACGCGCGCGATGTCGATGTGCGCTGGCGGCCCTCCGAGCTCGGTCAACGGCGGGTGCGGCTGACGTCGGTGGCGGCGCGGAGCGTCACTCTGCTGCGCCGGCCGCAGCTGGCCAAGGCCGGACCCGGTGGCCCGGCGCCGGTGTCGATCAAGGTCGATCGGGCGGCGACGCGGGTGGAGATGACCCCGGCCTTCGCGCAGCGGCGCGGGGTCTATGACCTCGACGGTTCGCTCGACCTGGAACGCTCCGGCGCCGCCTCGGCGCGCATCGCCGCGGCGAGCCTGCTGCACCGCGGCGACCGCCTGGACCTCGATGCCGCGATCGGCCGCGACCATCGCTTCAGGCTCGATGGCGTGGTGCGCGAGGCGCAAGGCGGGGCCTTGGCCGGCGCGCTCGGGCTGGCGGCCGATCAGCCGTTCCTGGTCACCGCCCATGCAGCCGGCTCGTCCGCCGCCGGATCGATCAGCCTCGATACCCGGCTTGGCCAGACCAGGCCGTTTGTCGTCGACGGAAACTGGAACGGGAGCTCGGGCCAGGGCCACGCCGACATCGACCTCGGCGCCTCGACCCTCCTTGCCGGCTACCGGGGGATGCTCGGTCCGGCGGTCCACCTGGAGGCATCCGGCAAAGCGACGCGGGGTGGGTTGTCGGCCATCCAGCTGACCGGCGTGGCCGAGAACGCGCGCCTCTCCGCCCGCGGAGCGGCGAACATCGCGGCCATGGCGATCGGTCCGCAGGGTCTGGCGATCCAGGCCCAGATGCCGGCCGCCAACCGCCTGCTTGGCTTCCCGACCATGGGCGCGCTGGCGGTGGTCGGCCGGCTGAACGGCGATCGCCAGCACTGGGTGTTCACCGGCGCGGCCGACGTCAACGACGTCAGCGAAGGCCCCTACCGCCTGGCCCGCCTGCGTGGCCCGGTGCGGGTGGAGACCCAGGGCTCGAGCCTGGTCATCTCCGGACAACCGGTGGGCGAGGGCGGGGCGGGGCGGGGTCTGCTGGCGGCGCTGCTGGGTTCCCGGCCGAGCCTCGCCGGCGAGGTCACCCGCCTGGCCGACGGACGCTGGCTGCTGCGCAAGCTGGCGCTGACCGGCCCCGGGATCGCGGTCAACGGCCAGGGCAGCGTCGGCATTCTCGGCGATCTGGCCTTCACCGGCAAGGCGCGGTTCGCCAATCTGGCCATGGCGCACCGGGGGGCGAGCGGGATCGTCACCGCCGACTGGACGGCCA
>DASYGN010000019.1:0-10952 GCA_035999625.1 Caulobacteraceae bacterium | reverse complement strand
CGAGGCGGCGCTCGAGCAAGCCAGGGCGGCGGCCGGCGACCTCGACGTCAAGATCGGCGGCGGCGTCGAGACGGTGCGCCAGTATCTGCGCGCAGGGCTCATCGATGCGCTGCACTTTGCGTTTTCGCCGGTCATGCTGGGGCGGGGCGAAGCGATGTTTGCCGGCATTGACCTTCCGGCGCTCGGCTTTTGCGTCACCGAACACCAGGCCGGCGAGCTTGCCACCCACATCGTCCTGGCCCGATAGGCGCACTGGCGTGTGCGATTCACCACCAACGACGGAAGCCGAGTTTCTCGACGTGGTCGAGCCGTCGGTGGCGCCGCGCCAGTGATCCGGCCGCCCTACGCCAAGAAGAAGCGCGCCCTCGGCTCGTGGCTGCGGGAGACGGCTTTGGCCGCCCGCTACCGCCGCCATCGCGTCGAGGCCTTCTTCGACTACGACTGGGCGAGGATCGGCATTGGGCGGGCCGATATCGTCCGCCGTCTGATGGTTGGTCGATGCGCCTATCTGGAGATCGGGTGCGCGGAAAACCTGCTGTTCGACACCATCGAGGCGGAGCTCAAGGTCGGGGTCGATCCGGCGCAGGGAGGCACGCACCGGATGACCAGCGACGCCTTCTTCGCCGCCAACACGCTTGCCTTCGATGTGGTGTTCATCGACGGCCTGCATCACTACGCCCAGGTGCGGCGCGACGTGGAGAACGCCCTGGCGGTTTTGAACCCTGGCGGCTGGATCGCCCTGCACGACATGTTTCCCCGCGACTGGATCGAGGAACACGTGCCCCAGATCGCCACCAGCCGCTGGACCGGCGATCCGTGGAAGGTGGCGTTCGAGCTGGCGGTCTCGCCAGGCGTGGATTTCCGCCTGGTGAGGGCCGATCACGGCGTCGGCATCGTCCGCCGGCTGGGCGGCGAGGCGCGGCTGGCCGACCGGCGCGCCGAATTGGCCGGCCAGCGCTTCGCCTGGTTCCGCGACCAGGTGGGCGAACTGCCGGTGATCGATTGGCCGGCGGCGGAGGCGTGGGTCGGCGAACAGTCTCCTCGCCCGTGACGGGTCCGAGGCGAGGGAGGGAGGAGCAGCCACCCCACCCGGCCCTGCGGGCCACCCTCCCCGTCGAGGGGAGGGATGCGGCGCTAGGCGAACATACCGTTCAGTTCGCGGCCGCCGGCCCCCTTGGCCAAGGCGGTGAATTCGCCTGTCTCGGCGATCTCGCGCGCGGCGGTCAGGAACCCGCCCCAGGCGGCCCTGGCCAGCGAGCCGCCGACGCTGATCCGACGCACGCCGAGTTTCTCCGCGGTGGCCAGCGAGAGCCCGGTGGCGAGGTAGTTGACCGGCTTGGGGGCCACGGCCTTGACCACGTCAGCGATGTCGTTCTCGGTGGCCAGGCCGGGCGCATAGAGGCAGTCGGCCCCGGCTTCGCCATAGGCCTTCAGCCTGCGGATGGTTTCGGTCAGGTCGGGCCGGCCGCGGATGAAACCCTCGGACCGCCCGGTGAGCAGCACGTCGGCGCCGCTGGCGTCGATGGCCCTGCGCGCGGCGGCGATACGCGCCACCGCCAGCTCGAAGGGATAGAGCGGCTGATCCTGATCGCCGGTGGAGTCCTCGATCGACAGCCCGGCGATGCCGGTTCCGACCGCCAGGGTGACGCTGGCGGCCACGCCCTCGGGTTCGATGGCGAAGCCGCCCTCGAAGTCGGCGTTGACCGGAATGTCCACCGCCGCGGCGAGCTCGGCCAGGTGGGTCAGCACCAGATCGCGGCTCACCCGGTTGTCGGCCAGCCCGCGCGACCAGGCGAAGCCGGCGCTGGTCGAAGCCAGGGCCTTGAAGCCCAGGCTCTGAAGGGCGATGGCCGAGCCCACGTCCCACGGATTGGGAATGACGAAACAGCCGCGCTCGTGCAGGGCGCGGAAGGCGGCGCGCTTTTCGGCGTCGGTCTTGGCCATGGTCAGATCGCTCCTAGCGCATGCCCAGCGGCGCGTAGCCCAGGTGCATGCCGGCGTCGACCATCAGCGTCTCGCCGGTGATGTGGCGGGCCGCCGGCGAGGCCAGGAACACCGCTGCCCCGGCGATGTCCTCGGCGGTGGAGGCCGCCTTGAGCGGCGCGGCGTTGGCCACCCCGACCCGCATCCGCTCCAGCGTCTCGGGAGGCATGGCGCGACCGAACCAGGGCGTGTCGATGAACCCGGGGCAGAGGGCGTTGACCCTGATCTTTGGGGCCAGGGCCCGGGCCAGCGACAGGGTCATGGTGATCAGCGCCCCCTTGGAGGCGGCGTAGGGCACCGAGGAGCCGATGCCGAGCACCCCGGCCACCGAGGCGGTGTTGACCACCGCGCCGGCCTGCGGGGCCGCCTCGAGAAGCGACCGCGCCGCCCGCACCATCTGGTAGGCGCCGATCACATTGACGGCGTAGAGGCGGGCGAAATCCTCGCCCGAGACGGCGCCGAGATCGGCGTGGTTGGCGGCGAACTTGGTCGTGCCGGCGTTGTTGAACAAGGCGTCCAGGCGGCCGAAGGGGGCGCAGGCGGCGGCGATGCGCGCGCAGTCCTCGTCGAGGGCGACATCGCCCTGGATGAGAAGCCCCTTGGCGCCCTCGGCTTCCACCAACCGGCGGGTCTGCGCCGCCTCGTCGGTGTTCTTGACGTAGTTGATGGCGATGTTGGCCGCGCCGCGGGCGGCGCATTCGACCGCTATCGCCCGACCAAGGCCGGTGGAGGCCCCGGTGACGAGCACGCTCCAGCCCTCGAAATCCCGTCCCGCCATGGCGTCCTCCCGCGCGATTGCGTAGTTAGGGCCGAACCGGAGGAAACGGAAATGGGGGTCCTGGGAGACACGGCGCTCGAGGCCAGACTGGATGGCCTGCACCAGAGGAGCGAAGGCCAGGAGGCCGCGACCCGCGCCTGGTTCGACGACGTCTATAAGCACGGCCCACCCCAGGGCGAAGCGGCGACGGCGCGGATCAAGACCTTCCTGGCCGACAAGATGGTCGCCCTGGAAAAGGACAAGGCCGAGTTCTGCCACCAGCTGATCCGCGCCATGGGGGCCAGGCGGGTGGTCGAGATCGGCACCTCCTACGGCGTCTCCACCCTCTATCTGGCCAGCGCCGTGCGCGAGACCATCGCCGCCGGCGGCGAGGGCGGCGGCGTCATCGCCACCGAGTACGAGCCCGACAAGGCGGCCGCGGCGCGGGCGCTGTTCGCCGACGCCGGCCTGGAGCCTTTCATCGACCTGCGCGAGGGCGATCTGCGCGAAACGCTCAAGGACCTCTCCGGCCCGATCGATTTCGTGCTCATGGACATCTGGATCGAGGCGGTGATGCCGGCGGCGGAGCTCCTGGTCCCGCGGCTTCGCGCCGGCGGAGTGATCATCGCCGACAACACCGCCAGCCACCGCGCCGCCTATCAGCCCTACCTCGACTATCTGTCGGCCAACGGCTTTTCCAGCGTGACCTTGCCGTTCCATGGCGGGCTGGAAATGTCGGTCAAGGGCGGCTGATGCAGCTCGGGCATGAGACGCGCATTCCCGCCAGCCCGGACGCGGCGCTGCTGGAGAGTGTGGATAATCCGCATGCCGAAAGCCTCTACCTCGTCCGCTTCACCGCCCCGGAATTCACCTCGCTCTGCCCGGTCACCGGACAGCCCGACTTCGCCCATCTGGTGATCGACTACGCGCCGGCCGCGCGACTGGTGGAATCCAAGTCGCTGAAACTGTTCCTGGCCAGCTTTCGCAATCACGGCGCCTTCCACGAGGACTGCACCCTTCTGATCGCCAAGCGGATGCTCGCGGTGGCCGAGCCGCACTGGCTGCGCATCGGCGGCTATTGGTATCCGCGCGGCGGCATCCCCATCGATGTCTTCTGGCAGAGCGGCTCCCCGCCCGAGGGGATGTGGCTGCCCGATCAGGCCGTCGCGCCTTACCGGGGGCGCTAGGGCGCCCAGCGGCTGGCGAGCGTCGAAACCTCGGGCCGGACGCGCTCCAGCGGCGCCTCGGAGGGGGTTCCGAGGTGGACGAACCCGGCCACCCGCTCGTTCCCGCCAAGCCCCAGCAGGCGGTTCGCCTCGGCGTCGTAGGCGTACCAGTCGGTGATCCAGTTGGCCCCGACGCCCATCGCCGCCGCGGCGGTGATCAGCATCATGCACACCGCCCCGGCCGAAAGGCGCTGCTCCCATTCCGGAATCTCGCCTGGCGTGTAGCGGGAGACGACGGCGATGGTCATCGGCGGGCCGGCGATCTTGCCGAGCTTGGCGCTGGCCTTGGCGGCGTCGGGGCGATGGTTGGCGATATCCTCCAGGCCGGCGACGAACGCCGCCTTGGCCGCCCCTTCGAGGATCACGAAGCGCCAGGGCGAGAGCTTGCCGTGGTCGGGCACGCGCGCGGCCAGGCCCAGCAGGGTGCGCAGCTGATCCGCGCTCGGCCCCGGCTCGCCCAGGGTCAGGGCCGAGGCCGACCGGCGCCGGGCCAGGAAGGCCAGGGTGTCCGGCGCGGCTTCGAGCGGCAGCGGATCGCCGAAGGCGGGCGAGGGCAGGGAGGGTTTCACCGGGCGCAGGTAGTCCGCGCCAGCGTCAATCGCAACCTTGCCCCTTTTCGATGGCGACGCCATATGCCCTCGGACCTGACGAGGGAGCGGCCGATGCCCAAGCGCCTGGAAGTGGTCGACAAGACGGCGGCCCCGCCAGTGTGGGCGGCGCTGCGCAACGAGGCCAACCACACCGCCGGCGAAGAGCCATCGCTGGCCACGCTGCTGAACGCGGTCATTCTGCGTCACGCCAACCTCGGCGCGGCGCTCTCCTATCAGCTGGCCCGCAAGCTCAGCGACCATGAGTTGAGCGCCATGAGCCTGCGCGAGCTGGCCGACGACGCCTTTGCCGGCGATCCGGGCATCATCAGCCGGGCCGAGGCCGACCTGAAGGCGGTGTTCGAGCGCGATCCGGCCTGCAAGGGCTATGTCCAGCCGTTCCTGTTCTTCAAGGGCTTCCAGGCCCTGCAGACCTATCGCGTCGCCCACTGGATGTGGCGCAACGGCCGCGAGGCGATCGCCTTCTATCTCCAGAGCCGGATGAGCGAGCTGTTCCAGGTCGACATCCATCCGGCGGCGGTGATCGGGGCCGGCGCGTTCATCGACCATGGCACCGGCATCGTCATCGGCGAGACGGCGGTCGTGGGCGATGACGTGTCCATGCTTCAGGGCGTCACCCTGGGCGGCACCGGGGCCGAGCGCGGCGATCGCCATCCCAAGATCGGCAACGGCGTGCTGCTGGGGGCCGGGGCCAAGGTGCTGGGCAATATCAGTGTCGGCGACTACGCCAAGATCGCCTCGGGCTCGGTGGTGCTCAAGCCCGTGCCCGCCCATTGCACCGCCGCCGGGGTGCCGGCGCGCCTGGTCAACTGCCCGACCTGTCCGGAACCCTCCCGGTCGATGGACCAGACCCTGGGCGAAGCCGCCTTCGATTATTCGATATGATGCGCTAGGCTGGCGCGCATGGAACAGAGAGACATCGATCGCGTCCAGGCGCATCTCAAGCGCACCTTCGGCAATCCCCACATCGCCGTGAAGGCCAGGCCCAAGCAGCGCGACTCGGCCGAGGTCGAGATGAAGGGCGAATTCATCGGCGTCGTCTACGAGGACGAGGACGAGGATGGTTCGTTCATGTTCGAAATGGCGATCCTGGCCGAGGATCTGGACGGGTAGGGGAAGCGGTCGCGCAAGCCCTCTCTCCCCCCTCTGGGGGGAGTACCGGCGAAGCCGGGGTGGGGGGTTCAGCCCCTGGTCACGAAGCTGTCGATCACCCGCTTCTCGCCGGCATGGTCGAACATCACCGTCAGTTTGTTGCCTTCGACGTGGGTCACCGAACCCGGTCCAAACTTCTGATGGAACACCCGATCGCCGGCGGAAAAGACGCCAGCGGGATCGGAGACGGCGATCAGCCGGCCCTCGCCCTCGATCACCTGGGTGCGGCCGGGCGGACCGCCAGCATAGCCGCGCGCCTGGGCCCGCCGCCAGCCAGGGCTATCGTAGCCAGCGCCATAGTTGACCTCGTCCCAGCGCGAGGCCCCCTCGCGCATCCCGCCGCCGTAATAGCCGGTCTCCGATGACGCCTCGACATTGCTGAGCGGCAGCTCGTCGACGAACCGGCTGGGGAGCTGGCTGGTCCAGCGGCCATAAACCTGACGGTTGGCGGCGAAGGAGATGCGCGCTTCCTCCTTGGCCCGGGTCAGGCCGACGTAAGCCAGCCGCCGCTCCTCCTCGAGGCCCTTCTCGCCGCTTTCATCGAGGCTGCGCTGGCTGGGGAACACGCCCTCTTCCCAGCCGGGCAGGAACACCAGGGGAAACTCCAGCCCCTTGGCCGAATGCAAGGTCATGATCTGCACCGCATCGCCCGCCGCCTCGCGATCGAGATCGGTGATCAGCGATACATGCTCGAGATAAGCCTCCAGGGTGTCGAACGCCCCCATCGACTGGATCAGTTCCTTCAGGTTGTCGAGCCGGGTCTGGCTGGTCGGGCCGCGATCGAGGCGCAGGGCGTCGATGTAGCCGCTCTCTTCGAGGATGGTCTCCGCCAGGCGCGGGTGCGGCGTGGCGTCCTTCTGGCGCCGCCAGCGGTCCATGTCGCGAAGGAAATTGGCCAGCGCCGTGCGCGACCGTCCGCTCAGTTCGTCGGTGCGCACCAGATCGGCGGCCGCCGCCATCGCCGGCACGCCGCGTCCGCGGCCCACCTGCAGCAGCTTCTTGACCGTGGCCTCGCCGATCCCGCGCCGAGGCGTATTGACGATACGCTCGAAGGCCAGGTCGTCGTCCGGGGACTGCACCAGGCGCAGATAGGCGTGGGCGTCGCGGATCTCCGCCCGCTCGAAGAACCGGGGACCGCCGACCACCGTATAGGGGATCTGCAGCAGCACGAAGCGCTCCTCGAAGGCGCGCATCTGAAACGAGGCCCGCACCAGGACGGCGATGTCGCGATAGCGCCGCCCCTTCTTCCAGCGTTCGATGTCCGCGGCCACCAGCCGCGATTCGGCCTCGCCGTCCCACACGCCGCGCACCTGCACCCGCTGGCCGCCGGCGGCTTCGGTCCACAGGGTCTTGCCGAGCCGCCCCTTGTTGGCCGCGATCAGGCCCGAAGCCGCGGCCAGGATGTGCTCGGTGGAGCGGTAGTTGCGCTCCAGGCGGATCACCTTGGCGCCCGGGAAGTCGCGCTCGAAGCGCAGGATGTTGTCGACCTCGGCCCCGCGCCAGCCATAGATCGACTGGTCGTCGTCGCCGACGCAGCACAGGTTGCGCCGCTGCTGCGCCAGCAGGCGCAGCCACAGGTACTGGGCGACGTTGGTGTCCTGATATTCGTCGACCAGCAGATAGCGGAAGCGGGCGTGGTAGTCGGCCAGCACTTCGGGGTGCTCGGTGAACAGGGTCAGGTTGTGCAGCAGAAGATCGCCGAAGTCGCAGGCGTTCAGGACCCTGAGGCGTTCCTGGTACAGGCGATAGAAGTGGATGCCCTTGCCGCCCGCGAAATGGCTCCCTTCGGCCGGCGGGGTCTTGTCCGGCCCCCAGCCGCGGTTCTTCCACTGATCGATCAGGCCGGCCAGATGGCGCGGAGTCCAGCGCTTGGCGTCGATATTCTCCGCTTCCAGCAGCTGGCGGATCAGCCGCTCCTGATCATCGACATCGATGATGGTGTAGCTCGATTTAAGCCCCACCAGCTCGGCGTGGCGGCGCAGCATCTGGGCGGCGATGGAATGGAAGGTGCCGAGGAAGCGCAGGTCCTCGGCCCCGCCGCCGATGATGTCGGCGATGCGCACGCGCATCTCGCGCGCCGCCTTGTTGGTGAAGGTCACCGCCAGCAGCTGCCAGGGCCTGGCTTTGCCGGCGGCGAGGATATGGGCCAGGCGCGTGGTCAGCACCCGGGTCTTGCCGGTGCCGGCCCCGGCCAGCACCAGCACCGGGCCTTCGGTGGCCTCGACCGCCGCGCGCTGCTCGGGATTGAGCCCGGCGAAATAGGCGCGCTCGCCGCCATCGACGCGGGCGAGATCGGAGATGCGGGGCGTTTCGGTCACGGCGAATGCAAGATGGTGTGGATTCGCCCCTATCCTAACCTGCTTTGGCCGATTCCAGCGCCGCCAGGCGGCAGGCGGAGGCGAGAGAGCGTGGACCGCGCGCGGTATCGATGCTGGCGATCAGTCTCGCCAGGCCGACGCCGCGCGCCGCCGCCATTGTCTCCAGGGCGGCCCAGAACTCCGGCTCGAGGGCCAGGGAGGTGGCGTGTCCGGCGAGGTTGAGCGAGCGCTTCTGCTGGCCGGGCGCACGCGCGGTCATGGCGGCGGCATCCGCTCCCGGTCAACCCTGATCAGAAAGGCGCGCAGGGAGGGCGTCTCGGCGCTGTGGATGTCGTGGACGCGCCAGCCGCCAACGGTCTTCTGCAGGTCCAGGGTGATCGGATAGCGCTCGGGCGGCGTGGTCGCGGGGTCGATGCGGATCACCGTGGCCGTGGCGGCAAAGGGGCCATCGGCTTTGACCGCCGAAACCTGGAAACTCATGCCGCCGTCGTCCTGGCAATCGCAGATCGGATCGCCGCCGAGCTGGGGAGCGTCACCGTCCGGGGTGAGGCGCTGGTCCTCGGCGATCAAAGCGGCCAGGGGGCCATCGAACACCGAGGCGCTGTCCTTGCCCGCGGCCTCGAATATCGGCGCGTGTTCGGCGATCGGATAGTGGCCGTAGAGGCGTTCGACGAAGGCGCGGGCGCTGGTCCGGTCGGCCGCGTGGGCCGCGCCGGCGGCCAGAACAACCGCCACGGCGAGCGTCGGCAAAGCCCTCAGCGCACCGCCCCGCAGAACCGCTGGATGCGCTGGCAGGCGTCCTCCAGCTTGGCGTTGGAGGTGGCGTAGCTGATGCGGAAGAAGGGCGAGAGGCCAAACGCCTCGCCGAACACCACCGACACCCCCTGGTCCTCCAGCAGCGCGTCGGCGAACTCGCGGTCGTTGGCGATGGGATCGCCCGACGGCGCGGTCTTGCCGATCACCCCGGCGCAGGAGGGAAAGACGTAGAACGCGCCCTCGGGTGTCGGACAGGAAATGCCCTGCGCCTGATTGAGCATCGACACCACCAGATCGCGGCGCTGCTCGAACTTGGCGGCGTTTGGGGCGATGAAATCCTGCGGCCCGGTGAGCGCCGCCACCGCCGCCCACTGCGAGATCGAGGTCGGATTCGACGTCGACTGGCTCATCACCTTGCGCATGGCCCCGATCAGCGGCGCCGGTCCGCCGGCGTAGCCGATCCGCCAGCCGGTCATCGCATAGGCCTTGGAGACCCCGTTCATGGTCAGGGTGCGCGCGTAAAGCGCCGGCTCGACCTCGGCGATCGTCCTGAAGGTGAAATCGCCGAACACCAGGTGCTCGTACATGTCGTCGGTCAGCACCCAGACGTCTGGGTGGCGCAGGAGAACCTCGGCTACGCCCCCCAGCTCCGCTTCCGTGTAGGCGGCGCCGGAGGGGTTGGAGGGCGAGTTGAGGATCAGCCACCGGGTGCGCGGGGTGATCGCCGCTTCCAGCTCGGCCGGGCGGACCTTGAAACCTTCCTCGGCCCGGGTGGCCACGAACCGGGGCTCGCCGCCGGCCAGCAGCACCATGTCCGGATAGCTGACCCAGTAGGGGGCCGGGATCACCACCTCGTCACCGGGATTGAGGCTGGCCATCATGGCGTTGAAGATCACCGGCTTACCGCCGGGCGAAACGTTGATCTGGTTCTGGGCGTAGGTCAGGCGGTTCTCGCGCGCGAACTTGGCGCGGATCGCCTCCTTGAGCTCGGGGATGCCGTCGACGTCGGTGTATTTGGTCTTGCCATCGCGGATCGCCTGGATGGCCGCCGCCTTGATGTGTTCCGGGGTGTCGTGATCGGGCTCGCCGGCGTCGAGCGAGATGATATCGCGACCGGCGGCGCGCAGGGCGCGCGCCTTTGTGCTTGCCGCCGCGGTGGCGGAAGGCTTTACGCGGCGCAGGCCGGCGGATTCGACGAACATCGATCTCGACTCATGGAGGCGGGAGGCGCGCCGTCCTGTTAGGACGTTGAGCATGAGCGCGCAACTTCGCGGCTGGAGGCATTGGCGGCGCGCCGTTCTGGCCTTCGTCCTGTTCGGCGGCCTGGGCCTGGTGTTCCTGTTCGGCCTGCCGGCGCTGGGCGTCGATGGCGCGGCCGCCGCCCGACGGCTGCTGAATCAGGCGCGCGGACCCTTGGCGTTGCCGGTGGTGATCCTGGCCTTCGCCGCCTTGGCCTTCCTCGGCGTGCCGCAGGTGGCGCTGATCGCCGCCGCCGTCCTGGCGCTCGGCCCGGCCAGGGGCATGACCTACAGCTGGGCCGGGACCATGGTTTCCGCCCTGGTCGGCTTCGCCATCGGCCGCGGCTTTGGCGCCGGCCTGATCGGCGAGTGGCGGACGGCGCAACGTATCGGCGCGATCATCGGCCGCAACGGCTTCGTCGCCAGCCTGGTCGTGCGCCTGGTCCCGGTGGCGCCGTTCGTGATGGTCAACATCGGCGCCGGCGTGACCACCATGGGCTGGTGGGCGTTCGCGCTCGGGACCGCGATTGGCATCCTGCCCAAGATCGCGGTGATCGCGCTGGTTGGCCGCGGGGCGATGAGCGGCGGGGTCTGGCCGTGGATATGGCTGGCGGCGGCGCTGGTCGTCTGGGGACTCGCCATTCTGGCCGCCAACAAATGGCTGCGACGGTAGAGGCTTGGAATAATTTGCCTCTGGCCGCGGCAAATCGCCGGCTGGACGGCAAGGCTGTTGCGCGCCCACCCGGATTCCGCTAGGCCGGCGCCCATGGTTGCGACCAGCCAGCTTCTGCGCCTTCCGCGCCTCGGGCTTAGCCGCCCCTGGACGCAGTAGCCTTTCGCGGGCGGGCGTTCAGGGGACTTTCTCCCTCGGCCCATCCCTCCCGTGAAGAGTTCGCAACCATGACCACAGACCC
>DASYGN010000018.1:0-3381 GCA_035999625.1 Caulobacteraceae bacterium | reverse complement strand
GTTGGCGGGCTTGCCTCACTTTTTGAGGGTTGAGAGCCTGCGTCAGCGCCATGCCGAACTGGCGCAGCTGGTCCTGCGCCACCGCCTGGTCGCCGGGGCCGTCTTTCTGGGGCTCTACTTCCTGGTCACCGCCGCCAACATCCCCGGCGCCACGTTCCTGACCTTTGCCGGCGGCAACCTTTTCGGCGTCTGGCTTGGCGGCGGCCTGTCGCTGCTCGGCGGCGAGCTTGGCGCTTTGGCGGCCTACTTCGCCGTGCGTTCGGCCTTTGGCGAGGCGCTTCGCGCGCGGGCCGAGCGACGCGGGCCGCGCCTGGCGCGCCTCATGGAGGGGATGCGGAAGAACGCCTTCACCTACATCCTCGGCTTGCGCCTGATACCTCTGGCGCCGTTCTGGCTGGTCAACATGGCGGGCGGCCTCGCCGATGCGCCGTTCAACGCCTACGCCGCGGCGACGCTGGTCGGCCTGGGTCCGGGCGTCTTCCTCTACAGCGCCATCGGGGCCGCGTTCATGACCGGCCATCCCTTGCACCTGCAGACCCTGCTGCAGCCCAAGGTGCTGGCGCCGCTGGCGGCGCCGGCGGCGCTGATCATCGCCGCGGCGGTTTATCAGACGCTGCGGTGGCGGCGGCAACGGTCTGCTCGCCGCGCGGGACCAGCCGCCACAGATGCAGCTGATGGCGAACGCGGCCAGCCTCGAGCCCCGCCGCCGGGCCGCGTCCAACATAGAGATCGGCGCGTACATCGCCCTTGATCGCGCCGCCGGTATCGAGCGCCACGGTGAGGCGACGATAGACCGGAAAGGCGCCGGCGATCACCGGCGCCGCGCCATCGATCCACATGAGATCGCCCATGGCGTGAAAGGCCGGATCGACCGCCAGCGAGCGGCCCGGGACCAGGCGCCGACCCGCAGCGCCGAAGGGGTCCAGCCCATCGTCCGGCGCCAGGGCGAAGAAGACATAGCGCGGATCGAGGTCCATCACCGCCTGGGCCTGCGGCCCACGGTGGTCGGCCAGCCAGGCGTGAATCGCCTCGGCCGAACTGCCCTGGTCGCTGATCATCCCCTGGGCGCGCATCGGGGCGGCGACGCCAACGAACGGCGCGCCGTTGGACCCGGCGAATGTCGCTTTCGCCTGGAAGCCGTCATCGAAGGCCAGCGCCCCGGAGCCCTGGATCTGCATGAAGAACAGATCTTCCGGGCGCATCCACGCCAGGGCGTCGTCGGCCGCACGCGCCTCGATGGCGGCTCGATCGGCATAGGGGACCCTGGCCGCGGCGCTGAAATCCTGCTGCGGCAGATCGGCCGGGCGAGGCCGGAGCGGAGCGTCGAATTCGCCCGATGGCGTCCGCCGCGCCTCGTAGACGGGCATGAAATAGCCCGTCAGGCGACCATCGCCGGGCATCGGCGTTGCCGCGAAGTTGGCTTCCAGGAACGCTCGCGCGGCGTCCTCACCCATCAATTCCACGGCCGGCGCCGCCTGACAGGCGGCGATCAGCCGGTTCCCGGTGACCAGGCAGGCCGCCTCGACAGCGCGCAGCGCCGCCACATGATCTTCCTCGGCCCATCCGGGCAGCGCCGAAAGCGGCGCCCCCGGCGACGGAGCCGCTGGCGGTGGGCGGTCCTGAGCGCAGGCGGCGAGGGCGATCGCCGCGGCGGCTATGCCGAGCGCGCCCCTCAAGCCCTCCTAGACCTCGGCGGCGTCGACGTGGATCAAGGTCCAGTTCGGATTGCGGCTGCGGACGTCGCGCTCGAAGGTCCATACTTCCGCCGTGCGCCGGTCATCCACCGCCTCGCCGGAGGCGTCCTTGGTCCGGTTGCGCAACTCGGCCAGGAACCGCACGGCGGCGTGGGCCAGGTTATCGGCCAAGCTCACGGTCTCCAGATCCGCCCGCGGCGGCTGAAGGAACTCCACAGTTTCGGAGCGTCCGGCGGCCTCGCGCTCGCGGATCGCGGCTTCGAAGCCGTCCATGACGCTGGGCGCCAGAAGAGGCTTCAGCGCCGTTCTGTCACCCTCGGCGAACGCCTTGACGATCGTCTGGTAGGCTTGGCGTGCGCCCTGAACGAACTGGCCCGGATCGAAGCTCGGGTCCCTGGCGCGCAAGGCGGCGACCCCGGTCAGGGTTGGCGCGGGTTCGCTCGTGGACGAGGGCGCGCGCAGCGCATCGCGGACGGCGTTGGGGATCGTTGGCGGCGAGGTGGCTTCGCCCGGCCCGCGACCGACCTTGCGGCCGAGAACGGCGTAGAGCTGGAACAGCACCACGCCGGCCAACACCCCCAAGATGATGAACTCAAGAACCTGCACTTGCGATGATCCCTGCGGGGCGCAGCATTTAATATAGGCGATCAAACGTGCGGTGGAAGGCTCGTCCCCGCGCCTGCGGGCGCGGGCGATTGATCCGCCGCAATGACCACAACCCGTCCGACCGGCATGAAGAGCCACGCGCCACCGGAGTTAACGCGATCATGAGACACGCTGTCATCGTCGCCCACCCAAACGAGACCAGCTTCACCCTGGCGGTGGCGAGAACCTACGTGAAGACCGCGCGCCAGCGTGGCCATGAGACGGTGTTGCGCGACCTTTATCGCCTCGACTTCGATCCCCGCCTGAAGAGCGGGGAAATTCCCCAAACAGAGGGCTTCGGTCCGGCCCCCGACGTGATCGAAGAGCGCGCGGTCCTGGAAGCGACGGATGTCTTCGTCCTGGTCTATCCCCTCTGGTTCTACGCGCCTCCAGCGATGATCAAGGGCTACATCGATCGCGTATTCGGCATGGGCTTCGGGTTCGGCGGCATCCAGGGCGGCGGCAACAGTCCGCTTCTGCGTGGACGAAAGCTGCTCAGCTTCACCTCGTCTGGATCGCCAATCGAATGGATCGAGCAGGAAGGCGCCTGGACCGCGATCCGCACCCTGTTCGACGATCACCTGGCGCAGGTATGCGGCTTGACCGTTCTCGATCACATTCATGCCGGCGGCGTCACCCTCGGCATGCGCCCCGACGCCGTGGCCGCGCACCTGGACAAGGTGTGCAAGACGGTCGAGCGTCTGTTCTAGGCGCGCGGGCGAGGGCCGAGCCTGCGCGCCCGCATCGATGGCGGGATAGAACCGGACCCCGAGCGAAACCGCATTGCGCACGATCAATGTGGCCGGGAAGGACGCGGCTAATTCTGGCGGCGAGGCTTAGGAGTCCGCCATGACCTACTCGACACTGATGTCGCACCTCGACGTGGGCGAGAACAATGACGGGGTGCTGGCCATCACCGCCGCTCTCGCCGATCGATTTGGCGCCGCGGTGGTCGGCATCGCCGCGCGCCGCCCGGTGCAGGTCATCGGCGGCGGCGGCATGGCCGCCGCCGAGCTCTACGAGTTCGACCGCAAGGATCTGG
>DASYGN010000017.1:0-3350 GCA_035999625.1 Caulobacteraceae bacterium | reverse complement strand
AACTTGTCGTATAGCAGCGGACCGCCATCGCCGAACCGTACGTTTGCACGGTCCCAGCGACCGTCGTTGCGGAAGATGGTCATCACCGCCCGCCGCCCTTGGTGCGACGCCGACCAAATGGGCGCCAGCTCAATGGGCAGGTAGGAATCGCCATAGAGAACAAAGAACCCGGCATCGAGGGCGCCGAGGTCAGCCGCAAAGCGCAGAGCACCACCCGTCCCCCTCAGCGAATCGCCCTCTTCCACGTAGCCAACTTGCAGACCGTAGCGTGCTCCCTCGCCAACGTAATCGCGCAATTGGCCCCCGCGATAGCCGGTAATCATAACCACTCGGCGAACGCCCTGGCGGGCCAGCAATGAGAGCTGATGGTGAACGAAGGGATGGCCGGCGACCTCGATCATAGCCTTCGGGATTTGTTCGGTGTGGGCCCGCATCCGCGTGCCGAGACCACCAGCCAAGATGACGCACTGCATGCTAGCGGCCGAACCTGTGGCGATTCTTAATCGTGCAACTGAACGATGGTGCCGTGAAAGTCGAACGAGAACGGCATCTCGGCCAAGCCGAGCTCGTTCATGGCGCGACGCAGCCTGGTGCGGTCGCTCGTGTAGAACAGCAGGAATCCGCCGCCGCCGGCGCCGACCAGCTTGCCGCCGAGCGCGCCGTTCTCCATGGCGTGCTCATAGGCGTGATCGATGGCGGGGGCGGACATCCCAGGGTTTCGCTGCCTCTTGCACTGCCAGTGCTCGTCCATCATCCGGCCGAACTCTTCTGGTCGCCCAGCCTCGAGCGACTCGCGGATGCGATAGCTCAGCTCCTTGACGCGATGGAGGTTGTCGATCACGTCGCGGTCACCTCGCTCCGAGCGAACCTTTTGATCGAGAAGAATATCGGACGCGGCGCGACTGGCGCCGGTGTAGAACAGCATCAGGCTGTCAGCCAGCTCCCGCCGGGTGCCCTCGCTGACCTTCAGGGGCGAGATTCCGACCGTCCCATCCCGCCTATAATCCTGGCACATCAGTCCGCCATAGGCGGCGATGTATTGATCCTGCTTGCCCACCGGTTCGCCGAGCCGGGACATCTCGATGTCTATCGCCCTCGCGGCCAGCGATTCGGGCGAGGCGATCGTGTGGGTCGCGGCATAAAGGGCGTGCAGCAAGCCGACCGTGAACGTGCCCGAGGAGCCCAAGCCCGTGCCGGCCATGACATCGGCGACGCTCACGATCTCGACGCCCGGCTGGATGTCCAGCGCCTCCAGGGCTTCCCGGAACAACGGATGCGCGATCTCTCGCCGATCCGCGACTTCCTCATGGTGAGAGTATTTGACCAAGTATACCGGCCGATGAATTCGATTGAAGAGAATATATACGTATTTAGAAATCGCCCCGGAGATGACAAATCCACCGAATTTGTCGGAATAGGACGGCAAATCCGTGCCTCCTCCTCCGATCGAAATCCGCAGCGGCGTGCGCGTGATGATCATCTTGGTTTCCTAGGAGCGCGAGGCGCGTCGCCAATCACGTTGGCTGTCCTGCACGGCCGCCGCAAACTCCGGCTTCAGGAGGAGCGCGTTTGGAATGAGCGCTCGGCCGCGATCGCTGGCACGATTCTCCCCCTCCAGTATCATGTCAGCCCGGTATCATCGCCGAGTGGCCAAGCGCACGCGGCGGATCGCCGCGCCCGCGGAGACGAAGGGGGCGCCTCCGCCGTGGCCACAGCCCGGCCCTGGGCCGGAACCTGGAACGCCGCCCTAACTCGGCTCAGCCGACGTCCCAGGAACACGCAGCCGGCGAACCCGCCGATACTCTACGCCGGTGGATCGAGGCGGCGCCCGGTCCGATTAGCCATGTCGCCGCCCTGGCGCGAGCGCCCAACGCGCCGCAAACTTGACCTTTCCCGCCATGATCGGCGCGGTTGCCGCGCGCCGCCGGCCATTGCCAGCGCGCCCGCTTCGGCCCTATGCCAGTGGTGGGGTTCGGGAAGGAGGCTGGTCGTGAGCCGATATGATTTCGGGCGCCCGCCCGCGCGGCAGCCGGCGCGGTAGAGCACCATGTTCGCCACCCTGGTCATGCATCCCGATTCCCGCTGTACGGGCAGGATCGACATCGGCGCCGAAGCGGTGCGGCCACGGCCCGGCCGGCTGGACCTGGCCTTCTTCATCAGCGGCGGAATCCGCGATCTCCACATCCCCGAGCGCACCTGGGCCGGGCGCGCCGACGAGCTCTGGCGGCGAACCTGCTTCGAGGCGTTCGTGCGCGGGCCCAGGGCGGCGCGCTATCTTGAGTTCAACTTCTCGCCCTCCACCCAGTGGGCGAGCTATGCCTTCAGCGGCTATCGCAGCGGGATGCGGGCGGCGCGCGAGCTGCCGGCGCCCCGGCTGGATGTGCACGCCAACGATGAGACGTTCGAGATGCGGGTTTCGCTCGACCTCGGCGCCAGCGACCTGCCGATCGGAAAGCCGTGGCGGATCGGACTGGCGGCGGTGATCGAGGAAGCCAACGGGCGCCGGTCCTATTGGGCCCTCGCCCATCCCGATGGCGATCCCGACTTCCATCATGCCGACGCTTTTGCGCTCAATCTTCCGCCGGGCGCCACCGCCCGGGAGACATTCGAACTGATATGAAATTCGGCATCGACCGGCTGCTGGCCGAGCCCGACCTGCGCCGGCCCCTGGCCGGGGCGCGCGTGGCGCTGCTGGCCCATCCGGCCTCGCTGACCGCCGCCCTCACCCATTCTCTGGACGCCCTGGCGGCGCTGCCGGAGGTGCGCCTGACCGCCGCCTTCGGCCCCCAGCACGGCCTGCGCGGCGACAAGCAGGACAACATGATCGAGACCGCCGACTTCGTCGATCCGGTGCATGGCGTGCCGGTATTCAGCCTCTATGGCGAGGGGCGACGGCCAACGAGCGCGATGGTGGACACCTTCGATGTGCTGCTGGTGGATCTGCAGGACGTCGGCACCCGCATCTACACCTTCGTCACCACCCTGCTCTATGTGCTGGAGGCGGCGGCCGCGCACGGAAAAGCGGTGTGGGTGCTCGACCGGCCCAATCCCATCGGCCGGCCGGTGGAGGGGCTGAAGCTGCGCCCCGGCTGGGAAAGCTTCGTCGGCGCCGGGCCGCTGCCGATGCGCCACGGCCTGACCCTGGGCGAGCTCGGCGGCTGGTTCGTCGGCGCGCGCAAGCTGGACGTGGATTACCGGGTCATCGGCATGGAGGGCTGGGCCCCGGAGGCGGGACCGGGCTTCGGCTGGCCGCTGGGCGAGCGCGCCTGGATCAACCCCAGCCCCAATGCCCCCAATCTGTCGATGGCCAGGGCGTTTCCGGGCGCGGTGATGGTCGAGGGCGCAACCCT